>NZ_QVMH01000060.1 GCF_010501035.1 Paludibacter sp. 221
GCCGCTATACGGAACGGAAACAAATAATAATTAAACATTAATAACTAACAATTAAGTAATCATGAACAGAAAACAATCATTCCGACAGACTTTAGTTTTATTCTGTCTTTTTCAATTTTCGTTTTTCATTTTTAGTGCCAATGCGCAAGTAACTATCGGTGCCGACAAAGCCCCCGAAAGTTTTTCGCTTTTAGAAGTAACAGGTACTACAGGTGGTTTGCGTCTGCCTCAGCTTACTACCGTTCAGCGTAACGCCTTATCGGTAAGTGGTAAAGATTTAGCCGAAGGGCTTACTATTTACAACATTACTACTAAATGTACCGACACATGGAATGGTACTGCTTGGGTATCCGATTGTAGTGGTGGTAGCGACAATTTAGTTATTACTACCCAGCCCCGTGCTTTCAACTGGAAAGAAACAGAAGGTGCCGGTACTTTGTTGGGTATTGGTACTGATGCAGCTACTATAAGCGTAGCGGCTATCGGTGTGGCTCCTCTTACTTACCAATGGTACGAATTGCCTACAAATCAGAACGTTGCTCCTATGACTGTGACTGATGGTACAGGAGGCGATTCAGATGCTTTTACTCCCGATTTATCAGCTTTGGGCATGCGCCGTTATTATTGCCAAATAACCGATGCTAACGGCAACAGTATAAACAGCGATATAGCTGAAGTGGCTGTAGGCTGTGGTGCAAAAACCGTAGCAGGTGGATGGAGCAAATTTATGTGCTATAATCTGGGTGCAACTGTTACAACTATTGCTGCTCAAAAATCAACATCAAGTGTTGTATATAGTTATGGCGGTAGTGGTGTAACTCCCGATAATATGAAGCTTTCTCCAGTTTACGGTGACTTATACCAATGGGGTCGTAAGACTGATGGTCATCAAAAACGTACCAGTGCTGCAACCACTACATTGTCTACTAACAATGACGCTACACTTCCTGCCAGTATTTCCGGTTCCTTTATTAAAGCTCCTTCTTATCCTTACAACTGGGTTGATGTAACAAAAGCTGTTACCGCTGACTTGAATTGGCGTAACCAGAAAAATGCTACTTACGACCCATGCCCTACAGGTTGGCGCGTTCCTGCTCAAGGTGAATGGAGTGATATCTTCCGTGGCGGCTCAGCTCCCGGTGTTAAAGCTACTGCTGTAACTAATACTTGGAGTTGGTATTCTGCTGGTGGTACTAATGGTTACGAAGTGAAACCTGACGGTGAAACCACTACTTTATTTTTGCCCGCCGCCGGCTATCGCGCCTACAGTAATGGCGAGCTCTACACTGTAGGTGTTAACGGCTACTATTGGAGTGGTAGCCTTAGCAGTGTGTACTCGCTCAACTTGGCCTTCAATGGTAGTATCGTGTACCCTGCGGCTCTGGACAGCCGTTCGCGCGGCTTCAGTGTACGGTGTATAGCGGAGCTGTAAGTACGTGATATAATAACATACCTCTTTCCCCCTCGTTGTTACAAATAGCGAGGGGGAGATGAAAGGGGTATCTATCTGCGTAATTTGCGTTCTTTTCCCTTTTGTGACACCCTCAGCGGGTTTTTCAGAACTCGTAGGTTTTCATGTCTTCTCCTGCTATGGTGTTGGCAAAGACGGCCTTTGCCTCGTTATATATAATCTCTGGATTGGAGTAGCGGGCAGAATAGTGTCCTATGATAAGTTTTTTTACGTTTGCTTTTTGTGCTATTTCGGCTGTTTGACGGGCGGTACAGTGCATGGTCTTTCCGGCCCTTACCAGTTCCTCTTCGGCAAAGGTGGCTTCGTGATACAGGCAATCCACCCCTTCAATAATAGGTATTATCTTTTCGTTGTATGCCGTGTCCGAACAGTAGGCAAACCGCTTTGGTGGCTTTGGCGGGGTAGTTAGCCGTGTGTTAGGTATTGTTTCGCCATCGGTTGTTACAAAATCTTCGCCCTGCTTTATTTTATGGATGTACGACACAGGAATCTGATAGAAATCAATCATCTCGCGGATAATGTTCCGTTCCTTTGGTTTTTCTTCGAACAGGAATCCACAGGTGGGCACACGGTGCTTTAGCGGAATGGAATACACCGACACCGAGCGGTCTTCGAATATGAGTTGGTGCTTTTCGGGGTCGACATGGTGAAATATGACTTTGAAGGGCAGGTCGGCACAAAAATACTGTAACATAGGTGTCAGCAGCCTCTGCAAGTCGGCATGTGCGTGTATGTGCAAATCGGCAGTACGGTTAAGCATCCCGAAACTCGAAATCATCCCCACCAGCCCGAAACAATGGTCGCCATGCAGGTGCGAAATAAATACATGCCCGAAGCGCGTATTGGTTACCTTCATCTGGCGCAGGCGTATCTGCGTTCCTTCGCCGCAATCTATCAGGTAACTTTTTTCACGTAGGGTGAGTATCTGTGCGCTTGGAAAATACCTTTTTGTAGGCAGGGCAGAGCCGCATCCTAATATGGTTAGTTGTGCATTTTGCATAGTAATCCGCAGGTAAGGGGCAAGAGGTGAGAAGTAAGTTGTTTTTTTGAATATGTATTATTACTTACATCTCTTACTCCTTAGCTCTCTTATTTATTTCCATTCTGATTTGAGTACCCCGAATACTACTAAGTCAACATATCCGCGCGAGTGCAGTTCGCCTTCGCGCTCTATCCCTTCGCGCTTAAAACCAAGACGCTCGGCTACCTGCTGGCTTTTTATATTTCCGGTGGCTGCTTTCAGCTGAACGCGGTTCATCCCCATTTCGTCGAAAGCATATTCTATTATTGCACGGCAGGCGCGCGTCATTATTCCGCGTTTTTGAAATCCTTCCGAAAGCCAGTAGCCTATCTCTGTCTTATTATTGCTTACATCTGTATCTTTCAGCCCTACCAATCCTACAAACTGGTTTTCGAAATAGATGGCACAGGTCAGATTATTCGGGTCGCCGTGTATTGTTTGTTCTACAAACATCAGTGTGTCAGATACTTCTTTGGTATATTCTACAAAAGGAAGCCATTCCGAGAAATAATTGCGTTCGCGCACAAGTGTGGTAAAAATGGGTTGAACCTCGTCCAAACTTATCTCCTTTAGGGTAATCTGGGCATCTATTATTAATTCTCTTCTTGCTCTCATAATGTTTGATTTTTTTTGAAAGTTATGGTTTTTAACCTATGACTGGAATAGAATAGGATAATAATAAGTTCATACTACTAAAACATTATGAACGTCTTATGTTATTCTATTCTTTCAGATTATCACCTGAGTTTGTTCACTCACTACTTTACTATGTTCTTGTTTTTCTTTTCAGTTCAAAATCGCGCCCGAGGTATTTTTCGCGTACAATCGGGTTCTCGGCCAGTTCTTCCGATGTACCCTGAAACATGATTTTCCCCTCGAACAGCATATAGGCACGGTCGGTAATACTCAGGGTTTCGTCTACGTTGTGGTCGGTTATCAGGATGCCGATGTTTTTGTCTTTCAGTTTCCACACAATATCCTGTATATCCTGTACGGCAATGGGGTCGACCCCTGCAAATGGCTCGTCCAGCATGATAAAACTGGGTTCTATTGCCAAGCAGCGTGCTATCTCGGTACGGCGGCGTTCTCCTCCCGACAGGCGGTCGCCGATATTTTTCCGTACATGCTCCAGATTAAATTCGGAGATGAGCGTTTCCAGTTTTTCTTTCTGGTATTGCTTGCTGAACTTGGTCATTTCCAACACAGCCTTGATATTATCTTCTACCGACATTTTCCTGAAAACGGATGCTTCCTGTGCCAGATAGCCTATTCCGCTTTGCGCACGCTTATAAACGGGGTATTTGGTAATTTCCTTGTCGTTAAGGAAAATTTTCCCCGAATTGGGTACTACCAGCCCTGTTGTCATATAAAAAGTGGTGGTTTTTCCCGCACCGTTAGGCCCAAGCAAGCCCACTATTTCGCCCTGCTCCACATAAATCGAAACATCGTTTACAACAGTCCGTTTTCCGTACTTTTTGTACAGATGTTCGGTGCGAAGTACCATTCCTGTATTTTCCATCCTTTTTTTTGAGAATAAATTGTAGACAAATATTTTAGTATATGACAAAAATTGAATTGCAATCAGTATTTTACAAATAATGATATTGTTTGCCTAAATTATCTAATTTCCTTTTGCCTTGATGCAAAAGGAACAAAAGATCAAGACTATGCCCGCTTCGCACGAAAAACTTACGCTCAAGGAGCTAAAATCCTCAAACTCGCTATGCTCAAACAGTGAGTATTTTTGCGCTCCTTTCACTTGTTTTTCGGCTCACCGGACAAGGTCGGAACGGCACCTATAACAGATTGAAAAAAATATTCAATATTTATTGTCATGTACTTAGGACAAATATAGTGAAAGGCGCGCACGCAGCCGAGCTGTATTGGGGCGCATCCTATATTATGCAAATATACAAAAAAACATGCAGGCTGTGGTTTTTCCGTTTCCCGATTAAGTTATTTTAAAAAAAGAGGGCTTCTCCCAAAACGGGCGGGCTATACTTACTCGTTTTATTTTTCATCCCCCTTTTTTTCCAGATAGATGCTTTGGGTGGGGAAAGCAAAACTCAGTCCGGCGGCATTGAACGAATTAAGTATTTCCATGTTCACACTTGTATTGGTGCTGAACACATCGCCTTTTTTCTCCACATAGTAAATAAAGGTAATACCCAGCGCGGAACTGCCAAAGTCGGTAAATGCCACAACCATGTCTTTTGGGCTTACGAATTTCACTTTTTGAGGCATTTGCTTCAGTATGTCCATAGCGGCTTGCATTTTTTCCGGCGTGGTGTCATAGGTCAGCCCAAGGTTCAGCGTGACTTTACGCATTGGTTCGGTGTTCACATTCTCGATAGCGGCATCCATTATCTTATAGTTCGGGATAGTAAGCAGTCGTTTTTCGAGGGTGCGTATGCGTGTACTTCTCAGTCCTATATCTTCTACATTGCCATCAATGCCGCTAAAACGTATGCGGTCGCCAATCTGAAACGGTTGGTCGGTGAATATGGTTACCCCTGCCAGCAGGTTCTTGATGGTGTCTTGCGCTGCCAAAGCTATGGCTACACCCCCAATTCCCAGTGTACCAAGCAATGCTCCCACGCTTATGCCTGCATTACTGAGTGCGGTTACGCCTCCGATACCCCAAATGATGATTAAAAGAAAGCGTTTTGCCAAGGGTAAAAATTTCTTGTCGATATTTTTTTTCGTCTTTTTATCGTTGGATTCTGCTTTTTGCTTGGTAGTTTCGTCGAGCAATGAAGTGAGCAGGCGTGCAAAAAACCAAGTGACGTTGAGCACAGCCAATATCTGATATGCCTGTATTGTATATTGGTGAAACTTATCCGGTGTATTTAAGCGTACGAGCGCTATCCATATGGCTACCAGTATTACGCCCAGTAATACTGGTGCTTCGAGCGACTGGAACAGGATGTCGTCGAAACGGTTTTTGGTTTTCGAGGCGGCTTTTTGGAATATGTGTTTGTTGAGCAGTTTTATAATCTTGTTCAGTATCAATGCGCCGATGACTATTAGTATTGAAATGCCCCAGTTTTCGAGACTGTTTCCGTAAATAATCCTTTCAAAAAATTTTTCCATATCTGTTATTTTTAATATAAGATTCGATACTGTATCCCCTCGGCGGGGAATATAAACAACATATTCATAAGTAGATTGGTTTACAGGCTTCTGTGTTTTTAATTTTTTTTATCTACTCGGCTGGTGCAGATGGCACATTCCGATTTAGCCGTCTCATCGGATTTCTTGGCAAGCCAATGGAACAATCCGCTTTGCGGTGCGAACAAGTTCGAGCGGCAATCCGATGATATACTAATAGCGGATTTGCAATCCGCAGATAGTAGCTTTCGGATTATAAATCCGAAAGGACTGAGGTAAACATAATTTATCCGTAAAGCGGACTTTAAGCCGCTATACGGAAACAATAATAATTAAACATTGATAACTAATAATTACCCCCGTGTCTTAGTGTCTCCGTGTTTAAAAAAATAATAATTAAACATTAATCATTAACAATTAATTTTTCCGTGTCTGGAAAAAATAGCGTTTATTCATCCAGTCCGAAGGCTACGGCATCGCTTGGCATGCGCCAGTCGCCACGTGGCGAGAGGTTAATAGAGCCTACCTTCGGGCCATCGGGCGTACACGAGCGTTTGAACTGCTGTGTGAAGAAACGGCGCAGGAATATTTTCAGCCATTTTTTTATTTCTGTTTCGCTATAGTCGTTTTTAAAAGCCTCTGTGGCGAGGAAGAATATTTTATTGGCACTAAAACCAAACCGCACAAGGTAGTACAGAAAAAAATCGTGTAACTCGTACGGGCCTACTATATCTTCGGTCTTTTGGGCTATTTTTCCGTCATTGTCCGCAGGGAGCAGTTCGGGGCTTACAGGAGTATCCAATACATCATTCAGTATTGCCTGTGTTTTGTCGTCCATCTGTTCCGATACCCACTTTACAAGGTAGCGCACCAGTGTTTTAGGCACTCCGTTGTTTACGGCATACATCGACATGTGGTCGCCGTTGTAGGTAGCCCAGCCCAGAGCAAGCTCCGACAGGTCGCCTGTGCCTACTACCAGTCCGTTTTGCTGGTTGGCAATATCCATTAATATCTGTGTGCGCTCCCGTGCCTGTACATTTTCGTAAGTGACGTCGTGTACCTGCGGGTCGTGCCCTATGTCTTTGAAGTGTTGCAGGCAGGCATCTTTTATCGAAATTTCCCTCGAAGTAATTCCGAGCGACTTCATCAGTTCTACGGCATTGGTATAGGTGCGGTAGGTAGTGCCGAATCCCGGCATGGTTATTCCTATTATCCGGTTGCGGTCGTAGCCAAGCAGGTCGGCTGTGCGCACACATACCAGCAACGCAAGTGTGGAATCCAATCCGCCCGAAATGCCTATTACCATCGTGTGGGCATTGGTGTGTTTCCACCTCTTAGCCAGTCCGGCGGTTTGTATTGAGAATACGTCTTCGCAATGTTCGTCGCGCATTTTGCCCGAAGGCACAAAGGGGTGTTTGTTGAATGTGCGTTTCAGTTTGAAGGTTTTATAATGTGCTTCTTCCAACTCAACGATACGGTATTGGTTGGGCGATTTTCCCTGCTCAAAGTTGGAATTGCGCAGGCGGTCGGCTTCGAGTCGTTCTATATCTATGTCGCTCACGGTGAGGTGTGCGTTTTGTAAGAATCTTTCCGATTCGGCAATGATACTACCATCTTCGGCTATGTAGGCGTTGCCCGCGAAAACAAGGTCGGTGGTCGATTCGCCCGTGCCCGATGCCACATATACATAGCCTGCCATGCAGCGTGCCGACTGTTGGCTGATAAGCTGGCGGCGGTAGGCGTTTTTGCCTACCAGCTCGTTGCTTGCCGACAGGTTGAATATAACCTGTGCGCCGTGCATGGCATGTTGCGAACTGGGTGGTATAGGAGCCCAAAGGTCTTCGCAAATATCGAGGGCGAATGTGAATTTTTTATCACAAAAAAGCAGGTTTGTGCCGAAAGGTACTGTGTGCCCGCTGATGGTTATACTGTTGAGCGATGGGTCGGCAGGGCTAAACCAGCGTTTTTCGTAAAACTCGTTGTTGTTGGGTATGTACGTTTTGGGTACGATGCCCAGAATACGCCCGCCCTGTATTACTATCGCTGTATTGAATAGCTTGTTACCCGTTCTTACGGGCATGCCTATTATGATAACGGCTGTGGTGGCAAAGGTTTCTACCAGTAATTGAGAAAGTGCTTTTTCAGCGTTTTCCAGTAGTTGCTGTTGCGTGAATAGGTCGGCACAGGTGTAACCTGTAATGCAAAGCTCGGGGAAGCACACTACCTGCGCTTTTTCTTCCTCAGCCTGATTTGCAAGGGCTATTATCTGTTTTACATTGAAATGGCAGTCGGCAACTTTCAGTTGCGGAACGGCTGCTGCTACACGTACGAATCCGTTGTACATATATGGTTAATTATTAGTTTTTAATTATCAATTATTAGTTGGGAAACAAGAGCCAGGATTTTTAGGTAAAAGTAGAAAGGTAAAAGGTAAAAGTGTGTTTTTCTTTTCTCCTAAAATCCCCCTTTTACTCTTATTCTTCTAACTCCATCTAACTCCTTTTACCTTCTTCTCCTTATTCCTCTTTCTCCATATCGCTCAGGTATATTTCGAGCGAACGGGTAGAGACCAGAATTTCCCATACCGACAGGGCAAGCGAGATAATCAGAAAAATTAATGCTATGCCGAATATAATAATGGATATAATCTGGAGGCCTATATAAATAAGAAACATGGTGGCTACGCACAATAGCAGGCTCACAACTCCGAAAATCTGCATGCTGCGGGTAAGATTGAGCCGCTTGCGCAGGTTTACGATTTGGGCATGTGTAAGTGCTGACTTGTCTTCCATATACCTGTCTTTCAGCGTGCGCACCAACTGAGCATACGAAAGAAACCTGTTAGTGTATGCCAGCAGTATGAGCGATACTGCCGAGAACAGGAATGTGGGTGTTACAAGTGTTAGTTCTTCCATGCGTTTTCTGAGTTAGTAGTTAGTAGCTACAAGTTACAAGTTTTGTTTTCAGGCTATAGTCACCGGTTGGCTGACGACTTGAGGCTTTTACTTTAGATAATTCAAGAACAAATAGTTCTATGCTTTTTTCAGCATGGAGGCTATTTTTTCTCCCAGTTCTATACATTTGTTATACGCCTCGGGTTTCAAGCCCTGTTTTTCTTCGGGTACGATTGGGGCTGTTTCCCATTTCATCTGCTCGGCAAAGGCGGTAAGCCGTTTTACCGCCGCACCTGCCCATGTGAATGAGCCGAAATATCCGAACGTACGGTTTTTTATACCGCGAATTTCTATCTTTTTCAGTAGCGAATCTATTTCGGGGTATAATTCATTGGAATAAGTGGGGCTGCCTATAATAAGCCCGTTGTATTTGAAAATATCGCGCAGTATGACCGAAGGGTCTGATTTGGAAGCATTGTGTACAATGATGTTTTTTACGCCTGCTTGTGCCAGCCCTTGTGCGGTTGCTTCTGCCATCCGCTCGGTGTTGCCGTACATCGAGCCGTACACAATCACCACTCCTTCGTCCAGATGTTCGTAACGGCTCAGCTTGTCGTATATGCTTACTACTTCGGGGATGTGCTTTGTCCATACCGGGCCGTGTGTGCTGCAAATTGTGTCTATCCGGATGCCCGATAGTTTTTCCAATGCTTTCTGAACGGGTGAGCCGTATTTTCCCACAATGTTGGCATAATACCGTATCATCTCGTCCCAATAGGGTGATAAATTCATCTCCGTATCGAGTACAGCGCCATTCAGCGCGCCGAAACACCCGAAGGCATCGCCCGAAAACAGTACTTTTTCGGTTGTGTCATAAGTCATCATGGTTTCGGGCCAATGTACCATAGGGGTAAGGTGGAACTGCAACTCGTGTGTGCCTAAACTAAGCGTGTCGCCGTCTTTTACCTCCAGTACGTTATTTGTCATGCCGTAGTATCCTTCAATCATGCTCAGGGTTTTAGCATTGCCTACGATGGTGACATCGGGATAATGCAGGCGAAGCTGGCGTATTGAGCCTGAATGGTCGGGCTCCATGTGATTCACTATCAGGTAGTCGATAGGGCGGTTGGCTATCTGCGATTGTATCTTATCTATAAACTCGTCGCCAAAGCAGGCGTCTACAGTTTCTACCAATGCTATTTTTTCGTCCACTATGAGGTACGAGTTGTACGATACTCCATAGGGTAGCGGGTGCAGGTTTTCGAACTTTGTTTTCTGACGGTCGTTTACCCCTGCGTAATATATGTTTTTTGCTATTTGCTGATTTTTGTACATAAGTCTACATGGTTTTGTTTTTGCAAACTTATAAAAATTCTTCGTATTTATGCCTCTGATTGAAAGCGGTAATCCCAAATATTTCGAGAAAGTAAAGGCGGATTTTGATTCGGGTGCAGAAAATGAGGTGCGGGGTGTCCGAAGTTAAAAACAACCTCTTAAATAGCCGGTACAAGTTGCGCTACGCTAAACTTGCGCCAACGAAAGGCTCTCAAAATCATAAGGAACGCAAATCACGCAAATTCACACAAATGTTATGTTGTTGAATTTATGTAAGTTATTAAAAACTGAATTTGCGTAATCTGCGTTCAAAAAAGACTTCAGAGACAGTTAATCAAGGTATTTTCGGATTGTATTAAAACCGCAGCGTTACCGATGTCATAAAGTTGGTGCCTGCCTGCGGAAAGTGGCGCAATTCGTTGTACCGTTGCTCGCCTACGTAATAAGAATACCACGTATAGCCGTTGCTCTCGTATTGGGCGTTGAACAGGTTGTTTATCAGCAGTTGAAAATCTATTCCTTTCAGCACTTTGTTGAATGGCAAGGTGTATTTCACGCTCACATTATTCACAAAGTACGGGTTGATGGAACGTTCCTTGTCCGATGTGTTGTCGATATACTGTCGTCCCACGTATGATGAGTACAGCCCTGCCTCAAAGTTCCGGTAGTTGAATGTGAAAATACTGTTTGCAATGATGGCCGGTGAGTACGATATGTCCGTTGTTCCCAAATCATTGTCGCGTGTGCCTGTCCAGTCGCCGTTTTCGTCGTATATATCTACGTCGCGTTCGGTGAAGCCCAGTATTTTATTTTGGCTCAGGGTCATGTTGCCGTCCCACCGTAGCAACTGCGATATTTTCCAGCCTGCTGTAAGCTCTATCCCTGCACGGTAGCTGTTGGGTATATTGCTGGTGAGTGGCTCGCCTATATCGCTTATCTTTCCGGTAAGTATCAGTTGGTCTTTGTACCTCATATAATATAGGTTTACGCCTGCGCCGAAACGTGGGGATAGAAACTGATAACCTACCTCGGTATCGTAAAGGCGTTCGCCGGTAGGTTTCTCGTTTTCGCCTGCATCGGTGTAGTTGTTGCGGTTTGGTTCGCGGTTGGCTACCGAGAACGATGCGAATATGTTTTGATTCCTGCCCGGCTTGTACGTTACACCTACTTTGGGATTGAAAAACGGGAAGTTGTGCGTTTGAGTGATGTCGCGCATCGTGCCGTTTTGCTCGTCGTATTTATCGTCCTCGCCTTTCAACCGGTATTTTACATATCGGAATTGAAGGTCGGCAGTAACAAAAAAGTTGCGAAACGCTTCCCAGTTTGCCTTGGCGTAAATGTTGGCATCGTCTTTTATCGAATTTCCCCTGTACCAATCCTTGTCAGGGTCGAATCCGTTCGGGTGCCGTACCCAAAGCACTTTCCCGAAATGGTCGCAGGCATAGCGGTTTGCCCCTCCGCCGAGCGAGGCTTGCAGTTTCTCCTTGTTATAGTTAAGTGAAAATACCAGCCCGTAAAAATCACTTTGTAGCCATTTTTGGCGTATCAGGTCGGTTTTCTTTAGTTCCACACCTCCTATTGTGGCAGGGGTAAGCCCATATTCCACGTATTTGCGGCCGGTCTTATAATCCTCGTAATATCCCTCGCCATCGGTATAGTGCAATGCCATGTTCAGGTACAGGTGTGGCGTGAATTTCTGCATCCAGTGCAGTTGGTAATGTATCTGGGTGTAGTTGTCGGTCTGGTTGTCGTAAAACTGTACATTACCCTCGTCGTCCACATAACGGCCTATGTCGTTGTACGTGCGCTTATATTCCAATGGGTTGAGGCGTACCAGCTCCAAATCGACACCGTTCCATGCCTGATAGGTTTTTTCCTTTCCGCCAAACGAGAGGAATTTCAGGGTGGTATTGTCTCCATAATATCCGGCCGAGAACATGTAGGATTTCAGGTCGCTGAAAGCCCTGTCCACATATCCGTCGGAGTTGATGCCCGACACACGCCCGTCGAACGCCAGGCGGTTGGCCATGATGCCCGTTCCCGCCTTTACGGTGTATTTTGTGGTGTTGAACGAGCCGTACGACGTAGACACTTCGGCATAAGGCTCGGTGCTTACGTGGTCGGTCTGCATGTTGATGCTTGCCCCGAAAGCCGCTGCCCCGTTGGTCGAAGTTCCTACCCCGCGCTGTACTTGTACCGACGATAGCGACGATGCAAGGTCGGGCACATTTACAAGAAACGATCCTTGCGACTCGGCATCGTTGTACGGTATTCCGTTGATAGTTACGTTGATACGGTTGGCATCCGTGCCGCGTATGCGGAAGCCTGTATAGCCGATACCCGTTCCGGCATCGGAGGTTGCTACAAACGAGGGTGTGAGCGACAACAGGTAGGGCAGGTCTTGCCCCAGATTGCGTTGCGACAGCTCCTCGGCCGTTACGTTGCTGTAAGCCACAGCCGAGCGGTCGGTTGCCCGCAGCGAAGTAACCGTCACTTCGTCCAGATTGAACGATTTGCGTTGCAGCCCGATTTGGATACTTTCGCCCGCTTTTACCTTGCGTTTCACAGATTCGTATCCTAAATAAAGTACATGGATTGTGTGGCTTTCGCTGTCGAGGTTTTCGAATACGAACGTTCCGTCTTTTGCGGTTGTTTTTCCTTGCGCGGTTTCTTCGAGCACTACGGAGCTTCCTTCCATCGGATTTCCGTTTTCGTCCAGCACCGTTCCTTTTACGGTGTATTGGGCGAAGATGGCCACAGATGATAATAAAATTGCCAGTGTGATTAAAAATTGTCTCATAATCAATTAATTAAATGTTAATAATTTTTGATTAGAGAGCCTAAAAACACGGAGATGAATACTGACCAAGCTTTATACAACTTACCCTGAGTATTGTTTAATTCCGTGCTTCTTGTGCATACAGCGTTGGGGTTCCGGCTGTTTGGTTTTACAGCCCGAAATGGACACATGTACGTGCAATAAGACACGGGATAAATTAATACGGGTAATGTATAAAACAGGATCTCTGCTTATTCCCTATCCACAATTACATGGCAGGTTCTAAGGGTATGATCTCAGCCCGAAATTATTAAGGCACCCCATTTTTTGTTGAATTGTTCAAGTCGTATAATTGTATAGTGCCTGTGTTATAGCGACTCCACAATTATATGTTCTTAACGCTTCAATATCAATAATTTTTTGAAAAAGTTCCGGATGAGTACTCAGCATCTTCTTTTCCGGCGGCAAAGGTAGAAAAAACTTTTAATAATCTCCACATGGTGGTACGAGATATTTCAGGGCAAGCTCTAAGTATTGTATTTCACAGAGCCACACAGAGTGTTATTTTGGTAATTCGTTCTCTTTCAGTTGCACTTCAAAATACGAACTTGAAAGTTTTTATGCAATCGGGGCAGGCGGCATCTACAGTTGGCAGTTACAATCTACGCAATTACGTTCAGATTGTAAAACTATAGTGTAGTGTAAAAATATCTTCAGAAAGGCGGTTTTGCATTTGCAATGCTGCCTTTTTATTTATAGTGCGATACAGTTTTATTATTGTAGGAAAAATGTCTTTTCCTGAAAAAATCCTCACAATTTTTATGAAGAAATAATACCTTTGCACCTGCTTATATAATATTAAGGTATAATGAAGACAAAAATTGTGATATTCGGCTTAGGCGGAGTAGGTGGGTATTATGGCGGAATGCTTTCGCACAAGTATGAAAACGACCCCGAAATTGAAGTGTATTTTGTGGCTCGCGGACAACATCTGCAAGCTATAAAAGAAAAAGGACTGAAAGTGATAACCGAAGATGGGTCGTTTGTAACCCATCCCACACTGGCTACCGACAATGTGTCGGAAATAGGAACAGCAGACTATATTATTATAAGTACAAAAAGCTACGACCTCGACGCAAGTATCGAGCAACTGAAACCCTGTGTAGGTGCTGATACGGTAATACTGCCTTTGCTCAACGGGATAGACAATACTACCCGCATACGCCGCATGCTACCCGATACCGAGGTGTGGTATGGCTGTACATACATAGTGGGGCGGCTCAATGCTCCGGGGGTTATCGAAAGTTCGGGCAATATACACCTTGTTCATTTCGGGTATGAGAATTGGAAGACCGATGTACGGCTCCGTTTTATGGAGCAGGTGATGAAAGATGCGGGATTCGATGCGCGGCTTTCTTTCGATATACTGTCCGTTATCTGGAAAAAATTCTTCTTTATATCGTCTACCGCTTCGCTCACATCGTATTTCGATGTCAGTTTCGGGGCATTGCTTACAGATGATACCCGCAGGAGTACATTAACAGGCTTGCTGAACGAGCTGCTTGAAGTAGCACATGCCGAGGGGGCAAATGTAGACAGCTCGGTAATAGATGACGTAATACGCCAGTTGGAAGACCTGCCGTTTGAAACCACCTCGTCGATGCATACCGATTTCAAAGCCGGAAGAAGTACCGAACTCAATACCCTGACCGGAATCGTAATAGAACTGGCACGCAAACACGGAATAGATACACCTATATATAATAAGGTATATGCAGGGCTGAAAAAGAAAGCTACAGCCTGATTTTCGTCGGCTATTATATAATAAGGTATAAATACACTTCAAAAGCCGGAACATTTGCTCCGGCTTTTGAAGTATTATGCAATAGGGTAACCCAAAATTGCATTTTAATCACCCAACTCATCCAAGATATTGTTCTTTCGTTTCCTATTCTCCAAGTCCCTCTTTTTGAGAGAGGGATTTAGAGAAAGTTCGAGTATTCCCGCTATTTAGCCTTTCGTCCTCGAGCCGGACAGGCTTTTACTTTTTCCTATAGCTGAAAAAGTAAACAAAAAAGCCACCGCTACACCT
>NZ_QVMH01000061.1 GCF_010501035.1 Paludibacter sp. 221
TATACGGAAATAATAATTAAACATTAATAACTAATAATTAATATCCCCGTGTCTTAGTGTCTCCGTGTTTAAAAAGAATAATAATTAAACATTAATAACTAATAATTAATGTCACCGTGTGTAACTCGTAACTATTAACTTGTAACTAAACAATAATTACCTATACATCCTTTATCTTGAGCGGATTGTATGATATATCGTTGTCGTACACATCGGTTTGCTCTTTTTTCTTTACCCACTTTACAAGGATATTTGTAACAGGCAGAGCCAAAATCTCGTAAGCGGTTTTCATGGCAGTCTGGGTGAGTATCAGGATGAACAAATCGCGAACTGACAGGATACCGAAAAAAGCGATAAAGAAAAAGATAAGCGAATCCACCCCTTCGCCTACAATGGTGGACACAATGGCGCGAAGCGAGAAGCCTCGCCCGTGTTGCAAAATCTTCATCCGGCTCATAACGTAGGCATTGAGGAACGAGCCGAACAGAAATGCAATGAAACTGGCAATAGTGATGCGGAGCGTATTGCCCAGCACCAAACTGAAAGCATCCTGATGGTGAAAGTTTTCAGACCCGGGCACAAGTATGCTCAGTTGGAAAATCCCAACGGCCAAAAAATTCATCAGAAACCCGTACCATATTATGAGGCGCACCTTTCGGTATCCCCATACCTCGGCAATAAGGTCGTTTACAATGTACGAAACCGGAAAAATAAGCAAGCCGGCAGTGGCTTGGACAGGACCAATAGCAATGAGTTTTTGCTCAACGATGTTTGCTACAATAAGGCAGGTTGCGAACAACAACCCGCATACCATAAAGGCTACGGAAACTTGTTTTTTCATTTTCTTGTTTTTTTAACGTGGTTACCAAGCACACGTTCGCCCCTCCAAACCTCCCCCAAGGGGAGGCTTTCAGGAATTATCATTAAAATTAATATTTCAGAAGCCCCATTTATGTAGCTTCATAAGCCTCCCCTTGGGGGAGGTTTGGAGGGGCTTGTATCTTATCTTACTTCCACACCGAAAGGCATGAGGGCAAAAATACCGTTCATGTTTTCCATGTTGCTTATTTCTCTGAAAGCATTATAGCGGTCGCCCAACTTCGATTTCAGGAAGCGTGTTTCCACATCGTCCGACATACCTTTCAGCAGTTGCGACATGAAATCTTCTTTTGCAGGATATTCGGCAACAGCGTACGAGTCGATATTTGCTGCTTGGGCAGCCAATGCGATAGCGTCGTTCAGGTTGCCCAGTTTATCTACCAAGCCTATTTCCAGCGCGTTTTCGCCTGTCCACACACGCCCTTCGGCTATTGCTTTAATCTGCGCGGTAGTCATATCGCGGCCATCGGCACAACGCTGCACGAAAAGCTCATAAGTTTGGTTTACATAGTTTTGCATGATGCCTCTTTCCTCGGGTGTGAACGCACGGTGAATGGTAATTCCTTCGCTCATTTTATTGGTTTTCACCACATCGTAGTTCAGCCCTATTTTTTCGCTCAACTTGCCGATGTTGGGTATCTGTCCGAAAACCCCTATCGAGCCTGTAAGCGTATTGGGTTGCGCTATTATCTGGTCGCCCATACAGGCAATGTAATAACCGCCCGATGCCGCATAGTCGCCCATCGAAACAATCAGCGGTTTTTTCGCTTTCAGCCGGGTAAGGGCGTACCATATTTGCTCCGAGCCATATGCGCTTCCGCCACCTGAGTTGATGCGGAACACCACAGCTTTCACCGCATCGTCGTCGGCAACCTTATTAATCGTTTTTACCAGTTTTTTTGACACAATACCGTCTGTTTCGCTCATGTCGATGCCGCCTACGGCATATATCACGGCAAGTTTGGTTTTGTTGTATTTTTTATCTTCGGGCACGTTTTTCATTGCCGAGTGTTTCACAAAAACAGGCTTGCTCTTACCCGTTTCTCCCATATACGTTTTTACAATCTCCTCTACCTCGCTCTGATACACAAGCTGGTCGACAAACCCGTAATCCAACGTTTTTTGTGCTTCGCGGAAGCTCAACGCCTCGTCGGCATACGCGCTTAGCCGGTTAACGGCAATACCCCGTGCTTCCGAAACCTCGTTAAGCAGGTTTTGCCAGATGGAGTTTACATATACAGTTACCTGTTGGCGGTTGGCATCGCTCATTTTGGTGTTGATGTAAGGCTCAACAGCCGATTTGAACTCGCCTACTTTTACTATCTGCATTTCGATACCCAGTTTATCAAGCATGTTTTTGTAAAACATGGTGGTAGACGATATACCTTGGAACTCGACCGAACCGATGGGGTTTAGCAAAACCTGATCGGCAACCGATGCCAGATAATACATCTTTTGCGTATAGCTGTCGGCATACGCCACGATGAATTTTCCCGACTCTTTGAAATCGGCCAACGCATCGCGTATTTCTGTTACCGACGCATATCCGGCCGATAGCGCGCCGCAATTTAATTGTATTCCGGCAATATTAGGATTGTCTTTTGCTTTACGGATATTGGCAAGTATCTCGTCGAGCCCTATATTGGTTTCGGCATACCTCCCTGTAAGAAACTCGAATGGATTATCTTCGGTTCGTTCCACCAACGAGCCACTCAAATCGAGCTGATATACCGAATTAGGCTTTAGTGTGGTTACAGCTTCCTTCGGGCTTAGCAGCGAGCCGAGCATCCCGAAAAATATAAACATTGTTATGATTGAAGCGATAAGGATACCGACAATCGTGGCTAAGGTGTACTTCAAAAATTGTTTCATAATAATTGCCTCTCCAAACCTCCCCCAAGGGGAGGCTTTGCTTATATAGCCAGAGACTTTGCTTTGTAAATTAGTGTTTTTTTAGTTTTTTTGCCTATTATAAGCCTCCTCTTGGGGGAGGTTTGGAGGGGCTTGTTATTCACTCAGCAACATTGGCATAAGCAGCATCAATACTTCTTCGTTCTCTTCGTTCTCGAAAGGAAGTATCAAGCCTGCGCGCGATGGGTCGGCCAACTCGAAAATAACATCCGCCGAATCAATATTGTTCAGTATCTCGATAAGGAACGAGGATTTGAATCCAATGTTGATTTTATCGCCTTCGTACTGGCAGTTGATGGTTTCTTCGGCCGATATCGAGAAGTCGATGTCCTGAGCCGACACATGTATCTGGTTGGCAGAGAAAGCCAGCTTGACAAGGTTGCTTCCCTGATTTGCAAAAACCGATACACGCTTCAATGCGTTCATTATACTCACCCTGTCTACTATCACCTTGTAGGGATTTTCTTTAGGGATAACGCCGTTGTAGTTAGGAAAACGCCCTTCGACCTGACGGCATACCATCGTGTAGTTTTCGAGCTTGAAACGTGCGTTTTTGTTGTCGAACTCGATGGCCACATCGCCCGATTCTTTCGGGAGGATATTTTTAAGCATCGTAGCCGGTTTCTTCGGCAGGATGAACGATTCGCGCTCGTCGCCCTGTACCGATGCCGATGCGTATTTTGTTTTATAACGCACAAGTTTGTGCGCATCGGTAGCAACCAGTGTAAGCCCTTCGGCGTCGATATCGAAAAAGACACCGTTCATCACCGGACGAAGCTCATCGTCGGCAGTAGCAAATAATGCTTTTACAATACCCGTAGACAGTGTTTCGACCGGGATATTCAGGCTGCGTGCATCGCCTTGCATTTCGGGCAGGCGGGGATACTCGTCGCCGTTTTGCCCGATAAAGTTGTACGACCCGTTCGACGAGGTGATTACCAGCGCAAGGTTCGAGTCGTTAATATCAAACGAAAGCGGTTGCTCCGAAAACTCACGCAAAGTATCTAACAACAATTTTGAAGTTACGGCAACTTTTCCGCTGCCTTCTGCGCTTTCCACTTCCATCGACGTAACCAGAGTGGTTTCAATATCGGAAGCGGTCATTGTCAACGTATTTCCATTCAGTTCGAACAGGAAATTGTCCAGTATCGGAAGCGAGTTTTTACTATTGATAACACGGCTTATTGCTTGCAGATGGCTCGATAAAGCGGTACTTGATGCTATGAATTTCATTATTGTATTGTATTATGTTTTTTGCTCGAATATAACTCGAATATAAATAATCAAACAAATGTAGTGCTTTTTTCAGAAAATGAAAAATTGGCAGTTTCTTTTTGAAAATATTTAATCTTTATAGATAAAATAAGCATGTATTGGAGGGGCTTCTATTTTTTCGGCTCACCGGATAAGGTCGGTTGAGTAAAGAAGAAAATTAGGCACTAAAACGGATATTCATATAAATTAAGAAACTGTTTTGAATTTTTTCATAAGTTCTTTTTTAGTCATTCTTAGAAGGGTTTGGATTTTTATTTTTAGCCTAATAGCAGGCTATTAAAGAAAAATGAAAATTCAAAGACACTAAAAGGCCGAAAAGAACATGAAAGAAATAAAAATAAGCCCTGAATGACTCACTCGTAAAATTCAAAACAGTTTCTAATTCTTTAATCCAATTTCATTAAGGTACATGTACCTGAATAAATTTGGAGTGCATTGGAACCACGATAACAGACAGTGTATTCGCCTGCTTCAAAATAACAAGTTTGCGTACCAAATACAGCAATACCATTAACATTACCATATGCATATTGTTGAATGTTCAGATACGTAACATTATCGCGTTGCAATGACATATGGAAAGCATAAGAATAAGGAGAAACTGCAGTTGTCTCTACTGTTTTATCTACTCTAACCGAAAAAGACAAAGTAGCAGCATAAAATCCTGACTGGGGTATGCTGAATGTGGCCACTGTTTTGGTATCCCAGCCAACGGGGACATTAACAATGTTGGCATCAGTTATAAAGTTTATACTGCTCACGTCCGAAGTAGTGAGCTTTTTTTGAGCATATCCAATGCGTTCCCACTTCGAGCCATTCCAGATAAAAGCCCCCGTTCCTATAGTATTATTAGTATTATACACCACCGTACCTGTCAGTTCAGACTTCACTGCATCTGAGCTTTCGGTAAACGAAGTGGGTATAGAAGTAAGGTTATTATCCAAATACACATTAGGCAGTTTTAAGCCACCGATATAACCACTCGAAGGGCTTAAATCAAGCGTAGCACCTTTTGCAGGAGCACTTTCGCCACCAATAGTAACCTGTGCAGTTGCACTAAAAATGAAAAACGAAAAATGAAAAACACAGACTAAAACTAAAGCCTGTCTGAATGATTGCTTTCTGTTCATGATGATAATTATTAATTGTTAGTTATTAATGTTTAATTATTATTTAGTTACAAGTTAATAGTTACGAGTTACAAGTATTTGGTTTTATTCCCATCCCGTATAGCGGCTTCGAGTCCGCTTTACGGGTAAATTATGTTAGCTTTATTCTCTACCTCTCGTTTGCAACGAGAGGGCAATTGTTTTACGTTTCAAACGTAATCCCCATTTAACCCCATATTTGGCGCAAGTCTGTGACTTGTGACTATGTTTTTTTGCAGTTTTAAACCGCATTTGTTTTCGGCACAAGTTACACTACGCTAAACTTGCGCCANACTGCATTTGTTTTCGGCACAAGTTACACTACGCTAAACTTGCGCCATTTGGGGGACATTAATTATTAATGGTTAATTATTAGTTATTATTTAGTTACAAGTTAATAGTTACGAGTTACAAGTATTTGGTCTTATTCCCGTCCCGTATAGCGGCTTCGAGTCCGCTTTACGGGTAAATTATGTTCACCTTTTTCCTCGTTCTTATTTCTTTTGTCTTGATTCTTGGCTCTTGGCTCTTGATTCTCTAATCTATTCGAACCCGCTTTACGGGTAATATTCTTTTGTTTTCTTCTTATCGGGCGAAAGATTTTTCGCCCCTACATTTGTTATCTATCATTCATATTTTTAAAATATCCCGTAGGGATTAAAGTTTGGTAACAGTACAAGCCACCTCATTACAAGCGTGCCGTAGGTACGCTACATCCGCGCGAGCCTACGTTTTCTATTTCTTTTATCCGTAAAGCGGACTGAAAGCCGCTATACGGATGATGCACAGACAAATATCCGCACCAGCAATATATGAGCCTCCCAAAAACTCTTTTCCTTTTTCCCTCTCCGTTTGGAGAGGGTGCCTGAAAGGCGGGAGAGGCCGGAAGGTTGGTGGGGCAATCCCACAAAACCACACAAAGAAAAACACGGAGCTTCGCAGAAGTGAATAACACTCTGCAAAACTCCGTGAACGACTCTGTGCGGCTCTGTGAAACACACAACCAACATTCATTATACATGAATAGAAAACAAGGGAAAACAAGCTACGGTAGGGGCGAAAAATCTTTCGCCCTATAATAGATAAAGAATAAACTGTAGTTATCGTCTCAGTGGATTTTAAATCCACTGAGTTATTAATTGCGGATTTAAAATCCGCAATTATCCGCTTTCGGATTTTAAATCCGAAAGAACAAATGATATGTATTAATAATGTGGAAAATAAAAGGAATGGTAAGGAATAATACCAATTTACGGAAATAGTAAATGGTAAATCAAAAAATCGTAAATCAACTAAAGTCTCTCTCTCTCTCTCTCTCTCTCTCTCTCTCTCTCTAATAAAATAGAGATAACGGCAAACATTTTAACGTTTGCAAAGGCATTTTTTTGAGGCGTTATTTGCTGAGAGAAAGTCATATTGTACTAAAAAAGATAAAAGAATAAAAGATAAAGGACAAAACTTATAGCTTGTAGCTAATAACTCGTAGCTAACTAAATCATTCCTCATTTTTACTCAAAGAATGTGAGGGCAAAAGTAAGGGCTTAATTTTTTAAGCACAAATATTTAACGAACGCCGCTATTACGCATAGAAAAATAGGCTCCTAAAAAACTTAGGAGCCTACTTGATTTATAAGGTAAGAAAACTCTTATGCCAGTTTGCTGACGAGTGAAAGAGGAGTAATTAGAAATCAGACGGGTATATCTTTTTATACAGAAATGTAGTTTTTACATTGTCAAAATCTATGGAATTACCACCTCCTCCTTGACTTTTAGTAACCCGACCTGTATGTTTAATTGCTACCAACCTATCTTCTTCATCGTATTCCGGTGCATAGGTTATTTTATTAAAGTGAGCCTGATATTCAGGTTTTTCATATTGGATATCAACATCAACTATATTATTTTTACTTTTTTGTCCTAACAAATTATCATAAAATGGTGTCAAGTATGTCAATGCCACAACCTGTAGTGGAGTACATGGTGCCCAATCGCTCATAGGTATAAAATCTTTATCATCATATGTATAGTCATAAGTTATTGTCTGATAGGCTTCACGACCCGTTATCGGATAAAGCAATTCTTTTACCTGGGTTACATTGCTGTTTTCTACGGTTAGCAATACCAAATCTTTTTCCCCTTCTTCAGGAAACGTATTTGTCACTCTTACGAGAAATCCATCTTTGTCATAATAATATTTTAAAAAATCAACTACGTAAGGTTTTCCATAAGGAGTATTATCACTATATGTCTCTCTCCTGTTAGTTTGCTTCTGTTTAATGTATCCGTTATCATCAAGTAATATTATAATTGTATCATAATGTAAAGTACTACCATAATCTTTTACCCCTGCCAGCATTATATTATCATCCGAATAATTTATATCTTCATAACTAAAGTATTTGGTATATTTTCCCGTATCATCTTTTTCCCAACGAACCAAATCAAAACTAATTGGAATTTCGTTTTCACCCTTATCTCCGAACATATACAATCCGTTAAGTATTTGTGTAGGAGGAGAGGGGATTCCTTGTTTTTCACCTTCTGGGTCACAAGCCCAAAACATAGTTGTTGCTGAGAGTAAAATTGCTACCGCAATTATATTCTTTAAATTTAGTTTCATTTTTAACATAGAAAAAACAATTTGTGAATATTTTATATCGAAACTTACATTAATAAATATACAAAAAAGGGTATGCTAATAAATTAAACATACCCTTCATAGTATATAAATACAATAATTTCTTACTTATGCCAGTTTGTTAACGTATACTGTCAACTTTGATTTTAAGTTAGCAGCTTTGTTTTTGTGGATTACATTGCGTTTTGCCAATTTATCCAACATTGAGCTAACTTTTGGTAACATTTCTGTCGCTACTTCTTTCTCGGTAGTTGCACGCAATTTGCGAACTGCATTACGAGCAGTCTTTGCATAATAGCGATTGTGCAATTTCCTTTTTTCAGTTTGGCGAATTCTTTTAATTGATGATTTATGGTTTGCCATCTCAAACTATAATTAAATTTCTTTTTTTTCGTTTTTTGTAGCCCATAGGGGAGTCGAACCCCTCTTTCAAGAATGAAAATCTTGCGTCCTAACCGATAGACGAATGGGCCAGCATTTTTATTTTGCTACAATAGGCTTTCCTAATTGCGGGTGCAAATATAAGACAGTTTTTTGAATTGACAAAATATGTACAAAAAATTTTATCCAAAAGTAAAATAATTTCACTATTATCCTAACGCAATGTATTTATAATCAAATAAAAATGGCTTGCTAAAATAGCTTGAACAAAATTGAAAGGGATAGAACAAGGGGATAAATATAGAATAATAGAACAAAAGAGAGCAACGAAAATAAAAGTAAAAGCGATGATAAAATGCGTACAATTCGTTATTTCCACATCCTTTGTTGCTCCATTTTCATCTATTTTGTTCCTAAAATCTACACATCAGGCCTCAGCTTCGGCCACCGCCGTTTTTTCTTTCTTTTGGAAACGGGTTCGCGCCCATCGCGGAAAAACAACCATACCGGCAAACAAATACACGTAATAGCTTATTATCCTCCAGATAGCTGTAATAACAAGTACTGCGCTGCCACTCAGCATCAGGTCGTTATAAATCCCTTTGAAAGCCAGTTCGCTCAGCCCGCTACCGCCCGGCGTGGGGCTTACCCCCATTGCCAACCATATAATAATCTGGCGTCCGAAAATAACCAGTTGGTCGCCCACGTGCGTGAAGGCTGTGAACAGCGCATTTGCCACCAGAAAGCGCGACGACCAGCACAACGCTGTTACGGCAAAAACTTTCGCCCAAAAAAACGCCGGGCGTTGCTTTATCTCTTTCGAGGCATCTATCATATTGTCGGTAAACTCAAAAATAGCACCTTGCCAACGCTTCAGGAATTTTAATCTGAAAACATACCTTAGCAGCCGTGCCACTATATCGGGGCGCACAAACATACCCAGAAACAGCACAAGCGTCCATAAGCAAAGCAGGGGATAAACCGTCCAGAAAACAACTTCGATGGTTGATGCTACGGCATTGGTGCTATTGAATAACTCGCCAAGCGGAATGAAAAGGAATATGATAGGGCAGACGAGTACGTAAAACAGGTTGTCGAAAAACAAATTCATCATCGAGATGGTGGTGCTCCTACCCGCATTTATCCCCTCCCTGTTGAGGAGTATCAATACGGTAGGCCCTGCCCCTATTGCTGCCGGCATGATGGCAAAGGCAAACTCGCGCAGAATGTTTATATTAAAAGCCTGTTTCCACGAAAGCTCGTTATTAGTCATCAGCCTGAAGCGTGTCATCATGAAAAAGTCGCGGCTCATCATCAGCAAACATGCCACGAAAATGAAAAATACGCTTCGCCCGCTAAACTGTATCTCTTTGAATGAAGCAAGGTCAAACTCTCTTAAAAACAGCCAGACAATCACTCCGGTACCCAAAACAACCGGAATAAGTATCTGATACATTTTGAACGAAAATTGCTTCGGTTTTGATTCCAACGTCTGCGGCATTATGTCTTTTTTCTACGAATTATACTTAAATAGCGGTCGAGTACCTCCTCTTCCACTATGCTTTTCCACGAATTGGCTATTGTTTTCGAAGCATTTATCCCTACCTCTTTCACCAAATCGGGATTTTTTATTAGCCCGCGCAACTTTTCCGCCAGCGATTTAGCCGAGTTTTCAATCAAAAAACCATTCAAATTGTCGGTCAGTATCTCAGCAGCGGTCGACCCCGCTACCATTACCGACGGGGTGCCCAACGCTCCGGCTTCGCGCACCACCAAGGGAGCATTATCGTAAAGCGACGGAAAAAGAAACAAATCTGAGGCTGCATAATAAAGTTTTATCCTTTCGCGGTCGGTCACTATCCCGGTAAAAGTCACTTTAGAGCTAAGTCCGGCCTCTTTCACCAGAGTTTTCAGTTCGTCGGCCGCATAGCCGGTACCTACAAAAAACATTCTGAAAGGTTCGTCTTTCATCAAGGCCAACGCCTCAACAATCATACGCGTGTTTTTCTCCCATATATGCTGCCCTACGAAAAGGAATACAAACTCATCGCCCTTAACCCCCAACGCCTCGCGGGCACGCTGTTTTACAGGAGCCAAATCCTCGTCTGTAGCAAAGTCGTTACCATTATCCACCACTTCAATCTTACCCTTGTACCCATACTCGCGCAAGGTTTCTTCCACCGCTTTTTGCGGCACCCAAACCTCGTCGGCTTTTTCGTAAAACGATACAATCTCCTTTACCATCAGGTCCACAACGTGGCGGCTGTGTAGAGCCCTTTCAAAATCGTCCCTGTATTTGGAGTGGAATGTAGCTATCAAAGGCACTTTTTGTTCCTTTGCCACACGTACCGCCAATTTCCCTGCCGAGAAAGGGCTATGAGCATGCACCAGTTCAAACTTTATCTCTTCAAATTTTTTCTGAAACGAAAAGTCAATATCAGGCAATCCCAGCCGGTAAGGCTTTCGGGTGGGTACCGGAACCGAAGTATAACGGAAAACCGGATATACTTCATCATCCTCATAGTCGGGAGCGTTAGGCGCTACTACACAAACAGGGTAATTTTTTTCATGAAGCCAATATGCATAATTGCTTACCGCAAGTGCAACACCGTCCATAATAGGAGGATAGCTTTCATTAAACAAACCAAATGTATTGAACCCCGAATGATGGGTTTTTTCCATGCTAAGTTTAATTTACAATTTATCCAACGAAAAATAAAAAGCGATACAAAAATCAGATTTAAATTATACTTTAACAACTTCTTTCTGATAAATTCTGATTATTATATATATTTTTAACGTTAATACAGGCACAGAAGTTCATTCGCGTGTATCACAAAGCATGCTTTTTTTATACCTTTGCGTGTTGTTTTTTAGTAAACACTTCATAACAAACTCATTCCAAAGTATGAAATATATATTTCTTTCCGTATTGTCGCTGATTGGGATTTCCCTCACAGCCCAGAATATCATTAACCAAAACGATACCATTACCTTAGAAATAGAAGAAATAAACATATACAGCCCCAAGCCCTCTGCCGACAAGAACATGCTGTACTTCCCTACGGCGAATATATCGAAAACCACGTTACAAACACCATCATTTTTCACACCGGCTGATGCCTTGCAGCAAAAAGCAGGTATTTCGCTTACACGCGACGGTATTTGGGCAACATCGGTCAACGTACGCGGGCTGGCAAAAGAGCGCATCCTTATACTGGCCGACGGCGAACGTATCCAAACCGCTACAGACATTGCAGCGGCACTTTCTACTATCGACCTGAACAGCCTCGAACGTATCGAAGTGATAAAAGGGGCAGCTTCGGTGCTTTATGGTACGGGAGCAATGGGCGGGGCGATTAACTTCGTCACCGAGAAACCCGTTTACACTCCCTCCCTTCGGACAAGCGGCAAGGTAGGCACAGGCTTCAATACGGTAAACAAGCTATGGACAAGCCATGCCAAAATACAACTTACCGACAACAACTGGTATATAGCCGCCAATGGGAGCTACCGTATGGCACAAAACACACAAACTCCTGAGGGCGTATTGGAGAACAGCCAATTCAACGATGCCTCTTTTGGCGTACAAGGGGGGATGACCTATGACGAATCGCAAGAACTGCTGGTAAACTTTCAGCACTATCAGGCGTGGGACGTGGGGATGCCCGGAGGAAGTGCTTTTCACGAAAGTGCAAAAGTGCGCTACCGCAATGTAAAACGCAACCTGCTGAGTGGAGAATATATATTTTACGAGCCTGTGGCAGCCTTAAAAGAATTCAGAATAAAAGCCTATACGCAAAACATATCGCGCGATGTAGAAAACTACCGCGAAGACATGAAACTGAACGTATTACCATCGAGCAAAAACACAACAAGCGGAGGAAAAATAACAGTAAATCCGGACTTAATGACTCCCTACCGGAATTTGACAGTGGGCGTGGAAGGATGGGTACGCAATGCCGAAACTCAACGCTACAAGATAAAAGAAAGAAGCGAAGACAATTACCTTGTCACCGCCGAACAGCCCGTGCCAAATGCCAAGATGATTGACATAGGTGCTTTTGCGCAATACAGTTGGGATATTTTGCCCGGAAAACTAAAAATGGATGCCGGACTGCGCCTGGATGATATAGCAGTGAGGAACGATTCTGCTTTCGACCCCGTATTCCAATACACGAAGATAAACGGAGAGCGTACCGACATAGGAAATATACAGCGTAAGCTCATGTTTGCAGCAGGCAACTCGAACGAGTTTTCGTACGCTGCGCATATCGACCTCATGTATCGGTTTGCACGAAACCATAAAACCGCGCTGTCGCTGTCGAACGCCTACCGTGCAGCATCGCTCGAAGAAAGGTTTAAATTCATCGACCTTGCCAACAGCACCACCGTACAAATGGGCAACCCCAATCTGAAGCCCGAAAAAGGATTGTTTGCAAACCTGAACTACACCTATAGCGGCGAACGGTTCGACCTGAAAACGGATGTTTTTGCCAACTACCTGTTCGACCTCATTACCGAGAAAAGAGTGAACGGGGTGGGACGAGATACGCTGAAAAACGTAAACATAGACAATGCCCTATTCATCGGTGCCGAGATAGAAGCCAATTACCGGTTTACCAACAGCCTTTGGGCAATGGCAAACGCCTCGTACACCCGTGCGCGCGATGTGAATAACGATGAACCTCTGCCCATGATTCCACCGCTGAAAGGGATGGTAGAACTAAACTATCGTTACAAAAACCGGTTTACCGCATCGGTATCGGCCAACTGGGCAGCACGCCAATCGGAAGTAGCCACAGGCGAAAGCCCCACCAACGGGCATATAATACTGAATGCCGCTATCCGTTCCGAACGGATAAAACTAACGCCAATGTACCACTTGCAGCTTTTTGCCGGAGCCGACAATATACTAAACACCGCCTATTACAACCACCTATCCACCACACGCGGTATAATAAAGCTCGAACCCGGAAGAAACATTTACGCAAAAATACAATTTGGATGGTAATGTGTGGAAAAAAATAAATTCGCCATCGCAATAAACAAAATACTAAAATTTGTGCTCCTAATATAAAGAAGTTTCTTTTATAGCGCGGAGCACATTTTTATTTGATATAGATAGTTTGCCCTTTTTCTCTCTTTCATTTAAGATTGTTAATAAATAAGCATTAAATAATAAATTCACGTGCTTTATCGGCATATTTTTATAAATTTGTCAATAGCTTCGATTACTTCACAAAGCCAATTGTGACTTAACCGATAAACTCTATAATTAAATTATTATCAACTAAAAATTAATAAACACAAACCATTACCATGACAGTACAAGAATTACAAAAAGCATTTGTAGATGCTTACGGAAAGAAAGAAGACGCGATTTATTTTTCACCGGGACGGGTTAACCTTATTGGCGAACATACCGACTACAACGGCGGATATGTGTTTCCCTGCGCATTAAGTTTCGGTACATACTTACTCATTCGTAAAAACGGAACCAAAGAAGTAAACTTCCGCTCGGTAAACGAGCCCGAAGTAATTAAAGTTTCGCTTGACAAAATAACCGAGCCCTTGGCAAAAGGCACATGGGCCAACTACCTGATGGGAGTGTTCACCCAATTTATCAAACGTGGCGTTGAGTTCAAAGAAGGCTACGATATACTAATCTGGGGTAACGTGCCTCTGGGAGCAGGCCTTTCTTCGTCGGCTGCGCTTGAGGTGGTAACAGCTTTTGCGCTAAACGACCAAATGGGCACTGGCTACGACCGTACCGAGCTGGCTAAAATAGGACAAAAGGCAGAACACGAATTTGCATATGTAATGTGCGGAATCATGGACCAGTTTGCTTCGGCACAAGGAAAGAAAGACCACGCTATTTTCCTCAACTGCGACACATTGGAGTTTGAACTTGTGCCTGTAAAACTGAACGGAATAAAAGTGGTTATCTCAAACACCCACAGCCCGCACAAGCTGGGTGACGAATATAACGACCGTGTTCGCGAGTGTCAACTGGCAGTAGAACAACTTCGCACAGTTCGCCCAAATCTGAACAATCTGGCCGAACTTACACAAGCTGAGTTTGACGAAATAAAAGGGGCTATCACCGACCCTATAGCACTGAAACGTGCCCGCCACGTAGTAGGCGAAGTACAACGCACGGTGGATGCTGTGAAATACCTGAAAGCTGGAGATATCGAAACGTTTGGTAAACTGATGAACGCTTCGCACGACTCATTGCGCGACGATTACGAAGTAACAGGAAAATTCCTCGACACACTGGCTGAAGAAGCCTGGAAAATTGACGGCGTTATCGGCTCGCGTATGACCGGTGGTGGTTTTGGAGGATGTACGGTATCATTGGTAAAAAATGAAGCTATCGACACCTTCAAAGAAAAAGTAGGCAAGGCTTACAAAGAAAAAACAGGTCTTGAAGCAGATTTCTACATTGCCGAAATAGGCGACGGAGCTAAAAAGATATAAGACAATATTTTATTATCCTTTTTTATAAAGAAGCGTAATGTTTTTTACGCTTCTTTATGTAAATAAAAATACCATGATTGATAAAAAAAACTTTGATAAAGAACTGAACGGCAAAAAGATAGCACTCTACACATTGACTAATAAAAACGGAATGACCGTAGACATTACCAATTATGGAGGAAAAGTCGTTACAGTAAACGTACCCGACAAAAACGGCAAACTGGCCGATGTGGTACTTGGTTTCGAAACAATAGACGAGTATCTGGCGAAAGAACCTTTTTTCGGGGCTATCTGCGGACGCTTTGCCAACCGTATAAAAAACGGAAAATTCACGCTCGACGGCACTACTTACCAACTGGCTGTAAACAATGGTCCTAACCACCTGCATGGGGGTATCGAAGGCTTCAACGTAAAGGTATGGGACGTAGTAGAATCTACCGGAAGCAAACTGGCGTTGCACTACCTTTCAGCAGATGGCGAAGAATCGTACCCGGGCAATCTGGATGTGACGGTTACTTACGAACTATCGGACGACAACGCGCTAAAAATACATTACGAAGCTAAAACCGATAAGCCAACCATACTTGGGCTATGCAACCACTCGTACTTCAACCTGAAAGGTGCAGGCGAAGGAACGGTAAACGACCATTACCTGAAAATAGAAGGCGATTTCCACACGGTGCTGGACGACAGCGCAGCTCCTACAGGCGAAATACGCCCTGTTGACGGAACTGACTTTGATTTCCGCAAGTCGACCCTTATTTCGGAACGCAACGATAAAGCGGCTTTTGCCCCTGGACGCGGACTGGATAATAACTGGACTATTCGTAAAAACTTTCCGAAAGAACTGGCGCTGGCAGCTACCCTGTACGAGCCAAAAAGCGGAAGAAAACTGGAGGCTTTCACCACACAACCCGGCATACAGATTTATTCGGGCAACTGGATTGAAAAGAACACCGGAAAATATGGCAAGCCATACGACGAGCAGGATGCTATCTGCCTCGAAGCGCAAAGTTTCCCTAACTCGCCAAACATCGCACATTTTCCAAGCGTAGTACTTCGCCCGGGCGAAAAATACGATGAGTGGTGCGTATACAAATTCTCGGCCGAGTAACAACAAGCAGTTGCAAGTAATAAAAATTAAACAACGAATCCCTTTGAGACTATTTTCAGAGGGATTCTGTTTTCATTACCCTGCCGTTTGGCGTAGCAGGACGCCAACGTCATTAATTTAAGGAAACTTTTAACCTCTTAGTAGAATGACGCTAACCTTTTTCCCCTCTCCTCAAGGAGAGGGGGTAGGGGGTGAGGTGATAAAAAATGAGGTAGTAAAAAGCGGACTGACTGAACTTATCCGTAAAGCGGACTGCAAGCCGCTATACGGAAAAAAGCCCTACCGCTTAAATTGACGGCATTGGCGGGACGCTATGTCAAACAGAAAGATTTTGGCTCTTTAAAGACGCCAAGCCCTCGTTTTTAGCTAATTTCACACCAAACACTTCCGGTTTTCCGATTAAATGGAGTATCTTTGTTATCCTTTTTTCCATAAGGGCTACCTAAACCTGCCTTGTGAGGAATTTAGATACAAACTGTTGAAAAAAACATCGAAATTATTTAGAAAATGGAAACTACACGTCAACAAAAAATAGCACGCCTGTTGCAAAAAGAATTAGGAGATATCTTTATCCCATACGCCCGCCAGATACCAGGTACACTTATTACTGTTACTAACGCCCGTATCAGCCCCGATTTGAGCATATCGCACATACATATAAGCATATTCCCCACCGAGAGAGCGGCAGAGGTACTGAGCCAAATTAACGAAGATAAAAAAGCAATCCGTTACGATTTGGGAACTCGCATCCGCCATCAGGTAAGGCTTATTCCCGAACTTGTATTCCATATCGACGATTCGCTGGACTATGTTGAGAATATTGACCGCCTGTTGCAAAGCGACCCTCCTTCGCCTGTTACGGACGAAGAAACAGATGATAATGAGTAAGTAACCGGTAAAAAAAGCAAAAAGCCCTAAGAAGAATATGCCGGATACGTCTGAAATAAAGTCAAAAAAAGGATTACGTGCGATGCTTAGCCGCCTCTCATTTCCTTTTTATGTAGCGCGACGTTACCTGTTTTCCCGAAAATCACATAATGTAGTCAACATTATTTCGGGCATATCATCCGGAGGAATAGCCATCGGCGCTATGGCAATGATTTGTGTACTATCCGTTTTCAACGGCATCGACCGTACCATAAGCGATATGTTTTCGGCCTTCGACCCCGAATTGAAGATAACCGCCGTAAAAGGGAAAACATTCAGCATTGATTCGCCCGCATTCGAAGCCCTGCAAAATTCGCCCAATGTAGCAGTATTCTCCGAAACCATCGAAGAAAATGCACTCCTTACTTTCCGGCAGAAACAAATGCCTGTTACAATAAAAGGGGTGGATGAAACTAAATTCCACCAACTGACACTGATTGACAGCATCATGTACGATGGCGAGTTTATGCTTCACGATGGCGGTTTTTACAGGATAGTGCCCGGCATAGGAGTTGCCATTTCGTTAGGGCTTGGCGCCCATTTTATCGACCCTGTTTATATTCATGCCCCTAAACGAACAGCCAGAATAAACGTGCTTCGCCCCGAAAAGAGTTTAAACTCTGTGGGAACTTATGTTTCGGGCATCTTTATGGTGGAGCAGCTACAATACGACGATAGTTATACAATCATATCCATCGATCAGGCGCGCGAACTGTTCGAGTACGACAACAATACCGTTTCGGCTGTGGAATTGAAGCTGGCGGAGGGCATCAACCAAGAACAAGCAAAAAAAGAGATACAACGCTTGCTGGGCAACGACTATAGCGTGAAAGACCGTTACGAGCAGCAAGAGAGCTTCTACAAAATAATGAAAATGGAAAAGTGGCTGGCCTATTTCATTCTCAGTTTCATCCTGCTTATAGCCAGCTTCAATATCATAGGCTCACTCTCGATGCTTATTATCGACAAAAAAGCGGATATCGACACCCTGCGCAATCTTGGAGCCAACCACCGGTTGATAAAACGCATCTTCCTTTTCGAAGGCTGGCTTATATCCATCGTAGGAGCCGTAGGCGGCATCATTCTTGGGCTTATTATCTGCCTGATACAACAACAGTTTGGACTGCTGAAAATGGGTAATAGCTACCTTACCGAAGCCTATCCGGTGGTAATAAATATGTGGGACACGCTGTTAGTATTTGCCACCGTACTTATTATGGGATTCGTTGCCTCGTACTATCCGGTGAGGTATATAAGCAACAAAAAAGATTTGTCGGAAAAATAAAGTACAAGCAATTTCATCCCGCTTTTTACGTTTATTAATCATCCAAGATTCCTACAAAATGAAACATAGTACAATACTTCCGGCTCTTGTATTCGCCTTACTGTTAAGCTCGTGCAAAAACGAGCCTCAACCCCCTTACGTGTACGAAACCAATCCGGAATATACCAACATCAACTTAACCTTTTACGGGGCGTGTTATTACGAAGAATATGGTATTCCTCACAATGTTATGTCCATGCAGCTCACTACCGAAGGAATGTTGAATGAAGAAGGCGAAATCATTGCCGCCGGACAGCAACTATATATCGAAGATATATTTATCCCTGCGTCGGATAATACATTGAGCTTCAGAACATACTATGCTGCCGATGAGCCTGAGGTTTCAAACTTTTTACCCGGACAATTATTTAAAGTTGACAATTACGTTACCTACATAGGTTCGTGGATTTACTATCAGGAAGAAGACGCTCCCAGTAAAAAGAAATATATAAAAGAAGGTACATTTACGTACGACACCTCAGGCATAACTTTCGACCTGATTACCGATGATGATAAAAAACTAAGCGGGAAACTTGACCTTACCCACGAAAACGGCCAACTGCCCGAACCTGTCGGAAGAAAACCCACTCACGACCTGAAAAGCCCCAGCGCTGAAAGTCAATACTCGGAAGCAGACCGATAAATATACACAAACAGAAAATAGAGAATAGGTGCATTGTCTCTATATGTAAAAAAGCAGCAAAGTAGAATAAATATGGAAAATAAAGGCGTAAAATATGAGTTTTCCGCAAAAGTATGGCACTATACATCAACAGGCGGAACAGGAGGTTGGTGGATTGTATGCCTCCCAAAAGAGATGTCAAAAGAAATAAGAGAGAATCTTAAATTCCTGGAAGAAGGTTGGGGGCGATTAAAAATTACGGCAAAAACCGGCAACAGCCAGTGGAAAACCGCCATCTGGTTCGACACCAAACTTGAAACTTATTTGCTTCCTCTCAAAACGGAAATCCGGAAAAAGGAAAATATCGAAATTGACAAATATATAGAAGTCATAATTTGGATTTAAAAACCAGGATTTTCCTTTAGCCTTCTCCCCTTTCCGTTCCCCCTAACCACAAAAAAACTCCTTCAGATATATGATAAATCTGAAGGAGTTTTCATTTAAAAATGGCGGCGACCTACTCTCCCACATAATTGCAGTACCATCGGCGCTGTCAGGCTTAACTTCTCTGTTCG
>NZ_QVMH01000062.1:0-631 GCF_010501035.1 Paludibacter sp. 221
ACTGTTACCAAACTTAAATCCCTACGGGATATTTTAAAAATATGAATGATGGATAATAAATGTAGGGGCGAAAAATTTTTCGCCCGATAAGAAGAATATTACCCGTAAAGCGGGTAATATAGCGGATTACAAATCCGCAGATAACAGCTTTCGGATTATAAATCCGAAAGGACAATAGAAAACAAAAGAATAAGGAACGCGAATGAATAGTAATATAACAATCAGTAGTAGCTCAATTCCTACCTCTCACTGGCGCAAGTTTAGCGTAGCGCAACTTGTGCCGAAAATAAGCGCAGTTTAAAACTGCAAAAAAACATAGTCACAAGTCACAGACTTGCGACAAATAAAGAAAGAATGAGGAAAAAGGTGAAAGGGAAAAGTATAAAGTTACCTACTCCCTACTTCTTATCTCCAACCTACTTCCCCTCGTTTGTAACGAGGGGTTAAATGGGGATTACGTTTTAAACGTAAAACAACAATCCTCTCGCTGCAAACGAGAGGGAGAGAATAAAGCAAACATAATTTACCCGTAAAGCGGACTCGAAGCCGCTATACGGGACGGGAATAAAACCAAAATGGCGCAAGTTTAGCGTAGTGTAACTTGTGCCGAAAACAAATGCAGTTTAAAACT
>NZ_QVMH01000062.1:637-13146 GCF_010501035.1 Paludibacter sp. 221
CTCTCGTTGCAAACGAGAGGGAGAGAATAAAGCAAACATAATTTACCCGTAAAGCGGACTCGAAGCCGCTATAAGGGACGGGAATAAAACCAAATACTTGTAACTCGTAACTATTAACTTGTAACTAAATAATAACTAACAATTAAACATTATCAACTTATGAACAGAAAACAGATTTCAAAGTTTACATTAGCCTTATTTACAATGCTCGTTGTGGCATTTGGCAGTATTAATGCCCAAGTAACTATCGGGGCAGATAAAGAGCCGGAAAGCTTTTCGCTTTTGGAAGTAACTGGTACTACAGGTGGTTTGCGTCTGCCACAACTAACCACAAACCAGCGTGATGCACTTACTGTTAACGGTGAAGACTTAGCCAAAGGCTTGACCATTTTCAATACCGACATCGACTGTATGGAAACATGGAACGGTAGTAAATGGTTGCCTAATTGTGGAGACGACTTGTCAGGAGAACCACCATTAATCGTGATACATCCACAGTCGCAGTTTATTACTAAAGACAACTGGGATACAGCGGCAGCTACTACACTGAAAATTACAGCAGCAGGTTTTAACCTGAGTTATCAATGGTTTAAAACAGATGCTACAGGCACAGTAAGTACCGAGATAGCTGGTGAAACCAAGCCTACTTTTACTCCTACTGATGTTGTTGGCTATTTTCCCAATATCTATTATTGCGTAGTGTACAACGGTTATGGTATGGTAGAGAGTAAGCGTGCCAGTGTAGTAAAAGCCTGTGATGCAAAAAGGGCTAATAGCAAAATACTCTATTTTATGTGTCATAATCTGGGAGCAGATTATACAGCTGACCCTTTTACTCCTGCGGCAGCTATCCACGGGGCTAAATACAAATGGGGAGTGAGTTCGCCTGCTTTAAGCCAGACACAAGATCAAGCCAGTGCAGCGGCCAATCCGATTGGCACATGGGCTTCTACCGGGCCTACCCCTCCGGCAACCAATACTCCATGGAATATGAATAATGCAAACCCTTGCCCTGCAGGATGGCGGGTGCCTACAAAAGGAGAATGGGATCAGGTTATAGACAATAATGCTTGGACAAAAACGAATACAAGCTGGATAGCAGGCACAACCAACTACGCCAGCGGGTACAAAGTAGGAGATAATTTGTTCTTGCCAACCACCGGTCACCGCGACTACAGTGATGGAGCGCTGCTCAACCGTGGTAGCCACGGTTACTACTGGAGTAGTACGCAAGGTGGTACTACTGGTGGGTACTTCTTGCTCTTCAACAGTACTGTACAAAATACGAGCAGCTATCGCCGCTCCTTGGGGCTAGTTATTAGGTGCGTTGCAGAATAAGTGTGGGCAGAGCACTTTTATTGCGAAGAACTTAGGTGGTAATTCTAATTGAGATGATAGCTCACTCGTTTATATCCATTGTATGGATGGCAAAATTTATATTCTGAGAGAAAGCTTTGATTTCAGCAGATATCTACGTGCTCAGCTTCTACTGTTTCGTTGAGAAAAATGGATGCCGATGACGCAAATTTTTCTACCGATTCGGTAGTGAGGTAACGGCAGGTTCCGTTTTTTGTACAGCGGCTTTCCATTTCCGGATGGCGTTGTAGGTAATCGGCAAGGCTTTTAGCTACAATATCTCCTTGAGATACCACATTGATATTCTCAGGGAGGTATTTTTTTATTTTATCCAACAATAGCGGATAGTGCGTACAACCCAGCATGATAGTATCAATTTGCGGGTCGCGGGCGAGTATGCTTTGCAGGTTTTTGTTTACAAAATAGTCGGCACCCCCGGAGTTATACTCGTTGTTCTCGATAAGCGGCACCCACATAGGGCAGGCTTCGGAAGTAACAGCTATATTGTTGTATAGTTTTTTTATTTCGAGCGGGTAAGAGTCCGACTGTACAGTGCCGGTGGTGGCTAAAAGCCCTACGTGCCCGTTTTTGGTAATTGCTCCTACAGCTTCTACCGTAGGGCGTATTACGCCCAATACACGGCGGGCAGGGTCGAGTATGGGGAGGTCTTTTTGCTGTATGCTTCGTAATGCTTTGGCCGAGGCGGTGTTGCATGCAAGTATAACCAAATGGCATCCGGCCTCGAACAGGTAAGTGACACACTCCAACGTATATTTGTAAACCACGTCGAACGAGCGTGTTCCGTAAGGTGTGCGGGCATTGTCGCCCAAATAAATATAGTCGTAATCGGGCAATTCGGCGCGTATTTTGTCTAAAATAGTCAGTCCGCCGTAGCCGGAATCGAAAACACCGATAGCACCCGGTTTTTGCGAAAAAGTACTCATAAAAAAGGGTGGTATTTTAGTCGAACATCTGTCCGGCGTTGTTACTCAATTGAACCATCAGGTCGTATTCTTCGGGCGACAAGTCGAGGAAGTAGAAGTTCTGAGGGTTTTGGATTATATTTTTGTACCGTACTTCGTAGTGTAGGTGAGGCCCTGTAGATTTCCCTGTGTTACCTACAAGCCCGATAACATCGGCACGTTTTACCTTTTGCCCTGCCTTTACATTTATTTTACTCATGTGGGCGTAGCGGGTGGTATATCCAAATCCGTGGTCTATTTCCACCGTATTTCCATAGCCCTGACGCCATCCCGTTTTCAAGACTGTCCCATTACCTGTAGCAAAAATTTCGGTGCCGATAGGTGCCGAAAAGTCCATCCCGTCGTGATGCCTCCGTGTTCCGTACACAGGGTCGATACGCCAGCCATAGCCCGAGGCTACCCTTTTCAGGTCTTTGTTCAATACAGGTTGTATAGCAGGTATATGAGCCAGCCGTTGCTCATTCTCTTTAGCCAGTTCCAGCACCTCGTCGAACGATTGTGACTGGGTGTACAACTGCTTTCTTATCTCGTTCAGTTTTTGTGTAGTCGATACTATTATTTGTGCGTTTGTCTTTTTCAGCAGTTCATCGTAGTACTCATTGTTCGGGGTTATCGACCTCCTTACCGAAAGCGGGATAGGGTCGGCCTGGAATATAACGCGGTAAAGGTTATCGTCGCGCTGCTGGATGTCGGATAATATAGTCTGGTATTCGTCCAGTTGCTTATCCAATACCTTGTACTGAGCCAGTAGAGTTTTATTCTCGTTTGCAAGTTTTTTTTCGCGTGGCGATTCTATTATATAGTTAAATGCAAAGAAGAATAGTATTCCGGAAAACACGCCGGTGAGTATATACACAAAGAAACGCTTAATTTTATAACTAAGCGTATGCTCAATTTGTTCGTAATTGAGCGTTTCAGGATTAAAGCGGAATTTTTTCTTTTTTCCCATATATTATACTACATCTTAACAAAATTACGGAAGATTTTGTATGATGCGTATTTTTTTAATTTAATTTTTCTCTTGAAAACTTACAAAACTGTACTATTTTTGCTCACATAGGGACACATACGGAAACACATAGAACACATGTAGAAGTACTTATAGGCTCTGTTTCCCTATTTGTAAACTAACTGAACTTATGCGACTACAATACAATCTAATTGGTACGATAGTGACTTATGTTGCTGTTTTTAATTTTCAGAGAATAAGACTTGTAACTTGTAACTAATCACTCGTAACTGTTTATATACAATATTTCCAGTCAAAATTACTGCAAAAGTAATAAAAATGGTGTATTTTTGCAGACTTTATTAGCGATAATTAATAACTAAAGTAAGTATTTGGTGTTTTCGCCTTCCGGAAAACACGTTTTCAAACATAAAATATGAATATGACTTCACAGGAAATCCGTCAATCGTTTCTCGATTTTTTTGAGAGCAAAGGACATAAAATTGTTCCTTCGGCTCCGATGGTAATAAAAGACGACCCTACTTTGATGTTTACCAATGCGGGAATGAACCAGTTTAAAAATATCATTTTAGGGAACGACCCCATCGTATATTCGCGTGTTGCCGATTCGCAAAAGTGCCTCCGTGTTAGCGGCAAGCACAACGATTTGGAGGAGGTAGGGCATGACACTTACCACCACACCATGTTCGAGATGCTGGGCAACTGGTCGTTTGGCGATTATTTCAAGAAGGAAGCAATCGCATGGGCGTGGGAATACCTTGTTGATGTACTTAAGATAGACAAAGAGCGTCTGTATGTTACGGTGTTCGAAGGCTCGCCTGCCGAGGGATTGAGCCGCGACGACGAAGCTGCCGAAATCTGGTCGCAGTTTTTGCCAAGCAGTCGTATTATTAACGGGAATAAAAAAGATAATTTCTGGGAAATGGGCGATACAGGACCTTGTGGCCCTTGCTCCGAAATACATATTGACCTGCGCGACGACGATGAACGCGCAAAGGTGGATGCGCTTAGCTTGATAAACAACGACCATCCGCAGGTGATTGAGATATGGAATAACGTATTCATGCAGTTCAACCGCAAGGCCGATGGCTCGCTTGAGGATTTGCCTGCTAAGGTGATTGATACCGGAATGGGGTTCGAGCGTTTGTGCATGGCATTGCAGGGTAAAAAATCGAACTATGATACCGATGTTTTTCAGCCTGTAATTCAGGAGATAGCAAGGCTGACAGGGTACAAATATGGTGAAAATGCAAAGGTAGACATCGCTATGCGTGTTATTGCCGACCACATCCGTACCATTGCTTTTTCGATAACCGATGGCCAGCTTCCTTCCAATGCTAAGGCGGGGTATGTTATACGCCGTATTTTGCGTCGTGCAGTACGCTATGGCTATACGTTTCTTGAGCAACGCTCGGCTTTCATGTACAAGCTGATTCCTACCTTAATAAGCGTTATGGGAGGTGCTTATCCGGAGCTTATCTCTCAACAACAGTTGATTGAAAAAGTAACGAAAGAGGAAGAAGATTCATTCCTTCGCACACTGGAAACAGGTATCCGTTTGCTTGATAAAGTAATGGACGATGCGAGGAAAGACGGCAAAACCGAGATTTCAGGTAAAGAAGCCTTTACGCTGTATGATACATTCGGCTTTCCGCTTGACTTGACGGAATTGATATTGCGTGAGAATAATTTCACAGTAAACGTTGATGAGTTCAACTCCGAAATGCAAAAGCAAAAAGAGCGTGCCCGCAATGCTGCGGCTATCGAAACCGGCGACTGGGTGGTGGTGCGCGAAGGCGAATCGCGTTTTGTAGGATACGATGTTACCGAGGCTGAAACTGAGATTCTTCGCTACCGGAAAGTAAAGCAGAAGAACAAAGAGTTTTATCAGATAGTGCTTTCGGTTACTCCTTTCTATGCCGAAATGGGAGGACAGGTAGGCGATAGCGGGACGCTGACCTCTGAAAACGGACGTATTGAGATTATTGATACCAAGAAAGAGAATAACCTGTCTGTGCATATTACAGAAAAACTGCCCGAAGATGTTACAGAAACTTTTACCGCGGTTATAAATTTGGAGAACCGTATGGCTACTTCGTGCAACCACTCGGCAACCCACCTGTTGCACGAAGCGCTCAGAGAAATACTTGGGGAGCATGTGGAGCAAAAAGGCTCGTATGTAAGCCCCGATAGCCTCCGTTTCGACTTTTCGCATTTCCAGAAAATGACGAAAGAGGAGATACGCGAGGCAGAGCATCTGGTAAACCGCCGTATCAGGGAGAATTTCCCGCTGCACGATATGCGTGAGCTACCTATTGCCGAAGCACAGGGAATGGGCGCTATGGCTTTGTTTGGCGAGAAGTATGGCGAAAAAGTGCGTGTTGTCCGGTTTGGCTCTTCTGTTGAGCTTTGCGGAGGAACACACGTTAACTCTACGGGGCAGATAGGAATGTTGCGAATAGTATCTGAAAATTCGATTGCGGCAGGCGTTCGCCGAATCGAGGCTATTACGGCTTCTAAGTTGGAGGAGATGTTCGACATGCAGCAGGATATGATGGCTTCGGTACGTGAGTTATTCAATAATACTCCGAGCCTTGTTACTGCTGTTCAGAAAACGATTGAGGAAAATGCTGATTTGAAAAAGCAGTTGGAGGATTTTATGCGCGAAAAAATAGTTTCGTTGCGCGATAAGGTATTGTCCAATGTGGAAGAGATAAACGGGATAAAAGTTATTCATCTGAATCTGGAGGCTGCACCGGACATGATAAAAACGCTTGCTTTCCAGATACGGAATGTGGTAAGCGAAAACCTGTTCTTCGTAGCCGGAAGTGTGAACGATGGTAAACCCTCGCTTACCGTGTTGTTGTCTGACGACTTGGTAGCAAAAGGGCTGAATGCCGTGAACATAGCCCGCGAAGCTGCAAAAGAAATTCAGGGTGGCGGTGGCGGACAGCCATTTTTTGCCGCTGCCGGTGGAAAAAATCCATCCGGAATAGAAAAGGCTATAGCGAAGGCTCTGGAAGCTATAAAATAGGAAGTAACAGCTACTTTATAAAAACAAAAATCGTTCACCTGAAAAGTGAACGATTTTTTGTTTTGCTTATTCTTTTGTTAATAATCCTGCTATTGCTGTGCCTCTTAAGATTGCGTTTTCTTTTTCGTCAAATATTTCAACTTGAACGTTTTGATTCAGCTTTTTCAATAATAAACTTAGTTGTGTTTCCACGATTTGTTTATAGCTGTTATTTTCGCCTGCTTTGCTCCAGAATAAACTTCCTTCGGCACTGATATGAATTTTTTCCAATTTGGGATCTTGTTCGATTAACATTAGTATAACCCCTGCCAGCGATGTAGCAACGAACTTTGCCGAGCGTTCGTAAATTTTCCATGCTGTAGCTACTATTTCGTCTTTATATATACCGGGATAGTTTATTATTGCATTTAGTCTTTCGGTGTCAAATTTTTTATCAAATCCGTAATAAGGATAAATTGTTTTTAATAAATTACCTAAATATGCCCCCGATATTGCTTTTTCAATTCGTTGTTCGTTTTTATATTCAAATTGTCTGGGTTTGTAAATTTCTTTTCTTCCTTCTGCTTTTTTCTTGTTTGTTTCCTCTTCTTCTTCAAACTTTTTTTCTTCGGTATTGATACTTAAAATATCGTCTGCCTCCGATAAATAGCCCATAGGGTGCAAACCACCTGATTCGAGGTTGACAGGGATTGAATATGTTGATTTTAGTTTGTTTCCTTCCGGTTTGATAAGGCAGGCTATATTGTAGCCTGTCCCTACAATAATGCCAATGTGAGAATTGTCCTTTGGTTCGCCATCAAGTCCTGCGAGCAGACTGGCAACCGTATCATTTGCAACACGAATAGTCTTAAAATGAATACCTTTGGAGTTGAGTTTTTCGTTCAAGTACGCTTTCAGAGGCTCGCCTACAGGTTTTCCCTCCATATCTTCTATCATCAGCCCTTTTGTCCATTTTATTAATATCTCATCTGTTCCATCTTTACTTGTTTTTGTCGGGTACGAAAAGCAATAACCTATTTGGGTTATACCTTCTAATGGTAAGTCTTTTACCAGAGAGAGTATTTCCGCGAAAAACATATCACGTGTGTATCCACTTTCTTTTACTTTCGAGGGTAGTTCTCTTTTTATGATATAATTGTCTTCTATTATAATCAGTCTGTTTTTTAATGTTGCTATAGCAGCACGTAGGTTTGTTCCACCAAAGTCGATTACAAGTATCCGGCTACCTTCTGTTAGACCACCTATCTGTTTAAGGTCGATATAGAGGGGTAGACACGCTATTTCAGTACCATCCTTTTTCAATCCTTCAGCAATTCGTTTTTGGAGGGTTATTGCAATATCTTGCATATTACCAATGCTTAAGTCTAAACTATTGTCTCTCATAAATACCTATTTTTTCAGTTTATACTATTAGTTAACTGACACAAATATAGTTAAGTTTTTTATTTAAAAAACTTTATGATGGTCATAAAAATTTAAAAGGTACTTTGTTTTTGGATTTAATCAGGCAAATAGCTTATTGCTTTATCTATAATCCTTAGATTGCTTCCACGCGAAAAATTCGCGTAGTATGACAAATAGAGTTTTTAATAAATACCACACGATGCAATCGTGCGGTAACAATGTAGCAATGCGATTTTTTACGTGGTATGACGTGTTATCCGACAAGCGGCATAAAGCCGCTGTACGGACGAAGTCGTTATAGCGGCGTATATCGATCGGTTTCAAATTACTCCACCCATAGTACCAATCCTTTCAGGTATTCGCCTTCGGGGTGGTATATGTTGATAGGATGGTCGGCAGGCTGGGTTAGTTGGTGGAGTATGCGTACTGAACGCTTGCTCTCGGCTGCCGCGCTGAATACTGCAAGGCGGAATTGCTCTTTTGTAACTACCTGAGAGCAAGAGAATGTGAATAATATACCTTCGGGCTTAATTTGTTCAAATGCTTTTGCATTGAGGCGTTTGTAGCCTTTCAGGGCGTTGCGGAGGGCATCGCGGTGTTTGGCAAAAGCAGGTGGGTCGAGTATGATTAAATCGTACTTTTGGTTGTTCTCGCTGAAATACTTGAAAGCGTCTTCGGCAAATGCTTCGTGACGGTTGTCGTTGGCAAAGTTGAGCGCTATATTTTTATTAGTGAGTTCAATGGCTTTTGCCGAGCTATCTACCGAGTGTACCAGTTTGGCGTTTCCACGCATGGCATATACCGAAAATCCTCCTGTATAGCAAAACATATTCAGTACGGAGCGTCCATTTGCGTAATGTTCCAGTAGCGACCTGTTGTCGCGCTGGTCGATAAAGAAGCCGGTTTTCTGCCCGCGTAGCCAATCTACATGAAAACGCAGTCCGTTTTCCAATGCCGTGTAATCACCTCCCGCCTCGCCAATGAGATAGCCGTCTTCGGGTGTTATGGGTGCTTTATATGGCAGGGTGGCTTCTGATTTGTAATATACGTTTTTTACTTCAGGGATATTGTTTATTATGGCTTCGGCTATCGTTTGCCTTATCTCGTGCATGCCTACCGAGTGTGCCTGCATTACTGCTGTATCTTCGTAAATGTCGATTATCAGTCCGGGCAATAAGTCGCCTTCGCCGTGTATCAGGCGGTAAGTGTTGTTATATTCGGGATTGACCAGTGCCAACGATTTCCTTACTTCGTATGCCTGCCGGATTCGGTCGTTCCAAAAGCCTGCATCTATATCCCGTTCGTCGAAAGATACTATGCGTACTGTGATGCTGCCTATTTGATAATGTCCCAGAGCCAGAAAATTCCCATCTTTGTCCACAACACGTACCAAGTCTCCTTCCTTTGGCTTTCCTTCAGTCCTGAGTATTGCACCTGAAAATACCCAGGGGTGAAAACGGAGTAAACTTTCTTCTTTCTTTGGCTTGAGGAATATTGTTGTCATTTTTAGCACCACTCTAAAATTAGTTGTTCTATTTCTTTCGGCGACAGAGGCTCATTTCTCATCAGTTCCAGATATATTTTGAGGCAAGCCCAGGCATCCGTTGCAGCGTATCGCTGTTGCTGTTCGGTCAGCTCTTCGTTTTCCCAGTTGCTAAGCTGTTGTGATTTGGATATTTTTTCACCGAAAATAATGGCGTAAACTTTTTGCAGGCTCAGTTCCATGATGCCATAGCTTTTTACTATCGACTGTATGTCGATAATGTTTTTGGGTTTTATCCGGTGGAATTTGTTCAGTCCTGCAAAGTCGTCTCTCAATGAAAGCCCGATTTTTTTTATATCATTGTCGCCAAGAAAATTTATCAGGGCGGGCGGAAAGTCAATCTTGTTCAACCTGAACAAAAAGCACTTTTCTAACGTCGATATCTGGATTAAAGAAACCCTGTTGTTTTTGCCTTTTTTGAAAGAAGGTTTTGTTTCTGTATCTATCCCTAAAATGGGGTGTTTGCGTATCTCGTCGATAGCAGCCTCTACCCCGAACACATTGTCTACAACTATTATCTCCCCTCCGAAATGTACGATGGGTAATAGGTTTATTTCTTCTTTTGTTATTTTAGGTTTAAACATCTGTTTCTGTGCTTTTTTTCAGAAACTCATTCGTTATCCCGAAGATGGTCGATAAATGAGTTACGGTCGAGCGGTATGTCTCTTTCTATATTTTCGTTGTCATCGTCGTACGAATCAAAATCTTCGTTGTAACGCAGTGCGTGCAGTGCTCTGAGCGAATTTAAAAGTTTTTGCCCCCAATGCTCGGCAAAACTTTCGAGGCAAACTACTAAGGCATCGTTCATTATATCGGTTATTTCCAAACGGAAGTTTGCCGCAAAGTCTTTTATCTCCTGATAGATATCTGCCAAATCCTCCGAGATGAAGGCTGCAATCGGCGTGTCGCTGTACTTCATTTGGGGGTGATATACTTCCAGATATATATTATCATTCCCCAGCAAGTTTTCTATTTGTTCGCGTACGAACTGGTAGTCGTCTTCAGTAACAAAGCGTTCGGGCACATCTTCAAATACCGCTTCGGGAGTTTCCAGAACGCTTGCTTTCAGGTAGAGCAACGGAAGTATTTTTATAGCTTGTGATATGAAGCTGTTGCGCGAATACTCGCTTGCCTTTTCCAGAAAAAGACAGGTTTCGGCAACTACTGTCACAAATTCGATAACGCTCTTGTTGTATACTATGCTTTCGGTCGACTGGTTCATTCCTCTTTTGTTGTAAAAAACATACAAAAATAAGAAAAATAGTAGTATTTATCTACATTGTTAAAATGTTATTGACCTTCTCGCTCTGTTCCTGCCAAAAAATAAGTTTTACGAGGAAGTTTGTATTTAAAGGCTTATCTTTGCCCGTATGAAAAAGTTGGTGATTGCCGGGTGTGGATACTTGGCCGAAATTGTTGTAAATGCGGTTATTAATGGCTTATTGCCGGAGTATGATTTGGTTGGCGTTTATTCGCGTACAGCCTCGAAAGCTGATTATCTTGCGGCTAAAATGCAGCAACACGGAAAACCCTGTATAGCGTGTACTGCATTGGATGATTTGTTGGCACTAAAGCCCGACTATTTGGTGGAAACAACATCGCCTGCCGGTATGAAACAAATAGCCTTGCCTGCTTTGAAAAACGGTACTTCTGTTATTACCCTGTCTATTGGGGCTTTGGCCGATACTGATTTTTATAACGAGGTGAAGGAGACGGCAAAGGCAAACGGCACACGTGTTTATATAGCATCGGGAGCTACCGGTGGTTTCGATGTGCTGAGAACGGCTACTTTGATGGGAAACGCATCGGCCAGATTCTTTAACGAAAAAGGAGTGCGTGCCTTGAGGAGGTCGGTTGTTTACGACCCTTCTTTGGAAACCGAGAAGCGCATTGTTTTTTCGGGAACGGCAAGGGAGGCTATCGGTGTGTTCCCTACCGGATTAAATGTGTCGGTAGCTGCTTCGCTGGCTTCGGTAGGGCCGGAGAAGATGCAGGTTGCAATGCAGTCTACTCCCGGTTTCATAGGTGACACCCAGAGGGTAGAAATAAAGAATGACCAGGTGCACGCGGTAGTCGATGTGTATAGTGCTACATCCGAAATAGCAGGATGGTCGGTGGTGAGCACCCTGATTAATATTGTGTCGCCTATTGTTTTTTGATATATTCGGTTAAGTTGGCCAGTACCTTTTCGCTCAGGCGGTCGAAAGCCTGACGTGTGCGTCCGGTCGACACCTGCATACAGCGTACGTGCGGATGATTCAGTAAATCGGCACTGCCTAAGGCTCCTAACGTGTCGCAGAAGCAAAGATTGTTGCCATTGAGCCATTTTACGAACGCAGGCTTGTCCCACGCCGGCGATAGGCCGGTATTGAACAGTATCTTTTTGTTGCCGAACTGTTGAAATTCGGCTTCGTGTAGCAACACCGTGTTTTTGTTGAGGCAGCAACATACTACTTTGCTTTGAGCCATCAACTCACCTATGGGTAAAAAACGATAGCCTTTTGCTTCGGCTTCGGGCTTTTTGCTACGGGCAAAATAAGTTACCTCAGCACCAAAAAATTTCAGTGCATCGGCTATCATCCCCCCTGATTTGCCAAGCCCTATTATACCCGCCTTTAGTCCGGTAATTTCGCGCGGCATACCGTCCCACGGCTCTTGCCCGAACCCATGCAGGCAGCGCACCAACTCGCTTATTACGTATTCTACAACTCCTTCGTCGCCATAATCGCGGATACCTGTTACGGTAATGCCTCTTTCGTTGGCATAGCGTATGTCTACATTAGCACTTTCGGGCGAATATAACGAACAGCACATACCGATGTATTTCACATTCGGGCATTTCTCCAAAGCTGTCCGGTTTATGCGGGAGGTATAGCTCAACAATACAGCGTCGGCATCTCCGATGCGTGCCGCAACTTCATCGTCGGTTGCGGGTATGCCGTCGTACATTACAACTTCTTTTGCAAAAGAGTACAACGCTTCTTCTGCTGTTGGAACCAGACTTACAGGTTCTATTGCTACAAGTTTACTGAACATGATATCGGGATTAAAACAGTAAAGATACTAAAAGACTTAATACCTTCAAAAAAATCGGTTTGATACTAGGGAAACCTCGCCAAAATTACATTTTAAACACCAAATTCGTCAGATATTGTTCTTTTGTTTCTCAGTCTCAAAGTCCCTCTCAAAAATTCTCTTCCATTTTCTTTCTCCTAAAGG
>NZ_QVMH01000063.1 GCF_010501035.1 Paludibacter sp. 221
AAAGATTAGCTACGACTACGAAAGAATAAAATAGCAATTCTGCATATTTTGATGCAGTTGCCCTTATATCATACCAAATATAAAAACATCCGTAATATCAAATTAGCAGATGAGTAATAAAAAAAGCACCAATGAATTATAAAAAAATTCATTGGTGCTCTTATCAGTTTTTTTATTTCTTTTTCCCTTGGTTAGCTACAGCATCCATCAGTTTTTTTATTTCCTCCGGGTCGCCAAGAAAGTAGTCTCTTTTCAGATTCAAATCATCGTCAAACTCAAACACATAAGGAACGGCCGTAGGTAGATTTAAGCTAACAATGTCTTCATCAGAGATATTCTTCAGATATTTAATTATCCCTCTCAGGCTATTTCCATGAGCGGCAACAAGCACTTGTTCGTATTTCATCAGAGACGGATAAATAGTATCCTGCCAGTATGGAAGAATACGGTCTACAGTATCTTTCAGCGATTCTGTTAAAGGCAGATATGATTGGGGAACTCCTTTATAACGCGTATCTTTCAGAGGAGAACGCTCATCATCTTTCTTAAGCGGGTCGGGCTGAGTATCGTAACTTCGACGCCAGATTAGCACTTGTTCGTCGCCGTATTTATCGGCTGTTTCCGCCTTATTTAGTCCTTGAAGCATACCATAGTGCTTCTCGTTCAAGCGCCATGATTTTTTCACCGGAATCCAGTCCAAGTCCATTTCATCCAATACAACGTTCAGTGTTTTTACCGCACGCTTCAGATACGATGTATATGCTATTTCAAACTGATAACCTTCTTTCTTTAATAATTTACCCGCCTTTACAGCTTCCTCCACTCCTTTCGCGGACAAATCAACATCTGTCCATCCTGTAAAGCGGTTCTCCTTGTTCCAGACACTTTCTCCATGCCTGAGTAAAACAACTTTTTTCATATTTTAAATTAATAGTCGATGGTTCATATTATTAATTTAAAACGTGATAGCGCTACTTTTTGTTCATACCCAGTATTAGGTATATTCCTTCTATATCACTCTATCAATTGCCCATTCTGAAAATCATAGAAAGTTTTTTGCATCAAGTCGGCCAATGCCAACTGGTAATTTGTATAAGCACTCAGGTGAGAAAGGTAAGCATTATTCAGCCGGTTACGCTCCAATGCCAGTGCCTGACTGTCGATATCACCATCCGAAAAGCGTTGAAGTGTTATATCAAAACTCTTCTCAGCCACCGTTACGTTTTTCTCCAATAATTGCAGGCGTTTTAAGTTATTGTTCAATTTATCTACAAGATTACGAACTTCTGTTTCTATGGAGCGCATCTGATTTTCCTGTCCTAACATGGTTTGCTTCATACGAGCCTCGGCAGCTCTTACCAGAGCCTTATTTTCGCCCCAGTCCAGAATCGGAACCGTTACCGTAAACCCTATTCCATAATTAGGACGGCGTGAGTCGCTGAAATCTACGAATTTATGATACGAGTCGCCAATAGAGCCAAACAAGTTATAATCAGAGCTCGGGTTGCTTATCCCTACTTTACGCACATAAGCATTTATATTCCCCCTGACTCTTCCATATACTTTTTGCTGCTTGATATTCAGTTTTTGCTCTTCCAGTTGAATTTCATATTCCCTTATTTCCAAACGGTTGTCCAAAGCATATTGCACAGCGATATCGGGGTCTACAAATACGGTTTTATATTTCAGATTACTATCTAAAACGATATTTTCATTCAAATCCAGACCAATAAGCATCTTAAAATTTTTCAAAGCCGAATTTTGCTCCAATACAGCAATATCATAACTGTTCTGTGCTCCGGCCTGTTCCACCTCCATTTGCAGCGCATCTACCTCACGGATAAGTCCGGCGGCATATTTATTTTTAGATATCTCGTAGGCTTCTGTCTGACGCTCCAAGTCGAGGTAAGCAATTTCGGTTTGTCGCTGCATCGAGAGCAGGCGGTAATACTCATCTGTAACCTGATATACCAAACGTAGTTCAGCACGCTTCAACGATTTATTGGAACGCTCGAAATTCAACTCAGCCTTTTTCAATGTCGTTTTAATAGAACTATATCCATATATAATATCCACAGGCTGAGAAAAACCAATTAATGTACTTAACGAAGACGAACGGGCATTATTAGTAAAGTCGTCGTAACTGTTCAGTCCGGCTTCCAGATATATCCTTCCGTCGGTTGGCAAAGGTTGATTAATAGAAAGCCCCCCTTCGTAAGTCAACATTCGCGAAGGATAGAAAGAAACGCCCGTACTGTCTTTCCACTGCTTTATTTCATCATCGTATTGAGGAAGCGTAAACCGCATATCTATATGAGTTTTCAATTTACTGGTAGCCGACTTCAGGTTGTATTCGGCAATTTTCAGGTCTTCGCGCAAATTTTGCATCGTATAGCTCTGGCTTTTGGCTATCAGTATACTTTCGTCCAAAGTTAACACATACGCATCTTGCGCCTTTATTGCTGAAAGACCAATAATCAATAAAAAGAATATTGAAACAACTTTTTTCATATTTGTGTTTTTATAGTAGAAAAGCGAATCAAAACAGAAAAATTCGCTATTAATTAATCCTTAAACTTTTCTTCTTTTTTCGTTTGGCTTGTCCGAATGAATCATACCATCTTTTATATAGATATTCCGGTGAGCATAATCGGCTATCTCTTGTTCGTGGGTTATCAATATGATAGTATTCCCTTCGTGATGAAGTTCTTCGAACAAACGCATAATATCTTCGCCTGTTTTAGAGTCCAACGCTCCGGTAGGCTCATCTGCCAAGAGTATTCCCGGATTTGTAACCAAGGCACGCGCAATAGCTACACGCTGACGCTGCCCCCCGCTCAACTCACTGGGCTTATGGTCGACCCTGTCGGACAAGTTTACACGCTCCAATGCACGCAAAGCACGCTCTTTTCGCTCTTGCGTAGGCGTGCCCGAATATATAAGCGGCAACTCTACATTCTGAAGCGCATTGAGGCGCGGAAGCAAATTGAAATTCTGAAAGATAAAGCCAATCTCTCTATTGCGCATTGCAGATAAATCATCGTCATTCAAACTGCTGACATCCGTTTTATTAAAGAAATAATGCCCGCTGGATGGCGTGTCCAAACATCCCAGAATATTCATCAAAGTCGACTTTCCTGAGCCCGAAGGCCCCATTATGGCAACATATTCATTCTTCTTTATTTCCAGGTTAATATCCTTCAAGGCCGGAATTTCAATATCCCCTATCTCGTAATTCTTGGTTAAGTCCGTTATTTGAATCAGCATGTATGTATTCTTTATTTTGACCTAAATATTGTATATTTCATTCTCAATTATCAGATAAAAACAGTTCTTCTGTATTACTTCCTGCTTTTTAGTCTTGAATCTTGGTTCTTGGTTCTTGGTTCTTGAATCTAAACACCTCCCCTGTAACTTGTAACTCGTAACTATTCATTACTCGTATCGTATGGAATCCACAGGCTTCAGATTGGCGGCGTTTTTTGCAGGCAGATATCCGAAACTTATCCCTACAACCACCGAAAAAGCAAATGCTATCACAATGGAATACAGCCTGATAAATGTGCTTATATCTGTAAACAACGACACTATCAGCGACAAGGAGATACCCAGCAACACCCCAATCAGACCTCCTGTAATGCTTATGGCGACGGCTTCGGTAACAAACTGGCTCATAATATCCGACTTGCGCGCACCTATCGCCCTACGGATACCTATCTCACGCGTACGCTCCATTACCGTAGCAAGCATAATGTTCATAATACCGATACCACCCACAATGAGCGAAATGGCAGCAATGGCGCCCAAAAGGAAATTGTATATCTGACGCTCTTTCTCCTCTTGCTTAAGGAGTTCATAAGGTATGACGATGTTATAATCCTCGTTATTATAATGGTGGCGTTTCAGTATCTCACCAATCAAAGTGGACGACTCCATCAGAAGCCCGGAGTTTTCTACCTGAATAGTTATTTGCTGAACCTCGCTTGTAAGGATATTCTCGCGGGTAAAACGGTTCAGGAATGTAGTTAAAGGCACATATACGTCAGTATTCAAGTCGCGTGCAGCCAACTCGCCCACCGTTTCGGTAAATAGTGTTTTCGATTGGAGAATACCAATTATCTCCAGCCATTGGTCTTCTATCTTTATCATTTTTCCAAGCGGGTCTTCCTGCTGAAACAATGTGCTGGCAACTCCTGCCCCTAATATACAGACTTTCAGCCGTTGGTCGTAATGATTTTGGTTTATAAGCTCCCCGTTACGGACCTTATAATTCATCATCGAGAAAAACTCCGGCGTGATACCAATAATGGTAGATTTTGTCGATTTGTCGGCATAACGCACGTCTGTACTTATTTCAGCCTGCGAAGCTACGTTCGAAATTCCGGGTACTATTTCCTTAATAACCGTTGCATCTTGTATTGACAAACCCGGCGAAAATTTAGCACGGACTTCTTCCAATTCTTCATCCGACATTTTCTTTTCGCGCACGATTATGTTATTTACCCCCAAATCCTGATATTTTGCAATTGCTTCACGTTTTGCGCCCTCGCCTATCGACAGCATGGTAATAACCGATGCCACCCCGAAAATAATCCCCAACATGGTGAGGAACGAGCGAAACTTATGGTCGGCCAATCCGCTAAGTGCCAAACGTACATTCTCTTTAAACTGCATATATTTTTATTTACAATAATGATAAATTCTCAATAAAAGCCTCACTAAACCTCCCCATAAAGGAGGCTTTTAAAATTACCTTTGGTTTATAATACAAATAGTCGCTTTCATTTACTTATTCTCTTGTTTTAACTCCACTTTAACTAAGCCTCCCTTGTGGGGAGGTTTGGTGGGGCTTTACTCCGGCACATATTCGCAACTAACAGTCATACCGGGTTTAAGCCGTTCGTCATAGTCCAATATATTTACCTCAACATCAAATACTTTTTGCCGTGACTTGTTGTCTTTTAGGTGGCAAAGTTTGCCTATATACGCAACTTCGCCGGCAAATGTCACTTTTGGTAAAGCATCCAAACGCACAATTACCTTTTGCCCTGTTTTTATTTTCAGAAAGTCAGTTTCGTTAATGTAAGTATTAACCTTCATATGTTTCAACTCCGGTACATTAGCCATACTATTACCCGGATAAATGTTATCTCCGACCTTAAGTAAGGCACCTGTACGACGGTTTTGCGCAATCTGAAATACACCGGAAATCGGAGTGCGAATAGTCAATTGAGGAATTATAGCATAAGCATTCTCTATTTCAGTCCTAATCTGGCGTACATTTATTTCCTGTCTTTTTAAGGCATTGGCATTGATTATCTTAGCCAATTCCATCTTTCTTTTTTCTTTTGCACGGGTTATCTCTGCCTGTTTAAATTCCAGTTCTTTAATCTTCCGATAACGTTCCGATTCAAAACGCGACGATTCCAGTTCCAGTTTTTTCAACTCGAACGATGCTTCTTCGCTTTTTATTCTCGACTCGTAATCGCTCAGGCTATTGGCATGGTTTACATACATTTTTTCCAGAGTAGCCAATTCAGTTTCCAAACGGCTTTCCCTGTCGATGATAAACTTATTTATATCCGAGGGGTCCAGTTGTATGATAGAGTCGCCCGCTTGCACAATAGTACCGTGGTCTAAAATACCTATTATACGCATTTCCCACCAATAACGCCCATAACGTTGCAGTAAAAATGCTTTAGAATTTACAGCTGCAAGCTCGCCTGTTTCTACTATTGATTTTCCATCTTTTATCAAAGGCTGCTCTTTTCCCTTTTCGTCACTACTCTTACATGAAAACAAAAGGAATAATGAAGCAAAAAACAAGACGGAAGGTTTAAAATTCCACATTTTCATAACTATACTTCATTATTAGTTTTTTTCTCTTTTTTTTCAGTTCCGGCAAAGGGGTCGCCAAGAGCCACACGGTCATTTTCGTCCAATCCGTTCAGGATAATGATGTAATCGGAATTACTCTCGCCGGTTTCCACTTTCACCTTGTCAAATCCGCTGGTAGTTTTTTTATACACATAGCTTTCATCTCCTACGGTATGCAGCGCATCTAAAGGAACGTACATCACATCATCAATCTCATCCACTATCAAGCGGCAACTTACCGTTAATCCCGGTAGCAGGTTTTCATTGGTTTCGTTTATAAGTATTTCAACAGGGAATACCTTTATTTTCGATTTATCATCCTTATTCACTGCCAGATTAGCCACAGCATTCACAGTACCTGTAAAAATACTGTCCGAAAAAGCATCCGGTTTTATTTCTACTCTCAATCCCTTTATTACTTTGGAAATATCAACCTCATTTATCTTCACAGTTGCTTTAAGAGCCGATAAATCAGGAAGCTGAATGAGCGGATAACCAGCCCAGCATTGGTCGCCTATCTGAAACTTAACGCCGCTATTCCAGTTATGTGCCAAAATAGCAATACCGGGCGAAGGGCTTTTCACTATAAGTTTATCAAGTGTCTCGTGAGCTTCCTTCAATTGTGCTTCGTCTTGCGCAATTGACAATTTCTTTTGCCTTACTTCCTCCTTTTGTATTTTTATTTTATTGTCTATTTGTTCCTTCGACCTTTCCAGAGCAATATCGGCTTTTTCCAGATTCAGTTGGATTTCTTTTTTCTTTATATCCGATTCGTGCGCTGCCGACTCAAACCGTATTTTTGAGATTTCCTGCGATATTTTAGTCACCTCATAATCTGCTCTCAGTTCTTCCAAATCCGATTGATGTTGAGCAAGCATTTTTTCCAAATCGGCCTTATTGCTTTCCAGTCGCCCTTCCGCTTCAATAATTCCCTTGTGCACTTCCGACGGGTCAAACACTATAATCGTATCCCCCGCTTTCACTTCTTGCCCGTCCTTCACAAGTTCCGTTATCTTAAGGTTGCCATACCGCCACGAAATCATAGGGGCGGCAATAGTAATGGAGTTGATAGCTTCTATCTCACCTTCTTCGTACAAATCTATATAAAACGTTCCTTTCGTTACCTTACCCAAAGGGACCTGTTGAGTTTCTTTTTTACCACAGGATAAAAAGAAAAAAATCAACATCAAAAACAAACCGGCAAGCTTAATCTTTTTCATGTATATATTCAAAATTATTGATGCAATATAGGGTTAATTCTATTTTTCTGTATTATTTTATATTATAGGCTCAAATAAAAACGGTTTACGAAAACAAATTGAACAAAATTGATAAACATGGAGCAAGATAGACACTGATAATAAAACCACCTTTACACCCCTCATTAATCCTTTATCCTTTTTTTATTCCATTATTGCTCCTTTGTTCAAAAAAAATCACAATTCAATCCTGCTTTAGCATAATACTATCAGCCTCGGCCTCAACAGGTGTATTTGTCTTATTCTCGCCTGATAACTTTCGCGATTTTATTAAATTAGCCTGAGGTTTTACCAAACTGATTTCCTCATTCCGGCTTAGCCCTTCCGAAATTATCACTTCTTTTTGCGACGACATACCCGTTACTACGGGGCGTTCTTCAAATGTTTTTCCATTTTTCACATACACCACCTTTGTCGAATCTCCATCGAATACAGCAATCTGAGGAATAACAATCGTATCTTTCACTTCTTTCAGAATCACTTTGCAATCGGCCGTAAAACCCGGCTCAGGCATCACCTGCGAACTGTCTATCGACGCTTCTATCTCAAACTCCTTTACCTTGGAGCCATGCACTATCTGTCGTCCTACCGGAGTTTTTTTGATTATTTTGCCATAAGCTATATTTCCGGGCATAGCATCAAAAGTGTACACCACCGAATCATTCACACCAATGTTTTTAAAATCTTTTTCGGGAGCCATGATTTTCACCTTCATCTTTTCCATTTCAGGTATAACGATTACAGGCATATTATTCCATACATTATCTCCCACCTGAAGTTTTTTCCAAGTCATGGTATATATAGGACGGGTAGCCAGTCCCTTTTTAGGTGCTCTTATTTCCAGTTTATCAACTATTTCCTTAACGCTTTCCATCCTGTTTTTCAAGCGTATAATTTCGAGCTCACGTTTTTTTATCTCCGATTGCTGGATAATATCCAGCGAACCCAGTTTTTTCTCGTATTTAGCTTTCTCTATCGCTGTTTTCCTCAGCTCAAGCTCTTTAATTTTACGCTGCGTAGGGGTCGAATAAATCAGTTGTAGCGAGTCCAGATTGGCAATAGCTGTTTCGGCTTCATTATTTTTCACCTGTGCCTCCAAAATAGAGTATTGCAATGCTAAGTCGGCACGTGTTTTTTCCAGATTAGCCTCTGCGTTTTCCAAATCCACTTTAGTCTGGTTATAATGGCTTTGCAAGTTAGCATCTTCTATAACACAAAGCAGATCTCCCTCCTCCACATAAGTTCCATCCTCTATCAGAAACACAACAATACCATCTACACCGCGCGGGCACGACAGCGTAGTGGAACTTATGGGTTCAACAAAACCATTGATAGTTATTACATCCTGAAAATCATTATACGAGGGAACTGTATAAGTAACGTTGTTTTTGGAATCACGCGCATTGCATGAATACAAAAAAAGAAAGATGAAGAGTAAAAACAGTGTGTTAATTCGTGGCACTTTTAAGGCTAATTAAATTGATACTTTATACCATATCTATTGTTAGTGTAAAAAAACGAAAATAATTTAAATATATTACAGTTTATATTACAATTTTGATGTTTTTTTTGATTTGTTCGTAACACTTTACGAAACAAAAATATAAATAAGCAAATATATTTTAGCATTTCTTGTTCGACTTTGATACGACGTTTCTACGGTTTTTAACTTTTAAGTATTCGCCACAAATTAACTTATATTATATAGCTCACATAGGGCACATACGAAAGCACATAGAAACACAGTAGAAATTACATATAAGCTATGTGTGCCTATGTGCGAACTAAAATGAACCTATGTGGCAAAAAACAAAAACTAATTAAGACCATGTACTTACACACAAATCAGGTGGTACTTTACAATTGATAATCAAATCAAAACAATTCTTTTTTATCAGCAATATTAACAACGTTACTTTCATATTATTACCGTACAAAATAAGTGTTCGCCACAAATTAACTTATATTATTTAGCTCACATAGGACACATACGAAAGCACATAGAAATACAGTGGAAATTACATATAAGCTATGTGTGCCTATGTGCGAACTAATTGAACCTATGTGGCAAAAAACAAAAACTAATTAAGACCATGTACTTACACACAAATCAGGTGGTACTTTACAATTGATAATCAAATCAAAACAATTCTTTTTTATCAGCAATATTAACAACGTTACTTTCACATTATTACCGTACAAAATAAGGTAATAAGGTTATCATTGTCAGGCGGTATTAGTTTACTAAGGTTATTGCTCGGAAATAAGGTTTTTATCAAGTACCTTATTTTATAATTAAACCTTAGTAATCGCACAAGTAGGGCTATAGCAACCTTATTACCTTATTTTACTAATAAGTGTTCGCCACAAATTAACTTATATTATATAGCTCACATAGGACACATACGAAAGCACATAGAAACACAGTGGAAATTACATATAAGCTATGTGTGCCTATGTGCGAACTAACTGAACCTATGTGGCAAAAAACAAAAACTAATTAAGACGTATTTACCTAAAAATAACGATGCCCGCTCCATTAATAAACGATAAAAAATGAGTAACTTTGCAGCCGATTCAGAAACCCGAAAAACTTACAAACTAAAGATATGAGCAAAAAAGCATTATTAATGATTCTCGACGGCTGGGGAATCGGAAACCACAACAAAGCCGACGTAATTTACAACACCCCTACCCCATATTGGGATTCGCTGTTGCAAAAATATCCACACTCGCAGCTACAGGCTTCGGGCGAAAACGTAGGACTGCCCGACGGACAAATGGGAAACTCCGAAGTAGGGCACCTCAATATCGGCGCAGGACGCATTGTGTATCAGGATTTGGTTAAAATTAACATTGCCTGCCGCGACAACAGCATCTTGGAAAATCCCGAAATAAAAAACGCATTTGCATACGCACGCGATAATAAAAGAAATATCCACTTTATGGGATTGGTTTCGGATGGCGGAGTACACAGTTCGTTAGACCACCTGTTCAAACTATGCGATATTGCAAAAGAATATGGACTGAGCGATGCTTATATCCATTGCTTCATGGACGGGCGCGATACCGACCCTAAAAGCGGTAAAAGATTTATCGAAGCATTGGAACAGCATACCAAAGAATCTACAGGGCAAATTGCGTCAATCATCGGACGCTACTATGCGATGGACCGCGACAAACGCTGGGAACGTGTAAAGGAAGCGTACGACCTGATTGTGAACGGTAAAGGAACTCCTGCTACCAACTTGCCACAAGCTGTACAAAACTCGTACAACGAAGGTGTGACCGACGAATTTATCAAACCAATTGTAGCTGTAGATGCCGACGGAAAATCGGTTGCAACCATCCAGGAAGATGATGTGGTTATATTCTTTAATTACCGCAACGACCGTGCTAAGGAATTGACAATAGTGCTGACACAGCAAGATATGCCCGAATTTGGAATGCATACCATTCCGTTACACTACTACACAATGACTCCTTACGATTCATCGTTCAAAGGGCTGCACATACTGTTCGATAAAGACAACGTGCAAAACACCTTGGGCGAATATGTTTCGCAATTAGGTATGAAGCAATTACGCATAGCCGAAACCGAAAAATTTGCCCATGTCACCTTCTTCTTTTCGGGTGGACGCGAGCAGGAATTTGAGTCGGAAGAACGCATACTTATACCATCACCTAAGGTTGCAACATACGACCTGAAACCAGAAATGAGCGCTCCCGAAGTTGCCGATGCCTTGGTAAAAGAGCTTAACACTCAAAAATTCGATTTCATTGCATTGAACTTTGCAAATGGTGATATGGTAGGCCATACAGGAGTGTACGAAGCTATCGAAAAAGCCGTTAAAACCATCGACCAATGTGTTGAAAAAGTTATAGAAGCAGCAAAAGCCAATGGGTACGAAGCCATCATCATTGCCGACCACGGTAATGCGGATAATGCGATGAATGCCGACGGCTCGCCAAACACGGCACACTCGCTGAACCCCGTACCATTTGTTTACGTTACTGACAAAACAAACGTAGAGGTAGAAAACGGCATACTTGCCGATGTAGCACCTTCTATATGTACCATACTGGGAGTGGACAAAGCAAAGGAAATGACAGGACACAGCCTGATAAAAACAAAGTAAGCAGTTTACAAGCAAATAGTTACGAGTTACAAGTCTTATTATGTGACTATTAAGAACCGCACATACTTTCAATTCGTATCAAATACTCAACTGCATAAGTATAACCGCTGTTATTAAAACCAAATCTCGCCTGAGGAAATTTTTCTTCAGGCGAGATTTATTTATTGGTTTATCTACTCGTTTCTTTTCACCTTATAATTCTGAGATACACCGCACACTTAAGCCGTACGCACGGTAGTTCAGGGTCGCAGGGTACACGTTACTACCATTGAAGTTCAGGTAGAGCGAGTACGTACTGCTAAGGCTACCACTCCAGTAGCGTCCGCCGGAACCTACGTAGTAGAGCTCGCCATTACCGTTGTTGCGATAGCCAGCGGCGGGCAAAAATAAAGTAGTGGTTTCACCGTCGGGCTTAATTTCGTAACCATTAGTACCACCAGCAGAATACCAACTCCAAGTATTAGCTACGGCAGTACCGGAAGCACCGGGAGCTGAACCGCCACGGAAAATGTCACTCCATTCACCTTGAGCAGGAACGCGCCAGCCGGCAGGACATGGGTCGTAAGTGCCGTTTTTCTGGTTACGCCAGTTAAGGTCGGCAGTAACAGCTTTTGTTACATCAACCCAATTGTAAGGGTAAGAAGGAGCTTTAATAAAGGAACCGGAAATATCGGCAGGAGCAGTAGCATCATTGTTAGTAGACAATGTAGTGGTTGCAGCACTGGTACGCTTCTCGTGACCATCAGTCTTACGACCCCATTGGTATAAGTCACCGTAAACTGGAGAAGCCTTCATATCGTCGGGAGTTACACCACTACCGCCATAACTATATACAACACTTGATGTTGATTTCTGAGCTGCAATAGTTGTAAC
>NZ_QVMH01000064.1 GCF_010501035.1 Paludibacter sp. 221
ACAGGCTTTGAAACTCCTCGCTTTGCTCGTCAAACAGCAAATCCTGTTTAACGCTACGTTACGCTGAATTTCTTTACGCTCACCAGCTGAGGCGGAAAGATTAGCTATGGCTACCAAAGAAGGAAATGATAAATCAACAGATTTTAGTTGATTTCTGATGTGATTTTTCTAAGTAAGCTCGTGTATTTAAAGAAGGTACAACAATTTTACGACTACTACAAGCAGTACCATTGCTATGGGATAGGCGGTTGCATAGGCTATCTGCGGGGCGTTGGACTTTGTCATGGGCGTAATGGCTGCCAGTCCCGGAGTGCTTGTCATAGCGCCTGCCAAAGCTCCGAGCAGAGTAAGTACATTTGTTTTGTATATCAGCCGTGCTACTACCGTCATCACAATCATAGGAATCAGTGTGATAACCGCCCCTATAATAAATAGCTGATAACCGTATTCTTTAAAGGTATCTACCAGTGTTGCTCCTGCATTTGTACCTACTACTGCCAGAAAAAAAACCAGTCCGAGTTCTCTTAGCAGCACGTTTGCCGAGCCCGACATTGTCCACAGTACAGGGCCTGTTTTGCCCAGTTTGCTTAATATCAATGCTACGAGTAAAACACCTCCTGTAAGCCCTAAAAACGTGAATTTACCTACAAGTACCCCTAACACGATACCTAAGGCAATGGGGAGGATGTCGGTATCCGAAAGTTTCTGGTCGTCGTTGCCAAAAATCTTAAGTACCATTTTCATGTTCTCTTTGCTACTGGCAATTATCAGTTTGTCGCCAAAGCGAATACGCGAACGGGGCGAGGGGGTGATGTCGATACCGCTACGGCGGATACGTGTAACGGTGGCATCGTAGGCAGTTTGCAGGTTTAGCTCTGCCAATGTTTTATTTACTACAGACTTGTTGGTTACCAGTACGGTTTGTACCTCATATTTGCCGCTCAATGGAATTTCCTGTTCAGTAGTTTCACCCAACAGTACCCGTGCCCGCCTTAGGGCTTCTTCGGTGCCTACTACACGCACAAGGTCTCCTGTATGAAGCATTGTTTTTGGCGAGGGGATAAACGCTTCGTCTTCGTGCATTACGCGTGAGATGGTGGCATCTGTCATTTTTCTGAAACACAGTTGCGACAAGGTCTTGTTGTTTACATTCGTATTGGTAATGTAAATATGCTCGTAATTCAGCGTGGGATATTCCGATACCGATTCTTTTTCCCAGTCTTTTTCAGCTTTACTAATATCGGCTGAGAGAATTTTTGGTAATAACCGAAGAAACAGGATGACGCCAATCACCCCGAACGGGTAGGCTATACCATAGCCGATAGAGGAGATGTCGCCAAACTGGTCGGTAGCCGAAGCCAAACCGGGCGTACTTGTAAGTGCACCTGACAACAGCCCGGCAAGGATGCCCATGTCATAACCAAAAATATAGTGGGCGGCAATTACTACCAACCCGGCGGTAAGAATAAGAATGGTAGATAAAACAGCCAGTTTGATACCATGCTTTTTCAGCGCATCGAAAAAACCGGGTCCTGCCTGTATGCCAATGGTGAAGATGAAAAGCACTAATCCGATGTCCTGAATTATTTTAGGCAGGGTAACTCCAAAATGCCCGAATATGAGCGCGACAAATATTACGGCCGAAACATCAAGCGATACTCCCTTTATCTTGATTCTCCCGATGATGTATGCTATTGCAATAATCAGGAATAAAGCGAAATAACCTTCTGACAACAGGGATTGAACGATATTCATTGGCGTATATAATTGAGGCGCGAAGATAAATAAATCTGTAAAAACAACAGTTATTATTTATACGTGTAGCAGTCGAAAGTTGTTTTTTGCTCAGTGGAGATTACAATTCGTGCATTATTTCCAAAACTTTTTCCTTGTCTTTTTTCAATCGCTCGATGAGTTCATCTATGGAGCCGAATTTTTCTTCGTCGCGTATCTTTTCGACAAAGCGTAATTCTATTGTCCGGTTATAAATGTCTTTTTCAAAGTCGATTATGTGAACTTCTATGCTTATATCTTCTCCGTTGTTGAGGGTAGGGCGGTTGCCTATGTTCAACATTCCGGCATACGTCCGGTTTTCAAAAACTACTTGCACCGCGTACACTCCTATGGGCGGAATGAGTTTTTCAGGATTCTCAGGTTTCAGGTTGGCAGTGGGGAAACCTATTTTTCTCCCAACTTTGAATCCTCCTACCACTTCGCCACTAAGCCGGTAATTGTACCCCAATAGCCGGTTTGCTTGTTTTACATCGCCGCGTTGCAGTGCCTTTCGTATTTCCGAAGAACTTATATGTTCCGTTTCGTTTGGGTTGAAGCAGTCCGCCTGAATAAGTTCTATGCCCAGTTCTTTGCCATGTTTTACGTAGTCGGCAAAAGTTTCTTCTCTGTTGTACCCAAATCTGTGGTCGTATCCTATAAGCAGGGTTTTTACGTTATACTTGTCGCGTAATATGTTTTTCATGAAAGCGTATGCCGACATAGACGCCAGTTCGGGTGTAAAATCCAACACGGTACAGGCATCTGCTCCGGTACTTTCAAGTAGCTCGGTTTTTTCGGAGAGGGTAGTCAGTAATTGCGGGTGAAAACTTGTATGCAACACCTTTCTCGGATGATTGCCGAAGGTTATTACAAGGCTCTGCTCTCCTTTGTGCTTTGCTGTGGCTTTTAACTCTTCTATAATAAACCGGTGCCCCCTGTGCACGCCATCGAAAAATCCGATGGTGGCAGTATAGGGTACATCCTGATTATGGTCGGGTTGAATTATTTTCATCTTATTTTCATCTTATTTCCATGTTTCCGGTTTCAAAAGAAAATCGAGGCTATCGGGGATAGGTACTAAATAGGTGTTGAACCCCATTTTTTGAGCTTGTTCTATGTTTTTAGCTCCATCGTCCAGAAACAAACATTCTTCGGGGCGGAGTTTTGCATCATCCAGCACGGCCTCAAAAATTTCGGCATGTGGTTTCGACATCTTCATTTCGTACGACAAATAACGCTTGTCGAAATAATTATCCATCGTCAAGCCTTTGTGCGATAAAAAAATATCTTCGCTATGCTCTATGTGGATAGGATTGGTATTGCTTAGTAGAAGCACCTTGAATTTTTTACGCAGTTCGAGCAGCATATCCAGTTTATAGGCGGGAATATCCAGCAGAAAAGAGTTCCATGCATTTTTTATTTGCTGATTTGTGACGTCGTTACTTCCATGTTTTTTTATTTCCGAATAAAATTCGTTTTCATCCATTTTGCCTTCTTCCATCTGCAGAAAAAAGTCTGTTTGTATGAAATCGCCCAGGTAGTTTTTTACATTGGAGAATCCCAGTTTCTCGAAATTGCGGATACATCTCTGCTTGTCCAAATTGATAAGTACTCCCCCGAAATCGAAAATAAGAGTGGTAATATTGGTAAATTGTTTCATCTTTTTGCGAAAAAATGTCCGATATATTTTTTGTATATCACAAAAATTATTACTTTTGCAATCGCTTTGCAAAGATAGCAATTATTTCGCAAGCAGGGCCCATAGCTCAGTTGGTTAGTAGCACCTGACTCATAATCAGGGGGTCACTGGTTCAAGCCCAGTTGGGCCCACGAAATGAAAATCAAGCCGTTACGGAAAATTCTGTAACGGCTTTTTCTATGCTGGTGCATGCAAATTGTACACAAAAAGGGCTCATCGTAAAAACTTGAGGGATTTTATTTTTACGCATAAATTTTGGTAAGTCTGAATAAGAAAAACGCTTTATCTTTCACTCCTCTGAATTGTCTGCTGAATGCCTTAATTTTAGCATTGAACAAAAAAAGGGTAAGGAATATAATGAGACTGGGTAAAAGTAAAGATTTTAAGAGATAATAGAGATTGTGTCTCGCATATTTACTATCTTTAGCAGCAACAACCTTAGTTGTTTTATATCCAAAATAAGAGATGTTGTATAGAGATACATTGCGGATGTTGTCGTAAATTTGCAAAAAGAAAATAAAAAACAAGATGATAAAAGCTAAACCATTTGTTAAGTGGGTGGGCGGTAAAACGCAGTTAATAGCAGAAGTTGAAAAACTGCTACCAGATGATTTTTCCTCATGCAAAGAACTCACATATATTGAGCCTTTTGTAGGAGGAGGTGCTGTTTTGTTTTGGATTTTACAAAAATACCCGAACATAGTCAGGGCTGTCATTAATGACATTAATCCAGATTTGACAACTGCATACAAAACTATTAAATACAATTCTCGTGAATTGATAGAAATGCTTCTGAAAATTCAATCAGAATATTTAGTTTTAAATGAAGAAAAACGCAAAAAGTATTATCTTGACAAGCGTAGTCAGTTCAACACTAAAGAGTTAGGCTGCGTAGAGAACACAGCATTGTTTATCTATCTAAATCGAACTTGTTTTAATGGATTATATCGTGTGAACAGCAAGGGTTTATTTAATGTACCATTTGGTAGTTATGCAAACCCAAAAATTTGTGATGAACAAACGATTTTAGCTGATAGTGAATTGTTGCAAAGAGTTGATATTTTAACGGGGGATTTTTCAGATACAATCAATCATATCGGCAAAAATAATTTCTTTTATTTCGATCCTCCATATAAACCATTAAGCGCAACATCAAGCTTTAACTCATATTCAAAAGAAGACTTTAATGATAAAGAACAAGTTCGCTTGGGGGAATTTTGTAGACGCATAGATCAACTCGGATATAGTTTTATTTTGAGTAACTCAGATGTTAAAGGGAAAAACCCGCAAGATGATTTCTTTGACGAATTATATGAACAATTCGAAATACAGCGAGTTTTTGCAACTAGAATGGTTAATGCGAACGCTGAAAAACGGGGGAAATTAACAGAACTATTAATTACAAATCAATCTAAAAAAGTGAAATATGTCGAAACAATTTGAGATATTCTTATCACAACTGAGTGAAACAAACGCAACTCTTGAAAGTTTTACCGATTTTGAAAAAGTTTCGACAAATGTTTCCAAAATTGAACTCAAACTCAACCAGTTGAATTATTTGATAGGAAAAGAAGACTTGAATTCAGCGATCAAAGAATTATTTGACGAAAATCCAAAGACTTTTGATGTCTTAGAAATTCTAGTTGCTGTAAGAAAATCAGATAAAAAGAAAGTACTAAATAAAGAGTTACAACCTCAGTTATTAGACAGTTATTTTACAACCATTGATGGAATTTATGAATATTTTGAGAAAACTGGATTAGCCGAAATTTTTCGCACGAAAAAGGTAAAGAACTTGGTTGATTATGTTTTTGGGGTTGAAGTCGGTTTAGATACGAATGCGCGTAAAAATCGAGGCGGACACAATATGGAAAATGCTGTTGCAAAAATATTTACGGAAGCAAATATTCCTTTCAAGCAAGAAGTAAACAGCACCTGTTTCGTGGAAATTGAGAGTCTTGGCGAAGATTTAAAACGATTTGATTTCGTAATTGAAACTCCGAAAAAGACATATCTCATTGAAACTAATTTTTACAATGGAGGAGGTTCAAAACTGAACGAAACTGCCAGATCGTATTCAGATGTTGCTCCGAAAATCAATAAATACAAAAAATTTGAATTTGTTTGGATTACAGACGGGCAAGGTTGGTTTTCCGCCAAAAATAAATTGGAAGAAGCCTTTTCAATTATCCCCAGCGTCTATAACTTGACAAATTTGAATGAATTTATAGAAAAAATTCAAAAAGAAATTATAAACCAATAAAACATATAAATTATGGCTTGCCAAAAAGACCATTCAGCAATTCAGAGAATTATGTCGGATTTACCAACAGATCAAGGAGGAAGAGGACGACACAAATGCGCAGCTTGTGCATATGAAAAAGGATTTGCAGAGGGAAGAGAACTTGAAGAAAATATTGACTTGTCTTCTTTGTTTTATAGTTTAGAAGACAGTCAAGCGGGAGCTCAAAGACATAAAAGCCCACATGCTGCATATGCAAAAGGGTATTTAGACGGTGTTCAATCATATTATGAAGATAGATAATTGTGATAAAACCATTCTTCAAATCCAACGACAAAACCTTTACTCTTTTACAAGGTGATTGTGTCGAACTGTTAAATCAGTTTGATTTTAAGTTTGATATGATTTTTGCTGATCCGCCTTACTTTCTGTCAAATGGAGGAATTTCCGTGCAAAGTGGGAAAATGGTAAGCGTAAACAAGGGCGATTGGGATAAAAGCAACGGGTTTGAAAAAGATAATGAGTTTAATTATAACTGGCTGAAAGCGTGCAGAAATCATTTAACTGAAAGTGGCACAATTTGGATTAGTGGTACGTTTCATAATATTTTTTCGGTTGCTCAAATGCTTACAGAGTTAGATTTTAAAATTCTAAATTGTGTAACATGGGCGAAGACAAATCCGCCACCTAATTTAAGCTGTAAGTATTTCACGCATTCAACGGAATTTATTATATGGGCTCGCAAGAACAAAAAAAATCCACATTATTATAATTATGAGTTGATGAAACAGATCAATGGCGGAACGCAAATGAAAGACGTATGGAATTTGCCAGCCATTGCTTCTTGGGAAAAATCATGCGGAAAACATCCGACTCAGAAACCTTTGGCTTTATTAACACGAATAATTTTAGCTTCAACACAAAAGAGTGCTTGGATTCTTGATCCATTTACAGGAAGTAGTACAACTGGTATTTCTTCAAATCTCATAGGAAGACGGTTTCTTGGTATTGATAAAGAAGTCGAATATTTGCAAATGTCGAAAAATAGAAAATTAGAAATAGAAAATTCAAGCATAGCAGATAACTACAGAAAAAAAATAGGTGGATTTGAATGTGAAAGACAATTGGGACTATTTTTTGCAAAAGAACCGCCTGTAGAGTATTTGAGAGAGTTGCCATTAGAAAATTGGTAGGAGGAAGATTAGATATCTTTCTTTGTCTCAATACAAAGGTGTATTTCAAGAACAAAACGTCAATGCCCGAGCCCTACGGGTTTGGAAGAATTTCTTCCTTTTTGCTTCACAAAAAGAGTATTTATTGCGAAAAAGGCATTTGTATGAGTGTTAATAATGATCAGGCTTATGACTCCTCCCTTTTTACAGCATAACGACGAAATCCGAATAGTTTCGCCTTCGGGATTCGTTGAACCCGCATTGATTGACGGGGCCGAGCATGTGTTAAAATCGTGGGGACTGGATGTTACAGTAGGGAAATATGCGTGCGAAAAGCACGGGCGTTTTGCCGGAACATCGGAGCAGCGCACAGAGGATTTGCAAGCGGCACTCGACGATGCGAACGTGAAAGCTATATTTTGCAGTCGTGGAGGCTATGGGCTGGCTCAGATTGTTGATAAATTAAAATTTCATGAGTTTATACATCATCCGAAATGGATTGTTGGATTTAGCGATATAACCGCTTTGCATAATGCCGTTTCGCGCTTAGGCGTTTCATCCTTGCATGCCATTATGGCGAAGCATCTGATGGAGTTGCCCTACGATTCTCAGCCTGTTACGCAACTGCATCACATACTTTTCGGGGAGTTGCCCGCTTACACCATTCCTTCGCATGTCTTAAACAAGGGAGGAGAAGCAAGGGGCAGGCTGGTAGGAGGCAACCTCTCTGTGTTGATGGGCTTGCGGGGAACTCCGTTCGATTTGGAATACGATAACAATATCCTCTTTATCGAAGATGTAGGGGAGAAACCGTATCATATCGACCGTATGATGCAAAATCTGCGGCTGAGTGGAGTGCTGAATAAAATAAGCGGGCTTGTTGTCGGGCAATTCAGCCATTTGGAGGATGACCCGTTAATGATGATGACAACTTACGAAGTTATATATAATGTTGTGACAGATTATGACATTCCGGTTTGTTTCGACTTTCCTGTGGGGCATGTTGACGAAAATCTACCTTTAATAGTAAATGCAGAAGTTTGTCTGAATGTTTCGGACGAAAGAGTGTTGTTAATGTTTTAAAGAATTAAAACTATCAACTCATTTGCAAATGCACTGATTTCGCGCAGCCACACTTTTGTAAAATGCACTCTGTTGGATTAAGCAATGACTTATAATTGACGTATGAAGGTTTTGTAAAGGCTGTTTTATTTTATTATTCTTTTTCCGAAAGAAAAAGTTATCAACAATTTGCGGTTTCAAAAAAAACTACTATTTTTGCAGTCCCTTAAAATCAAGAAAAAGAATAAAATAAAAACAAATAAATACGAAGAGCAATGAAAAGAACATTTCAACCTTCAAGAAGAAAAAGAAGAAACAAACACGGTTTCCGTGAGAGAATGGCATCAGCCAATGGTCGCAGAGTATTAGCTGCACGCCGTGCTAAAGGTAGAGCCAAACTTACCGTTGCAGATGAAGGACGCCATAAATCGTAATTAATCATCACAAACAGTATAAAGAAAGTAAAAATCTCAGGTGAGGTTTTTACTTTTTTTATTTTTTATACTGTCGGTAGTAAAGAAGAAAATAACTACTTTTGACAAACGTTTATTTATTAGTCATTTATTAACCCGTTTTTGAAACGTATGTCATTCTTGCTGTATATACGTTTTTAATTGAAAAAATAATAGGCAATTCTCATGACTTGGAAAAATTTTTGGAAAAAAAGCCTTGGCGGATTTGTCATCAAAAATATAGCTGTCGCACTTGTGTTGTTTGTCCTCATCGTAGTGGGCACTTTTTGGGGTATTAATAAGTACACCCAGCATGGTGTAGTAGAGGCTGTTCCCGACTTGCGTGGAGCATATGTAGAAGAAGCCCAAATCATACTTAGCAGGCAGGGGCTATACCCTCAGGTGGTAGATTCGGTATATGTGCGCGACAAAAGGTTGGGGACAATTATAGAACAAACCCCGCAACCTAACGCTACGATGAAGCGGAACCGCCCGGTATATCTTATTATCAATTCGCGCGAAGTGCGCAAAGTTCCTTTACCGGAGATAAACGACTATTCATCACGTCAGGCAGCAGCTATGCTTCAGGCAAGCGGAATAGGTGTGGAAAGCATAGAATATGCCCCGTCGGAATATAAAGACCTGGTAATTGATATAAAATACAAAGGAGAAAGCATCCGGCCCGGAACTCCGGTACCCGAAGGAGAAGCCGTAGTATTAATCGTAGGGCGTGGTCTGGGGACGGAAGAAGTAGTTATCCCCAAACTGAAAGGAATGACTTTGGAAGAAGCCCGTTACGAGGTAGTAAGCTCGTCTTTCATTCTGGGAGCAACCTATTACGACAGGCAAACCGGCGATGGAGAAACTTATATCATTTACCGTCAGGAGCCGCCGGATGGCAAAATAGCTCCAAGCGGAACAAAAATAGATGTTTGGTTTACAACCGACTACTCGCTATTGGAGAGCGATGATAAAGATACAATATCGACCTCTCAGGACGAAGAATTTTTTTAACCTAATCTACCAGTGAACGATACCTTACCCGATAATATTACCGGCCTCGAAGATGAGGAGTTGCTGCAGGAGCAGGACGAGCGCTTTGAGCATTACCGTTTCGAAGTGGACAAAGGGCAAAGCCTTTTGCGTATCGACAAGTACTTGGTTAATATCATGCCCAGTATTTCCCGCAACCGTATTCAGGATGCTGCCGAATCGGGTAACATCCTTGTGAACGGAAATGCCGTAAAATCCAATTACAAGGTAAAGCCCCTTGATGTAATATCCATCATGCTGGGCTATCCGCCCAACCAATACGAGATTGTACCGCAAAACATCCCTATCAATATCGTGTATGAAGATGACGATATTATCCTTGTGAATAAACAGCCGGGATTAGTAGTACACCCCGGATTCGGCAATTTTGATGGAACATTGCTCAATGCCGTAGCCTATCACCTGAAAGACAATCCGGGATTTGATGCTAACGACTCGCGCTTGGGCTTAGTTCACCGTATCGACAAGGACACTTCAGGCCTGTTGCTGGTAGCAAAAACAGCCGATGCAAAAAGCAATCTTGGGAAACAGTTTTTCGACAAAACCACCCATCGGCGTTATCAGGCATTGGTATGGGGTACGGTGAAAGAAGACGAAGGCACTATCGTAGGAGCAATGGCACGCGACCCGCGCGACCGTATGCTGTTCACCGTGTTCGAAGAAGGAGAAAACCCTGTGGCCAAACATGCAGTAACCCACTATAAAGTATTGGAGCGCTTATCCTATGTTACTTTAGTTGAATGTCGCTTGGAAACCGGACGTACTCACCAGATACGTGTACATATGAAGCACATCGGGCATACGCTGTTCAACGACGACCGATATGGCGGAAACGAGGTGCTGAAAGGAACTACCTCGGCTAAGTATAAGCAGTTCGTAAAAAACAGCTTTGAAATATGCCCCCGACAAGCACTGCATGCCAAAACCCTTGGATTTAATCATCCGCGTACAGGCGAATATATGCACTTTGATAGTGAGCTGCCGGAAGATATGCAAATGCTCATCGAAAAATGGCGCAATTATTCGAAATCGCTATAATCTTCCCTTGACCTTTCCGGGGTATACAAATGGTATACACAAATTTGAGTTAATATAATGGGTAAAAAACTGTTCGCGGTGTAACATGCTTATAATCAATACGTTGCCAGGTATAGATGGATGTTGTGATTATTTTCCTGAATGAGAAATAATTAAAAATTTGTTGGTCATTAGCTAAATTTTTAAATTTGTCCCCATATTTCAAAGAAAAGAATGCATCTCTCTGATAAAAAGACATTAAACTTCATCCTTCCTGTAAATGTTAAAAAGTTTGCAGGTAATTCTATTTTGTTAGAGAGAGAGAGAGAGAGAGAGAGAGAGAGAGAGAGAGACTACCAGTTTAACGTGTGACCCTTTCCGAGTTTTAGCAGTTACTTTATTTATATGGACACATATAAATAAAGAGGGGCTTTGTGTCCATACTATACCCCTTACCTCCCCGACCTCTATC
>NZ_QVMH01000065.1 GCF_010501035.1 Paludibacter sp. 221
TCCGCGACACTTTTTACATTTATGAGATAAAAAACGATACCGCTTTTGTTGAAATCCCCATCACCCAAAGTGTGTATGCCGACAGTTTGTATCGGGCTTACGTTTCGGGTTACAAGCCTTGCCTCGACAGCTTGATACTCTATCCTACTAAAGAGATAATTACCAACACGGTGTATGTGCCTAAAATAGAGTACAAACGCCATAGGTGGGGTGTAGGCATACAAGTAGGATATGGTACGGATTTCGGGCGCTTCTCGCCTTATATAGGCGTGGGGGTGCAGTATAATTTATGGTCGTGGTGAGGACGCTCCTTTATAGGCATTAACAAAAAAGCACCTCTTTTGCTATATGCAGGCCAATGCTGTTGGCTTGCATATTAACTGTGATTTAACTCTCTTTAGCAGAATCTTTAAGATAACTCATAGCTGTTATTCCTGTTGTCGCATTTACTTTTGTAATGTGCGCGCGAGAAAATAATTTTCCCTGTTTTTACTTCCTTGAAAAAATAATTTTCTGTTCACAATAGTACACTATAGCAGTGTACACAATATGGTTTATCCGGTTGCCGTTGAGGTTGCCGGATAGGCTGTTTTGTACCCTTGCCCCCTCCTCGCTAAATTCCGGCACGTGTTTGCAGCTTGTGCTTTTTTTTTGAAGAATTATCTTACGGGTAAAATTTAAACAATATCTTAATATATAACTGTTTATTTCGATTTTTTTTAGCGTCCCCTAATATTAGAGAGAGAGAAATATTTATTCTTCTTTATTCTTTTCTTTCTTCTTCTTTGTATCGGTCGGTGTTCGATCGCTGTTCGATTGCTGTGCTTGTTGGTGTTTTGTCGTTGGGTGTAACCATTTGTTTTATAGTTCAATACGTGTGTTGCTGGGTGTGCTGTTACTGTGCTGCTCGGTGTTCGAACTGCTGTTCGATGGGTGTTCGATAACCGTGTTTTACCGGTTTGCGTGTTCGTTTGTAAGTTGTTGTTTTATAGTGGTTTACGGTCGCTTGCGAGTGTGTATTTGCTGTGTGTCGCGGTGTTCGACGGGTGTTTGGTTTGGCCTGGGGTGCGCAACAAAAAAAGAGGCATCGTGTGCCTCTTTCATCCGTGTGTTTTCTGCCGAATTATGATGTTATTTAATTTGGTGTCTAAAATTTGGGTGCAATACCGCTGGTGTTGCGGTATTACTTGTCAATCTCGATGTTTATCGCGTTCATCCCGCGCGCTCCCCGTTCCAGCTCGAACGATACGGTGTTTCCTTCCGCTATGTTTTCGGGGGCGTTGCTTATGTGGAAAAAATATTTATCCGTTGTGCCCAGGCTTTTTATGAAGCCATATCCTTTGTCGGAGTTAAAATGCTCTACACGTCCTTTGAGCGGTGCTGCTTCTACATCCTCTTTTTTAGGAACCGCTATCAGTATGTCTTCTTGGTTTATCTTTTCTTTCTTTTGCAAGTCGGGTGGGGTCGAAGATATCATTCCGTTCTCGTCCACATACGCAATCATGTCGTCCATGCTGCTTTTGCCCGATGTTTTGCGTTCATCTTTACGTTTTTGCTTTTCCAGTCGTTTTGTCTGTTTCTTTTTTTCGTTGTCTCTTTTGTTAAATGTTGCAGGTCTTGCCATGTAAATAATTTTAGGTTTATACTTTTAGGGATGATACAAAAAACAGAAGGCTTCTTGGTGACCTTCTGTTTTTTTTAAGCTTTTTTCTTAATATCGTCTCGAGTTGTTGTATCCGCCTCCTCCGCGATTACGATTAAAGTCGCTTCTTTCGGTCCTTGGCTTTGCGATATTCACTGATATCACTTTACCGTCGAACTCAGCTCCGTTCAGTTCGTCAATAGCTTTTTGTCCTTCGGCATCGTTTGTCATTTCTACGAATCCGAATCCTCTGGAGCGTCCTGTTTCCCTGTCGTTAATAACTTTAGCAGAAGTAACTTCGCCGTACTCTGCAAATAGGTTGTTCAAGTCGGCATCTTTTACGCCGTAGCTCAAACCTGAAATGTAAATGTTCATTTAAACTTTAATTATGTAAATAAAATTTGATTGAGAGGAAAACTTAAGAAGAGGCCGCTTCAAATAATAGCGTGTAGTATAAAAAGAAGACTTTTATTATAATTATCTGTACTCAAATCAGTTCCAAAGGTAATACAATTATTTACATACCGAAAATAAATTAAAAAATAAAAACATATTTATTCGTTTTGGAGATAAAACTGTTTTCGCAAATCCATATTTACTAATGCAGTTTTTTTCTTCAGAGCCCGTGAGAGAAGTACTGAAAAAAACAGTCATACGAATTTTTCGTGCGGCAGCGGTGGTTTTTTACAGGAAAGTATAATAAAGGTCTTATTTATTTTACTTTTTTACGAAAAAGTAAAATAAGGGCATTCCTCTCCAAGAAATCTCTCATCCCTCCTTGCCTATGCTATTGCACGATTGTATTTTGTGTGGCAGGTGTTTTAAAAAGTGATTTATGCCAATCCTACAAGGTCGCTAAAGAAAGGGTTGAATGAGTTACATTTAGGGGAAGATGCAAGCTCCTGAAAATGGGCTTTTTCAAGGTGGGAAATAATAGATTCTATATCACTTACGTGTTTGTCGTAATCTTTGCAAATAAGTTTATATATTTTTTTTAATGCTTCTGTGGGGTGGTAGATTGTTTCAGGGTCTTCGTTTAGGTCGATGTCTGTTTCTTTCAGAATATGGTCACAAGTAAGACAAGAATCTACTTTATGCAAAAAGTCCATACCCAGTAGCCATGATTCGAACTCCATTATAGCGAAGTGTAAATGCAAATATTGGGCGTTTTCATCATTTGAAATTACTTCATGCGAAGCATTCATGATTTTTTCTGAAACATTAGGTTTTATTACTCTTCCTTCTGCTAATTTATGGTATTGCTCACAATACAAATCTCTAAGTCCCAATATCAGATGATAGCCTTTGTTAATGAGCCTTTCGGCTTCTTTTTTCATTTGTGAAAGGACTGAATTGTCATTCCCGACATTCACAATTAAATAGAAGTTTTCACTTTCTTCACTTCCAATTGAATAAGGGAGCGAATTACGTTTTTGGGCTCTTAATCCGATACATTCAACCCCTAATTTACTATCATCATACTCATACCATTTCATAAGAAAATCACGCACGAAGATATATTCCGCTTGTCCTTCCACAAATACTGCGATTTTTCTCTTACTCATGCTTTCTTTTTAGCAGTATAACGTGCAATGTAATCTGACGAGAACAGGTCGAAATTATTTAGCCCGATAAGCTCGAAATTATCAAAAAGTTCAGGATTGTTTTGGTAGTTGATAGCTTTAACTATACTTCCTTCCCGTTGGAGAATATTCCAGTATTTTACATCTACCACACCCATCAGGAAACTATCATTAGAACTTGCTATCAGTTGAATATCATGTTCCAGACAGAAATCGAACACATATTTTCCCAGTTTTGTAGCGCGTTCATAATCCAATCCTTCGCAAAAATCGTCTATCGCAAGCATCTGCGGTGCTTTCAGGGTAGAAAGATATTCAAGAAATATCAATAAATGCAAAGTACGGAACATGCCTTTGGAAAGATTGAAATCCCATAATGGGATTTTGACATCTTTCTCATAAAACCTTACTGCTTTTACATCATCTACAGCTTCAATCTTTGTTATTGAATATTCCATGATAGAAGCTGCTTTAATAACCCTTTCTACCGATTCTTCTGATAATGAATTCAACATATCATAAAGCCCTTCTCCCTGAACCATTAAATATGGTTTTTTTCCTCTTCCGCCAATAAAATCAGCTTCATTAAAAACAATGCCATACGAATTTTCCGCCCATTGCATTATCTTTTCAAAATAAGGATGTTCTTTTATATCCCTACGAACGTGTAATGTGAGTTTGTTGTTTGGAGGACTAATAATTTCTTTATTCAAAAGAGTTTTCTTTTCATCTCTTTTTAAAATGGCAACCCCATTAATAATAAAATCTTCTTGAATTATTTTGCCATTTTGATAATTGAACCCGTAAATGATTGAATCATTTAATTCATTAATAAAAAGCAATATCGCATAAAACACTTCATTACTCTTAATATCTTTCCCTTGTAGCAAGACTTGTATTGTATCATTTAATCCTTTAATAGTCCTTGATTTACCAACTGCATTTTTACCTACTACTAAATTCACTTCGCTTAGCTTGAAATTTTCAAGTTTCCAAAATCCATCAAAATATTTAAATTCTATTAGTTTCACGTTGTTGTTTTTATTAAAACAAATGTATAAAATAAACTGTCATTCAGCGTCAAAGATACAGTTTTGAAATCAAATCACAATAAGGATTATTCTGTTGTGATTTTTATATAAAGATTTTTAAGAAATTCCTACAAAAAACTTCCCTCAATATTAGGAAAATCCAAATATTTTTGTTATATTTGAAAAGATGGTAATACAAATACTCACCCAACCATACCATCATTCATAAAAAAATCCACATGAACAAAAAACTTTTGGAAACACTGGCAGACAAATGCAAAGACATGGGTTTGTCGGAAAAAGCAATCGGCGAGCTGGCAACCATAGCGAGCGATGGCTTGACGGACGAATCGTCCGACGAACAGATTCAGGCAAAAGCAGATTCGCTTGTACCCATTGCACGGGCAATGCAAGGGGAAGTGACAAGGAAGATGCAGCGTAAGGAAAAGCCCACCGACGCAAGGCCTGACACTGACAACAACGGGCAAAATGGTGACCAGATGCCCACTTGGTTCAAAGTTTACAGCGAGCAGATGAATACTAAAATCGAAACCCTGCAAGCCGAGAACAAGCAAGCCAAAGCCGATGAGGCGCAAGCCCTGCGGCAAGCGGCTATCAACGCCAAAGCACAAGAACTGGGAATACCCGACTATCTGATGAAGCGTTTCCGCATAAGCGACAACGAGGACATCGAAAAGGAACTGACGGATTTTAAACAAGACCTTGTGACTAACCGCCTGATGCCTGCGGAAACCGGCACCGAAAAACCCGATATGAGCCGCGCCACACGCGAGTATGCCGACTCTATCGTACAACGAATGAATATCTAAGAGCTTGTTTTAAATTTTCCCCAAAGAAACTATTATAGTTTTGAGTATATCTTTTTCGCAATAAATTATGTTCTTTTTTGTAAAATTTCACCTTTCATTTTACTCATTTAGCCCGCTAAAATCGCAAAATGAAGTCAAAATTTCCCTAAAAAATCACCAAAATTTATCTTGCGAGTAAAATTTAAACAAGCTCTAACTTTCTCTCTCTCTCAAAAAAAACCGGAACAAAAACCGAAAGCCCGTTTTCAACTCTTATAGCGGGATTTCTGAAAAAACATACACACCTGCGTTCACGGTTTTTCAATTTTCACAGTATTTTCTGCTCTCACAGGCAAACATGCAGCCTGACATTCCAAATAGGTAAAAATGCCCTATGTGTTTCTATTATGTCCCTGTATGTGTCCTATGTGACCGGAAAATGCTCCGCCACAGATTAACTTATCTTATTTTGGTCACATAGGACCCCACACACGAAAACACATAGAAACACAGTAGAAGCCAATTTTAAACTATGTACACCTATGTGTGAACTAACTGAGCCTATGTGGCACAAAACAAGACCCTCCGCTCGCGCGGACTTGTAGTCCGTGTGTCGGTCGGAACGAGCAAGAGCTATATTTCTGCTTGCAGAGCAGCAAAAACAGATAAGAGAAAGATTCTAAAAAAACAAACTTTAAAAAAACAACAAAACAATGGCTACAGCAAATTTAAACAACGAACCGGTACAGGTTGTAAATGGTAACGACAACGTTGTTATCGTCGACAACTTTCAATCGGTACGAGGCGGCCGTACGCTCGACGTTTCAGCTTATCCTGCCGGCATTATCAATGCAGGACACGTGATAATCTGCGAAACGGCTACAGGCGAGTACAAGCCAATGCCTCTGAGCGAAAGCGGCGATGCTTACACTGCATTACCTGCCTCGCACACTTACGCGGGTATCCTTGCGGCAAGTATCACTACAGCGAAACCTTTCGCAGCAATTATGGTAAGGGGAACGGTAAACCCGGCGGCGGCACCGTTTCCGATGGACACAATCATGGCAGCAGTAAAAGCCGCACTGCCTTTAATCGATTTCAGGGAGGACTAAGCTCATGGAACAAAGTTTATATCCCCAGTACGTTCAGCGGTATATGCCGCAACTGGTGTCGAGCATTGTCGACAAACTGAACACAAATGACGAAACCGAAGTATGCAACTATTTGTACCAAATGCTTTTGGCACGCACTTACTCGGTGGACGGTAAATGGGAGTCGCTTATTGGCGAGCACGGACGTGTAGCAGCCGATGTAGTGGCGATGGACTCGAGCCTTCCGCTGAAAAAGCGTCAGGCTATCCGCAAGGCTACAGGCGATATCCCGAAAATTGGTATGGAACTGTACCTGAACGAGAAGCAACTGACCGACCTCGATACGATGATTGCCTTGAATATGGACGAAGAACAGATAGCGGCGAAACTTTTTGAAGATATGCCGCGTGTTATTGCAGGTGTATACGAGCGTTTGGAAATGATGTTTCTTCAAGGACTGTCGACAGGCGTAGCTCTTACAAGCGACGACAACAATGTAGGAACAGGTGTCCGCATCGACTACGGATTCTCCGAATCGAACAAGCTGGGCGTAGAAGTATCGTGGAAAGATAACCCGACTACTGCCACACCGCTCGACGACATCAACCGTGTACTTGCCAAAGCGCGCGAAGACGGCAACGTGCTAAATGTGGCTTACACCGACTCGGCTACAATCAACGCGCTGCTGGCTACCAAACAAGTACGCGATTTGTATGCATTCATAGCCGGATATCCGGGCGAAAACGTTCCTGTGCCAACATTGGAGCAAGCCAACACCGCTATCCGTGCCAAATACAAATTCACCATTCAGGAAATAGACCGCACTGTGAAAGTGGAGAAAAACGGAAAGCAAACCAACATCAACCCTTGGCAAGAAGGTATCATGACATTTGCACCCGCAGGACAATTAGGCCAGATAGCATGGACACGCCTTGCCGAAATGAGCCACCCTGTAGCCGGAGCAAGCTACAGCACTGCCGACGATTACATCCTTGTGTCGAAATACCGTGTAAACCGCCCATCGTTGCGCGAATACACCTCGTCGCAAGCACGCGTTATCCCTGTGATAACCAATGTCGACAGACTTTACCAACTTGATACAAAGAAAGTACAGGAATAAGAAATCAGAATTCAGAAATCAGAATTCAGAAGTAAGAAATAAGAAATAAGACAGAAGAATAAGGGGAAAGTATAAAATCACTAACATTACTTACCTCTTACCTCTTACCTCTCACTCCTTACTACTATCTATTCACTTGTAACTTGTAACTGCCCGTAGGGCGAAGTAACTTGTAACTAAACAAATATGACAAACTTAGAAGCTCTGAAAACCACTTGCAACGCTATTTGCAATACATTTTACCCCGACCACGCTACGCTTGAACTTACACTTTTCAACGCGGGTATCAATCATACCGACAACGCAGCACCCGGCGACATTGAACTTGTAAAGCTGGCTATCGGGCTGGTAGTAGGGTATGTGGAGCAAAGCCGCACCGAAAACGGAGTATCCACCTCTAATTTCGAAGAGCGTGTAAAACAATCCATCCAATACTGGTGCAGCAGGCACGGAATCGATGCTTCTGAGTTTGTTGCACTTACAACAATTCAAAACGGCTCTGCCCGCTGGTAAACGCTATGAGGACAAACGGATACATACAATACCGGATAGCCGGTACGTCAGGATTCAACGATGATGGCGAGCCTGTGGTACGTCCTGAAACATGGTCGGAAACCATCCCCTGCTTGGTGAAAACCAATACCCACCGCAACAACGGTGCGTACGAAGACGGAAATTTCACCGTGGCATCATACGAGGTGCTTATAGAAGAAGCGCAGGCTTTCAGTGCCGACCGTGTGAAGCTCGCAAGGCAAGGTATGGATTTGGGCGAATTTCAGGTACAAAACAGCGAATTGCTTGCCGGAGTAGGACGCGTAAAAATAAGCGTATAATGCCAGCCAAACAGCAAACCCCACATACAGCCGTAAGCGCGTACCTCGAAGCAGAGGTACGAAAACGGAATAAGCAGCTTATTGCCGCCCTTGTACGCATCGGGGAGCAGGCTATAGCGATAGCCGCCGCAAGCGAAACATTCCGCACAGGCTCGGGCAACCTCCGCAGTTCCATAGGCTATGCCGTGGTAAATGGTGGCAAGGTCGAAAAACTTGAGATGGTAAAGGGCGGACAAGGCTCCTCAGGAGCAAACGAGGGACGCCGGTTGCTCACTCAGCTTGCCGCCGAACATTCACAGGGCGTCTCACTCATAGTAGCCGCCGGTGCCGGTTATGCCGTGTATATGGAAGCCTCCGGACGCGATGTGCTCACCCACTCCGAACTTACAGCCCGTAAGCTGGTACAGCAGTTAGCAACTGGTAGAAATGTTTAATTGTAGGAATTGAAAAACTGTTGAACTGACACGTTTAAACCGACTAAAATATTCGTTCTGCAATTCAACGATTTTACACCTTGACGCTTACACAAAACTAGTCACTAGTCACTAGTCACTAGTAGCTAAGTCACTCTAAAAAAAGATGAAAAAAACAGAAACAACCATCGAAAAGGACGTTTTCCACATTTTGAAAAACAGTCCGCTGAAAGACCTCATTTCGGGGCAGATTTACCGACGGGGCATGCGTCCTGCCGATTCAGGCGCCGAAGACGTGGTAGTGAAGTTCCTTGCAGGTACCGACGGTCAGTTTCAGGACGGAGTAGTGGTAATCAATGCCTATGTACCCGATGTAGCTATCGATGGCAACAACGGGCGTAAGGTAGAGAACATAGCACGCGTGGAGCAGCTGGAACAGGCCATCGTTGCACTTTTTACCCACTATGTGGCTACCGAGTACCTGTTCGGCATAACCGACACGCCGCAATCGCTCCATGAGCCGGAAATTGAACAACACTTTATTTACACACGATTAAATTTCAGGCGTTTGTCGCTGTGAAATTGTTTAACTGTAAAATCGTTAAACCATAAGCAGTGGAATTAACGATTCAACAATTCAACGACTTAACAATTACACGTTTCAACGCTTTATCAATTCAAAATTAAAATCACACTATTATTCACTTAAAAAATTAAAATCATTATGACACCATCAACAGCTTGGGGAAATGTAAAAATGTATTTTGGCACCCCAACATCAACAGGCGAAATGCCTACAACATTAAACACAATGGGTTATATCCTTGAAGACTCATTGGCTATCGAAAGCGAAGAAGGTACTACTTTGGAATTGTTCGAAGAAGGGCACATCTTGCGCGACCGCTTGCAACTGGAAGGCGTAATCAGCATCAGTGCTACCATTATCGGTATTCCTGACGAAACACGTAAAGCATTCTGGAATGTGACCGAATCGGGCACCGGCGATGCCAAAAAAGTATCAGTGAACTCAATGGTAAACAACAGTAAGTTTGCTGTGAAATTCGCTGCCGAACAAGTACCGGGCTCTATATTGGCGCAAGTCTGTGACTTGTGCCTTTGTTTCTTTACAGTTTAAAACTGTATTTATTTCGCATTGCTGGCGCAGGCTTGTAGCCTGTGTCCTGCTTGCAAAAGCAGCTTTGCTCCCGCGCGAATCTTTCGCGTGGTAAGATGCAAGAAGAGTCTGTTTGGGGCACAAGTTGGGCTCCGCTAACCCTATATTGGCGCAAGTCTGCGACTTGTGCCTTTGTTTCTTTACAGTTTAAAACTGTATTTATTTCCCATTGCTGGCGCAGGCTTGTAGCCTGTGTCCTGCTTGCAAAAGCAGCTTTGCTACCGCGCGAATCTTTTGCGTGGTAAGATGCAAGAGTCTGTTTCGGGCACAAGTTGCGCTCCGCTAAACTTGCGCCAAAGGGGGGGTAAGAATACAAAGAAAAAATAATAGATTGGCGTTTTCTATTTTAGGATTGAGAAAAAATCCAGATGAACCAAGTGCAGGAGAATTGTATTTAGATAATAATAGATTTTTGAAAATTGCTCCAGAATAAAAATAAAGCCTAGTCAAGGCTTTATTTTTTAGTGAGGATATTGGTATGGGTCATCTACATCCACATCTATTGCTACTGTGATAGGGACTAATTCAAAAACATTTTTCTTCTTTTTCTCAAGAATAAATGGAGCTCTGAGTCTTCTAGGTTCTGAGTATTCGTTGTATAGAAAGAAATAAATATCGGTAATGTCCTCATTGGGTATTTTCACTTCTTTTGTTTTTATTCCTTTGGTCATAGTTCCGAACTCAGCCAATAATTTACACTTTTTATTTTCGTCAAAATATCCGGCTTTACAATTTGTATAAGTACCATTAATTTCTGCTTCAAACACAAAGCTTGTATAGTCTTGCGTAGGCTCTGGTGGCTCCGGTGGGTTATTACCCGTACAGCACGATAATAGGCTCAGAATAATAACAGGGAGTAACAGTAGCTTTTTCATATCCGTGTGTATTGTATTGTTAAAACTTTAACAAAATTAATAAAAAGCTTTTGAAAAAGCAAGGCGGTAGGGGCGAATAATTATTCGCCCTTCTGTTTTTCATTGCTCCCCCCATTGCTGGCGCAGGCTTGTAGCCTGTGTCCTGCTTGCAAAAGCAGCTTTGCTCCCGCGCGAATCTTTCGCGTGGTAAGATGCCAGAAGAGTCTGTTTGGGGCACAAGTTGCGCTCCGCTAAACTTGCGCCAATGGGGGGCAAGTCTCAAAATTTTTTTTTGAACGCAAATTCCGCAGATTACGCAAATTTCGTCGCAGCGGCTGAGCGGTACGGCTACCCAATATACCATACTGCTGCACGATGCTATTACCAACAGCGAGGGATTCAGAGTAAACACCCCTTTCTCGGACGAGAAAGCCAATTTCGAGTTTACCGTACCCACCGAGGGGCATTGGAGCCTGATAGTGTACTCGGGCATACAAGCTGCCACTACAGGCAACTCGGTGGCCTACAACGGTATCGAATTGCGGATATTACAGGCCGATAGCATGGTGAATACCGGGCTATCGGGGATGGACGACGACAACATTGCCTTTTGGACAGGGGGCGATTACGATATGGCTAAGAAAGGAGTAACAGCTACATTGCTCAAGAAAGACGGAAGCGGATTTTTTGCAAATAATTTATTCAACTGGAATACTTCGGGCAGTCTTAACGTAGGCATATTCCAAGTGCTCGACGACCGCATTATCGTAAACGGCGCGAATGGTGATATCATTATCACCAACCGTGCGATAGACGACGTAGCATCAAAAGCATCAAAAACTATTACTAAAAACGACAGAGGTACCCTCTCGGCTTCCAATACCAATCCGTTTGATAATAATACACCGAGCCCCTATTGGCTTGTTGCGGTGTCTGATACCGATGTGCCCCTGTCTAATTACAACATAGCTTGCGATGTGGAAATAAACGCCCATGTTAAGGCAGCATCATACTCAAACGAAGGTAGGTTTTCCCAAGCATCAATCGTTTCCGACGCGTATGTGGAAGTAGAAAGCAATGGTATAATAAAAGCCTATGATTTGGGGCATATTTCTGTTAAAGCTATTGCAGAGGGATATGACAGAGAGAAATCCGACGACCAGAAAATTAAAATGATTGTCCCTGTCAGTATGGAAATGGAAGGTAACATGTTGGTCAGAATAGGGCTTAAAAATACCCGGATAGTAACAGGCGCACAGCAAGGCTTAGGAAAAGCAAGTGCTTCGATAATAGCAGATTTGAATGTAAAAGCCGTATCTACCATCAAAGAAACCATTATTGGTAACGACGGACTGCTGGTAAGGCAAGACTCGGAAAATGAGGTGAAAATAAAGAGAGATCAAGATAGATTAGCTTTCTCTATTAAGGGATTGAAAAGAGATATTAAAGCTGTTCAAAGTAAAGAAATTTACATAGATTCAGATAATACATTAAAGTGGAAACCTTAATAAAATACGAATATCCGCATTAATGCGGATATTCGTATTCATTATCTTTGTTTACATCTATATAATTTACATCATCTAAAAATTCAAAAATATTTTTTTTCTTTTTTTCTAATTTATAAGGTTTATCTAACATTTTACCAGTAATAAAAGTCTGATAAAAGAAATATATATCAGTAATATCTTCATTGGGGAGTTTTATTTCTTTAGTAACACTTCCTTTTCTTATGTCACCTAAATCAGCAATAAGTTTACATTTTCTATCTTCTTGAAAGTAGCCTACTTTACAGTTGAGCCAAGTTACATCTGAATCAGAAGGCATTTTAAACACAAAACTTGTATAGTCCTGCGTAGGAGCAGGTGGCGGCGTAGGTGTATTGCCGCCATTGCATGCTATTAGTAGCAGAGGTAGTATAAGTAGGTATATTAGCTTTTTCATATCCGTGTGTATTGTATTGTTAAAACTTTAACAAAATTAATAAAAAGCTTTTGAAAAAGCAAGACGGTAGGGGCGAATAATTATTCGCCCTTCTGTTTTTCATTGCTCCCGCGCTTAACTTGGCGCAAGTCTGTGACTTGTGCCTTTGTTTCTTTACCCATTGCTGGCGCAGGCTTGTAGCCTGTGTCCTGCTTGCAAAAGCAGCTTTGCTCCCGCGCGAATCTTTCGCGTGGTAAGATGCCAGAAGAATCTGTTTGGGGCACAAGTTGCGCTCCGCTAAACTTGCGCCAATGGGGGGGCCACACGATACAATCGTGCGGCAGCGTGTGGAATAGAAAATCATAATTAATTATGTATAATCCGAAAAGAATTTTATTTTTGCGTTACAAACCATCAAGTTGGAATACGACATGAAAAAAATAGTTTTTATCGGAATTATATTGATATTTTGTTTTTGCTCCACATCCAAAAAAGCTGTGAGAACACCGCTTCTCAATAGTCAGACATTCTTGTTGGCAGAAGTGTCGACAGATAAAAACTATGGCTTTTCGGAGAAAAAACCAATTAAGGTTGGCGGGGTAGATAGGCAAGAGGGACCTTGGAACGAAAGGCGATTTCTGAATGCATTGGCAGGTCCAAATGGAGAAGAAATCAGTTATTACAGGCTGGGAAGTTGCTGCCCGGTGAAAAGTAAAAATGGGCTGAATGGAATAGGAGCACTGGATATCTACAGGGTAACTTGGGATGGCTCAAAAGATACTGTTTCGCTTTACATCAATATGTACGATTACGAAGAACTAAAAGCTCCTGTAGGATTTACGATAAAGCATAAAAGCCCTCTGAAATGGTGGCCTTAGGCATTGCGCTCCGCTAAACTTGCGCCAATGGGGGGGTGACCACACGATACAATCGTGCGGCAGCGTGTGAGGGGCGTGCGGCAGTGGAGCCTAAAGAATTGCTGCTACTTTTCTTGCCTTGCTCAGAATGTTTTCGTCTTTTCTTGCTACTTGTATATTGTACCGGGCTTGCATGTTGACTAATATATCGGCCTCGATACCTAAAGCTGCCTCTATCAATATGGCAAAATTTGCTGTAACAGGCCTTTTCCCGTTAAGCACCTCATTGAGCATTGTATAGGATATGCTTATCTTTTCAGATAAATCTTTTTGAGAAATCCCTCTGTATTCTATTTCATCCTTTATTACCTCGCCCGGGTGGGTGGGAGTATAGGGAGTTAGTTTGTTGGCTGTTTTCATAATTATTTGTAGTGGTTTGATAGTTCTATAATAGTGCAGATAGTGATTGTAGATTCTTCGGTGTTGTTTGATACGATAAATTCAATTCTGTACTGGTCGTTTACCCTGATAGATGATGTCCCCTTTTTGTCCCCGCTCAGCACTTCGTATCTCAGTGAGTTAAAGGCAAATAAAGATTCTATGCTTGATGTGCTTATAAGAATATCAATACATCTTTTGTACTTTTTGATAACTTCGGGTTGAAAGCGATATTTTTTATTGCTTGTTTTCCCCTGTTCGTAAAGTTCGCATAAATACTCTTTGCCAAATACTACATTCATATACCGTAAATTGTGATACAAATATAAGAATAATATTTTGATTATTCACTAAAAAAGTGAATATATCTATTTTCGTAAATTGAAAAAAGGTGGTGTTTGAAATGCCACCCCATTGCTGGCGCAGGCTTGTAGCCTGTGTCCTGCTTGCAAAAGCAGCTTTGCTCCCGCGCGATTATTAAGAGCTTGTTTTGTATATGTCGGCGTTTTATGCTTTATTTGTAATAGCAATTATTCAAATCAAACCATGCTCAATATATACCGCGCTTCTGCCGGTTCGGGAAAGACGTACCGCCTTACGCAAGACTATATCCAACTGCTGTTCGACCCTAAAAAGGAACGGACGCACAGGCGTATTCTGGCGGTAACCTTCACCAATAAGGCTACCGACGAGATGAAATCGCGTATATTGAATGAGCTGTACATACTGTCGAAAGGCGAAAAATCCGACTACCGCAAGGGGCTGATGGAGCGGTATAAGATGAGCGACGAGGCGGTGGACGAGCGGGCACGGCGGGTGCTTGTCCAGATTCTGCACGATTACTCCTCCTTTTCGATAAGCACTATCGACCGTTTTTTCCAACAGGTAATACGTGCTTTTGCGCGCGATATAGGCGTAAACGGTGCTTACAGCCTCGAGCTTGATGTAAGCCAAACACTGGAGCAGGCGGTGGATAATCTGTTTCTCGATTTGTCGAAAGAAGACAACCGCCAGTTGCTTAGCTGGCTCACCCAGCTTGCCGAAGAGCGGATAGAGCAGTCGGAGAGTTGGAACATGCGCCGGAGCATAGCCGAGTTGGGGAAAGAAATTTTCAAGGAAAATTTTCAGCATAAAGCGGAAGATACCAGCCGCAAACTGCACGACCGTGAGTTTCTGAATGCTTACCGCAAGAATCTGCAGAAGATAAAAAACGATTTTGAAGAAAAGGTTAAGGGTAAAGCGAGCGAAGCGTTGCAAATCATAGCCATAAACGGGCTTACTACCGAAAGTTTCAAAGGAGGCGCGCGCTCGGCAATGAAAACGCTGGAAAAGCTCCAAAAGCGCGATTTTAAAGTGAGCGATACTTTCTTTACTTTTACCGAAGACGTTACATTCTGCTACACCAAAACCACCCCGAAAGGAGTAGTAGCCGATATCGAAACGGCCTACCACAATGGGCTGCGGCAATGTCTGGTGCATCTGGCTAACTACCTTACAAAAGATATTGTAAACTACAACTCGGCCGATATAGTGCTGAAACACCTCAATACATTGGGAATCTTGTCCGACCTGGCAATGCAGATTAAAGCACTGACCGAGGAGCAAAACACCATGCTCATATCGGACACCAACATGCTTCTAAACAAGATAATCGATAGCAGCGACACGCCATTTGTGTACGAGCGTACAGGGGTATATGTGGATAATTACATGATTGACGAGTTTCAGGACACGTCGGTACTGCAATGGAAAAACTTTAAACCCCTGATGGGCAATAGCCTTGCCGACGGTAAATTCAACCTTGTAGTGGGCGATGTGAAACAGAGCATTTACCGCTGGCGCAACTCCGACTGGAACTTGCTTGACGAACAGATTATGCGTGATTTCCGGAAAGACCAAACGCGCGAGGAAAACCTTGATACCAACTGGCGGAGCGACAGGAATATCATTGATTTCAACAACTCGTTTTTCAAACAGGCATCGCAACTGCTCCAGTCCAAACTGAATGAAAATCTGGAGCCTGTACTTCCTGTGTACAAAATGCTGAAACCACTGAAAACCAAAATTGTACATGCTTACGACAATCTGTACCAAAAAGCATCGCACAAGGCCGGCAATGGCAGAGTAGAGATAAATTTTATTGATAAAAAAGAGAGTGAGGACGGCTGGAAACAGGAAAGCCTGCGACGCCTGCCCCAACTGCTGGAGCATTTGCAAGACAAAGGTTACAACCCTGCCAATGTGGCCCTGCTTGTGCGTAAAAATGATGAAGAACAGGCGGTAATCCAATACCTGCTCAATTATAAAACCACGCCCGAAGCCCGCCAAGGATATTGTTATGATGTGATGGGGAATGAGGGTTTGCTTGTTTCGGCCGCATCGTCGGTGCGTTTCCTGCTGGGAGTTTTGCAGCTATATATCAACCCGTCGGACAGTATTCAGCGTTCCATCGTAAATTACGAATATCTGCGGGGAAAACACGGTTGTACCGAAGAGGAAGCATTGAACCGGAGTTTCGCACCGCCGCCCGACAGTGTTGAAAAAATCTCGCCTTTATTCTCCGACGAGGAAAACCGCCAACTGGCAAACATCCGCCACCACTCGCTTTACGATATGGTGGAGCAGATAATAGCCCTTTTCGGAGTGGGTGGTTGGCACAACGAATCGGTGTTTGTACAGAGCTTTCAGGATATTGTGTTGCGATTCTCGGTAGGCAAAACAGCCGATTTGAACAGTTTCCTCAAATGGTGGGACAAGAACGGGGCAAAACAAACCGTGCCCTCGCCCGAAAACCAGCAATCGTTCCGTATTATGACCATACACAAGTCGAAAGGCTTGGATTTCCCCGTGGTAATCATTCCGTTTTGCGACTGGGATTTGGATAGCCGTATGCGCAATATACTATGGTGTGAGCCTAAGGAAGCCCCTTTCAACGAGTTTCCGCTATTGCCGATAGAATATAGTACAAAACTGAGCCAGTCGGTATTTGCCGCCGATTACTTCGACGAACAGATGCACCAGTATATCGACAACCTGAATATTGCCTATGTGGCTTTTACACGTGCCAAGAACGAACTGATTTGCTTTGCCCCTGCCCCGCAACGGGAAGTTACCGAACTTGGCAAGATGAACTCGCTTGCGGCATTGCTTAGCGTCGCCTTTCGCTTGAATCCGAGTACCCCCGACGGGCTCATTCAGCTTAGCGGGCATTACCACACGGACGAAAAAAGATTCGTTCTGGGCGAAGATGCACAAGCGCCTGCCTCTACTAAAAAAGCGGAAACGGAAAACGAAAAAATAACTTCTTACCCTACTGTAAGCAGTGCCGACAGGCTGAAGATACGCCATCAGAGCCTCGATTTTTGGCTCGAAAACCAGCAGTTGACCGACAGCCGCATCAACTACGGAACCGTCATGCACAGCATCCTGCAGGAGATAAACCACAGGGAGGATGAAGAAAAAGTGATTCAGGAGTTTGTACGGAATGGTTTTATCAGCCAAAAGGAAGCCGGCATTGTACGCAACGATTTAGCCACATTTTGGCAAATACCCGGAGTGCAGGCGTGGTTTGCCCCCGGTACGAAAATACTGAACGAAGCTACCATTATCACCCCGAAAGGCGACCTTTACCGTCCCGACCGTGTGGTGATAAAAGATAATACAGCTACCGTTATCGACTATAAATTTGGCAATATAGAGAGCAAACACCACATCCGGCAGGTAAAGCAATACATGGATTTGATTGCCGGCATGGGATATGAGGTAAAAGGCTTTGTTTGCTATGTGAGTTTGAAAAAAATTGTCGAGGTTTAAGGATTTTTATTCCTATAATGCTTTAAGAAACAAAAGAACAAAATGGAACAAAGGAATAAAAAGACAATAACGGTGTGCAACGTTTATCAATGACCCCCAAATGGCGCAAGTTTAGCGTAGTGTAACTTGTGCCGAAAACAAATGCAGTTTNAAAAAAACATAGTCACAAGTCACAGACTTGCGCCAAATATGGATAAGAAATAAGACATAAGACATAAGAATTCAGAATTCAGAATTCAGAATTCAGAAATCAGAAATCAGAATGAGGAAAAAGGTGAAAGGAAAAAGTATAAAGTTACTTCATTGCCTCTTACCGCTGTCTCATCGGATTTGCAATCCGATGATATACTAATAGCGGATTTTAAATCCGCAGATAATAGCTTTCGGATTGCAAATCCGAAAGGACAGAATAATTACAGGCTTGTGGTAGTTGTGAAATTTACGATTGGATATGTCTTTATCCGGTTTGTAGGTACCCATAAAGAATATGATAAAATAGATTGTTCAACCATATAAAACGTACGTTTATGATTACAAAAGAGCAATACGAATTTGCATTAAACAGGATAGAGGAGCTTTTGCCCTTGGTTGGTGATGATACTCCGGCAAATGACAAGAACGCTGTAGAGTTATCTATGGTATCTGAGGTAGTTATAACTTATGAAAAAGAACATTTCCCTATTGACAAACCTCCTGTTTCAAAATTGATAGAATTGTACTTGGAAGAAAGCGGAATGACACAAAAGCAACTCGCTTCCGAAATAGGTGTAAGCCCATCGCGTATTAACGACTATATTGCAGGACGTTCTGAGCCTACTTTGAAAAAAGCCAGTTTGTTATGCAGAGTGTTAAAAATACCTGCAGCAGTCATGCTTACGTTGTGAGTTGTGTATGTTGTGACTGACTTTCAAAATTTGCACCTAACTTTCCCCCCATTGGCGCAAGTTTAGCGTAGCGTAACTTGTGCCCGTGTAACAAATACAGTTTTAAACTGTAAATAAATACAGGCACAAGTCACAGACTTGCGCCAAAGAATGAAAAGTATATCTAACAAAGAGAGAGTGTCCCAAAAGGAAAGAGAACGCCGCTCGATACTTCGCTTGGCTTGCCAAGAAATTACGCAGATAAACACAAATTTACGCAAATCTTATTTTGTTGAAATAAAGCAAGTTACAAAAAAATGAAATCTGCGTAATCTGCGTAATCTGCGTAATTTGCGTTCAAAAAAGACTTTTGAGACAGCCCCTTTCCTGAACACCACACGAAAGATTCGTGCGGCAGCAAGGGGCATCGGTATTAATGGCAAATTATAAATCTGAAAGAACAAACTCGTTTATTTCCTTCTAACCCCTCCCCCCCTTTATTTCTGAAAAAAACAGAAAAACAAATCACCTTTCTCAATCGTTTTACTAAAAACACGTATCTTTGTATATGGCATGTAGCTTGTGCGAAAAAAAATCGTGTTTGCCACGTGCTAATTCCCGAATTTGTTATCTTGTTATGTTAAAACAGCAATTACAACAAAAACTACAGCAAAAACTATCGCCTGCTCAGATTCAGGTGATAAAGATGCTTGAAATTCCAACACTGGAGTTGGAAGAGCGTATCCGTCAGGAGTTGGAAGAGAATCCCGCGCTCGAAGAAGGCGCAGAGGCAAGCGATTCGCAAGATGATGTTCTCGAAAACGAATATGGCAGCGACGAAGGGGGCAACAACGATGATATGGACTTGGACGAATACATGCCCGACGACGACATACCCGATTACAGGCTGAAAACAAACAACTCATCAAAAGACGATAAGCACGAGAGCATTCCGTTTTCGGTTGGGATGACATTTCACGAGTTCCTGCTCGACCAACTGGGGCTGCAAGACCTGAACGAGCACGAGCGCGGGCTGGCCGAGTACGTGATAGGCAATATCGACGAGGAAGGCTACCTGCGCCGCACAGCCGAAGCTATGGTCGACGACATTGTGTTTCAGGCAGGTATACAAACCACAGACGAGGAAATGCTCCACATCATCCACGTCATACAGCAGTTCGACCCACCGGGCGTAGGAGCATCCGATTTGCAGGAATGTTTGGTACTACAGCTCGACCGTAAAACGCAGACGCAGGAAGTGCAGTGTGCAAAGAAGATTGTAACACACTATTTCGAGGAATTTACCAAAAAGCATTACGACAAGATAATGAAATCGTTGTCGATAGACGACGAAACGCTGAAAAACGTAATAGGCGAGATAATACGCCTCAACCCCAAGCCCGGAAGCGCATGGAGCGGCAATGTGCTCGAAAAATCAATGTCGGCCATCGTACCCGATTTTATGCTGGAGAATAACGATGGGCAACTCACCGTGCATCTGAACAACAGCAACGTACCCGAACTGCGGGTAAGCAACACGTACAACGAAATGATGCAGGACTACGCAGGCAATAAGCAAAACCAGACGAAAGAGATGAAAGACGCCGTGTTTTTTGTAAAACAAAAAATAGACTCGGCACGCTGGTTTATCGACGCTATAAAGCAACGCCAGCAAACGCTGCTCACTACGATGAAAGCAATTGTCGATTTTCAGTACGAGTTTTTCGTGGAGGGTGACGAAACCTACCTCAAGCCCATGATACTGAAAGACATTGCCGACATTACAGGTTTCGATATTTCAACCATCTCGCGCGTAAGCAACAGTAAATATATACAAACCGAGTTTGGTGTCTTTCCGGTGAAGTATTTCTTCTCCGAGTCGATGACCAACGATTCGGGCGAGGAAGTATCTACCCGCGAAATAAAGAAAATACTACAGGAAACCATCGAGCACGAGGACAAAAAGAAACCGCTCAACGACGACCGTCTGGCCGAAGTGCTGAAAGACAAAGGATATAACATTGCACGCCGCACGGTGGCAAAGTACCGCGAGCAACTTAACATTCCGGTGGCACGGCTGCGGAAAGAAATATAACAAATCTCTCCTGCCCCGCCGAGGGAAGGATGAAGCAGGCGATAACAACAAAACAGTTCCCGTTCTTAAAAAAAAAGAAACAAACAAATGAACAAACAACAAACAAACATTCAAGAATCTCCAAGGGAGAAGTCTGGAGGTACTTGGTTTTGGAACATCATTTCATATCTTTTCATACCATTGCTGATGCCCACCTACGGTATGACTTTTCTATTTCAGTTGAGCGATTTTTCTTTTCTTCCCTCATCATTCAAGTGGATTACCATAGGCGGGACAATACTATTTACCGTTGTGCTGCCCCTTATCCCCATTCTGATGTTGAGGAGAAAAGGCGAAATAAGCGACGTATTTATATCCAACCGCGAACAGCGGGTGATGCCTTACCTGTTCTCTTTTCTGTCGTACGCCTTTTGGGTATATTTCCTTTGGCAAACGCTGGAAATGCCGCTTTATGTGGTAGGGCTGGGAGTAGGCTCGGTTATTTCCCTTTTCATCATTGTACTCATCAACCTGAAATGGAAAATCAGCGCACACATGACCGGGATAGGAGGATTTGTAGGCGGAGTATTCGGGCTTTGCTACCGTGCAGGGGTAAATCCGGTATGGTTCTTCGTGTTGATAATATTCTTTTCCATCTTGTTAGGGCTGGCACGTATCGAAACCAAAGCGCATACACCAACACAGGTTTTGGCGGGTTTCATAGTCGGATTTTTATCAGTATTTTTGTGCTGCCTTTTCTTTTAGAGAATGCACCTCCAATCCCCCGCAGGGGATATTAGGAAATAAATAAAGAGAAGTATTTTAAAAAGTATGCTGACATAATAGTCTGAATAGCAACTCAAAAACCTTATTTTTGTATTAAACCTTAGTAATACGAATTTAGAGCCTGTTTAAATTTTCCATAAAGAAATCATTGTGAATTTTTAAAAGGCTTTTTCGTAATAAATTATTATAATTTATTTTACGAGCTAAATTTAAACAGGCTCTAAGGGTTGAGATAAAATGACTAAACCAAAAGCCTCGCAGAGGCGAGATTATGCATAACCGTATGCAAGCGTAGCGCAGCTTACGGTACAGTAGAAGCCAACAAAATCAAGCCCCGCAGGGGCGAGATAATGCATTAAGCAGATAATGTGCCCCTGTCGGGGCTTGTACACTAGTGCGGTATTTTCCGCGGGCTTCGCTTCGCTACACCCACGGTTATGCATAATCTCACGCCTACGGCGTTATTAGAAAAATGGAAATAGAGTTTTTCATCAGTATACTTTTTAATACACCTCCAAATAAAGATATTGATTTAACCATTTAAATAATATCGCTGTCTCATCGGATTTTAAATCCGCAGTTAACAAATTACGTAAGACAGAGGTATTATTTCAACTAGCATTCTTGAAAAATAAAATAAAATTTTAGAACATGAAAAAACAAAATTTATTTAGTCTTTTAATTCTGCTCTTAATCTGCTTTACTGCATGTGATAATGGTAATGAACCTGCTCCAGACAATGGAAATGATGAAAGTGAAATGAAAATTGTAAGCAGACTGCTGGTGGAAGAAATTTATGTTGATGAACAATATTACGGAGAACTCAATTTTACTTACGATGACCATAATCGGGTAACAGAGATATCACTGAAAGTTACTTATACATACAACGGCAAAAATACCGAAGACACCGAAAATTATAAGTATTCTTATTCCGATAAAGGCATTTCTGTAACAAATACAAATTATGATGGAGAGATAACAAATGCAGAAGTTTATTTGAATTCCGAAAACATAATAGATTCTATTGTAAACACAGCACATAACTTCATAGGACAGCAGTATTTTGAAACAAGACGTTTTACATATATGAATCGACGCTTAAAAGACACCACAAAAAAAAGTGGAGTTGCGGCGGCAAATACATATTATTTCAACTGGAATGAGAATAATATGACCAAGATATACTCTTCAGATGAATATGAGGATGTAAAGCGTGAACATGGTACAACTGCCGAGTATAATTCTACCTATATGAACAAAACAAATCTTGATTTGAACTGGTTTATATATCAGGATGAATTTTTATATATGCTCGACAATTACAAACTGGGATTGTTGGGCTACTTTGGAGAAAAAAGTAATAATTTGGTTGTAAAAACAGAAACTGTCAGCTGGAGCGGTTCGAATAAAGATGACTATGGATATGTTTTTTCCTACGAATTTGATGAAGACGGTTATGTCACAAAATGTACAAAGGACAACCTTGTAATTAAGGTGGAATATAAATAAGAAATTCGGAAATATATTAAAAATCATACTCTTGTCTTTCAGGCAAATACAAGAAACTATTTATAATTTTTTATCGCATATTTAAAACAAACTTATGATTACAATAGACCAACTAAAAGATTTGTTGGAACGCGAGAGCGCGTTGAGGAGGTACCTTTGACGTCGATTCCAAACTTATACAGATAGAAGAAGAAGAGCTACGCACACAAGCCCCCGGCTTTTGGGACGATGCTAAAGCCGCCGAAACCCAGATGAAAAAGGTGAAAGACCTGAAAAAATGGGTGGAAGGCTACGAAGGCGTAAAAACCGCAGCGGACGAACTGCAACTGGCATTCGATTTTTATAAAGAAGAAGCCGTAACCGAGCAGGAAGTGGACGAGGCATACGCACACGCCCTTACCCTGATAGAGGAACTGGAACTGAAAAACATGCTCTCCAAAGAAGAGGATAACCTCGGTGCAGTAATAAAAATAGTAGCCGGAGCAGGCGGCACAGAGGCGCAAGACTGGGCTGAAATGCTTTTCCGCATGTACCAACGCTGGTGCGAGCGGCAGAGCTATAAGTGCGAAATAACCAACTATCAGGAAGGCGACGAGGCGGGAATCAAAACCGTGACGATGCAGATAGAGGGCGACATGGCTTATGGCTACCTCAAGAGCGAAAACGGCGTACACCGCCTGGTACGTGTATCACCCTTTAATGCTCAAGGCAAGCGCATGACATCTTTCACATCGGTGTTTGTGGTTCCGCTGGTAGACGATACGATTGAGATAGAAATAAACCCCGCCAACCTTACGTGGGACACTTTCCGCTCGTCAGGAGCAGGAGGCCAGAACGTTAATAAGGTAGAGACAGGGGTGCGTCTGCACTACAAGTACAAAGACGACGCCACAGGCGAGATGAAAGAGATAGTGATAGAAAACACCGAAAGCCGCTCGCAATTTGGCAACAAGGACAATGCGCTTCGGCTGTTGAAATCGCAACTGTACGAGATAGAACTGGAAAAACGCCGCGCCGCAACTGCCGAAGTAGAGGCAGGTAAGAAAAAAATAGAATGGGGCTCGCAGATACGCAGTTATGTTTTCGACGACCGCCGCGTAAAAGACCACCGTACAAACTATCAGACATCCGACGTGCAAAAAGTGATGGATGGCGATATCGACGCATTTATCAAGGCATACTTAATGGAACAGAATTTGTAGGATTGAAGATTAACAAGATAAAAATAATAACAGAAATCCTTAGAGGTTGTCTAAATTTTCCACAAAGAAATTATTACAGTTTAGAATATGTCTTTTTCGCAATAAATTATGTCCTTTTTTGTGAAATTTCACCTTCCATTTTACT
>NZ_QVMH01000066.1 GCF_010501035.1 Paludibacter sp. 221
CTCTCTCTCTCTCTAACATAATAATGCTATTTACAAATATTTTAACATTTGCAAGGGCACTTTTTTTAGGTGTTATTTGCTGAGAGAAAGTCATATTGTATTAAAAAAGATAAAAGAACAAAAAGAACAAAAGATAAAGGACAAAACTTATAGCTTGTAGCTGACTAAATCATTCTTCATTTTTGCTCGAAGAATGTGGGTGCAAATGTAAAGGCTTTGATTTTTTGAGGCAAATATTTAACGAAACAGAGCTTATTCGAAAATTATCAAATAAGCTCTGTAGCTAAAATTATGCAAATAAAATTTATTTATTTTTCTCTACTTTTACTTTCACGGTGTATTCATCAAACTCAAGCTCTGTAGCATCAGCTAACTGCTCTGTTAACTTAACCGAATTTGCAAGTGTTTGAGTAGCGATATAGCCTGAATACTCTTCTACAGCAGCATTTATCTCATCACGCTTTTCTATTTCCACATTAATCTTATCTGTTATCTCATATCCATTCGATTTACGGATATTCTGAATACGGTTCACCAATTCACGCGCAACACCTTCGCGATAAAGCTCATCCGTTACTGTGATGTCTAACGCTACAGTTAATTTACCTTCGTTAGCAACCAGCCAACCCGGCATATCTTCCGTATATATCTCAACATCTTCAGTAGTTAGCGATACATCGCCCGAAACAAGCGACAGCGTATATTCACCTTTTTTCTCTATCTCGTTTATCTGTGTTTTTGTAAAAGAGGCCAATGCCAAAGCAATTTCTTTCATTTGTTTGCCATACTTCTTACCCAATACTTTGAAATTTGGTTTTACCTTCTTTACCAGATTCTCCATATCGGCGTCGGGCGAAATAACTTCCAGTTCCTTTACATTCACCTCAGCTTTGATTAAATCCGAAATATAATTCAATTGCTCAAACGCTTTTTCATCCTGTGCAGGAACAACAGCTTTTGATAGTGGTTGGCGTACTTTTTTATCCGCCTTACGTCTAAGTGCCAATATCATGGATGAAGTCTGCTGAGCCAACTGCATACATTCTTCCAGATTTTCGTCAATCAGCGTTTCATTATACGTAGGGAAATCAGCCAAGTGTACCGATTCATGAGTATCTTTACCAGTAGCCTTATTCAAATCGAGGAACAATTGGTCTGCAAAGAACGGAGCTATCGGAGCCATCAGGCGCGACACAGTTTCCAAGCAGGTATAAAGCGTTTGATAAGCCGAAATTTTATCTTCGTTATACTCCCCACCCCAATAACGCTTACGGTTGAGGCGTACATACCAGTTACTCAGATTTTCGCCTACGAAATCGGCTATAGCACGTCCGGCACGGGTAGGCTCATAATCTTCGTAATACTCGGTTACTTCTTTCACCAAAGTATTCAACAACGAAATAATCCAACGGTCTATTTCAGGACGCTTTTCCATTGGTATCTCTGCCTCTGTATAGCTAAACTTATCCACATTAGCATATAGCGAGAAGAACGAATAGGTATTGTAAAGCGTTCCGAAGAATTTACGTCGAACTTCTTCCACACCCTCCAAGTCAAATTTCATATTATCCCAAGGCGATGCGTTAGTCATCATATACCAGCGCACAGGGTCAGAACCATACTTTTCGATGGTTGTAAATGGGTCTATAACATTGCCCCAGCGTTTCGACATTTTATTTCCCGCTTTATCCAACACAAGACCATTGGAAATAACGTTTTTAAACGCCACCGAGCCTCTGGTCATGGTACTTATAGCATGTAGTGTAAAAAACCAACCACGCGTTTGATCTACACCTTCCGAGATAAAATCGGCAGGATAGAAAGTCCCATTGTCTATTATATCTTGATTTTCAAAAGGATAGTGCTGTTGCGCAAAAGGCATGGCACCTGAGTCGAACCAAACATCAATCAAATCCAACTCACGTTTCATTGGTTGTCCGCTTGGCGAAACGAGGATGATGTTATCTACAAACGGACGGTGCAAGTCAATATTTTCAGGAGCATAGTTAGCATCCGAATAGTCACCTACTTTGAAATTCTCATAGGGGTTCGCAGTCATAAAACCCTTATCCATCGACTTGTTGATTTCCGCCATCAACTCTTCCATCGAGCCAATACACATTTCCTCCGTACCATCTTCGGTACGCCAGATAGGAAGCGGAGTTCCCCAATAACGGCTACGCGACAAGTTCCAATCCTGAAGGTTTTCAAGCCATTTTCCAAAACGCCCTGTACCTGTCGATTGAGGTTTCCAGTTTATCGTATCGTTCAAGTCCATCATCTCCTGACGGCAAGCTGTGGTTTTTATAAACCAACTGTCCAAAGGATAATATAATACAGGCTTATCCGTACGCCAGCAATGTGGATAATTGTGTGTATGTTTCTCTATTTTAAACGCCAGCCCTTGTTGTTTCAGCATTACACACAAGTCAACATCAAGCGTAGCATCATCTTCTTTCAGATTAGGGTCGTACGCATTTTTTACAAAACGTCCTGCCCACTCTTTATACAAGTCTACATTTACTTTATTTTTTACAAAATCGGTATCTAAGTCCTCTATTTTGTAGAATTTACCTGTCAGGTCAACCATTGGGCGGTTATTGCCATTTTTATCTACAAGCAGCATGGCAGGTATTCCGTTTTGTTTTGCCACACGGTCGTCGTCAGCGCCAAAGGTAGGTGCAATATGCACAATGCCCGTACCGTCTTCGGTAGTAACAAAATCGCCTGTAATAACACGGAAAGCACCTTCGCCCGGGTTCACCCAAGGTATCAATTGCTCATAATGTATTCCAGCCAAATCATTACCTGCACACTCTGCCAATACACGGAAAGGTATGTTTTTATCGCCCGGGGTGTATTCCTCAAAAGGCATATCTGCGTTTTTCGGGTTAAAATGCATGTTAAGCAACTCTTTTGCAAGAACAACAGTCATCGGTTCGCCTGTATATGGATTGTACGATTCAACCAATACATAGCGGATATTCGACCCCACACAGAGTGCCGTATTCGATGGCAGCGTCCAAGGTGTAGTAGTCCATGCAAGGAAATACAAATCTTTACAACCACCTGCTGTATAGTTAAAGGCTTTCTCTACCAATGCATAATCTTTCGACACAACAGGAAATTGCGCTACACAGGTAGTGTCTTTCACATCGCGATAGCAACCGGGTTGGTTAAGTTCGTGCGTACTCAACCCTGTGCCTGCTGCCGGCGAATATGGCTGAATAGTATAACCTTTATATAACAGGCTTTTATTGTAAAGCTGCTTAAGAAGCCACCATAGAGTTTCTATGTAACGGTTGTCGTAAGTTATGTAAGGGTGTTGCATATCTACCCAATAACCCATTTTTTCGGTTAGGTCTTCCCATTCTTTTGTATATTTCATCACGTCTTTACGACATGCAGCGTTATATTCTTCTACCGAAATTTTTTTGCCAATATCTTCTTTCGTAATACCCAATGCTTTTTCCACACTAAGTTCTACCGGTAGCCCGTGAGTATCCCAGCCTGCTTTACGCTTCACCTGAAATCCCTGCATGGTTTTGTAACGGCAGAAAACATCCTTGATAGTACGAGAAAGCACGTGATGGATACCCGGCATTCCGTTGGCCGAAGGAGGTCCTTCGTAAAACACAAATGTGGGCTTCCCTTCGCGAATCTCAATACTTTTATGGAATATATCGTTATCATTCCAACGCTTCAATAAAGTCTTGTTTACATCCGATAAATTCAGATTCTGATATTCGGCAAATTTCTTTTCCATAAAAATTGTTTTCTTAAAGATATAAGCTTAATTTTTTTCGAAGTGCAAAAGTACTAAAATATTATGAAACAGGGAAACTCAAAGAATTTGTCTATAGCACAAAAAAAAATTACTTTTGTGGACATTTTTAAAAGACAATAAAAAGATGAATATTCTACTTTTAGGTTCGGGAGGACGCGAACATGCTTTGCTATGGAAAATAACTCAGAGTGAGAAGATTTCGCACGTTTTCATAGCCCCCGGAAATGCCGGTACTGCCACATTGGGAACTAATCTTGACATTGCCGCCGATAATTTTCCGGCAATAAAGCAAGCAGTTTTAGACTATGATATAAACATGGTGGTTGTAGGCCCCGAAGACCCACTGGTAAAAGGAATTGCAGATTATTTTCAGGCAAATGAAGAAATAAAACACATCCCCGTTATAGGTCCTGACAAAAAGGGAGCTCAGCTCGAAGGAAGCAAAGATTTCTCAAAACAGTTCATGAGCAAATATAATATCCCTACAGCACGCTACCTGAGTGTTACAGACCAGACTGTACACGAAGCTGTGCAATTTTTGAAAAGCCTTACCCCACCTTACGTTTTAAAGGCTGACGGGCTAGCTGCCGGCAAAGGGGTACTTATTATCAACGATTTTTACGAAGCTGTTACCGAATTGTACTCCATGCTCGAAGGTAAGTTCGGCAAGGCAAGCAAAACGGTTGTTATCGAAGAGTTTCTTTCGGGAATCGAATGTTCTGTATTTGTAATTACAGACGGGAAAGATTATAAAATACTACCGGAAGCTAAAGACTACAAACGGATTGGCGAAGGAGATACCGGATTGAACACCGGCGGTATGGGAGCTGTATCGCCCGTATCGTTTGCCGATGAAAAATTCATGAAGAAAGTAGAAGAACAAATTATAAAACCAACTATCGACGGGCTTCTACAAGAAAAAATCACCTACAAAGGTTTTATTTTCTTCGGATTGATTAAAGTAAAGGATGAACCATTTGTGATTGAATATAACGCACGCATGGGCGACCCTGAAACCGAAGTTGTAATGCTACGGATAAAATCCGACTTTGTCGACCTTCTGGAGGGTGTAGCTAATGACAATTTAAGTGAAAAAACTATTGAATTTGACGACAGATATGCAACTACCGTTATGATGGTTTCGGGCGGCTACCCCGAAGATTACGAAAAAGGAAAAGTAATCACAGGTTTGGACGAGGTAGAAGGCAGCATTGCTTTTCATGCGGGAACAGCTATGAAAGAAGATGAGGTTGTTACTGCGGGCGGACGGGTCATTGCAGTTAGCTCTTATGGCGACAGCAAAGACGAGGCATTGAAAAAATCGTACAAAAATGCTGAAACCATCAATTTTGAAGGAAAATATTACCGTAAGGATATTGGATTTGATTTGTAACATAAACTTTTATAGAGACTTTTCAGGAGGATACAAACAAAGTAAAACGTTTATTTGTTACTGATAAGATAAAAGTATAAAAATCAAACAACAAGCTTCCTTCAAGGGAGAATACAAGATTACAAACATGGCAAATATACTGGTAATAGATGATGAGCGTAGCATCCGGAATACGTTAAAAGACATTCTTGAGTTTGAAAAGCACAAGGTAACGCTTGCCGAAAACGGAAGGCTCGGCTTGGAAGCAATAGAGAGTGAATCTTTCGACCTTATTTTTTCGGATATTAAAATGCCTGAAATGGATGGTCTTGAGTTGTTGAACATTTTATCCGAAAAGGGGCTTGACACCCCCATTATTATGATTTCGGGGCACGGAAATATCGAAACAGCTGTGGAGTCAATAAAAAAAGGTGCATTTGATTTCATAGAAAAACCAATAGATTTAAACCGTTTACTCATCACCGTACGAAATGCTTTAGATAAAAAAGAGCTGGTAGTAGAAACAAAAACTTTAAAAAAGAAAGTAGCTCAAAAAAACCGGATGATAGGCCACTCCCCTGCCATCGAAAAAGTAAGGGAAATGATTGAACGGGTTGCACCAACTGAAGCACGTGTACTTATTACAGGTGAAAACGGAACCGGTAAAGAAGTAGTAGCACGCTTGCTGTACGAAAAGAGCAACCGTGCAAGTGCTCCTTTCGTTGAAGTTAACTGTGCGGCAATTCCTTCCGAACTGATAGAAAGTGAGCTTTTCGGGCACGAAAAAGGCTCTTTTACTTCTGCCGTGAAACAACGTATCGGAAAATTTGAACAGGCTGATAATGGTACTATATTTCTGGACGAAATTGGCGACATGAGCCTTTCGGCACAAACAAAAGTACTGCGTGTACTACAAGAAAATGAATTGAGCCGTGTGGGAAGCGATAAAAATATAAAAGTGAATGTCCGCGTATTTGCCGCAACGAACAAGAACTTAAAGAAAGAAATTGAAGCAGGAAATTTCAGGGAAGATTTATTCCATCGCCTGAATGTGATTCCCATTTATGTACCACCGCTCGACGATAGAAAAGAAGATATCCCTGAGCTGGTAGAATATTTTTCTGAACTGATTTCCAACGAACAGGGAATCACTACAAAAAAGTTTGACGCTGAGGCTATAAAAGAACTTCAAGACCATACATGGACGGGAAACATACGCGAACTGAGAAACGTAGTAGAACGCCTTATTATACTTGGAGGAAACACTATAAACAAGCAGGATGTAGAAGCATTTGCATAAGAAAAATCGGGATATATTTTTAATTTTCAAAAAAACAACTCGTTATGAAACCATTAAGCGAAATTAAAATTGTTATAAGCAGTGACCACGCCGGATACGAACTAAAGGACAAAATCATAGCTTATCTAAAATCAAAAAAAGTAGGGGAAATAAAAGATTATGGAGCTTTTTCGACCGAAAGTTCTGATTATCCTGATTTTGCCCATCCAATGGCAAGTGCTGTATCTAAAGGTGAATATGACTTTGGAATCTCATGTTGCGGCACCGGAAACGGAATTAACATGGCATCAAACCGCCACTCGTTTGTACGCTCGGCTCTGTGCTGGACTGCCGAAATAGCCAAACTGGCTCGCGAACATAATAACGCAAATGCACTTTCGCTTCCGGCACGGTTTATTACTGAGCAAGAAGCATACGATATAATAGATGCTTTTTTCTCCACCGATTACGAAGGAGGAAGACACGAACGCAGAGTAGAAAAAATTGAGAGATTCTAAGAAACTGTTTTGAATCTTACGAATCAAACTACTTATTGGCATAAAGTAGATTTCAAATAGTTGACAATTATATAAGTAAGCATCTTTGTAAAATCGTAAATCTGCGAATTGTAAATAAAAAACACTTGTAACTATACCTAATTTATGGCTGAAAATTCTAACGAAATCAATATCCAAATAATTCATGTAAGCAGTGATTTATTAAGAGAAAAACATATATCAAAACAACTTGAAAATATCCGGATTGAGTATGAATTTATCAACAAAGGAGATAAAAGCGACTTGACAGATGACGTTTTAGCTCAATACTTTTCGGGCGACATGAAAAATATTTCTAACGCTACCTCATGTGCTTATAAACATATACTTACATATCAAAAACTGCTTGATAGCGATATGCACTTCTCCATTGTTTTAGAAGACGATATTTTTTTAGATAAAACATTTGAAAAATACATAAATATAGCATTAGAAGAAATAAAAGAAAGAAAATTATCTAATTTCCTTATTAGCCTAGAAGACTCTATTCTCAGGTATATCAAAGGAAGTGAAAGAATAAAGGGACAATATATTTATAAAGCAAAAAAAGGCAGACTGACTGGTGCATACATTATAGACAAAGAATGCGCACAAAATATGCTTGTTGAAATCGAAAGTAATAGATGTTCGGCTCCTATTGATTGGTTTCACAATCAGTGTAGTAAGGAAGGTATTATTGATATGTATTGGCTACAACCAACAATAGCTACTCAAGGTAGTTTAAATGGAAAAATGAAATCAATTATTGATGATAAAAATAATGGTATGTTTAGAATCATTACTTTCAAAATTCATAAAATATATAAAAAAATCCTATGGCGGCTTCGATAAAACAAGCGCCACCTTTTTTAATTACTTATTACAATAGCATGTCACGAACAGAAATATCAGAATATGGCGAGTTTGGCCTTATAAAACATCTGACTGAAAAATTTAAAATAAATAATCCTTCTACCGAAAAAGGAGTTGGCGACGATGCGGCCGTACTCAACTATAAGGATAAACAAGTATTAGTCACAACAGACTTATTGCTTGAAGGGATTCACTTCGACTTAACATATGCTCCTTTGAGGCATTTAGGATATAAGGCTGCTGTCGTAAATTTCTCCGATATATATGCAATGAACGGCGAGCCGAAACAAATAACGGTTTCGCTTGGAATTTCAAAACGGTTTTCGGTGGAAGACTTAGACGAAATATACGACGGTATACGGCTGGCTTGCCAAAATTATGGTGTCGACCTTGTGGGTGGCGATACTTCGGCCTCGTTAACGGGTTTAACTATAAGTATTACCTGCATTGGCGAAGGTGAAAAAGGAAAAACAGTTTACCGAAACGGCGCAAAACCAAATGATTTGATTTGTGTATCGGGCGACTTAGGCTCGGCATATATGGGCTTACAATTGCTAGAGCGTGAGAAACTTGTTTTTTCGGGCAACGAGGATGCACAACCCGACTTCGATGGAAAAGATTATATATTACAACGTCAGTTGAAACCGGAAGCACGGCGGGATATTATACTGCGACTGCGCGAGAAAAACATTATCCCTACAGCTATGATGGATATTTCGGATGGGTTATCGTCCGAACTGATACATATATGTTCGCAAAGCAATACCGGATGCCGTGTATACGAAGATAAAATTCCTATCAGCTACCAAGCTGCTGTTATGGCTGAGGAGCTTAACATGAACATAGTAACAGCCGCGCTCAACGGAGGCGAAGACTACGAACTATTATTTACCGTCTCGCTTGAGGATTACGATAAAGTGATAGGGATTGAAGGCATCGGCGTTATCGGGCATATAACCAAACCGGAACTCGGATTGAATCTGGTTGGGCGCGAGGGTGAAGAAATCGCCCTCAAAGCACAAGGCTGGAATTCGTTAAAAGAAGAACAGCAAAAATAACTGATATTATTTTCTACAATTCCTTTATATAAAAACAAAAAATGTATGGGTTAAAACTCATACATTTTTTGTTTGAAATCTGCCGCTAATGCGCTGCTATACAATAAAAGCCAATTTTTATATCTTGGCTAACAATGATTTTACTTTTTCGGATATAGCTTTACCTTCGGCTTTACCTGATAATTGTTTAGATGCTACACCCATTACCTTACCCATATCTTGAGGTCCGGCTGCTCCTACTTGGCTAATAATTTCAGCGACAGCTTTTTCCAACTCTTCATCTGTCATTGGTTGCGGCAGATAACGTTCGATTACAGCGGCTTCGGCAAGTTCATTCTCTGCCAGTTCAGGACGGTTTTGTTCCGTATAAATCAGTGCAGTCTCTTTACGTTGTTTCAGCATTTTCTGTAAAATCTTCAAAGCCTGTTCATCCTGCAGCTCACCATTAGAGCCCTTTGCTGTTTTAGCTTCCAAAAATTCTTTCTTAATGCCACGAAGGGTTTCAAGTGTTACTTTTTCACGAGCCAGCATGGCTGTCTTAATATCGCTATTGATTTGTTCAAATAAGTTTTTTTCCATTCTATTAATTGTTTTAATACTTCATTTTTACTTTACATTATAAAAAGCGTCTTTTCACTATTTGGTAAAAACTTTCAACTGTTTCATCTTCTTCGTTCCATTTAAACTTAGCCTGAAGATATGCGTGTGCTTCTTCATAATCTTTCATCTCGTTCAGTTTAGATAAAGTCTTATTCAGCAGTTCACCGTTACCATCAAAAAGTTCACGCTGAAAGCGGAAACGGTCTCCAATGCTTATAGCCCGCCTTATATCGTCTATTTTTCTATTATTATGTGCTCCGGCAATTGTATTGTCGGTATTGTCAATAGTCCGTTCTTTTAATACCGCTCTTTGATATTCATAAGTGTGAACAGAGCTTACTGTGTCGGAATCATCACCTTCGTCCAATACAGCAGTATCATTTTCTTCTACAACAGGCACTTCCACTATTACTTCCACTTCTTCTACTGAACTTTCAATAATGGTTACCTCCTCTTTCTGTTCCTCCTCAATTATTTCATCGTCCGGCTCTTCCTGAAGGGTATCCTGAGCCGGAATAGTAGTTTCATGAGTTTCCGCATCTTTCAATTCATCATCACTTGTTTGGCTTTCGTCTTCGATACTTTCCATTTCCTCTTCAACAACACTTTCCTGTGCTGATTCTTCAATAAGTTCATTATTAAACTCTTCGTCCTCCTCTGCTACTAACAAAGGTTCTTCCCCGCTTATTTCCTCCTGATTCTGAGGTGAAAGGTCTTTTTCATCTTTATTTTCATTAAGCTCTACAACAAGCTCTTTTTTAATGCTTTCCAATTGCTGGATATAACCTAAAACATCATTTGCTTTTTGCCTTGCCAGTTGAATAATTACAGCCGGATACTCTGTCATTTCCATAAACCCTTCCGTAATCATCCCCAGTTCCTGTATATTTTTCTGAAGTAAATTTACAATTAACTTTCTATCCATGTTTTTTATATATAAGTATTACTTTTTTTAAATTGATATTTTATTAAATTTGCCAAGCAATACTATGTACTGGCAATCAGTATGCTTCTTGCTTCAATTTAATAGTAAAACGCTGTAAAGTTACAATAATCGCAACACAAACGAAATTAAAGAGAACTAATTTACACTAAAATTAACAGGATTAGCTCCGAAAATAATTTGATTAATTAGAGATTATATTTAATAAAAAGTTACAGGTTTGATTATTAATGTTTTATATTAGTTTGTGTATTAAAATTCAAATATATGCACTCCGTTAGGNCGTTAGGAGTGGAAGTTTGGTAAAATACTATCTTTAGATATGGCGGGCGTGCCGTTAGGTACGCAACTTCCTCACTAATTGTCGCGTACCTACGGCACGCCGGATTATTGAGTAATTTGTACATTACCAAACTTTGCTCCCTACGGGAGCTTTTAATGCTGTAATGATTTATAAATAAGCTTTATAATAGACTATTGAATATAAACTCTATTATTAATCTGAAAACAATTTAATTGCATTTGTTGTTTAACAAAGACTGCAAAAAAACAAACATAATGAATATTAACCACGCAAGACCTTACACTTTCGACCGGGTTGTCAGAATGATAATCGGCTTAACTATAATTGTAGTATTAGCACTACTAATCAACGAATTAAGAACTGTATTACTCCCTTTTGCTATTGGTTGGCTTTTGGCTTACCTGTTTCAGCCGATTGTATCATTTTTTCAGAACAAATTAAAACTGAAGTACAGGATATTAGCTATCGTTTGTACCATATTAGTCATATTAATCATACTTGCGGGGATTATTTGGTTTCTGATACCGCTTATTGGTAAAGAAATTGATAAATTTTCGCAGCTTATAACCCTTTATACTCAAAGTTTTACAGTAGATAGCTTCCTTCCTCCTGCATGGCAGGCTAAAATCCGTGAATTTTTTTCGCATTTGGATTTTAAAACTATTCTGAACGACCCAAGCACAAAAGATTTTCTTAAAAATCTGGCTCCTAAACTATGGGGGGTAGTAAACAGCTCGTTAAGTTTTGTATTAGGGTTAGTAGTTGTAGTCATTGTATTTTTATATTTTATATTCATATCGTTGGACTACGAAAAAATAAATGCCGGTTTTACTTACGCCATTCCGTCCAAGTACCGCCCATTGGCTATCGAAATCATTACCGATATGAAAACAGGGATGAACAAGTATTTTCGTGGACAAGCGCTTATCGCGCTTATCGACGGCATTCTTTTTGCCATCGGATTTTATATCATGGGATTACCTATGGGAATTGTTTTAGGATTGCTTATGGGGCTATTTAATCTTGTACCATATATGCAAGCACTTGGTTACCTGCCGGCAATGTTGCTGGGATTGCTTCAGTCTGCTGAAACCGGACAAAGCTATTGGTCGATTCTGCTTTGGATACTTATAATAGTGCTTGCAGTGCAGGTAATAGAACAAGTTTTCCTGACACCCAAAATCATGGGTAAGGCAACAGGCCTGAACCCGGCTATTATCTTATTATCCCTATCCGTTTGGGGCTCACTTTTAGGCTTATTAGGTATGATAATAGCCCTACCCGTCACCACACTGATGATTTCGTACTACAAACGTTTTGTACTCAACGAAGAGCCTCTTCCTACAGAAGAAGTTGTACTTGAAACAGAACAAACTGAAATGCAAGAGGAAATCCCACCTGAGGACGTGGATTTATAAAACCAAATAGCAACAAAGTTAAAATTTTGTCATACCTTTCCAAATAGAATAATTTTGTAATCATAATTCACAAAAAAGAAGTGTGAATTGCACATTATTCGCTTCTATTTTTATTCTGTAGTAAAAAGATGTACATCTCTCAAAAAACAATCAATAAAAAAAATGCTTTTGCAAACGTTAAAATGTTTGTAAATAGCATTATTTTGTTAGAGAGAGAGAGAGAGAGAGAGAGAGAGAGAGAGAGAGACTAAGCCATTTACAATTTG
>NZ_QVMH01000067.1 GCF_010501035.1 Paludibacter sp. 221
AACGTTTGCAAAAGCATTTTTTTGAGGTGTTATTTGCTGAGAAAGATTCATTTTTCAATTTTCATTCTTCATTTTTATCCGAAGAATGCAGATGCAAATGTAAAGGCTTTGATTTTTTGAGGCAAATATTTAAGATTTATATATACTTGTTTTTTATGCCCGGTTGATTTTTGACCAAACTAATTTAATAGATTTTTTCAATAACATCAATGCTTAGTCCTTCTATTTTATTTTCAATCGCCTTTGCAAAAGCACCGAAATGTTCGCTTGCATTATGCTCATCAATAGCCTCTTGCGATTTCCAAACTTCAAGTATAATAAATTTAAGCGGATTTTTTGTATCCTGATGCAAATCATATGAGACATTTCCGGCTTCTTTTCGGGTTTCATTTACCACTGTTTGAAACACAGTAATCAATTCGTCATAAAATTCCTTTTTAACTACAATAGTAGCTACAATTTTTAATTCTTTCATTTCTCAAAAAAAAATTTATTTGGTTATAACAATAGAGACTGATATTTCAAATCAGCCTCTATTGTAGTTTTATCTTAATCTTCTTTCAAAGCAGCTTGAGCAGCAGCTAAGCGTGCAATTGGCACACGGAACGGAGAACAGCTTACATAATTCAACCCTACCCTGTGGCAGAATTCAACTGACGAAGGTTCACCACCATGTTCGCCACAAATACCGCATTTCAAATCGGGGCGTACTGCACGGCCTTTTTCAGTAGCCATACGTACCAATTGTCCTACCCCATTTTGGTCTAATACTTGGAATGGGTCGAATTTCAAGATTTTCTTTTCCAAGTATACCGGTAAGAACGAACCAATATCGTCACGCGAATAGCCGAATGTCATTTGAGTCAGGTCATTTGTTCCAAATGAGAAAAATTCGGCAGCCGAAGCTATACGGTTTGCTGTAAGAGCAGCACGTGGAATTTCAATCATTGTTCCTACTTTGTAGTCAATGCTATCGCCTGTTTCTTCAAACAGTTTCTTTGCTGTAGCTCGGATAACTTTTTCTTGTTCAAGGAACTCATACAAAATACCTGTAAGCGGAACCATGATTTCGGGCATTGTTTTAACACCTTTTTTCTTAAGTTTCAACGCTGCGCCTAAAATAGCTTTTGTTTGCATTTCGGTTATTTCAGGATAAGTATTTCCTAAACGTGCACCGCGGTGACCTAACATTGGGTTTTGTTCGTGAAGCGCATCTACGCGCTGTTTGATAACTTTCACATCCACACCCATAGCGTTTGCCATTTCTTGTTGTCCTTTTTCATCGTGAGGAACAAACTCGTGCAAAGGTGGGTCGAGTAGGCGAACTGTAACCGGGCAACCTTCCATTGCTTCGAAAATTCCTTCGAAGTCGGCTTGCTGATAAGGAAGAATTTTTTCCAATGCTACACGACGTCCTTCTGCATTTTCGGCCAAAATCATTTCGCGCATAGCTTTGATTTTTTCTCCTTCGAAGAACATGTGTTCTGTACGGCAAAGCCCAATACCTACTGCACCAAATTCACGTGCTTTCTTTGCGTCTTTTGGAGTGTCTGCATTGGTACGAACAGCCATTTTAGTATATTTGTCAGAAAGCGTCATGATTTCAGCAAAGTCCGAATCCAATTCTGCTTCTTTTGTAGCTACCTTACCGTCGTAAATATCACCATTAGAGCCATTCAACGAGATGTAATCACCTTCTTTATATATTTTGCCATCAACTTCCATTGTTTTGGCTGCATAGTCAATTCTCAAAGCTCCAGCACCCGACACACAGCATTTACCCATACCACGGGCTACTACAGCAGCATGCGAGGTCATACCACCACGGGCAGTAAGGATACCTTCGGCCGCAGCCATACCTGCTAAGTCTTCAGGAGAAGTTTCAATACGAACCATGATTACTTTCTTTTTAGGTCGTTTTCCTTCTGCATCTAACTGAGCTTCCATATCATCTTGTTTTGCCCATTCTGCAGCATCATCTGCATTGAAAACAATCATACCCGAAGCTGCACCCGGAGAAGCGGCAAGCCCTTTAGCAATGACAGTTGCTTTTTTCAAAGCTTCTTTATCAAATATAGGGTGAAGCAGCTCGTCCAATTTATTAGGCTCTAAACGCAGCAATGCTGTTTTTTCGTCAATCATACCTTGACGCAACATATCCATAGCTATTTTTACCATAGCAGCACCTGTGCGCTTTCCGCTACGGGTTTGCAACATCCACAGTTTACCTTCTTGTACAGTAAACTCCATGTCTTGCATATCGCGGTAGTGGTTTTCAAGCTTCGTTTGGATAGCATCAAGCTCTTTGTAAATCTCAGGCATCGCTTCTTCCATCGATGGGAATTTCGAGCGGCGTTCTTCTTCCGATACACCAGCCAGTTCAGCCCAACGTTGTGAACCTAATTTTGTAATCTGTTGTGGAGTACGGATACCTGCAACCACGTCTTCGCCTTGTGCATTAATCAGATACTCACCAATAAATTGGTCTTCGCCTGTAGCTGCGTCGCGCGAGAAACATACACCTGTAGCCGATGTTTCGCCCATGTTACCGAATACCATTGCCTGTACGTTTACGGCAGTACCCCACTCTGCTGGTATACCTTCCATTTTACGATAAAGGATAGCGCGGTCATTCATCCACGAGTCGAATACCGAACATACAGCTCCCCAAAGCTGCTCGTAAGCCGATTCCGGAAAATCTTTTCCGGTTTGTTTTTTAACGGCCGCTTTAAATTTCGTAACCAGTTCTTTCAGGTCTTCTACAGTTAAGTCTGTATCCAGTTCAACTCCTTTTGCTTCTTTTACTTCTTCAATAATTTCTTCAAATGGATCAATGTCGTTTTTATTTTCAGGTTTCATACCCAAAACCACATCACCGTACATCTGTACGAAACGACGATATGAGTCCCATGCAAAACGGGCATTACCTGTTTTGCGAGTTAATCCGTCAACTACAGCGTCATTCAGCCCTAAGTTAAGAATGGTGTCCATCATACCCGGCATTGAAGCACGAGCTCCGGAACGAACGGAAACCAACAATGGATTTTCAACATCACCGAATTTAGAGTTCATCAATTTTTCGATTAAAGCTATAGCCGCTTCTACTTCCGGTTTCAGAAGTTCAACTACTTTGTCTTTACCTAATTGATAATACTCAGTACAAGTGTCTGTTGTGATTGTAAACCCCGGAGGAACAGGCACTCCGATTAAATTCATTTCGGCCAGGTTGGCACCTTTGCCACCCAGCAGGTTTTTCATGTCTGCTTTACCTTCAGCCTTTCCGTTGCCGAATGTGTAAACTCTTTTTGTGATACTCATATTTATTTGATAATTATTGATGAATTTCCGTTCAAAAAAATTTCAAAATTTTAAAGACACAAAGGTAGGATTTTTTACGGAAAAATAAAACAATGTAAAAATTGGATTTTAACTAAAAATCGAAGTCAAAAACATTATATATCCCTTTTACCATATCCTCATTACAATTTAATTGCGCACTGTATCAAATTTAAATTAAAAATACTTATATATAGACTTGATAAAGCAATCTTTACTTATTTTTGTCTGATAAAATTTTTAAAATAAATCAAAACTTATGACAGGAATTGTTTTATTAAGTCTGATTCCGGTAAGATTTTCGTACCAAGAACAGAGCGAAATGTCATCGCAGCTATTGTTTGGCGAACGTGTAGAAATACTTGAAACTGAAAAAAACTGGCATTACATACGCAATTTAGCTGATGAATACAAAGGTTGGGTTGACAAAAAAATGATTCAGGTTATTGATGAAAAACAAGCAGGCGAGTTAGCGCAAATGGAGTTCAAATGCGTACAAGTCCCACTTAGTTTCAGTAATACGACAAAGCAAGAAGAAAAAATACTGCTCCCGGGCGGAAGTTTAATCCCATATCTGAACGGGATTCAATATCAGTTTAATAAAAGGGAAATAAAAATAAATCACGCAGATATAATAAGCCCAGAGACCACAGGCGAGCGTATAGTTGCGCTTGCAAAGCAATATTTAGGAAGCCCTTACTTATGGGGAGGTAAAAGTGTTTTAGGCATTGATTGCTCAGGGTTGGTACAAGTTGTTTATTCTATGTGCAGCATACAATTGCCTCGCGATGCCGGTTTACAAATAGAGCACGGCACCCTTGTCCGCTCCATTTCGGAAGCTAAAGCCGGCGACCTTGCTTTTTTCGAGAACAGCGAAGGACGTATCGTCCATGTTGGCATTATGCTCAATCAGCATCAAATTATTCATGCTTCGGGCTGGGTTAAAATAAACACTATCGATGCAAAAGGCATCATATCCGAAAAAAACGGCGAATACACACATAAATTGAAGCATATTAAACGAATAATATAAGTAGTTACAAAAAATTAATCACGAGCTCACAAGCCTCATTTTCTGACAATTAAGACAAGATATAAAAAAAACGAACACTTTGATGTAAGAAAAACACACCTTTTCACGTCATATAAATACAATGGATTCAATAACATTCAACAATCAGATATTAATACTGTCGAATAAGCTGTTCAGGCTGGCAAAGTCTATTCTAAAGAATGACGACGATGCACAAGATGCAGTTCAGGAGCTAAACAAACGCTTATGGGAGAAGAACAAGCAATTGGATAAGATTGAAAACATTCCGGCATTCATTATGCGTTCGATGCGGAATATGTGCCTTGACATACTTAAGTATGAGAAAAGAAACACAGACTTAACCAATGATATAGAATATACCGAGCACAGTCCTTATACGCAAGCAGAACAAAAGGACATGTACCAACAGATAAGCAATATCATCGACCGCCTGCCTGAGACGCAACGAAATGTTATCCGCTTACGCGATGTAGAAGAAATGGAAATAGAGGAAATAGCCTATATTATGCAAATGACTGAAAGTGCGGTATATACCAACCTGTCGCGTGCAAGGCTCAAGGTCAGAGAACAATTAATTCCGCGTATGCAATAAACAGTAAACACTAAATTTATTGAAACAATTATGACAAACTATATTAACTCATTATTGGATAAATACTTCGAGGGAGAAACTACGATACCCGAAGAAAGACTGCTGAAAGATTACTTTAGCTCCGACGAAGTAAAAAGCGAACATGAAAAATATCGCCCGCTTTTCTGTGGATTCATTGACGAAACAAAAGCGCACATGAATCCCGAAAAGATAAGCTTTACAAATCCCAAAGAAAACAAAAAAGAAAAAAATAATAAAAGCAACAAACAAGGCAAAGCACTAAGCAAAAGATTTATAATATATCCTGCTGTTGCAGCTGCTGTTATATTGTTTTTTGTCTTAATACTCCCCAAAGAAAGCGAAAACAGCTATGTAAAAATACATGGCAAGAAAATAAAAAACACTGAATATGTAGAACAATATACCCATGCCAAGCTGAAAAAAGTAAATGTTCTTTTATCCGGCAGCCTGAACTCGCTCGAAAACATAACAAAAGCCCGAAGGGGTGTCGAAATGGGCATAGAAGCAGTGGGCAGCATAAGAGAAACAATAGATATTATATATGAAAATTTACCTATAAAAATTATTCGCAATGAAGAAAACAATGATCTTAGCAGCCTTCCTCATATTGGTGGCAGCAACAGCAAACGCACAAACGCTTAAAAGCCTGTTTGACAAATATGGCAACGATGAACGATTCGAATACGTATCCATAGGCAAAGGAATGTTAACCATGGCTCAATTATTTGGCGACACCGACGATGAGGATATGGAAGTATTATCTAAGATAAAAGGGCTTAAAGTACTTACATTGACCGACGGATTTGACGACACGCTACAAAAAACCGTTCTCGAAGAATTAAACACCGTATTGGAAGCCGGAAACTTTGAAACGTTGGTAGAGGTACGCGACAAGGACGAACGGGTAAATATTTACACACAAACCAGTAAAAAGGACGAAACAGATATGCTCGTAGTAACCAAGGATAGTTCTGAACTGAACATGATTTGGATAAAGGGGAAATTAAGTGCTGAGGAACTAATGACAATGTTGGACGATTAATACCGAACTGTGATTTAATAACACACTTTAGTTTTACTCAAACAAGAAGCAGTATACATTGTATGCTGCTTCTTGTTGTTAAAGACGCCAAGTTTTTAACATCTCGTTACAAAAAAAGACATTCTACTATAGTAAAATGTCTTTTTCAGATATTATTATTAAGTCTGTATTTCTTATTTCACCTTTGCACCATCTTTCAGCGGATTACGATAATAAACTTTTCCTTCGTCAAACTCTTGCGCTGCAATTAAAGTAGCTTTAGGAAGCTTTTCGTAAAAACGGGAAATCTCAATTTGCTCACGGTTTTCAAATATTTCTTCAATATTATCATTGTAAGACGCAAACTCCTGTAATTTCTTCTCAAGTTCCGACTTCATTTCGGCAGTAATTTGATTCGACCTTTTAGCTATGATTTTCACAGTTTCGTACACATTACCTACTTCAGCACTTAGTGCATTCATATCGCGTGTTACTGTATTCAGAGGGGCATTAACTTTTTTGTAATCCATAGTGCTTTTTTCTATGCTTTTATATAATACTAATCTTTTACAATCTTTTTTGATTCGCGGAAAATCCGGTCGGCTTGCCGGCGGTGTTTCCCATCGGGAAATTCATTAATAAAACTATAGTATTCATCAATAGTTTCCATATAACGTTCCATCAGCCTTTCCTGAATACTTTGTACAGCCTGCTGATATTTCGACTCCAGTATAATCATGCTTAAATCCTCACGATACTTTGTCGAAGGATAGTTTTTCAAAGCATTTTGAGCTGCAATAACAGCCGACAAGTAATTATTTCCCAAGTAATTACCCAAATTATAATACAATCTGGCATTCATATATTCCTTGTATGCCAATTTATCCTTCATCTCATCTATCAGCCTGTTGGCTTCTGCAACATGTTCATTTTCAGGATATATATCTACAAACTCCTGCAATGCATCTATTGCATTTTTGGTAGATGTCTGGTCGAGCCGCGCGTCAGGCGAATCCAAATAATAGCAATAACCTATCATGTATTTCGACTCCTGCACATACTTGCTTTTAGGATAAGTGCGCACATAAGCCTTGTAATATTCACTCGCCGTAAAATAATCTTTTTGTCCCATGTACGAGCGGGCTACGTAGTTCAGCAAAGTTTCAGAACGCTCAGTTCCCCTGTAATACGCTGTTACTTCGTCAAACAAAGTATTGGCTCTCATATAATCACCTTTTTCGAAATACTCTATCGCTCTCGCATATTTAAGCTCTGCATCATCGCTCTTTAGCAACTTCTGATACTCACTACACGAAAACAAAGTGATTACAAGAACAAAAAGAATAGGATATTTTTTCATATAAAAATCAGCGTGCAAAGTTAATGAATTAATCAGGAATAAAAAAATATTTTTATATCACTGCAAATCCCCTTGTAGTAAATACAATAACGATTTTGTTTTGTACAGGAATAAAAACAGTCAAAATAACGGAAAAAATGAATTTCCCAATCTATATTTTATAGAATTTTAATCAACAATAGCTTCTTTTGTCGGATTACGGTGATACTCGAACATCAAATCTATTTGCTCTTTTAAGATTCGCTCCTCCGACAAAGGAGGTAGTCCGTCTTGCGAAAAAAAGCCTTTATCCTGAATATCAAAAACATCTGTAAACTCCCCTCCTGTTATCTTGCACAAAATAAATATCTTATACGAGTAATGAGGTGCAGGAGGATGCGCATGGCACTTTTTATCCATAACTGCCAACAACCTTACCGCTACAACATCCAAACCGGTTTCTTCCTTCACTTCTTTTACCGCAACCTCTTTCGGAGAAAAGCCTACATCAGCCCACCCGCCAGGCAACGACCACTTGCCATCGGCCAACTCTTTTACCATCAGTATCCGCTCGTTATCATCGAATACTACAGCACGGATATCCACTTTTGGGGTAACGTAATCTTCAGCCGGACGAAAACAATCCTTAATAATATCTATATCATTACCAGTCAGTATAGCGGTTAGTTCATTACTCAGACATTCAAGTTCCTCGTAACGCTCTTTATCATACTCATCTTTCGAATAAAATAGTCCGGTTTGAGACAAAGCCCGAATACGCTGTGCAATATCCAATAATCTTTTTTCCTGTGCCATCTTCACGCTTTAAACAAAAAACTGTTTTAATGTTTTCAAATCAGAAAAATCAGGTATTACATAAGGAGTCAAATTTCTTAATTCGCTTTCCTTTATTGTGGTTGAAACACCTACAGTCAGCATTCCTGCTGCCACACCTGCTTTTACTCCGGCTATCGAATCCTCAAACACAATACACTCCTCCGGCTTTACACCTAAATCGTCCGCAGCAAGCAAGTAACACATAGGGTCGGGCTTTCCATATGTAATTCTCCCTGCCATAACTTCGGTATCAAACACACCGTTCAAGTTCAATTTTGTCAGGGCTACCCGCATTTTTTTCTCAATCGAGCTTGTAACCAAACCCACTTTATATCCACTCGCTTTCAGGTAATTAATAAACTCCATTACTCCTGCTACAAGTGGAAAATTCATGGTAAGTTCAAAATCCTTGGTAACGGCAACAATCTGCTTCTTCAAGTCGGCAGAAAATTGCGGATACTCATTATCCAATGTTTCGGCAAGCCTTTTACCTTTTATATTCGCGGCAAAATTGCTTACATTCAATTGAAAATCGTGAGTCAGCTTTTCAAAAAAAACATCATACTGAGGCTCTGTATTGGTTATTACACCATCAAAATCGAACAGTACTGTAGTAATACCGCGCATGGATATAAATGATTATTTTATCTTTAACAAATACTTTTCAAACCCTTTGGTATATACTATTTGATTATTTCCCTTATCGTCGGCATATATCAAAAAGCACTCCATATCAGGAACAGATCCGCATACTTCCAATGCTTTATCTTTTCCCAACACCATAAATGCTGTAGCATAAGCGTCAGCCTGCATACAGGTCGGAGCTATCACGGTAGCACTAAGCAAACTATGGTTGACCGGATAACCCGTGCGGGGGTCGATAGTATGGGAGTATTTTTTATCACCCCGATAGTAGAACTGTCTGTAATTGCCCGATGTAGCAAGTCCTACATTGCTAATTGCCACTACTGCCTCTATCTCGCTTTGTGTATTGGTAGCATCATCAACAGGCTTGTTTATACCTATTTTCCATTTTTCTCCTTTAGGGTTTACACCTTTACAGCGTACTTCACCCCCTATCTCTACCATATAGTTTTTACATCCGTTTTCTTCGAGCAACTGTGCTACAATATCCGAAGAATAACCTTTTGCGATAGCGCTTGCATCCAGCATTATACGTGAGTCGTCTTTTATTAAGCGATGGTTTTCCAAGCGTATTTTCTCATATCCGGTATATTGCAACATTGCTTCCACATCAGGGGTATCTTTGCGGCTGCGGTTTCCAAAACCAAATCCCCAAGCATTTACCAATGGTGCTACAGTAATATCAAAAGCCCCATCTGTTTTTTCCGAAACTTGCTGAGCCATCTTATACATGGTTTCAAAATAATGGTCGGTAAGCACCGAAGCGTCATTTTTATTGATGCGGGAAATTACCGAATTTGGCTCGAATGTAGACAAGGATTGTTCGAACTCACGCATCCGGCTTTCGATTTTATTCTGCAAATCTTCCCCCTGAGGCTGCTGATAAGTAACCAAATAGTAAGTACCATGAATCCTCCCCCTGTTTTTAATATATTCGGCAGAAGAAGGCGAGCAAAACGAAAAAGTGCTTAGAATAAAAAGTGTAAATAAAAAATTGAAGATTTTATTTTTCATACCTCAGAGGTTGTTTAAATTTTACTCGCAAGATAAATTTTGGTGATTTTTTAGGGATATTTTGACTTCATTTTACGATTTTAGCGGGCTAAATGAGTAAAATGAGAGGTGAAATTTTACAAAAAAGGACATAATTTATTGCGAAAAAGACATATGTAAAACTATAATAGCTTCTTTGTGGAAAATTTAAACAACCTCTCAGAGTAGTTTACAAATTCGCCACATTAAACATCGAAAGTAAGCCTTTTACCTCTCACATTTTCATCCACAATGCCATTATCAAACACTTTTTGCCCATTTACCCACGTTGTTTGCACCGAAGCATCAAAAGTAGCCCCCTCAAAAGGCGACCAACCACATTTGTACAGTATATTATCTTTTGAAACAGTATAAGGTTTATTCATATCCACTAACACCAAATCGGCATAATACCCCTCGCGTATATAGCCACGCCTGTCGATACGAAATAAGTCGGCAGGAGCATGGCACATTTTCTCTATTACTTTTTCAAAAGTGAAATATCCTTCTTTTGCCAGTTGCAGCATGGCTGATAACGAATGCTGGATTAAAGGCCCACCTGAGGCTGCCTGCAACACCGAGCCTTCTTTCTCCTGCCATAAATGGGGAGCGTGGTCGGTTGCCACTATATCTATCTTATTGCTGTTTACCGCACTTATCAACGCCTCTCTGTCAGCAGCAGTTTTTATAGCCGGATTCCATTTTATTTTGTTGCCATAACGGGCATAGTCTTTGTCCGAAAACCATAAATGATGTACACAAACTTCGGCAGTAATGCGTTTTTCCCTTAATGGCTTATTATTGTCAAACAAACTCATTTCCTTTGCTGTAGAAAGATGGAGAATGTGTAAACGTGCGTCGTATTTCGAAGCCAGTTCTACCGCTTTCGACGACGATTTATAACACGCCTCCGCACTTCTTATCAACGGATGGTATTGAATTGGGATATCATCTCCCAGCTTAGCACGGTAATAGGCTATATTGTTCTGTATTGTCTGTTCATCTTCGCAGTGGGCAGCAATCAGAAACGGAATTTCGGCAAATAAGGCACTAAGTGTATCTTCATTATCCACCAGCATATTGCCTGTAGACGAGCCCATAAATAGCTTTACACCACAAACACTCCGTGCATCCAATTTTCTGAGTTCGCCCAGATTATCATTCGATGCACCCATAAAAAATGAATAATTCGCAAACGATTTTTCAGCCCCTAAGCTAAATTTATCTTCCAGCAACTCTAAAGTTACAGCAGGAGGTTTAGTATTAGGCATATCCATGTATGTAGTAACACCACCTGCTACTGCGGCTTTACTCTCGGTATATATATCACCCTTGTGGGTCAAACCCGGCTCGCGAAAGTGTACCTGATCGTCGATAACTCCAGGAATAAGGCACAAGCCCGTAGCATCTACCTCAGCACAATCACCCTGAATATCAACACTATCAGCAGATTCATATATGGTTTTTATAAGCTCATTTTCCAACAAAACCGAACCTGTAAAAGTCCGGTTTTCGTTTATTATGGTAGCATTGCTAATAAGCGTTCTTGAAATACTCATCACTATTATTTTATTTTTGGATGTGTTTTAAAAAGTATGCTGATATCACTTCTTTTTCTTAGGATATTTGCGAAACCAACTGCTTACTTTTAGCTGGATGACACCAAAAAACGCTTCGCCAAAAATACCGCCACTCATTTTTGATGTTCCAAGCTCACGGTTTACAAACACGATAGGCACTTCCTTCACTGCAAATCCACATTTATAAGCAGTAAATTTCATCTCTATCTGAAATCCATATCCTTTGAATTTTATTTTATCAAGTTCAATAGTTTCCAACACCTCGCGCCGATAACACACAAATCCGGCTGTAGTATCGGCTATTTTAAGCCCTGTGATAAACCGCACATATTTGGACGCAAAATAGGACATCAGCACCCTGCTCATAGGCCAATTTACCACATTCACACCACTTACATAGCGCGACCCTATCGACACATCAGCTCCCATATTGGCACAAGCATCGTACAGGCGGGGCAAGTCATTCGGATTGTGCGAAAAATCGGCATCCATCTCAAATATAAAATCATACCCATTCTCCATACCCCATTTAAATCCGGCAATATAGGCTGTGCCCAATCCCTGTTTACCCTGCCTTTCGAGCAGGAACAAACGGTCGGGATAAGCTGTTTGCAATTGCTTGACAATAGCAGCAGTACCATCGGGAGAGCCATCGTCCACTATCAGAATATGAAAAACGACAGGTTGGGAAAATACCGCCTTGATAATATTCTCAATATTCTCCTTTTCGTTGTATGTCGGGATAATAACTAAATTGTTTGACATTGGTTATCCTATTTGTTAAAAAAATCGGTTGACTCTAAAACGCTAAAAAACATATAATTCGGACGGCGAAAAACGCTCCAAAGTAGTCAGGCTCAAATTCTCCCCTACTATTATCTGTTTCTCTTCCAGATGCTGCCGAACTGTGTTATACGCAAGCTCCGGCTGGTTATTTTCTTTACTTAAATGACACAAAAACACATGCTGCAAACGTTCATGATAATACTCGGCAAGGCATCGGCCTGCCTGCTTATTGCTCAAATGCCCCGTTGGGGAAACTATCCGTTGTTTCAGATAGTGCGGATAAGTACCGTTCCTGAGCATATCTTCGTCGTAATTTGCCTCCAATATCAGATAATCAGACTCCGAAATTTGCCTCACAACCTCATCTCCCACTACTCCCAAGTCGGTAGCAAATGTAATCTTTTTGCCCTTATATTCTATCGTATAGCCTACATTATCCGTAGCGTCATGCGAAACAGGGAAAGCCGTTACACTAAATCCGGCAACTTCGATAGTTTTATACTTTTCAATATATTTCTGACAGGTAGATAATTTCTGAGTTACACAGTAATTGCGGTTTATCCCCTCGTGCACTTCGCGAGTAGCATACACCGGAAGGTGAAATTTCTCGCCCAATGTTCCTACCCCTCTTATATGGTCGCCATGGTCGTGTGTGATAAACACCCCCCATATATTCTCAAAGTCCAGTCCGATATTCCGAAGGCATTTGCGTATAGTTCTGGCTCCAATTCCCGCATCAATCAATATGCCATGAGACGAATTACCCACATAATAACAATTTCCGCTACTACCACTGGCAAGACTCTGAAAACGCAACTTATCCATTCCTCCCTCTTTCTTTCTGTTTCAATATGAACACTACAAAATTAACATTAAAAAACGGAAACTATTGAATTATTAATCGGAAATAACGTTAAATAATGCGATTTCCAATCAACAGCTATTACCTCTTTTACAAGCAATCGTATTACAAACCTGCATAAAGTTAAAATTTTGCCTTAGCTTTTTAAATAGAATAATTTTGTATCTATAATTCAAAAAGCAGAAAGCACAAATTGATTATTATCCGTTCCGCATTTTTGCAATAATAAAAAAGATGTACATCTCTCAAGAAACGATTAACAAAAAAACAGCCTTTGCAAGTGTTAAAATATTTGCAAATAGCATTATTATGTTAGAGAGAGAGAGAGAGAGAGAGAGAGAGAGAGAGAGAGACTAAGCAGTCTATTCCCGGCCCCTCCAACCTCCCCAGCCTCTATCCCCTTTCGGGTACTTTCTCCTACAGGAGAAAGGAAAAGGAAAATAGTTTTTGGGAGGCTTCAGAGTGCAACTTTCCTACCATTCCTTTTATTATATCCGCTATCTTTAATTTTCCCACAAGGGGAGGATTTGAGCTTACCTTTGTTTGTATTATTCCTTTATTATATTTTTCCCTGTTTATTTTTAAGCCCTTT
>NZ_QVMH01000068.1:0-8971 GCF_010501035.1 Paludibacter sp. 221
TCTCTCTCTCTCTCTAACATAATAATGCTATTTACAAACATTTTAACGTTTGCAAAAGCATTTTTTTGAAGTGTTATTTGCTGAGAAAAAGTCATATTGTATTAAAAAAGATAAAAGACAAGACTTATAGCTTGTAGCTAATAACTTGTAGCTAACTAAATCATTCTTCTTTTTTGCTCGAAGAATGTAGATGCAAATGTAAAGGCTTTGGTTTTTTGCAGCAAATATTTAACGGTATACGTTATTGTAAAAATTCTTTTTAAACTTTTTCATAAAAATCAGCATGGTAAGGCCCGAAGTAAATGTAGCCAGCACATCCGACAATGGCTGAGCAGCCCAAGTTCCATTCAGTTCGAATATAGACGGTAAAATCAATAACGCAGGAATCAAAAATATAAACTGACGGGTAAGGCTTAAAAAAATAGAAACCTTAGCCTTACCTATGGATTGAAAAAAGTTAGATACTACTATCTGGAAACCAATAATAGGAAAAGCAACCACCGTTATTCTAAGCGCATTGGCTGCAATACCAACCAATTCGGAATCAGTAGAAAACAGCTTAACCATAAGCTCAGGGACAAACATCCCCAGCAGAAATCCGATAGTAGAAACAACCGTTGCCACCACAATGGCAATGCGAAGTACGCCAAACATACGGTCGTACAATTTTGCACCATAGTTATAACCTACAATAGGCTGAATACCTTGATTCAATCCAACAATAATCATAACAATAAGGGTGGTAATACTATTCACAATACCATACGCACCTATTGCAAGGTCGCCACCATACTTGATTAGCTGTATGTTTATCAACACAACTACAAAACTCAACGCTACCTGCATACTGAAAGGAGACAAGCCTATGCTTATTATAGACTTGATAATATCTTTCCGCAAACGAAAATATTTCCGGCGAAAACGGATATTAGTATCAGGTTTAATAAAATGAGACAACACCCAGCACGCACCCACCAAATAAGATATATTAGTAGCATGCGCCGCACCTTCTATCCCCATATCAAGCACAAAGATAAAAATAGGGTCTAACACCACATTTACCAACGCACATATAATCATTGTAAGCATGGCCTTACGAGGATAGCCCGACGCACGCATGATATTATTAAACCCATAGCTTAGGGCTGACAGGATTGCACCGGGAATGATAATACGCATATAATCTTCGGCATATTTCACAGTATTGTCAGTACCCCCGAAAAGCCGTAGTATATCGCCCATGAAAATATATGAAAGAACAATAGCAAACCCCGATACAAGAAAAGTAAGGATAAAAGCATTGGCTAAAATCCGCTCTGCCTTTTCCTTGTCTTTCTCGCCCAAGGTAATCGAAATTCGGGCTGCTGCACCCGCACCCACCAACATGCCAAAGGCAGTAAGGATATTCATAAACGGAAACGTAAGCGCCAAGCCCGATATAGCCATAGCTCCTACCCCCTGTCCGATAAAAATACGGTCCACTATATTGTATAGCGACATCACTACAGTACCGACAATAGCAGGCAACGAATACTCCCAAATGAGCTTTCCGAGCTTCTGCGAAGCCAGTTTATTTGATATAACGGCAGAGTCCGACATGAATGAGGTGATAAGATTGTAGAGGAAAATCCCCCTCTTGGAATTTACAAAAGTACGATTAAATTCGGTAGAAATTCAATTAAAAACGACTGCCGTTATGTTTATTTTTCTAAAAACACAACGAGCCTAAAATACATCAGTTGCCTTATAGAGGTCAACAAACTTATATCCCTTACTTTCTAAATCGGTTAACAGGTCATCAAGCAAATCGTAAAATTTATCAGTACGCCTGTCGTCCGCTCCCAAGCTAAAAAGCATGACATATCCGTTCAGCCCGCTTTGTTGTTCTATCTGCATCACCTTACCATATATCTCCTGACTGGAATAGTACTGGTTACGCATTTCGGGGATAGTGTAATCGGCATTGGTGTATGTACCCGGAGTAAAACTTACTAACTGTAAACCAAGCTCTTTGCACCACCGGCTTATATCTGCATTGTACCATTGGTATGGAGGTAAGAAAAACGGAGCATCTTCTTTCTTTATACCGAATTTCTTCATCGCTTTAAAATTATTCTGGAGGTCGGCAGCAAATTCTTCTTTCGTTACCAATAGCTCATTACGGTTTTCCCACGAACAGTATTGAATGTTTTTATCCGAATGGGCGCCCAAGTAATGCCCTGCACCTTTCAGGCTTTTAATCATTTTACCGTTTTTAGCTTTACGGTAAAAATCGCCTGTAAAAAAGAATGCTGCTTTTATTTTCCTGTCTTTCAATACTTTTTCGATGGTTTTGTACCCATCGGCAAAATCGTGAGCATAAAACACAAGACTGATTTCTTTCTTTTCGGGATTTGTACGCGTGATTCCACCATACAAATAAGAGTTTTTATCCCGTGTTTTAGATTCTACCCCTTCAATTTGTTTACCTGCCAGTAAATAGGCTAAAGCAGATGTCCGGTCGATGGCAGGCGCATTCGTAACATGGTCTTCAATATCATCATGATAAACAACATCATTCACATGATAGCGTTCAAACCTCTCAGGCTCCAGCAAAGTAGTTTCCTGCAAATGTTCGAAAACGCTACGGCCGACAGGCCCTCCTACTACCCCACCCTTAGGCTGAACACCTTTTTTGTACAACAATGAAGAGTGCGCATGACTGACAGAATTATTATTTTGAGGTAATCCTACTACCATGCTTATCCCCCACGGATTACGCCCCAATACCCAATCAACAAGAGCATTCTCCATTCCTATGTATGTACTGTCGTTTGTCAATTCTCTGTACAACCGGCACTGGGTAGCCAATGCAATAACCATATTGTTTGAGGATTGAACAAAAGGAACGTCTACCATAAAAGGGCTTTCCTTTGCCCTCAGAAAACCTCTCTCAAGCCCCACTCTCAGATTCTCGGTAAACTCTTTTTTGTATCGGGGATTCTCAAGCCGCGCAAGCATATAATGCCCCGTATTATGAAAAGGGTACCATTGATAATGGCGCAAAGTGTCTGAAAACACCCAGGGGCTTACAGGTTCCATCCGGCCATAATTAGCCGCATCGTCGGCGTACTCATAATCGAACGACAAGCGGAAAAGATGAATTGCTGCCAACTCCATATCATCAGTCCAGTTAGCCTCCTCCATATAATACAAAGAATGTCCCGGAACACTTTGAGTAACTCCCGGAAACTCTTTGCCATACTGATAAGCCTCAAATGCTTTTTTCTCCAAAAGCTCACTATATTCAGGATAATAATCGGCAAAAAACGCAGAACCAAGAGCAAATGCCGACGCATATTTACCGGCTAAAGAAGCAACCCCTGTCGATTGGTTTTTTTGTTTGAAAAGCCCTTGCGGCTTCCCTGTTGCCCGATGAATTGGGCGTTCTTTACCTGCTCCCCAGCCATAGTCGGTATTATCCTCGTAAGGCAGTTTAAAGCCGGAATAATCGCGGGCGTCGCCCACCTGATGATACAACGTATTTTTTTCAGGATACATTTTCAGCATCCAGTCCAGCCCCCATTTAGCCTCGTCCAGGATATCGGGTATGCCATTGGCACCCGGTTTTCCCTCCGCATCAAATTCATCAGCAAAAGCCGTAGGATGTTTCTGATAAGCAAACAACAATTGATATACCGAAACTGCAGTAGTTGAAGCATACTTGATATTGCCCGACTCATGATGCCATCCACCCGTTACATCTATTTTAGGCTCACTTTTCAAAGTTCGTTTTGTGTTTTCTACTTCCGGTTCTACAAATCCGTCTCTTAAGTGGCATGGCTTTTCCAAAGAAGAATTGTGACCGCAACGTTGCTGGCGAAGGTAATTGAGTAAGAAGTCAGCAGTTCCCAGATATACATTCTTGTTGATATAGATAACAGGAGAATAAACATCGCCGGCCTTAATATAAAAAGCTCCAGTATGATTAAAATTTGAAAAATCAAGCACATAAGTACTTTTAAAATAACCATACTTACCCGTATTCTTTACGGTTTCAGATTCGGCTAACTTCTCGCCTGTAAGAGCATCCAATATATCAAATCCTTTCACATTCAGTACCGACTCACTTATCAACACAGCTTCTTTCCTACCCTCGGGCAAATAGCCCACCTGATTAATACGTATCCACGAATCAACAGCCAACACACACACGAAAGGAAGTAAAAATAAAATTCCTAAAACGAGCTTTTTTCTCATATATAGTGATTTAGTAGTGCAAATTTAAGAAATTTACCTTACAATCGGAAAATAGTTAATACAATGGCATAAATTAAACTTTCGGACTATAAAAATAGCAGGTATTTTATAAAATATGATGACAATGAAACCTTATTTGTAGAAATAAACCTTAGTAACTTCAATGCCTCGTAAAGCTAAACCTTATTAACCTGAGAGGTTGTTTAAATTTTACTCGCAAGATAAATTTTGGGAAATTTTTTGGGAAATTTTGACTTCTTTTTACGAATTTTAGCGGGCTAAATGCGTAAAATGAGAGGTGAAATTTAGCTACGCTCAACTTCGTGTCACAAAAAAGGACATAATTTATTGCGAAAAAGATAAATTCAAAACTATAATAGCTTATTTGTGGAAATTTTAAACAACTTCTAAGATAAATCTAAGTGAGCAAGCCCGGCAGCATGTAATCTCCTCGCTGGTAAAACTACAACTGTTTCTTTGTGATAAATTTAAATATGCCCTTCTTTATAAACCCATATACTTCTACCCTACTTCTTCATCGCCCTGTCCATCGAGCGTTTATCCTCTTTCTCTTTAAGGCTTTGGCGTTTATCATAGGTCTTTTTACCACGTGCCAACGCTATCTGTAACTTGGCAATCCCTTTGTCATTTATATACAATCGTACAGGTACGATGGTCAGCCCACTCTCCTTTGTAGCACGCTGCAACTTCGACAATTCTTTTTTATGAAGCAACAGTTTCCGGTCGCGATGCACCTCATGGTTGTTGTATGTGCCAAACGAGTAAGCAGCTATATGCATATTCCTTATCCAAAGCTCATTGTTAATAAAGGTACAATAAGTATCGGACAGTCCGGCTTTGCCCTCGCGTATCGACTTTATCTCAGTACCATAAAGCTGGACACCAGACTCGTAGCGTTCGATAAGTTCATAATCGAAGGTAGACCGTTTATTTTTAATTAATATATTTGATTTATGATGCATTTTCCTGTTTTTTTAAGCATTGGGCAACATCCAATGAATAAGCCGGTTAATTATCACCGGAATAAATATCACTGCTATGCTGAAAACTAATACAACACTTCCCCTATCCTCTTCCTTAAGCATCCATACAGCACGGCAACTTTCCCAAATAACATAAGCAACGAATATGCTTAATATTCTAAGAAAAAAGAGGCTTGGAACTATCGTTGTAATAATCTCGATAAGAATAATAATTGTATAAGAATAGGCTATTACCGTTTCGCAATCGTTTCGCGATGCCAAATCGGGCTTACTCTTTTTCAGATAGGCAAAACTAACGAACACCGACGCAAAATACCCCCCGAAAAGAGTTATCGCTGTTATGATAGCACTAACAAGGCCCCCCTCCAAAGGTCGCTGCGAAGCATAAAGAGCCGGAAAAACAAAAGATAATATTATCGCAAAAATAATCCACGGATAAACGTATTCTTTACGGACACGACCGGCAGGAGCTTTTTCGCTCGCAATCTCATCCCATGTGAAATTGCCGGCAGTAATAATTCCCCACGCACGTTTAAACATATTTTTCAATATCGCTTTCATATATTATAGGCAATCTAAAAAAACAACCTACAAAGGTAAATATTATTTATCATTCGGTAAAAACAAAATAAGCCTACCGATTGTTGAAAGTACAAAAGGATTCTGATTCACAAAAAAAAAGACTTTAATAAATAATATAGAAATGCTATCTGTTACAAGAAATAAATATTATTTCCCTAAAGATTACCTGAATATGTTTGTTGAAATATTCAGGCGAAAAACAACTCTTAAAGATAAAATATCTGTATATTTGTCGGGAAATTTTAAACAAAAAAATATACTTTTACAACACATTTTATCACCTGTAAACTTTTTATATTCAGCTAAGAAAATGGAGCAGGAAGTCAAATTGGAAATTGTAGGTTTGGTTTACAATCAGTCTGTTGTTAATACGTATGGCTTGGTAATGCGTGAAGCCGACGGCATCAGACGCTTTTCGGTAATGATAGGTGAACCCGAAGCACAGTCCATTGCTTTGAAAATGAATAACAAAGTACTGGCTCGGCCATTAACACACGATTTGATAAAAAACGTTTTATTAACCTTGCATGCCGAACTAAAAAAAGTACTGATATACGATCTGGTTAACGAGATTTTTTATTCCGAACTATATCTTGAAACAGCCGAAGGCAAGAAATTCGTAATAGATGCACGCACGTCCGATGCCGTTGCGCTGGCTGTTCGCATAGAATGTCCTATTTATATAAAGAGAGAGATATTAGACATAGTAGGTGCTGAGGTTGAATCGGAGGAATTTGAAAGAAAAACCTCATACACTTTAGCTGAACTGGAAAAAGCATCAGCAGAAGAAATGCGGCTTCTTTCGGCCGAAGAATTGGACGAATTTCTTACACAAGCCGTAAACGAAGAAAAATACGAACTGGCCGTAACGCTTCGCAATGTATTGGAACAAAAGAAAAGCAAAGACCAGTAATGAGTTAGTTACGAGTAATCAGTTACGAGTTACAAGTATAACAACAATATAATTGCGATATGCGAACTAACTGAACTTGTACGGCAACGTATTTAAACAACTAATAATTAAACATTGATAATTACAACTATATCTTTTTATTCAATTAAAAAAAATCTAACCGATTAAAAAAAAACAAAAAAATTATCTTATGAAAAAAGAAGAAGATTTATTAGTTTACGACGACGACGAAGCTGTAAACTATATCCTCAATTTTTTACCGAAAGAAATGCGCAAGCGTATAAACCAAGATGAAATTGAATATATGCTGGATGTCATTTACGACTTTTACGACGAAAAAGGTTATATAGAAGAAGACTCGGCCGAAGAAGCCAGTATCGACGAAGAAGAAATGTTTAAATATATTGTAAAAGCCACCAAGAAAGACGATGTCGACATCAGCGAGGACGAAATCGAGCTTATCTTACAGGGCGAGTACGAATACGGTAAATCTATCGGCGTGTACGATTAATCGAAACAAAATCATATTAAAAAAGGTTGAATTGCCATTTGCGATTCAACCTTTTTTAATATCCTGCAACAAGCCGGACTTATTCCGCTGCAATTTTCTTTTTATCCAAATTCTTGGTTACTTTTCCGTAAATCAACAATGCTATGGCCGACACCAGCCCGATACCTACAAAAACAAACCAGATGTAATGAGCATGCGATGTGGCTTCGGCATACTCCACTGGAGTAGAATACAACTTAGGGTCGGGACAATACTTTTCGAGAAGGAAACCCGACAAACCAAATGCAAATAAATAAGAGAAAAACGAATGCAGATGGCTGAAACCAAGATAAAGCCCCTCCTCGCCTTTAGGTGCTTGTAACGAAAAATATTCCAAGAAACGCGGAGAAATAAAACACTCGGCTATCGCCTGCATAGCAATACCAATAATCATCATGAAAGCGATAGGATGCAAACCTAATATATAATCAGTACCTATCATATTACCAAGCGACATAACAAGAGCCGACACGGGAATAATCAGCATACCGATAATCATAGAGGTAAGTGCCGTACGCTTTTTCATAAAAGAAGTAACAAAGTTGACCGCCACAAATACCACCAACGGGTTAACATTGGCATACCAACCCGGCGACGCTTCCTCGCCAATCATACGGATAACGTATTTAGGCATCGTAGCATACATTTGGCTTTGAATCATCCAAAATCCGCTTATAATCAGTATCAGGATAATGAGGCGGGCATTTGTACATACCTTAATCAGCGCACGCCCCAGCTCCCTGAAAGTTTTACCCTGTCCTTCAGTTTTTGCCGACTTATAGAAGAAAAATACAGCTATCAGGGCAATGAAAGTCATGGCTGCCGAGAAAAAATTGAGATAAACCAGCCCCTGGTCGCCCATGCCCTTACGGAGCGGGTCGACTACGGTTTTCCCGATGAACGCACCGATGTTAACCATCATATAAAAGATAGAATATCCACGAGCACGGTTTTCCGAAGTAGTTTCGCGCGCTACAGTACCCGAAATAACCGACTTTATAAAAGCACCGCCAATTACTATCAAAATCATTATTGGCAATATAGACCAGCGGAGCGAACTCGATTGTAAGCCTGTGAATATTGTTTCTGCGGTTTTATCGCCATAGGTAACTAAACCTGAACTCTCAAGCAAGGTAGGAAAAAGCCCCAGACTACCGTAACCAATGGTCAACAAAGTAAAAGCTATAATAATAGAAGTGCGGAAACCTATTTTGTCGGCAAAAGCACCAACGAATGTAGGCAACAGATACAACCCTGCCGAAAAACAACCGGATATAATACCCGCCTGAATATCGGTGAATCCCCAAACGTTGGATAAATAAAGAGTGATTACAATAAATACAGCATAAAATGCCAGGCGCTCCAACAATTCAACCGAGTTGGCCACCCAAAATGCTTTAGAAAATTTTGTCATGGATATTAGTCTTTTTTTGAATTAGGTGGCAAAAATATATAAAAAAAGTGTGAATTACAATCTGTTTTTACACAAAAAGATAACATAATGGCAATTTTTGCCGGAGAAAAACACAAATTTACTATCAACTGATAACTTGCAACTTGTTAGAGTAACCGCATCCAAATTACATTCTAATCACCAAATTTATCAGATACTGCTCTTTCGTTTCTCGCTCTCAAAGTCCCTCTCAAAAACTTTTTTTCCTTTTTCCCTCTCCGTTTGGAGAG
>NZ_QVMH01000068.1:8983-12646 GCF_010501035.1 Paludibacter sp. 221
ATAGCTGAAAAAGTAAACAAAAAAGCCACCGCTACACCTGCTTCGCTAAAATTCAACTCCACTACGCTACAGGCTTTGAAACTCCTCGCTACGCTCGTCAAACAGCAAATCCTGTTTAACGCTTCGTTACGCTAAATTTCTTAACGCTCACCAGCTGAGGCGGAAAGATTAGCTACGACTACGAAAGAAGGAAATAGTAAATCTGCATGTTTTTGATGCCCTTGCAGCTTGTAACTCGTAACTATTTTTGTAACTTTGTTCAAATTATACACACCCGTTTTTGCTAAAACTTTCATGCAACCATATTTCGACATACTCAGGCAATACTGGCACTATGATAATTTCCGCCCACTGCAGGGCGACATTATAAAAAGTATAGCTTCGGGAAAAGACACACTCGGACTGATGCCTACCGGGGGAGGAAAATCGCTGACTTTTCAGGTGCCCGCTATGGCTATGGATGGAGTATGTATCGTTGTCACACCGCTTATAGCATTGATGAAAGATCAGGTGGAAAACCTGAGGAAACGCAACATCTCAGCCGCCGCTATTTATTCAGGCATGACAAACAAAGAGATATTGCTGACACTGGACAACTGCGTTTTCGATGCTTATAAATTCCTGTACGTATCACCCGAACGCCTTTCCACAGCAATTTTTATCGAGAAGCTCAAGCAAATGAATGTTTGCATGGTGGCTGTGGACGAATCCCACTGTATATCGCAATGGGGGTACGATTTCCGTCCCTCGTATTTACGCATTGCCGAAATGCGCGACCTGCTTCCCCATGTGCCCATACTGGCGCTCACAGCTACGGCAACCCCCGAAGTGGTAAATGACATACAGGAAAAACTGCGTTTCAAAGAAAAAAACGTTTTTCAGAAAAGTTTCCATCGCAGCAATCTGGCTTACATAGTACGGAACGCTGAAAACAAAGAAGAACAGTTATTGAAAATCCTGAAAAGCGTACAAGGGACTTCGGTAGTATACGTAAGGAACAGGAAAAAGACCAAGGAAATTGCAGATTTCCTTATTAAGAATGGCATTACAGCCGAGCATTTTCATGCAGGACTTAGTAACGAGATTAAAGACGGACGCCAAAACCGTTGGAAAACAGGTGAAACCCGTGTAATTGTAGCCACCAATGCCTTTGGCATGGGCATCGACAAGGCAGATGTGCGCACTGTTATTCATATGGATTTGCCCGACTCATTAGAAGCCTATTTTCAGGAAGCAGGGCGGGCAGGGCGCGACGAAGAAAAAGCCTATGCAATCCTGTTGTATAACAATTCCGACTCAGTAAAAATAAACAAGCGTATAGCCGATTCATTCCCCGAAAAAGACATGATACGAAAAGTATATGACGCTTTGGGCAACTATCTGCAAGTAGGCTTGGGGTCGGGATTGGATACTACCTTTGCTTTCGATATAAACGACTTCTGCTCAAAGTTTCATCTTGCCATCCTGCCCACATACAGTTCATTAAAAATACTGCAACAAGCAGGTTATGTGGATTTAACCGACGAACAGGACAATTCATCCCGCGTACTGTTTACAATCAACAAAGACGAGCTTTATCAGGAAAAACAAACGCCCGAACAGGAAAAACTCATACATCTGCTGCTACGCTCATACACAGGCTTGTTTACCGAGCCTGCCTATATAAACGAGGATTTGCTGGCAAAAAGGCTGCAATGGACTCACAACGAAGTATATCAGCAGTTAGTTGCACTTAGTAAAGCGGGCATAATCCAATATATCCCACGCAAGAAAACACCTTTTCTTACCTATACACACGAGCGCGAAATTGCAAGCCTTATCCGTCTTGGAAAAGACGTATACGAAGACCGGAAAGAACGTTACACAGCCCGTGCCAAAAGCGTATTGGCTTACGCCAAAGAAGAAAACATTTGCCGCAGTCAGATTCTCCTTAGCTATTTCGGAGAAAAAGACTCCAAACCTTGCAGTCAGTGCGACATTTGCCTCAAAAACAAAGAACGTAAAACCAGCAACGCCGATTTTGAATCCATATGCACACTAATCGCCGAAACCTTATCGGATAAACCACTAACAGTTAGCCAATTGATAGAATCGACAAAAATCAGCGAAACCAAGGTACTACAGGTGCTTCGTTTTATGCTCGACAATGGGCAGGTCAGAAAAAACGATAAAATGGAAATAGAGCTACAGAAGTAAGGGATAAGCCTTTATTTGCTTCAGAATTATCATTCTTTTTGTTTAAAATCCGAAAGGACAAAAAAAGTAAAAAAAAGATTGTATCCGATAATACTTACCATTATACTCTTATCGAATACAATCTCTTGCATATAAAAAATTACAACTCCGCTACACACCGTACACTGAAGCCGAACGCACAGTAGTTATTGGTTGCCGGGTACACATCATTACCATAGAAATACTGGTTTATCGAGTACATACTGTTAAGGCTTGCACTCCAATAGCTACCTATAGAACCTACGTGGTAGAACTCGCCATTACTGCCAGCGCGATAGCCAGCAGCGGGCAAAAAGAGAGTAGTAGTCTCACCGTCAGGTTTCACTTCGTAACCATTAGTACCACCTGTAGAAAACCGGCTCCAAGTGTTAGCTACGGCAGTGCTCGAAGCACCGGGAACTGAACCGCCACGAAAGATATCACCCCACTCACTCTGAGCGGGAACACGCCATCCGGCAGGACATGGGTCGTAAGTACTATTTTTCTGGCTACTCCAATTCAAATCAGCAGTAGCAGCAGTAGTCCAATTAAATGGATGAACAGTGACAAGAATAAAATCTCCATGTCCGGCAGTAGTACCTGTTACCGTTTCATCTATAGCAGTATTGGCACTAGTACGCTTTTCGTGACCATCAGTTATACGCCCCCATTGGTATAAGTCTCCGTAAACAACTGAATTATCATCTTTTGTATCCGGATGACTAAACACCGGACTACCATAAGCTTTTTGAGCTGCAATACTTTGGTCAGTAGCGCCAAGATTATAACACATAAATTTGCTCCATCCTCCTGACACAGTTTTAGCACCACAACCTACAGCTACTTCGGCTATGTTGCTATTTATGCTATTGCCGTTAGCGTCGGTAACTTGGCAGTAATAACGGCGCATGCCCAATACTGATAAGTCGGGAGCGAAAGTTGCTGCTGTTTCACCAGCTATAGGAGCAGGAGCAGCATTGGTGTTAGCTGTCAGTTCGTACCATTGGTAAGTAAGAGGAGCAACACCTGTAGCCGCTACGCGGATAGTAGCCGCATCAGTACCAATACCTAACAAAGTACCGGCACCTACAGTTTCTTTCCAGTTGAAAGCACGGGGCTGAGTAGTAATTTGTGGAGCCACGTTATCGCCACAGTTCGATATCCAAGCAGTACCGTTCCAAGTATCGGTACAGTTAGTGGTAGTGTTGTAAATAGTTAACCCCTTTGCTAAATCCTTACCACTTACCGATAAAGCATTACGCTGGTCGGTAGTAAGCTGAGGCAGACGAAAACCACCTGTAGTACTTACTACCTCTAAAGCTGAGAATGTTTCGGGGGCTTTGTCAGCCCCAATTGTTACTTGCGCATTGGCATTAAAAATGAAAAATGAAAATTGAAAAAGACAGAACAAAATAAGGGTCTGTCGTAATGATTGTTTTCTGTTCATGA
>NZ_QVMH01000069.1 GCF_010501035.1 Paludibacter sp. 221
AAAAGATATATTCAAAACTATAATAGCTTCTTTGTGGAAAATTTAAACAACCTCTTAGTGACTGATTTTTTGTGGAAAGCATATAAATCATTTATATTTGCTGCATAATAATTTAATACCCTGTATATGTACAAAATAATATCAGTCAATCCGGGCTCTACTTCTACCAAACTGGCCTATTACGAGGACGAAACTCTTGTTTTTCAACACACTATCCGCCATTCGGCCGAAGAGCTGAAGCCGTATGAGAAAATCTTCGACCAATATGAATTTCGTAAAAATCTGATTCTGGACACGCTGAAAGAAAAAGGCGTAACGCTGTCGGAGATTTCGGCAGTAGTAGGTCGCGGAGGCTTGCTTCGTCCTATTGAGTCGGGGGTGTACGAGGTGAACGACAGGATGATTGCCGACCTGCGTTCGTCCATAGGGGGCGAGCATGCAAGCAATATGGGTGCTATGATAGCCCGCGAGATTGCCGGAACTATATCGGGATGCCGGGCGTTTATTGCCGACCCCATTGTGGTGGACGAGCTGCAAGATGTGGCACGTATAAGCGGATTGCCCGAAATACCCCGTCAGGCGGTTTTCCACGCACTGAACCATAAAGCCATTGCACGCAAATATGCGGCCGATAATGGTAAGAGATATGAGGATTTAAACTTGGTTATAGCCCATTTGGGAGGTGGTATTTCGGTAGCTGCGCACCAGTGTGGCAGGGTGGTGGATGTAAATCAGGCTATCGACGGCTATGGTGCTTTCTCGCCCGAACGTGCGGGTACGCTGGATGCAGGCGCGTTGATGCGGATGTGTTTCAGCGGTAAATATACGCAGTCCGAAATTCAGAAGATGCTTTGCGGTAAAGGTGGATTGATGGCGCACTTGGGCACTAATGAGGCGCATGTGGTGGAGCGTATGGCCAATGAGGGCGACCGGCATGCTAAACTTATTCTTGAAGCGATGGCGTACACAGTGGTGAAAGAAATTGGTGCGATGCACGCGGTGCTGGCCGCCACCACCGATGCTATTATCCTTACGGGAGGTATTGCCAACAATAAGTTTGTGGTAAGCTATATTGAGAGGTATGTGAGGAATCTGGCTCCGCTTGTGCTGTATCCGGGCGAAGACGAGATGGGCGCGCTTGCCCTGAGCGGGTTGCGTGTGCTGAGGGGAGAGATGGCTAAGGAATATTAATTTTGTTGAACTCGTATAACTATATAATTGCATAACTGTTTAGCTTACGATTGGTCAATTAAACATTTGAGCGATTAAGCGCAAAAAGCTTGCGATTTTGCAAAAAATACTGTATTTTTGCCCTCGCTTTGTAAAAAAACAAGCATAAAAGTGGGGTCCGGTAGCTCAGTTGGATAGAGCAACTGCCTTCTAAGCAGTAGGTCATGGGTTCGAATCCCGTCCGGATCACTTAGCGATATAAAAGCATCTGATGTCTTCAGATGCTTTTTTTGTATCAAGTAATAATGCACAGTATAAAGTTTTAAACTACAGTCGATATGTTTTATATTTGCAGCAATATTAACTGTATAAGCTAAATCGAAAAATGAATATATTAGTAACAGGGGCAACCGGAAATGTGGGTATTGAAACTATTAAAAGTTTGGTGGAGATAAATACAGCTGCTATTGTGTATGCCTGTGTAAGGAATCCGGAAAAAAGTGGTGTGTGTTTTGAGGGTTATCCTCCGGTGTCTTTAAGAAAGTTTGATTTTGACGATGCGGGCACTTATTCTACAGCTTTAGAGGGTGTGGATTTTCTTTTTCTGCTTCGTCCGCCACAGATTGCCGATGCTGAAAAGTATTTCCGTCCATTGATAAGTGTTGCAGCCAAAGAGGGGGTAAAAGGTATTGTGTTTTTGTCGGTTCAGGGTGCTGATGAAATGAGTTACGTACCGCATGCCAAGATAGAGAAGATAATTGTGGAAAGCGGGGTGCCTTACGTTTTTCTGCGGCCGTCTTATTTTATGCAGAATTTCACCACTACGCTGGCTGCCGATGTAAAAGAGGGAACTGTAAAGCTACCGGCAGGTAATGCCTTGTTCAACTGGGTGGATGTGGAAGATATCGGCAGAGTGGCAGCTACGGTGCTGACAAATTTCGACCAGTATAAAAATGGTGCTTATGATATTACCGGGAACGAAAATCTGTCGTTTGCCGAAGCGGTAAGCGTTGTAAACAACGCTACAGGTGCGGCTCTGAAGTACAAAAGTGTAAATCTGATTAAGTTCTGGAATCATAAAAAGAAACAGGGTACGTCAACGACCCAGATATTGGTAATGATTATGCTGCATTTTTTTCCCCGTTTCGGTAAGCAACCTAATATCTCTGAAAACGTAAGCAAAATAACAGGAAAACCGCCCGTTTCTTTACAAAAGTTTGCAGAAAAAAACGAGGGCTTTTTTAATAATTGAATGCATAAACAAGAAATAAATGATACGGTTTTATAAACTGGACGAGGAACGTAGCGTAATGCAAATATCGGGAGAGGCTTTGAGAGGCAAAATAAAATCTCAGGCCGATGTTATGGGCTTTTTTGGCGATTGCTATGGGCAGAATTGTATTGGAATGATAATTGACAAGGAGGTGTTTGACGACAGTTTTTTCGACCTGAAAACAGGGCTGGCGGGAGAGATTCTGCAAAAGTTTGCCACTTACCGGATGAAGCTGGCTATAGTGGGCGATTTTTCGGAAGTGGCGAGTAAGAGCCTCCGCGATTTTATAAGGGAAAGTAACCGGCAGAAGTTTATTAACTTTGTAGAGTCGGTCGAAAAAGCCATTGAAATTTTCGGGGCGTGAGGTGGTTAAAGTATTACGTTTGGATATATTAAGAAACTGTTTAAATTTACCATAAATAATACAATTATCTTTGAATCCCCTTTTTACAATAAATCATCATAATTTATTTTGCGAGCTAAATTTAAACAAATTCTGATACTCAAAAAGAAAAACGGATGCGGCAGAATATGACTTTCGATGTCATGCTCTGCCGCATCCGTTTTATTGTATAGTTTTGTTTTAATTACTCCAGTTCGAGGCGTAATACCCAATGGTGGTATGTGTAATCGTCCTCTACCCTTACGGCGTAAGCCTGTACAAGCTCCCAACCCATATCCTGCATATGGTTCATGGCGTCTGTCATAGTGCTGAAATTTATATTTCTGACGCTTTCGTTTTTCAGCCATTGCTCGCGGCTCCAAAAACTTTGGTTTTCGCCGAAATCAAAGCTAACCTTTGTTTTAATCTTTTTGAAGTAATAGGTGGTTTGCCCTATAAGCTGGCAATAACCATATTTCTTGGTTTGTACTTGAGTTTGTTGCGTACTCTGTGCTTCGGTTGCCGATTTGGGTTCGGGTTCAGCAGCATACATACTTACAAAAAACAATGACAAGAGGGCGAGCAGGGTAATTTTTTTCATGATATCAGCTTTTAAAGGGTTTTACATGTTGAGAATACAACAAAGATAATGCCGTTTGTCTGGATGTGCTTTGGAAATGTGTGCCGCTTTCGACTATTTACGGCTTAGTTGTTATCTTTCCTAAATCAGCTTTTAATCCTTCGTCCTTTCGGATTTCTAAATCCGCTATTAATTAATCACCGGGTTGCAAATCCGGTGTGACAGACTACGAAAAAATTAGGCGTTTAGCGGTAGGAACCCGTTAAACGCCCATAATAAATAATGTAAGAAGGAAAAATCAATTCCTTATTTTATTTTCAAAACTTAAACCCCACCTTTATATCAATAGCTTTAAACATTTCCGACCGGTTTTCTACATCCCAGTTAGAAGAACTTGTTCCTAGATTGTAGGTGTATACATAGTCGAAGTGCTGCAAATTGAATCCTACTAAGGCATAAATGGAACTTTTTTCATTCAGCTTAAAGTCGACACCAAAATTTGGCTGCAACATAAAGCCGGGAGCATGCTTCAGATACGAGTTTAAATCGATAGTATACCCCACATTCAACGAAACAAACGGCGATATATCCCCATTAGTAAAGTTTGCCTTTATTTGTGCAAAAATAGGTACTAAAAGAGCTGTAGCCCGTGTTTCGTCAATAGTTCCATACCGGTTCTTATTCACGTAGGTTATCGCGTTAGAGTAACCTATACCCACTCCAACACCAGTGTAAAGATAGTCGCTGAACCGATAGCCATTTATCATCGACAGATTGATAGTGTTGTTGTTGTACTCACCTACGCCGATAGCATAACCCAGCTCAATCGATTTTTCGTAGCCTTTCTTTTGCGCACTTAAAAATAAAGAAGGGAGAAGCAATAATAAAATAAGTAATGTCTTTTTCATATTTTTACTTTTTGGTTTGTATAGAATGCAAATATATCACATGTAAATCATATAGAGAATATGAAAATCAAATATATATTTAAAAAGTCATTTATTTAACGTTTATAATGGAGGGTTAGATTGATAATATTAATAAAATACAAAAATCACTTATTTTTAAAATATTCAAGTTGCAGTTTTTTTATTTCACTATTACAATTTTTGGCGTATAAGCCAAAGTGTTATTAGTCGGAGTGTCTGTTGTTGTTTTTTTACTAAATTGTGATTTTAGGAATCAGACAAATGGAGTTATAAAATAATTGTTAAAAAAATTATGTGCTCATGAAGTCTCTTTTTGCTTCCTCAGTCCATTTTATATATTTTTGATGACATTATAATTTAAAAAAAGCATTATTATGAAAAAAGTATTACTAATTACATTGCTTGTTATCCCTATTTTATTTACAAACTGCAAAGAAGAGCCGGAAAAAGATTTTACTACTATCGTAGGACACACCTATGTGGCTAATTATCAAAATTATTCGTATGCTGAAAAAAAAGAGTTAAATTTATTTTTAACATATAAATTTAACCAAGACGGCACAATAGCGTTCGAAGAACGTGTTGACTCTGAAACAGGCAGATTATATGAAAGCGGAAAAGGCTATTTCGAATATAATCACCCCACTTTGAAACTTAAAGTTCAAAGTATTTGTGATGAGTGTTTCAATAATTTTACGGCAAAAGTTAGTACTGACAAAAAAGAGTTTTCTTATCAGATTTATCTTTTAAGTGCCAATAAAAGTATAACACTTAATTTTAAAGCAAAATAGGGATGCCTTGGAAATGTTCTCTGTTTCCTATTTTTTTACAGACTGTATTATTTATAACTATATATAATCTTTATTGTTAACATTATCATGAAAAAAACATTATTAATTGGTGTTTTATTCCTTATTTCAGCCTTTTATATTAAGGCTCAATTAACATTGACACCTGACGGATTTAAAAGCACAGAAGATTCGACTAAAGAGTTTCTTGTTTATACCTTTGAAAATCAGTCGCAAGAAAAGTTGTATAAATCTACATTGAAATTTCTTAATACTGTTTACAATACTCCATTGTTTGTATTATCTACTGTAGATAATGAAACGATAACTATCAGTGCAAAATCGGAGGTTGGAGAAGGAAAAATGGGAAACAACACTTATGTAAATGTATTTAAATACAATTACAGTTTTTCAATAATGTTTAAGGAGAATCGAATTAGAATTGATTTACCCTTTTTTTCATTTGAACGAAGCAGTAACGGAAGGAGTTTAGTCCTTAGTGATGGAGCTGGGCCATATAGAGCGAGTATTTTCAATAAAAAAGGGAAAGTAACAATGGAAAGTGCAAAAGAAAAAATGGAAAATGATATGAACGCTATCATTAATGGTATCATAAAATCTATAAATAGTAGCGATGATTGGTAAAATTAAATACTAAGAATTATTTTGTAAACAAGACAAGAGAGGCAACATAGCCTCTCTTGTCTTGTTTATATTATTACCTTTATTTCATCGGATTTCTTAGCAAAGTCAAACACTGGTGCAAGTTTAACGTAGCGTACTTGTGCTGAGAAAGTAAAGTTAGCAGACGATACTAACTTAGAGCTTCCTCTTGGGGAAAATTGGAGGGGCCTACCACATTTATCCTGTTCAACTCCTGTGTGGGGTCGGTGATGTAGGGATTGAGTTCGATGGCAGTCTCGCGGCTCATAAGGCCGTCGGAGTAAAGTTTTACGATGTTGTTTATCGCTTCGGTGATGTCGTCGCCAAAAGGCTCTTGAAATTCGTGCCCTATCACGAGGCGTTCGCATTCGGCTTTGAGGCTTACATCGAGCACGTTGCCTATAATGGCTTTGCATAGTGAGCCGATGCGGTCGAGCAGTTCGTCGTGGGTTTCCTTACGCTTCTGCGCCTTGATGTCGGCAAGCACCATCATCTGTTTCAGGGCTTTGCCCGATACGTTCGAGAGCGATTTCATATTGTCGAAGTCGATGTTCGGCGTGAAGGTTTTGGATAATATGTGGTTTTGCAGCCAGCGTATTTCGTTTTCTTTCGATACGGGTTCGCTATCCCACGTAACGAGTCCGGCAGCTTTCTTAATATCGTCCACGCCGCTTGCTATAAGCACCTTAGCCTCTTCTTTCTTATCGGGCATATTGCGGATAACGTCGGCGGCAAGCACTAGCGTAGGGTCGGCAAAGTAGTCGTTGGTATCGGCAGTGCGCGAGCCTACAAATTCTTCACGTTCAATCATAGCTTCTACACCGTGCCATTCTTTCTCCTGCTGAAAGAGGATAACGGGAATTTTGCCCACAAGGTTTTCTTCCGGCTGTACGTCCCAGCCCAACGGCGTTTTCTTGCATCGGTATATGGTGTGCGGGGTAAAAATATCGAAATGATAAACGTTTTTGTTGCCTTCTACGAGGTAATACCCCCACCCGATGTGGTTGATATTATCGTACTGGTCCCAGCTTACACGTATATCGTCGCCCTTGCTGCGGGCAAGCACGCGTATCTGGCAATCGGGTTTACCCTCGCCGTTGCGAAACACACGGAAAAGCATGGCGCTCTGTGTTTCCGAGCCTGCCAAACGTTTGCACTGGCGTATTTTGGAATCGAAGCGGGTGCTCTTTATCAGGTTGGTAAACGCGCGGAAGGCTTGGGTGGTATCGTCCGACTGCTGCAGCCACTTCACCGGACGCCCGTACATGAATACGAGGGCTATCTCGTTGATATACGACTGGTAAGGGATGGGTAGTTTCCAGCGTTTTTCTACGCGTTGTACCCGTCCGTCCTTGTCTTTCACCAGCTTGTCGCGGCGGTTCATAATGGCGTGCAAAGCAGGGTTGTACTCGCGTATGGCTTCGTCTGCCCACTCATCGCAACTGCTCATGCTGTTGATAATTTTACTGATGTTGCCTGCTTCAAGCAGTTCTTCGAAATTCTGGTTGCGTCGCTCAGGACGACTGATGAGATTGAGAAATGAATTGAATAGTTTCATTTTGAAATAAAAATTATGGTTAGTAAATGGGGAGAAAAAATCGGAAATCAGAATGAGGAAAAAGGTGAAAGGGAAAAGTATAAAGTTGCCGCTGTCTCATCGGATTTCTTGGCAAGCCAAGCGAACAAGTTCGAGCGGCAATCCGATGATATACTAATAGCGGATTTTAAATCCGCAGATAATAGCTTTCGGATTGCAAATCCGAAAGGACAGAGGCCGCTATACGGAAATAATAATTAAACATTAATAACTAATAATTAATGTCCCCGTGTCTTGGTGTCTCCGTGTTTAAAAAGAATGATAATTAAACATTAATAACTAATAATTAATGTCCCCGTGTCTTGGTGTCTCCGTGTTTAAAAAGAATGATAATTAAACATTAATAATTAACAATTAACCCCGTGTCTCCGTGTTTGAAAATGTCATCATGTGCTGACTTCTGATTTCTGACTCCTGAACTTATAATCCAAAATAGCCTTTGTCGAGGCAGTGGGGTATTTCCATATCGGCAAAGTCGAAATAGCACCGCATCAGCAGTACGTCGCGCCAGTCGGGCGAGTGTCCTATGTCGGCTTTTATCTGCTCTTTGGGTTTTAGCTTCAGCTTGCCGTCCGAGTCCGTGTCCCATGCCTGTAGCTGTTGCAGTTCGGTTATTAAGTTTTCCCTTTCCTCTGTGCTTACTTGGGCTTCTATTGCTATGCGGCTTGCATTGATATGTTCGGCAAGGCGGTATCCGCATTGCGTTTGCAGGTTGTGGTAATTTTCGCCGCCTATGGGTCGGGCGTTGTTGGTGAATCCGGTGATGCGGCAGTTGTCTACCACTCCGCCGCCTACTCCGTCTTCGTCGGCTATGGTGCGGTAGCGGGGTACGTTGTGCTTCAGGCGCAGGGCTGTTATGGCTTCTTGTATCTGCGTGGTGCGCGAGATGTCGAAGCATAGTTGCTCTATCACTACATAGCCATCCCACACCAGTATGCGTGCCTTGTCGGACCCGAAACGTGCTACGTCGGCCGTGATGTATTTCACACCCGTGCGGTGTGCAAGGTCATTCGTAAATATAGCCGCGATGGCATCGTAAGTACATAGTGCATTGGGACTGTCGTCGTACTCCCAGTTGCCACGTAGCAAGCGTTCTTTTTTCACCTTATCGGAGGCTGATTGTAACTGGCTGATGTAGCTGCTTTCGATGAACGGGTTTTCCTGTACAAGGCAAGGCAGGTAGATGCGATGCGGGGGCAATACGCCTTCTTTAGCTGGTTTGTAAAAAGCGGCGTACATCCAGTTTTTCTTTGGGTTGCAGGATATGAATAGCTTGGGAAGGATGCCGTAACGGTCGTTCAGATGGCGCCCTACGCGGGTTTTCAGCGTGTCATACGCTCCAAAATTTACTTCGCCGCCCTCTTCTATCCATCCTCCGGTGTATTCGGTAGAGCCGTAACGCTCGTAAAGCGGGTCGCTGGGCAAGTATCGCAAGTCAAGCAAATCAATGCGTGAGCCGTTGGCGAATTGTATATAATGGTCTTGCCCGTTGTACCTGAAATCTTTATTGCGGTTGATGCCGTAGTGCGCACATACTTTGAAAAATGTGAGCAGGGTGGATTCGCGCAGTCGCTTGAGCGATTCACGTCCGATAAACCATTTTGTGCCGGGGTAGGTAAGGCACATAAAAGCGAGCCACGTGCATCCTGTCCACGACTTGGCTCCTCCGGCTGCTCCTCCGTAAAGAAACTCGGTGTGTTCCCCGTCGGTAAGTATACGCAGGGCTTCTTCTTGTTTAAAGTGTTTTCTGCCGTTGTGCTCAACGATGAAACCGAACGAGCGGCGCGAGAAAAGCTCGGTGCGGATGGCTACGGGCGAAATGGGGTTGTTGTTAGTCGTTTTGTACACTTGCTTTGTTTATAATGGCGTGATACGTTTCGAGGTCGGTAGTGCTGAGGCGCGAGAGGTCGAAAGTGGCTGGTATAAGCTCAGTGCTGTCCATACCGGCTGATTCTTTTTTGATGGGGGTGTCATAACCCATCATTTTGCAGAGGCGTTCTATAGCCCATGTTTTGGCATAGAGCTTTAGCTCCGTGCCGCTTTTGCTTTGTTTTACGCTTTCGATAGCCCGTAGCTGTTTGGCGGTAAGAGCGGAGGGGTTTTTCACAGTCACCGTATCTCCGTCGAAATGCAGATAATCGGTTATGCGGGCGTCGAGCATGGCTTCAAGCTCGTCCAGTATGCGCTCACGGCTGAAACGTGAATCGTCGCGTAATTCGCCCCGTAGTTGTGTTACAGCCTGTGTTATATTCGGTTGTTTGAGCAACTGGCTTGCTTTGTTGCGCACGTAGGAGGGGTTGAGCCCTGAGCAGTTGTAAGCCTTTCGGTAGGCTTCGGACGCATTGCCGCTTTCGATGTAGTATTGGCAAAATCGTTCCTGCTTGATGGTGAGGGGTTTGAGAGGGTCGTTCTTCTCGGTCATAATAAAAAAAGAATTAGAAGAAGTTAAAGAAGATAGGGAAATAAAAGAAGTTAGGATGAAGTCATGAGGAGTAAAAGAGGTACTGCCTAACTATTAACTTGTAGCTCGTAGCTGATAACTTACAGCTAAGTTATTCAAATATAATAAAAATTATGCAGATTTGAAAGTATTTCGGGGAGAAAGTTTAGTGGGGAGGTGATAAAATTTATACGACTTTTTCTTGCAAAGCCATATTTTTATAGGGTAAGCGCATCAATATTACATTTTAAACACCAAATTCATCAGATATTGTTCTTTCGTTCTACGGTCTTCAAGTCTCTCACTTTGAGAGAGGGATTTAGGGAGAGTTACCGTATCCTCATTTTTATTCTTTTGTCCTCGAGCCGGACAGGCTTTTACTTTTTCCAACCTCACCCCTACCCCCTCTCCTTGAGGAGAGGGGAAAAGTGCTGCGTTACGCTAAATTTCTTAACGCTCACCAGCTGAGGCGGAAAGATTAGCTATGGCTACCAAAGAAGGAAGTAGTAAATCAGTATATTTTAATGCGGTTGCCCTTATATTTTCATAGTAAGCAGGTATCAGGTTGGGGCTTGTCCCTCTAACACCGGCAGCGAAAAAAAAGACTTAAAAATATGTTTTTTACGAATATTTTTTGTATATTTGGATAATATAGGTTACGCCTTAGCAGAACTCAAGCAGGCTTGGCTTTCACTATATTTTTGATAGATGCGGACAATCCGTCACACCTAAGCGCATCTTGTAAGAAATCACAAAGAACACATTTCGGACTGGTGTAGTTTTTACCCAAAGTTAGCATTACGGCATACCTAAAGCTGTATTGTGTCAATACCGGCTTTTTCTTCCTGCTCTCCAAAAAGATAATTCCCGCACATATAAAAAACCAATCTTATTTATAAATTTTAAAAATGAAATCGTTATGTTAGAAATTACAACCACCGACAAGTCTATTAAGATAGTGAAAAATGGTGCTTTTGTCAACTGCAAACAAATAGGTGCTTTGAGCTATGGTATAAGCACAAATAAACTCTTCATTTACGAGACAGGAAGTATTCAGGAAATAGCTTCGGAAGATTTCAGTAAAGAAATCCTACTTAATGGAGAGCAACTTACCGCCGAAAACGCAGAAGAAAAGTTAGAAGTACTTTTTCGTAAAGGAGGGTCGTCTCCTTCAACAACGCAATTTGCTGATATAGAAGGACAGCCCGAAGATAATGAGGCGTTGAAAGAGGTGCTGGATGATAAAGCCAATATCTATGAAACTCCTAAATATGTGAGTTTCTCTGAAATAAAAGTAGGAGATAACCTCGCGGGTAAGACATTAATATTTGATACAACCAGTGTTCCTACATTAACCGCGATGATTTCTGACCCTGGTGAAGTATTTGCAGGTAATGTATTTGGAATGCAGTTTTATAAAGATGGAGAAAATAACATATTCTTCGTTATCTATGACAACCCAGACACCTCAGTAATTGCCTGTAAGGGTGATGTTTGTACTCCTTTTACTGCCAGTGATTCACTTGTTTTGTTAAAGAATTATAAGTGGATGTATGACAAAATTACTTTTGTTGGTGAAGCTCCTGTGATTGTAACCAATAACCGTACTGGAGTAGCGGATATTTTCGGTTATAATTCAGAATGGACTTTCGAAAATGCCTTTCTTGAAGATAAAGATTCTAAGATTAAAATAGATGTAAAAGACAATTACGAAGCACTACAAAATAAAGCTGACATTTACAAGAAACCTGTATTTGTCAACTTATCTGAAATAAAAGTAGGAGATGATTTGTCGGGAAAAACTTTAGTGTTCGATAAATCCAAAAATGTTCCAGGTATTGAGGATTCTTGGGGTGGGATTCTGCTTAGGTTTGAAAATGAAACGAATTTAATGGCCCAAACTTTAAACGTATCTGAACCAAGAGTCACAGCTGTAGAGCATATGAGTGAAAATGGCCCTGTTAGATTTTGTGAAGATTATGAGGGGTATACTAATTGGATGATGGATTCTTTTACTCTACCTGAGGGTAGTATCGTTAGTTTCATTGACTTTTCATACAATCCAAATTTTGTTGATGCTACTACTTATGAAAGTGACGAAACAACAGACGTAGATTGTGAATATAACTATAAAAAGATAGAGGCATTAAGTGGAGAAAGTGTAAAATTCAACCAAGATAATAATATCGAATTAAGGGAAAAAACAAAGATTCTTGGTAAAAATGAAGATTCTACTGAATATGAATTATTAGGATTAGCGGNGTAATTTCTTTAGAAGATATAACAGTAGGAATGAACTTGAGAGGATTGACTGTTACTTTTGATACTTCCAAGATTCCTTCTTTTTCAACAACAGATGGAATATTAGAGTATGAAGATGTAGGTAATCCATTAGGTGGTCCGTATATACTTTGTGATAAAAACGGTGCAATTGTTATTATAGACGGAGCAGATGGTTCTTATGGTGCGCAGGTTATCTATAACGCTTCTGATTGGGAATATTCATCTTTTACTTTCCTTGATTCAGAAGATAGAATCGTAAAATCTAATAGTCTAAAAGATGGTTTATCTTCTGATTCTTCGTGGACGTTTAAAGATACTTCTATAGAATATCAAAATATATTTGACCAAGTAGAGGTAGGTTCAGAGCATGTGCATTTAAATCTGAATACTAACGATGACCCCGAATTTGGTACTGACATAACAGTTGACACGCCTAATGGAAAAGAACGGATAGCCTATAAAGGCAAAATCATCACGGATTTACCCGTCGAAATAACATCGGAGGCTTCATGGAATAACGCTTCTCTTTATACTTCGGGCGACTGTGAGATAACCTTAACTGATGCTATCCCCGTAGGAGGTAAATTTGATTTGACGAAATATGCCGAAGGAATTGTGACTGTAAAAACGGCTGAAGGATTAACCCTTAACCGTGAGCACCCCTTTATTATTATTCCGGACATAGACCAGGCTATTGCCATCGTCAGGGTAAGTGATACAGACTTTTCAGTTATCGGTATATACGAATATCAACAGGAGACATTATGAGCAGAATCGGAGTAATAGCATCGCAAAAGCGGTTTAAACCATCGGATTTATCAGGATTAATCCATTGGAGTGATTTTTCACGGAAGAATAATCAATCTGCTGACAGAGATAGAGCAACCGACCTAAGCGGAAGCGGAACCGACCTTGCGCTCAATGGCTTTGCCTTTAGTCAAATGAGTGGATACAATGGTTATTTGGAAAACTTCAACACGTTTGGAAATGGGCGTCCCGATTACATAGAATTTCTCGAAAAAACAGATAGCCTATTAAAATACCGTCCTTATAAAACAGGTGCCATCAATACCTACCAAATAGGCGGCCGTACCTCTATCAACTTTAAAGCAAGGGTTACCGGACTGGATGCCAACAGGGATGCAGTATTGAATTTAGTTATATATTATCGTACTCCGGATGGTGATTTTTTTAATATCACGGAGGATGGTACTTATGAGTTCAATCTGTCGGCCGAAGCAACAGGAGGTACTTACTGTCGGATAAATACAAATTTCTCCTTAAAAGAAGGCCACACCGCCGACGAAATAACCCCTATTACCATCGAACAGATACCCGAATATCCCGGAGCATTGGTATTTGACGGGATAGACGACTATTTGCTTTCCGGTATAATGCCTGATGTAGACGATTACACTATTATAGCTAAACGGCGGTATTATGGTAGCCCTATAGAAGAAGCCTTTGGTACGGTAACTTGGGGAGGCTACATATCTATATTTGAGTGGGGGCGAATATCCCCTGTTAGAGATATGCGGTGCACCTCTTTCTCTTCAAGCACAACGGGGATTAGCAAAGCGGTGATGCCCGAATTGATCAGCTGGCAAACAAGCGACCGGTACAATGGCATTAATATCACAAAAGGGTCTTTACAGCTAACAAATACAAAATTAAATGTGGGGGTGTTTACGGGCTATAGCGTATTCTCAAAAATGGCTCTTTACGACCTGATTATCTACAACCGTACTTTATCTCAGGCGGAAATAGACAAAGTAGTAAAATATTTAAAGAGTAAATAGTTAGTAGTTACAAGAATTAATAATTAAACATTAAACATTAAACATTAAACATTAAACATTAAACATTAAACATTAAACATTAAACATTAATAATTATTTTATATGAAATACATTATTATCCAAACAAAAGAATTGGAAGAAAGAAGCATTGATACTTCAAAATTCAGAAAGTCATTAAACGGGCAAAAATGCCTTGTGCATAAAGAGTTTATCGAAATGCTGAATAT
>NZ_QVMH01000006.1 GCF_010501035.1 Paludibacter sp. 221
GCTCCAACTTCCCGGCTTTTCCCTTACGTACAAAACTGGTGGCTATTTTACGGGAAGAACAAAACTTGCGATTCTTGTTGGTGGCATATATGCAGGCGGCTCCAATCTGTTTTACCTTGCGATGAAATAATCTTTGCTGCTGTCTGTCTTTTGACGTTTCGTAATTATCCAACTGGAACCATCATGCTGTTTCTGGATATTATTTACAGTCAGATTCTTAACATCCACATAAGAGAGTCCTGTAAATACGCTGAACAAGAAGATGTCCCGGACGATATCCAATCTTTTGATAGTGATCTTTTTGTTGATTATCTTTTTAATTTCTTGTTTGGTCAAATACTCAATCTTCACTTTCTCCCACTTGGTGTGATGCAGATGAAACGGATTGAAGTGAATGATTCCCAAATCTCTGGCAAGGTTAACGACTTTTTTTAAGAATTGAATCATCTTTGCAGTCATGTTGACTCCCAACTTACAGTTTACTCGAAGATATATCTCGAAGTCGTTTACGAATTGGAGATTTAAATTATCCAAATAGATGTCATTCTTGGAATATTGATGAAGCATAAAGTTTTGAACCCGTCGATAGGCAAGTTCGTACTTCTTATAAGTATCTATTACCCTACCGTGACCGACTAACTTTAATTCATCGTCATTGTGTTTTCTAAATAAAGTGAGCAGTGTTTGAGGGTACGTCTCGGTTTGCGTATACATTTTTCGAAGTTTGTCTGCAGTTATTACTTCACACTTCTCACTTAGGTTCCGATAATACGTATAGAGGGTCATTCGAATTGAACTTAGGTCGTTATTAAGAGTTACAGCCTCGTAACTATTTCCCTTTGCTTCTCCAATATCAGTATTCCATTGGGAAGCAGCAATGCCTAACTTGGTACTAAACTCCACTTTTTCTCCATTTAAAGTGATTCTTGCAATAATCGGTGACTTACCATTTTTCCGTACTGTACTCTTCTTCAGGAAAAATGAGATTCTAAAGGTGTACTTCATTGATTTTAATGTTACATGATTAAACTTAGACCTAACGAAAGTAGTTGGGAATGTGTGATTTATCATGAATTATTTGTAAAACCCAAAATGTTGAGTAAATTTGCTATCTGTATTGAGTAAAATTGAAGTTTATGTTTGAACGTCCTTATCTGAAGTCGGTTAAATCAAGAATTGAAGAGCCCAGAAAGTTTATTCAGGTTATTCTGGGACCTCGCCAAGTGGGGAAAACCACTATGGTGACACAACTTGTTGAACAGTTGTTAATCCCAAACTTATTCGAATCAGCAGATGCCATTTCAGCTACAAACTCAGCTTGGATCACACAAATTTGGGAATCAACTCGCCTGCGGATGAAAGCGTCGAATGCTTCAGAGTTCTTGCTTATAATTGATGAAGTTCAGAAAATAGACAATTGGAGTGAAGTCGTGAAACAACAATGGGATAAAGACACTCGTGAGAAAATCAATATAAAGGTGATTTTACTTGGTTCTTCTCGATTGTTAATTCAGAAAGGATTGACCGAATCCTTAGCTGGGCGATTTGAAACTTTATATTTAGGACACTGGTCTTATCCTGAAATGCAGGAGGCATTTGGGTGGAGCATCGAACAGTATGTTTACTTTGGTGGTTATCCGGGATCGGCAACGTTGATTAATGATGAAGAACGTTGGAAGAATTACATAAAGGATTCGCTTATAGAAACGAGTATTTCCAAAGATATTTTGATGCTGACACGTGTTGATAAGCCTGCTTTGTTAAAACGAGTATTTGAGTTGGGCTGTCTTTATTCAGGTCAGATACTCTCTTACACGAAGATATTGGGCCAGCTTCAGGATGCCGGAAATACAACAACATTGGCTAACTATCTAAAACTGTTATCCGATTGTGGATTATTAGGCGGATTAGATAAGTATGCCGGAGATATAATTCGCAAACGTGGCTCAAGTCCCAAATTCCAAGTATATAACAATGCATTAATTACAGCACAAAGCGATGATACCTACGAAAAAGCAATTGTCGATCCAAAGCTATGGGGGCGATTAGTTGAATCTTCAATTGGAACTCATTTGATAAATCATGCTATTTCCGAAAGATATAATCTTTATTACTGGCGTGATGGAAATTATGAAGTTGACTTTGTCTTAGAAAAAGGCGATAAGGTAATTGGACTTGAAATAAAAAGTGGAATGAAAGCAGAAAATGCAGGTATGGGAATTTTTGCAGAGAGATTTCATCCAGAGAAGGTACTGCTCGTTGGAACAGGTGGACTCCCTTATGATGAGTTTTTGAAGATTAACCCGAAAGAGTTGTTTTAATAAGTTATGAAAATAAAATTTTTTAAAGCATTCAATGGTGATTCTATATGGATTTCATTGCTAGAAAATAAAACTCCTCGAAATATAATTATTGATGGTGGAATTGGAGACACCTATCAGAATAATGTTGGGAGAAAGGGAGAATTATTTGATGCAGTCGAAAGTATTAGAGCTTTGAAGCAAAATATTGATTTGCTTGTTTTGACTCACTTTGATGATGATCATATTGGTGGAATCTTAAGATGGCTGAATAAGGATAAGGACGCATCAAAACTTATCAGAAAAGTTTGGTTTAACTCGGGAAAGGAAATAGCTAATAAACTTGAGAGTGATGAAAACAAAGATTTGGATATTGAAATAGTTGATGGAGCCGACGATTTTCACACAAGTCCCAAACAAGGAATTAAATTTGAAAAGTATCTTCGAGATAACAATTTATGGGAAGGGGAAATTATTGAACAAGGTAAGGTACACGATTTGTTTGGACTGAAATTTAAAATTTTGTCTCCGAACCCAGAAAAGCTGGATAATCTTTTGAAATTATATGAAAAACAAAAGGATTATTTTACAAGTGGTGCTGAATATGACTTTCAAACTTCCTTAAAAGATTTTATTGATGAGGAAAACCAACCTATATTCAAATTTAAAAAAGATACAAGTGTTGCTAATGGAAGCTCTATAGCTTTTATAATGGACTACGAGAGTAAATGTTTTTTGTTTTTAGCTGATGCTCATCCTTCGATCGTGATAGAAGGGTTGAATAGATTTGGTTATGATAAAAATAATCCACTAAATGCAGAATTAGTAAAAATTGCACACCACGGAAGTATGTACAATACTAATAAAGAGTTTTTAGAAATTGTAAAAACGGACAATTATCTAATAAGTTCAAATGCAACTAAACACGGATTGCCAAACAAGAGAACAATAGCTAGAATTATCAATAATAATCCGAATGCTATAATACACTTTAACTATGATTTAAGAGATCAAATTTTCTTAGAAGAAGATTGGAATGATTGCTTACTATTTAAAGCTAAAGTAACTGATGAATTTACTTATTAATGGACGAAAACGATTTAAAAAGATATACAGTCATTTTAGGTGGAGGTAGTGGTGTTTTGTTTCAACCTTTGGACGAGACAAAAACCTATATACTTACAGCTAAACATGTTTTATATAAAGACATTGAAGACGAAAGAGGTCGAAAGACAAAAGAGTTGATTTCGAAAATTAACTTCAGTTATTCCAATGATCAAAGTAATTTAATAGAATTTGAAATAGCGAAAGGCCAAAATTATTTTGAACACGATAGTGCTGATGCTGCAATATTAGTTTTAGAAGAGAATTTAGGTTTTAATCAAATTTTCATTGACGAAAGAACAACTGGTTTTGATAGTTTTAACTTAACAGGCTATCCTAATTGTAAACGTAACGCTGATGATAAGTATGATAAATTAATAATAAGTGACTTGAATAGCTATAACGATAGTTTAATCACATTAAGGTTAGTTGTTAATCATTTAGAACATGAACAAATAACGGGATTTTCAGGTGGAGGAATCATTAAAATTAATGGTGATAGTTTGTTATTAGCCGGAATTCAAAGTGAGACACCCAATGGTCCATGTAATGGGGAAATACAAGTTGTGCCAATAAAAAGATTTGAAGAAATAGTTGATAGCAATAATTTATCTCAATTATTGCCGGGTTATTTATCGAAAATTGCAGAATTGATAGATGTTATTATTAGATTAGATGATACAAATGTTGAGTTGAAGCCAAAACTTAAAACAATTATAAAACGACAACTAAATCAAGTAAAACTAAATCTGATAAATATTTATCAAAGCAATTATATAGAAAAGTCATGTGTTTCAAAACTCAACAAAAAAACAAAGCATTTTTGGACGTCCTTTTTAGAATATGCGCTAATTATAAGTTTAATTGAAGATAACGCTTTAGATGAAGATTCTTTAATGAGAATTATTAAAGAAAAGAAATTTGTATTTTCGGATTCTGACAAAGGAATATATGAAATGTTTTCAGATATTTTGTTATTTGCTTCAGATGATACTGAAGGTGAATGTCTGGTATTAGTAGGTTCTTTGAAAGTTCCAAGTACGAAAAAAACTAGAAGAATATCAACAAAAGACATTACAAAAAATATAGGATCGGTTAATGAAGCGGATTATATAGACAGAGTTGATAATGTAAATAGAATAAAAGAATTGATTCATTTAAAAGCAATTGAATTAGATTGTGTAAATGAAAATGAAGATAGTTTGAATATGTTCAACATAGGGCAATTAGACGAATTACTTAACGAATTAAAAAGAATAGTAAATGAATTTTTCGGAAAATAAATTAGAAATTCAGGAATTCGACCTTGAAAATAGTCAAGTATTTCATTATAAAAATGATGAAAATCTGATTATCAACGTATTTTTCTTATTTGCAAATAAGAAAAATATCGAAAATCAATGGAAAGTCTTTTCCAATATTATAGCTGCCAAGTTTCAAAACTCAGACTATATGTCTGAAAACAAGGATTTTGAAAAATGGAATTTCTATATTATCTATATTTCCAAAGAAAAATTGCCCAAAGAATTAAAAAACAGAATTGAAAACGATAGATTTTCAAGCAGAAAAATTGTTGAAGATAATTATTCTAACGATTTTAATAGCGATGAGGCAAACAAACTTATCATTAAACATATCACCAACACTGATCTAAAAGACATTATAGATCAAACTCAAGATAAAATACAGGTTGAATATAAACCTATAGATGCTGAGCTATGGAAATTGATTCATAAGGATGTGTCATTAGTAAGAGATGTTGATTCACAAAAACAAATTGTTGAACAAATAAGCCAGCAAAAACAATGAAAATTAAGGAAGTGCAAATCTCGAACTTTAGAGCTTTTAATGACATTAAAAACTCTACATTCAAGTTCTTTAATGATAAGGATGAAATATCAGATTTAATATCAATCTATGCTCCGAACGGATTCGGGAAAACATCTTTCTATGATGCCGTGGAATGGGGTGTTACAGGGAAGATTGAACGATTTGACTTGATTGGTGATTTTGATAAAACTAGAAAGGAGAATAAAAAAGGAGGAAATAAGAATATTCTTCAACATATCGGGGCTACTGAAGATGGCTTTGTCAATGTTATTACTGAAAAAGCTAACTTTGAAAGACAAATTCCAAAGACAGAATATGACCCCAAAAAAGAACCTAAAAACAAATTCTTCAGAGATGTTGTATTATCCCAAGAAATGATTGACAATTTTCTGAAAGAACAAACAGCCGAGGACAGGTATAATAAATTTGTCGAATCTTATCCCGAAGTTACCAAATACAATAACACATATAAGAATATTGGGATTCTATTGAATTATATCCAGCAGGAGACCAAAAGAATAGAAAAAGAGAAAAATAGCAGGGAAAATAAACAGTTGAAAATTGATTTTGATTTGGAGTTTAAGAAATTCGACCAAATCAATGAAGCCATTCAATTTCTCAAAATAAATAAAGAATCAATTGATTTAATAGAGAGAGAAACTTTTAATGCAACTTTGTATGATATTTTGACTAGTCAAGTTAAATCAAGGTTAGTTTCATTGCAGATAGAATCAGATGCAAAGAAATTAAGAATCGAAAACATATCTATTGCTCGAAATGGAGAAGAAAACAACAGTGATAGCAATGGCGGTGTTATTACTTATATCGAGAATAGAAAGAAATTAGAAGATTTAGATTTAAAAATCAAAGAAGTGAAAAATATCATTTCTTTGATTGAAAATAAAGAGAAAACTCAAGCAGAAGAAAATAATTTAAAACAGAAATTATCTAAAGAACAAAGCACTCAAAGCATTTTTCTTTCTATTGAGAAGAAAATAGATGCCTACCTTCTTATTCATAAAGAAATAATCGAACAAGAAAAACGAATTGCAGACTTTAATGAAGCTATAATAATAATTGAAAAAGAAAACACTACGATTAAAGAAAGTATTAATAGCTCTCTAAATGTAATATCTCAACAGCAAGAAACACTAAAGCAGTATCAAAGTAAAACAAATGAACTTCCTCAACAAAAAAACAAATTAGAATTAACCCACAAGAATATAGAACTTTTGCAAAAATCGATTACAGAAATAATCGCTTCTATAACAGAAAAGCAAGATATATCAAAAATATTACAGAAAAAACTAAATCAATTAAAATATTATGAAGATTGCATAAATAATAATATTGAGCTTCTATTGGAAATAGATGAGTTTCAAAACCAAAAATTGATAGTTGAAGAACAAGTTAAATCAGCAAATAGGATTAATATTCAAAAAGAAAATTTAGCAAAACTTGAAACTAAAATCGAATCTCAAAATCTGTTCAATAGCGAACTGAAAGAATATATTACTCGCGGATTAGAAATTATTTCAAAAAATAATTCCTCTGATTGTCCTCTGTGTAGTCAAAAATATGAATCTTTTGAAGAACTATCAAGTCGTATTGTTGGGAATAAAATTCTTGATGAACAGCTAAAAGATAGTTTAGAAAATAAACTCAATATTGAAAACGAAATCGACAAGCTAAATAAGGAAATAAATCTAATAAAAGACAAACTAAGAAAGCACCTTAATGAACTAAGAGAACCTGTCGAAACAGAATGTGCAAAAATTAAAAAAGATATTGAGGGATTATCTTTACAAAAAAATGAAAAGAACGAAGAATTAAAAAATGCCCAAGTAAATTATAATGAAGTTATTCTATTTTTCAACAATGAGTCTGATATTGAAGCGTTTGAAAAGAATATAAAAGAACAAATAGAAGCGTTAGTAATTCAGATAAATGAATTGAATAAAACTATTGATTCAAACAATCTTAAATTAGACAAAAACAACTCTCAATTAAAAAGCAATTATACCAATATTGAAATTCTGAAAAATACCATAGATAAATTAAAAAAATCCAATGATGTTTATTCAGAGGTCTTTCTATTTTTCAATCAAACATTTAATTTAAATGAAGTTGATAAAACATTTTTTGATTGTGAAAAACTAAAATTAGAACAAGTAATTATCAACTTAAAGCAAGATATCGACGAAAAGCAAAAATATTCCGATGAATTAGGGAGTAAACTGTCAAGCTATAGTCTCTCGAAAGAAGAATATATTGAGAAACTAAGGGAACTGAACGATATAAAAATTATAATATTAAAAGCCTATGAAAGTTTTGAAAACTTTATTAGGACAGAATTTGGTATTGAAGTAAGAGGTCGAAGTAAAGACGAAATAAATATTGAATTCGACACATTGATTGATCGGGAAAAGAACAATCAAAAAAACATTGAAAATAAAATTGAACGATATACAATTGTTGAAACTCTGAAAGAAAATTGTTTAAAAGCAACCGTTTCACAGAAAATACAAATAGAAATCGATGAAATAAAAAGGGATCTGCAAAGATTAGAAGTAGCAAAAGGAAAGTTAGAAACGGAAAAGGATAATCTTGAACAGTATTTAGGGAAAACAATTGATGAGTTTTTTTATACTGACTTGATTAACTCCATATACAAGAAAATAGATCCTCACCCTGATTATGAATCCATAGAATTTAAGTGTGAATTTGGAGATAGCAAGCCAAGATTGCAAATATTTACAATAAAAAGAGAGGATGATGGAAAAGAAACAAAGTCTGTTCCTGCATTATATTTCAGTACTGCCCAAATCAACATTTTAAGTCTAAGCATTTTTTTAGCAAGGGCATTAAAAACAAAAAATCCAGAAACAGGAGAATCCATTGATTGTATTTTTATAGATGACCCTATCCAATCGATGGATAGTATAAATATTTTGTCATTCATAGATTTGTTTCGAGGGATAATAAGTTCACTAGGAAAGCAACTGATTGTGTCAACTCACGAAGAAAACTTTCATTTACTATTACAAAAGAAAATCCCAGAAAATTTGTTCAAATCTAAATTTATTAAGTTTGAAACTTTTGGAAAATTGGAAAGTTGATTCTGTTTGAATAAGTAATTCAATAGTGTCCCTTTACTAAATCCTCAAAAAAGAGACACGATTTGGACACTTTACAAGTGGAAATTGAGGAAAAAATAGACTAAATTTGAATAGGGGTACGGTTTAAGCTATTGATTCATAGTAGGATATAGATTTAGGTTCATCCGACAAATGCGTAGTTTTTATATAAAAAAAGCTGACAAATCATTATATTTGATTACCCCTAATCGAATAATTAATGAGAGTCAGCTTTCTATACCACGCCTTAGGCGTTCGCGAACAGGAGTGTTCGGGAATACGCTACGAAGATAAGCGTATAATTTTACAGTTGCAAACTCGCGAAGAAAAGCTCCGCTGTCCTTGCTGTAAGAGTAAAGATATAATTTGTTCAGGAAGTCATATTCGCACTATTCGCAGCGTTCCAATAGGAAGTAAAGAGATTCTATTGGAACTAAAATTTCAACGGATTTGCTGTAAGACTTGCGGGTGTATACGTCAAGAGAATGTTCATTTTGTAACCGGAAAACAACGTTACAGCAGCAAATTCAAAAAGTTAGTTGTAGAGCTTTCTCGTATCGGTACGATAAAAGATGTAGCCAATCATCTTCACGTATCTTGGGATACGGTAAAATAGATTCAGAAAAACTATCTTTACCGGCACTATAACAATCCTGATTTCAGCGGAGTTCGCTATATCGGCATAGATGAATTTGCAGTGGCTAAAGGTCATGTTTACAAAACTATTGTTGTGGATTTGGAAACAAGCCGTGTTATTTATATTGGCGATGGGAAAGGTATGGATGCGTTGGATGATTTTTGGAAGAAAGTTCAGAAGGCAGGCATACAAATAGAGGCGGTCGCTACCGATTTATCTCCTGCATTTGTGGCCTCGGTTATGAGCAACGCACCTGATGCGGTACTGGTTTTTGACCACTTCCATGTGGTAAAACTCATGAACGATTCTTTGGATGAATTACGCCGAAGTCTTTATCGGGAAGAAAAAGATTTGAATAAACGCAAAGTTCTCAAAGGTACACGCTGGCTACTGCTGTGTAACGGTAAAGAAATGAATGATGAAAAAGCAAGAATAGATTAGAAAACGCCTTAGAACTGAATGAGCCGTTAATGAAGGCATATTATCTAAAAGAGAGTTTGAGAGAAATATGGAGGCAGACAGATAAGAAAAAGGGTGAGGAAGTACTTGACAAATGGCTTGAACAAGCCTATCAAGCCAAAATACCAATACTCACTAAGTTTGCAAACACGCTCAAAGCACACCGTTGGGGAATCTTGAATTGGTATGACCATCGTATCTCAACGGCTAAACTCGAAGGAATTAACAATAAAATTAAAACGATGAAAAGACAAGCGTATGGATATAGAGACCAAAAGTTCTTCGAACTAAAAATTCTTGGATTGCATGATAAAAACTACGCATTTGTCGGATGAACCGAAATTTAGACCGAGGGTTCGAAAAAAGAAAAACCTCTTATAATCGATTGATTATAAGAGTTTTACGTTTTCTGCGGTATGGACGGGACTCGAACCCGCGACCCCCTGCGTGACAGGCAGGTATTCTAACCAACTGAACTACCACACCATTTTTTGTTGGTCGCAATATCTCTTAATTGCGGTGCAAAGATAAGAGCAAAATTTGATACTTGCAATAGTTTTGAAAAATATTTAACGATAAATTTAGGTAGTAATTGATGAACAGTACTTTAAAAGCTAGATGAAGTTTAGGAAAAGTATATGAAAAAATCAACTATTGAGTAAAATAAGACAAAATGAGCAGTAGTCTGAAGTTGATTAGAAAAAGTGATGGAAGTAGCTTGAATAGAGGGTTTGAGAGGATTTGTTTAAACTGATGTTTAAACCAAGATGTAAACTAAAAGCAAATGGATGCAACAGTTAACATCATATGTTATAAATCAAAAACATTAAAAAACGGGGAACATCCCTTGATGATTCGTATTATTAAGAACAGAAAAACTAAACAACCACACGCCTAAAGAGGCGGTGGGTTATGTAACGGACTAAAAGTCCTATGAGGCTAAAGCCTCCTAAAGAAAAAACTAAAGATATCCATTACAGAAACTTATTTATAAAACTTTACATCCAAATAATGAGTATTCCTTTATATATGAGAAATTTATTCGAAAAACAGAAAAGTGCTCCGCCTAAAGGCGGGGGATTTCACCCATCCCAGAATTATAAATTAAATATAAAAGTTTAGGAATATCGGTTAGCCCTAATCATTGGGATTTTGAAAGGAATAAACCTAAATCAAATTGTCCAAATAGAGATTTGATTAATAAAATTATTCTTGCAAAGGAACTTGAATATCAGAAACAGATTTTGGAGTTAAAATCAGAGGATAAAGAATTTGCCGCTTCTGCCCTAATAGTATCGAAAGTCAAAATCAACATTAAAACAGTGTACGAGTTTTATAATGAATTAATAAAAGAGTTGGAACAGGCAGGTAAGATTGGTAATTCCAGAGTGTACAAGGATTCTTTAAGGTCTCTTGAAATGTATTACAATGGAAAACTTGATATTCCCTTTTCCTATGTTGATATGGATTTCCTGAATGGGCATGAGAAACATTTACGACAGAAAAACTGTAAAGAAAGTTCAATGAATCTATTTTTTAGAACATTGAGAAGTGCTTATAATAAAGCTACTGAAGCTAAACATGCCAAGAAAACAAATTATCCCTTTGATGATTTCAAGATTTCTAAATTCAGTATTAAGGCAGAAAAAGAGCCATCTCAAAGGATAATCTCAAATTGATTATGGAAGTTGATTTGTCAGGAGAAAGTGAATATATTCAGCTTAGTAGAGATATATTCATATTTAAGTAACTTTTCAAAATCAAGCAGCATTATGATTGTAGTTAATTCTCAGATTCTTTCCTATATCCGCCAATGCTCTATTAGTAGCATATAACAGGGTATCCGCAGAAGCATAATCCTGTGGTCTGAGCCATTTTCCTTTCATAATCCGCCAAAGCGTCTCTGCAATGTTCAAATGCGGAGAATATAGTGGAATATAAAAAAGAAAAAGTCCTCGCTTTTCCCAGACAGGTCGCATCTGTCTGATTTTTGCATTCCTATGCACGCTGGCATTGTCAAGCACCACAAATGTCTTTTTGGTTACTTTGAAAGAATATTGGTCGAGGAAGCAGACAACCTTTTGAGCATCAATAGATTCACAGGAGCAGAAACCCTCAAAATGATTGTCACGGCTGATCATCCCAAAGATATTGAGCCTTTTAGCTCTTTCCGAGGGTATATACAAGTTCTCTCCAGGGAACTGCCATACGGATGGCACATAACCTTCGGTACAAACATGCGATTCATCACCATAAAAGAGTTTGATTTCTCCTTGGGCATACAATGTTTCAAGTTCTTGCAACTTAGCGGTCTTATACTCATAAAGCTGCGGCGAGGGAACTCCCTTTGGACGTTTTCTTATACGTCTATATCTTGCGCCAAGGCGGATAAAAAACGTCTGAACGTCAACTCGCTCGCCTTTTTGCCTGAAGAATTCTGCCAGGCTTCCTTGGCTAAACGTACACTCTGTCTGTCTGATTCGATGGCTCTGCGAACCGCTTCCTCGTCCGAACAGTTCATGATAGGCTTGCGGCCTTGCCCTGGACGTGTATGCAAGCCTTTGATACCCTCGGATTCGAATCGTTTTACCCAGCCGTTGACGCTTTGGGCAGTCATTTGGGTCTGTTCGCCGACTTGTATGGAGCTTAAACCTTCCGATTTGAGCAATACTGCGCGACAGCGCATGCGAAAACAATGGCTCTCGCCCAAACGGAAACCTTGTGTTAGTGAATTTAGTTCGGATTCGCTTAATGTCAATATCTTGATCTTCATTAGTATATACAGTTGGTATGCTGCGAAGATACGACTGTTTTATTATGTGTGAAATAATTATGACACTTACTTAAGAAAACCTATGGACTTTTAGTCCATGAGTCATTTAGTTATCAAATATATTAAATTCTTGTTTTTTAACCTTATTCATAAATAGGGCGTAAATGTAAAGCTGTAGACATTGATGTATATTTTGTAAATAAAACACATCTATATTCTAATCATTTCCCTATAAATGTGTAGATTTGTGGTTTGAAAAATAAACTGGACAGATAAAAACAGCATATTATGAGAAAACTTTTCTTATCATTACTATTCTTACCCATTATGAATATTTATGCCGCCGTTCAGCCTCAAACTGTAAACAAAGTAATATCATCGCTCACAGATACTAATCCGGAGAATAAAGTCCTGATAGAAAAAGGGGTAAAGCAAACTGCAAAATTATGGCTGGAAAAAGACGGGGACGATGAAAGTTTCATTCAATTCTGTTTTAACAATTATATTGTCAATCCGGAAGAAAAAGAGAAAACATTCTTGAAAATAAGTGATTATCTCGAAGCTATTTACGGACACTTCAACGAGATGTCGCTACAACTTCAACGAAATGTACACGAATCAACGGGCGATTTAATGCAAACAGATGAAATGTTCGCTGCCTACAATCCTCAAACCCATTTAACAGACGATTTCTACAACAACAAAATAGCATTTATCATCTCGCTGAATTTCCCTGAACTATCACTCCAAGAAAAAGAGCAGCTTGGCAACAACCGCTTGGCGTGGGCTTATGCCCGCATGGGCGATATATTTACAGCCCGCATTCCGGCCGATGTATTACAAGGCTACTCTACAGCAAACAGCGACGCTGATGTATATATCTCAAAATACAACATCTATGCAGGACATTTGTTAAGCAAAAAAGGGAAAAAATTATTTCCTGAAGATATGGTATTGTTATCGCACTGGAACTTAAGAGATGAAATAAAAGCTAATTACAACAATGGGAAAACCGGACTTGAAAAGCAACAAATCATCTATGAAGTGATGAAAAAAATCGTCGCACAAGATATTCCGAACGAAGTAATCAATTCCGGAAAATATGATTGGAGCCCCTACAACAATCACATTCTTGACAAAGACGGACATATTGTTTACACCACAGAAGACAGTGTACGCTATGTGAAATTTTTAAATAATTTCAAAGCGTTGCAAGCTATCGACAAATATACAGGCGATACGTACATCGACCGGAATTTTTCGAAAGAAATGGAAATTTCGGTAGAAGATGCCGAAGCATTATTTCACAATTTCCTATCTGCACCCGAACTGAAACAAGTAGGCAAACAGGTTTCGACACGGTTGGGACGCAAACTCGAAGCTTTCGACATATGGTACGACGGCTTTAAAGCCCGTAGCAACCTGAACGAAGAAAAGCTAAGCGAGCAAACGCGCGCATTGTACCCTGATGCAAAAACAATGGAAAGTGAGCTTCCCGTAATACTGCAACAATTAGGATTTGCGCCTGAGCGGGCAAACTATTTAGCCGAGAAAATAACAGTAGATGCCGCCCGAGGTTCGGGACATGCGTGGGGTGCCGCTATGAAAGGACAAAAATCGCACCTACGCACAAGGATTCCTGCAACCGGAATGGACTACAAAGGATACAACATAGCCATCCATGAGTTTGGACATAATGTGGAACAAACTATCTCGATGTACGACACAGACTATTACATGCTGGCATCCGTCCCCAACACTGCATTCACCGAAGCATTGGCTTTTGTATTCCAGAAGCGCGATTTAGAATTGCTTGGTATTACCAACAATGACCCCGAAAAAGAGAAAATGGACATTTTGGATAAGGTATGGAATATGTACGAGATATGCGGTGTTTCGATGCTCGACATTAAAGTATGGAAATGGCTCTACGCAAATCCCAATGCCACCGCTACAGAATTGCGGGATGCCGTAATGCGACTATCCAAAGAAGTTTGGAACCAATACTTCGCCCCCGTATTTGGCAGAAAAGACGAAACCGTACTCGCTATTTATTCCCACATGATTAGCTATCCGCTTTATTTATCGGCCTACGCTTTTGGGCAAATCATAGAATTTCAGTTAGAGCAATACCTCAGCGGAAAAGATTTCGCAGCCGAAGTAGACCGTATTTTCAGGTTAGGGCAGCTTACACCCAACCAATGGATGACACAGGCTACAGGCAGCACTCTATCGGCAGAGCCTATGCTGAAAACAGCAAGAGAAGCATTAAAAAAATAAAACGATGCCAAAAGAAGATTATTTGATAAAATAAAAAGCGCTCGAATCGTACAAAAAAGGTTTGAGATTATACCAAATACTCAACGAAAAAGACAAAACCTTTTCGTTCGAACGCGAAAACAAAATAAACGAATTAATAAAAATAATAAACGAGTAGACAAGAATTTTAGGAAAAGGAGAAAGAAGAAAGTACTTTTGCCTTTATACTTTCAACTTTTACCTAAAAAATCTTGGCTCTTTATTCCAAACAAAACAACATGGCTTATTATAAAACAAAACAACGCCCTGAAAAGGAAATGATTTTTGGCATCCGCGCAGTTATCGAAGCCATTCAGGCCGGAAAAGACATAGATAAGATATTCATTCGCCGTGATATGACAAACGAATTGTCGCGCGAGCTTTTCACGGTAATAAGAGAAACGGTTATTCCTGTACAGAAAGTTCCGGTTGAAAAACTCAACCGCCTTACCATGAAAAACCATCAAGGCGTTATAGCATTCATTTCGCCCGTAACCTATCAGCGTATCGAAGATATTATTCCCGGGATATACGAATCAGGGCGCAATCCTTTCTTTGTCGTATTGGATGGAATTACAGATGTCCGCAATTTTGGCGCAATAGCCCGTACCTGCGAATGTGCCGGTATCGATGCCATTATAATCCCCGCTAAAGGAGGAGCACCTATCAATGCCGATGCAGTAAAAACATCAGCAGGAGCTTTGCTGTCTATCCCTGTATGCAGGGAAGAAAATCTTGTTGAAACACTGAAGTTTTTATCAGCTTCGGGCATAAAACTGGTAGCTGCAACTGAGAAAGCAACCGAGAACTACACTAAAACAAACTTTACCGACCCCGTAGCAATAGTAATGGGCTCAGAAGAAGATGGTGTAGCACCCGAACACTTACAACTGTGCGACGAGATGGTACGGATACCATTATTAGGCAACATCGGCTCTCTCAATGTATCGGTAGCCGCAGGTGTAATGCTGTACGAAGTAATAAGGCAGCGAGAAAATTAATATAATTCTTTGTTTATCGCATCTAGCTGAAAACAAAATAGATAGAACAAAGGCAACCCGAACAAAACCGCCAAAACACAAGAAAAAGAAAAATAATTTTGCTCATTAAGACAAAATCACTATCTTTGCACTCACAAAACATCGCGGGATGGAGCAGTGGTAGCTCGCCAGGCTCATAACCTGGAGGTCATCGGTTCGAATCCGGTTCCCGCAACTAAAGAGAGAATCAGCAAAAGTTGATTCTCTTTCTTTTTTTTATATAAACCCATTTACTTCGACCCTACTTCTTCATCGCCCTGTCCATCGAGCGTTTATCCTCTTTCTCCTTAAGGCTTTGGCGTTTATCATAGGTCTTTTTATTTGCTCCTCCCAAAATATTTCGCTCCTCTGTAGCTCTGTTTTTGCTTGTCGCTTTGGCTACAAATATTACGGTGCTCCACACCTTAAGGCACAGCGTGCCGTAATATTTGTAGCCTGTAAATGAGTGAAATAAACAAGGTGCAGAGCACCGTAATACTAAGTTAAATAAAATCTCCTGTCCCTCGTTTGCAACGAGGGATTAAATGGGAATCACGTTTTAAACGTAAAACCATTAACCTCTGGTTGCAAACGAGAGGTAGGTGTAATTTATTTTCGGCACAAGTTGCGCTTCGCTAAACTTGCGCCAATAGGTGAAGCAGGTAACAAATCCGATGAGACAGGTTTAACGATGGAACCTTATTTTCGGAAGCCAACCTTAGTAACATCAATGCTTTATGAAGTTCAACCTTATTACCTTATTTTTCAGATGATTTAATAAGCTAATAAGGTTGTTGGGTTTGCAACTCTGTTATTATTACTAAGGTTCAATATAAAATAAGATTTTTGCATTGTTAACCAGATGCTTATAATGGTATATTGTTTTAAAAGCACATTCTGAAAACAACCCATATTTGGCGCAAGTTTAGCGAAGTGCAACTTGTGCCAATAGGTTTAATACCTGATATTTTTAGCTTATATATTTTAGTCCTGAAAACAACAAATAAAGCGCATGAATCACTCACACGCTTTATTATTTTTATCCAAATGTATAATGAAAGAAAAAAATAAAACTCTTGGGTTAGAAGTTTATTGTTGCCGGGTCTGTCCCTCGTTTGCAACGAGGGACTAAATGGGAATCACGTTTTAAACGTAAAACCATTAACCTCTCGTTGCAAACGAGAGGTAGGTATAATTTATTTTCGGCACAAGTTGCGCTTCGCTAAACTTGCGCCAATAGGTGAAGCAGGTAACAAATCCGATGAGACAGGTTTAACGATGGAACCTTATTTTCGGAAGCCAACCTTAGTAACATCAATGCTTTATGAAGTTCAACCTTATTACCTTATTTTTCAGATGATTTAATAAGCTAATAAGGTTGTTGGGTTTGCAACTCTGTTATTATTACTAAGGTTCAATATAAAATAAGATTTTTGCATTGTTAACCAGATGCTTATAATGGTATATTGTTTTAAAAGCACATTCTGAAAACAACCCATATTTGGCGCAAGTTTAGCGAAGTGCAACTTGTGCCAATAGGTTTAATACCTGATATTTTTAGCTTATATATTTTAGTCCTGAAAACAACAAATAAAGCGCATGAATCACTCATACGCTTTATCTTTTTTGTCCAAATGTATAATGAAAGAAAAAATGACTTTCTTAAGGCTTAAAAAACAACTGTGGCCGAATCGCCAAACAAGGTCACTTGCAAGCGCGCTTCTTTGTTTTTAGGCTTCCAGTTTGCTCTTTTTATTTCGCTTTTGCGTAATTGTATTTCGTTTTTATTGCTTCCGGTAAGATTCAGAGTTGTTATCTCGCTGTTTTCCACATTCCATGTTTTAGTGTAATCGAGGTCAATATTCAGTTCATTCACTTTGCTGTTTTTTACAATGAATCCCTGACGGCCGCCGTTCATCATCGGGCTTAAAATGTTAATGTTGCATGAGTCTATCAGAACTTTCCCGTTGGTGCTGATTTTTACATTGTTGGTTTTAATGTCTTTTATTTCGGTAGCTATTTCATTCATCCTACACACTACATCGATATTAGAAGATGTCGGTATGTGAAAATTTAAGCCCGAAACGCTGTAGAATGTACGTTCGCTGCTATCTGTATTATAATTGCTGTAGACATCCTTTACTTTTATCATTATGCGTAGTGTATCGCCCAACGATTTTATATCGCTGTATTGCAGTACTTCTTCGGGAAGAGAAATAGTGTTCGGAGTACTTGCATCAGTAACGGGATGTAGATGAACAGTGCCTCCTATATACATGTTGAAATGTTTTGTCTCCGGTTCTTTTTCTATTAATATCGTTTTGAAAGGTTGTACCTCTACTTCGGTTATTTTGATTTGTGGTATATTTATCTGATTGTCGCTATAGGTGTTTTTATAATCTTTCCTGTCGGTGAATGAGAAGCCTATAATAAAGCCTATCGACAAAATGAATATAGCCAGTATAATGCTTAATACTATTTTGGTTGTAAGTCTCATATTTGCTTATTTTTTTGTTGTTTTACATATTGATTGTACATTTCAACTATTTTCTCCATAGGTATATCAAGCATTTGTACTTGTTTGAAAAAATCGTTGATTTCGTTTTGGAGAAAGTCGTTTTTCCTTATCGAAAGTATTTTCGCTTTAGCTCCGTTGGCTACGAAATATCCTATTCCCCGTTTGTTGTAAACAATATCCGAAGATTGCAAGTGCTCAAACGAGCGCATCACGGTGTTGAAATTTACTTCTACCATCGAGGCATACTCTCTTACCGATGGTATTCGTTCATCTTCCTTATATGTGCCAAGCAGTATTTCGTCGCATATCCGTTCGGCTATTTGCAAGTATATTGCTTTGTTGTCTTTAAAATTCATAGTTATAAGCGTTTAATTATTTCCGATTCCCTGAATCTGAAAAATGAGATAGTCCAGTTTGCCAAGGTAAAAAACAAGAGTATACAGGTAATTATTGTAAAGCCGGTACTTTCTTCTATCCTATTCATCGAAAATGAGTCTAAAACATTTCCGAATTGTGAAAAATCACCGTTGTAAAAAGCCATAATTGTCCATCTGCAAAGCATGATGAGTGCTCCCCAAATGATAATGCCCGCTGAGAATGTTTTTACAAATGTCGCCTTTTCCCAAAATGTAGCGCCAAGGATAAATAATGACTGGGTTAACGTGTATACACCTACCCACATAGAGAAGAAACTCCTGCTGAAAAAGACAAATGAGATATTGTTTTTACCCTCTGTAGGCATCATTCTGCCGAAATCCAACATAGGTATGTCGAACTGCGGGAACCGTATGGAAAGTATAGCCACCCGCAGCATATCGGCGAGCCATAAGCATACAAAAAACATAATTACATATCCTACAGATACGATGAGCCAGCGTGAAAGGAATTTTTCGAGATTGGACGAAGGGTTAATCAGGTATGCGATACGTTTTGTCTTGTTTCTCATTGGTTCCATAAAAGTGGAGGCAGTAAAGATGCCAAAAATGAGAAACAAAATAGAAGACCACGCTAATAGCAGTATCTCCGTATCATGGGCGTAACCCTGTTCGAGGTCTTTGTAATGGTCGAAAGAGATGGAAAGGAAGATGACAAACATAATTCCAAACATGGTTAGTGCTTGTACCGAATATTGTTTCCAGTTTTCCAAAAAGTTTTTTTTGGTAACAAACCAAAAACGTTTTATACTAAATATATTATTCATAATGTCTTGTTTTTGTGTTCAATAAGGTTTTATTTAAGTATTTGATAAAAAAATAATGTCGTATTTTAGCAGACGAGTAAACAAGAATTTAAGGAGAAAGTACTTTTGCCTTTAAACTTTTACCTTTTACCTCAGTAATTCGTAACTAACTAAATAAAATATTGATTTTGTCCGGATTACTTAGTACGCCGTTGAAGAGTGTCTCCAGATTCAAAATACTTTCGGCGTTTTCTTTGTTTGGCAATAGCGCATTATAACCCTGAATCGAAGGCGAAATATAAATAGCCTCTTCCAGATTGATATTATTGCCTCCGTTTACAAAATAAAGCCTTTCGCCTATTTCGGTAGCCGAAGCGTTGAGCAATACCTTGTTGTCTTCCAAGATAATAACCTGTTCTATCAGTTTCTCAACATCCTGTACCTGATGTGTCGAGATGATGATAGTGCGCTCGTCGGTCATGTTGGAGGCAATGAACTTTTTGAACTGGCTTTTGCCCGGTATATCCAACCCGTTGGTGGGCTCGTCCATGATTAACAATGAAGTGTTGGTAGCCAAAGCAAAGCTCATGAATACCTTCTTTTTTTGTCCCATCGAAAGCGCACCCAGATTAATATCCCCATCCAGTTCAAAATGGTTCAGGTTGTCATGTAATTGTTCTTTGCTGAATTTCGGATAAAAAGGCTGGTTTAGCGCAATGTACTTTTTCAGTGAAATATTGGGCAGCGAAAATTCTTCGGGTACAATGAATATATCGCTGAGGGTGGAGGGCAAGCGCTTCGATACATTTTCACCATTATATTGTATCAGTCCGCTGCGAGGTTGCAGCAAGCCTGTCATCAGATAGAGCAAGGTAGACTTGCCCGCTCCGTTTTTACCCAAAAGGCCGCAAACTTTTCCCTGTTCTATGCTTAAGGAGAAGTTTTTGAATACCTCTTTCTTTTTGTACTTAAAGCTAATGTTATCTACTGTAATCATGTTTAAATAAGGTTTAAATAATTTATTGATAGTAGTTTTTTGTGTTAATGGTGTAATAGTATAATAGTATACCGCAAATATATGAATAGATTTTATATATCCAAACAAATACAGAAAAAAATAAAAAAACTATTTTACAAGTGAAAAAGGTATATGCTAAATGTTGGGTTTACGTTTCAAAATAAGTTTAGTATTTTTGTGCCTTACATCAGATGTAAAAAATGAATATGAATAACATGTCGGTAATACTCCCTCCCGAATGGGCTGAACAACGCTTTGTGCAATTAACGTGGCCTCACGAAGATACTGATTGGGCATATATGCTCGATGAGGTAAATACTTGTTTTACGGATATAGCCCGCCAAGTATCTGAACGGGAGGATTTGTTGATAGTTTGCCGTTCGGAAAAGAGGACGCGGGAGTTGTTGAAGGAGATAAACCAATCACGCATAAAGTACGTAGAGTTGCCAAGCAATGATACATGGGCGCGCGACCATGGTGGAATCACTGTTTTTAAGCATGGAAAGAGAACGGTTTTAGACTTTACGTTTAATGGTTGGGGCATGAAGTTTGCAGCCAATTTCGACAATATGCTTACCCGTCAATTGCTCGAAGAAAGCATTTTTGGTGAGGCGAGCTATGAAAACTGCCTCGATTTTGTGCTTGAAGGCGGGAGTGTCGAATCGGACGGTGAAGGTACTTTGCTTACTACGGCCGAATGTTTGCTGTCCGATAATCGTAACAACAGGTCGAAAGAAGAAATAAAGCTTATCCTGAAAGAAAGGTTGGGAGCAGAACGGATTCTTTGGCTGCATCACGGCTATTTGGCAGGCGATGATACCGATAGCCATGTAGATACTTTAGCCCGCTTTTGTACGCCTGATATTATAGCGTATGTACAATGTACTGACGAAGATGATGAGCATTATGAGGAGTTGAAAAAAATGGAGGGTGAATTGAAAGCTTTCCGGATGTCAGATGGAAAGCCCTATAATCTTTTACCACTACCCATGGCTGATGTCGTATATGATGAAGACGGTGAGCGATTGCCTGCTACTTATGCAAACTTTCTTATTATGAACGGGGCTGTATTGCTTCCTTTTTATAATTCCGAGAAAGATGAAATAGCCAGGGAACAACTGCAAAAGGCGTTTCCCGACAGGGAGATAGTAGGTGTAAACTGCCTTCCTCTGATAAAACAGCATGGTTCATTGCATTGCGTTACTATGCAGTATCCGTAAATTACACAGAGTTGAGCAGAGAATAACACGGAGGAACACAGAGATATGGATTATAATAAGATTACAGAAATAATTATCGGGTGTGCTATTGAAGTACATCGCAATTTAGGTCCGGGCTTATTGGAGTCTACATACGAAGAATGTTTGGTGTATGAATTGAACAAAACAGGATTGAATGTTGTCCGTCAGGTTCCACTACCTGTTGTATATAAGGAAATTAAACTTGAGTGTGGTTATAGGATTGATATATTGGTAGAAGATAGTGTCATTATTGAATTAAAATCTGTTGAAAATTTTACGTCTGTTCATGAAGCACAAATCTTGACATATATGAAAATTGCAAATAAGCCGATAGGTTTACTGATAAATTTTAATGTAGCATTATTGAAAAACGGAATAAAAAGATATAAATTTTAATCTCGGGTAACTCTGTGTATTCTCAGTGTTACTCTGTGTAACAAACAATATGAAAGTAGCATTAATACAACAGTCGAATACGGCGGATATAAAAAGTAATATTCAGAAACTTGAAAACAATATCCGTTCTTGTGCTATGCAGGGGGCAGAATTAATTGTTCTACAGGAGTTGCACAATGGGCTTTATTTCTGTCAGACAGAGAATCCCGATGTGTTTGATCAGGCAGAAACCATTCCCGGCCCCTCTACCGATGCTTTTGGCAAAATAGCTAAGGAACTGGAGGTGGTTCTGGTTCTTTCTTTGTTCGAGAAAAGGGCGGCGGGACTATACCACAATACCGCTGTGGTAATAGAAAAGGATGGGACAATTGCAGGCAAATACCGTAAAATGCACATTCCTGACGATCCGGCTTATTACGAAAAGTTTTATTTCACCCCCGGCGATTTAGGATTCGAGCCGGTTGAAACCTCTGTAGGCAAATTGGGTGTCTTGGTTTGTTGGGATCAGTGGTACCCTGAGGCTGCACGGCTCATGGCGTTGGCCGGAGCCGATGTGCTTATATACCCCACGGCCATAGGCTGGGAAAGTACTGATGCCGATGAGGAGAAACAACGCCAGCTGGATGCATGGATTATTTCGCAACGGGCACATGCGGTGGCTAATGGCTTACATGTGTTGTCGTGCAACAGGGTGGGGTATGAGCAAGACCCTTCGGGTGTGACCAACGGTATTGAGTTTTGGGGTAATAGTTTTGTGGCAGGTCCTCAAGGTGAAATACTGATAGAAGCCGCTAATGATAAAGAAGAAAATGTAATAATAGATGTTGATTTGAAAAGAACGGAGGAAGTACGGAGGATGTGGCCGTTTTTCCGCGACAGGAGGATTGATGCTTTCGGAGATTTGACAAAACGTTGGAGAAAATAGTGTGTTTACATAAAATTATTGTAAATTTGTAGTTCGTCCGAAATAAAAAATAAAACAATTATGCCGAAAATATCTATCATTGTAGCGGTTGCAGATAATTATGCAATTGGAAAAGACAACAAATTGTTATGGCATTTGCCGGCAGATTTGAAACATTTTAAAAATTTGACTACGGGACATACCATTGTGATGGGGCGGCGCACTTTTGAAAGCCTGCCTAATGGCCCGCTTCCCAACAGGAAGAATATAGTTTTAAGCACGGTTGTATCCGAAGGAGTGGCCGAAGGTTATTTTGAAGCAGACTCTCTTGAAGATGCTTTTGAGCTTGCCGAAAACGAATCTGAGATTTTTGTTATAGGCGGTAGCTCTATCTATAAGCAGTGTATGGATACAGCCGACTATATGTATGTGACATGGGTGCGTGCCGATTTTCAGGCAGACGCCTATTTCCCTGAAATAGATTTCGATGTATGGAAAGAAGTGTCGAGAGAAGACCACAAAGCAGACGAAAAAAATCCCTATGATTATTCTTTTGTAGAATACAGACGGATATAGTAGCGTTAAAAAATAAAGCTTATAGTATTATAAAACTCTTATAAATGAGCCTTTTGAATAAAAATTCAAAAGGCTTTTTCTTGTTCGCCCAACATGTATTTACTCTACCGGGTGTAAGTCCCTAACATGCCCTGATAGCGGGAAATGTCCAGCCGAAGGCAAGGGTGTCCATTGTGTAATCAGAATGAAGCCGTAGGTAAATTTTCCATAAAATTTACCGGAATTAATGGTTCGATGAACCGGTTAAACAAAAAAAAGAAAGGTAACAATTTGTGCTTAAAGCACCGTACGGTAAGCTGCTAAAGTTCATGTGGTCTTGATTTTTATCTTCATGCGCTTGGAAAAAACGCCTTATTCATGTAATTTTACTTAACTAATCTTGAGCCTCTGAAAATATAATTTCGAAGCCCTACTTTAATGTAAGTTTGTCTTATTTTCTGTGAAAATTTCCCCAACTTTATACTCTTGAAAATAAAGCTCCGATATTTATTTGTATTTTTGTCCTGTTTATTAGTCGAAAACATATGCGTACATTAATTCAGCGGGTAAGTAAATCGAGTGTAACGGTCGAAGGGGTAGTGAAAGGAGAGGTAGGAACCGGGCTGTTGATTCTGGTGGGCGTAGAAGATGCCGATACCGATGATGATATTGACTGGCTCACGGGTAAAATAGTGAATCTACGGATTTTTGATGACGAGGGCGGTGTGATGAACCGTTCTATACTTGACGTAGAGGGAGACGTTCTTGTGGTAAGCCAGTTTACTCTCCACGCTTCTACCAAAAAGGGCAATCGCCCGTCCTATATCAAGGCTTCGAAGCCGGATTTTGCAATTCCGATGTACGATAAATTTTGCGACGAATTGAGTCTGAAGTTGAACAAAAGGGTTCAGACAGGTGTTTTTGGAGCAGATATGCAGGTGTCGTTAGTCAACGATGGCCCGGTTACAATTTGGATTGATAGTAAAAACAAAGAATAAAAAAGAAGGTTATGAAACACATTCCTAATTTTATCACATCGTTAAATCTTTTTGTGGGCTGTATTGCTGTATATCTGGGTTTTCAGGGCAATTATGGCTGGGCGTTTTTTTTCATTCTGCTTGCAGCAGTTTTCGATTTTCTTGACGGTTTTGCGGCACGTCTGCTGAAAGCATATTCAGCCATTGGTAAGGAGCTGGATTCATTGGCCGATGTTGTAAGTTTCGGGCTTGCACCGGGGGCTATGGCTTTTTCTGTGTTACAGCAAACAGAGTTGCATTATATCCTTCCTTTTGCCGCATTCCTGATTCCGGTATTTTCAGCATTGAGATTGGCTAAGTTTAATGTTGACGAGCGTCAAACTACTTCATTTCTTGGTTTGCCGGTTCCGGCAAATGCCATTTTCTGGGGCGGGGCAATATATACTTTTTACGATTTCTTTGTTTTTCAGCCTTGGGTATTGTGTGCCTTGATATTATTGTTCTGTGCGCTGCTTGTTAGCGAGATACCGATGTTCTCGCTCAAAATGAGCGGCTTCTCATGGAAGAAGTACAAAACGCAATATATTTTTATCTTGGGCTGCGTAGCCTTGCTTGTTTCTTTGTGGGATAATGCTTTTGCGCCTATTATTGCATGGTATATTTTCTACTCTGTACTGATATATATAATTTACCCTAAGAAAGCACCTACGAAGTAAAATATTTGCTTTTTGGGGCTTTTACGTCCATATAACGCATGTCAATAGAAATAACAAATCTTTCGAAAAGTTACGGAAACCAACCGGTACTCCGAGATGTAAACGTGAGTATTGGCGAGGGGGAAGTTGTTGGATTTCTTGGTCCTAATGGGGCAGGGAAAACCACTACTATGAAGATATTGACAGGGGCGGTGCCTTACGATGAAGGGGCGGTGAAGGTTTGTGGCTTGGAAGTAAAAGAGCATACGCTTAAAACAAGTGCATTGATAGGTTATCTGCCGGAGCAGAATCCCCTCTATACGGATATGTATGTGAAGGAATACCTGCTTTTTGTTGCAGATGCTTATAAGTTGGGTAAAGAAAAAAAACAACGTGTAGAGAAATTGATTGGGATGGTAGGACTCACTGCCGAATGTGGTAAAAAAATAGGGCAGCTGTCAAAGGGTTATCGTCAGCGGGTAGGGCTGGCACAAGCGTTAATGCCCGACCCAAAAGTCTTGATACTTGATGAGCCTACTACCGGGCTCGACCCTAACCAACTGGTTGAAATACGTGACCTTATTCGTGAAGTAGGCAGAGAGCGTACGGTATTGCTTAGTACGCATATTATGCAGGAGATAAAGGCAATATGCAACCGTGTGGTTATAATAAGCAAAGGGGAGATTGTAGCTGATTACCCTGACTTATCAGAGATAAACGCCATAGAAAAAGGTTGTTTCCGGTTTGAAGTAGAATTTCTTGAAAGTGCTGATATGGAGGAAATCCGGAAACTACCGAATATGCTTGCTGCTACAGCATTAAGCAATAGGCACTTTTTGCTGGTTGCGGACAAAGACATCAGGAGTGAGGTGTTTGACTTTGCGGTGGGTAACAATAATAAACTTTTAATGATAAAGCCACAAGAGAAAACTATAGAAGATATTTTCAGACAACTGACAAACTAACAAAAAGGCTATCCTAAAAGTAGGATAGCCTTTTTGTTAGTTTGTTCTGTCTTTTTGTGGCTTAAAAGCCTATTTTTCGTTAGAAAAATAAATGTACCATTTAATGAAGTTTATCCTATTCTTTTGCGTTAATCCTCTGTGTAAATCCAAATGATTTTTCAAATGACTGAAATAACCTTCAATGCCATTGGTAGTTTTAACCTGAGTTCTGGATAACCAGTGCCCTCGCAGTTTTACCTGTTATTTTTTTTCATATATCTGCGGATGAATTAACGTGTTCCACCAGCCCACCAAACCGGTTCTGTATAAATGTACTGTCCGTTTCCGTAAGCCTCTTGAACATTAGGATTGGCTGTTGTATCCGAATTTCCGTATGGACAACGGAGTGGGAACTTTCCTTCTGCATTTTTAGGATTTGCCAATGTGATAAAGTCATCGCCCATTGCTTGTAAGCGGCGAACATCGTTGTAGCACTCTGTGGCTTCGCCCGATGCTCCAAAGAATGCTATGTATTTCTGAATCATAACTTCTTTAAGAGGATTGGCATCGAACAATGGTTTTACGCTTGTTGTAAAGTAAGTAGCGGCTTCAGCAGGAGTTATTGCAGTTGTAGTTTCTTCCAAACCTCCATAAGTAAGAATTGCAGGAGCATTCATTGCAGCCTTTACACTTTCTTCTGTATTTGCTATTGCAGCAGCAATGGCTTTTTCAAGTGCATTTTCAGCATCGGTAAGTTCGCCTTTTCTTGCATGAGCTTCGGCTTTCAGAAACAATACTTCATGATAGCTTAAGAACAGGGTTGAAGCTATTTGAGAATAAACGAATGTTGAGGTGTTATAATAATATTGAATTTCTTGAACAGCTCCGTTCGATGCCATTCCGAAATTTTCAGCATCCGCTCCTTCTACTTGCGACCAACCTGCATCTACAAAAACACGGCGTAAACGTGGGTCATTTCTTTCAATCAGTTTGTCCGACATACTTTCACTTGCTGCCAGTCCGTCCCGGCTCCATTGGAAGTCGAATAATGGATTCAGGTTTGTAGCATCATATACATTGAAAGCCGCTTGATCGCTTACCGATGTAAAAGAATTATTTAAATAAGATAATACATTATCCAATTCAGTATTCATGTCAGATGTTTTGGCTAATAATCGCATGGTATAACGGGCTTTCAGGCCGTAAGCAAGTTTTAGCCATTTATTAGCGTCGCCGTTATACAGCAAATCATAGCTTCCTACGCTTCCTGTTAAGTGTTCGTCCGAACCTTGTAGGTCTGCGATTGCGGCATCCAGATAATTAATTACTCCTTTATAAATATCCTCTTGTTTGTCAATTTTAGGAGTCATATACAAAGGTCTGCCATGTTCGTCTCTAACACCGGCTTCACTCCAAGGAGCATCTCCAAACATATCTGCGATTAATGCCGAATTATAAGCAGCAAGTACTTCAGCTATACCTTTGGTTATTTGGTTGCCTTCTTGACTTCCGCCTTCGCTACATTTTTCAATGATTATTTTAGTGTTTTTTAATGCATCGTATAAGCTAAGCCATACATTATTGAATGTAGTAGCTGCGGATGGTTCTGTACTTCTCATCTCAGCTCTGTATAGTTGGTTGTGAATACCAACTTCGTGCTCAATGTATACCGAAGCATAAGTGCTAAGGTCGCCACCTATATTACGAAATGCGGTAGCGGTAATTACGTCGGCAAGAATATATTTTGCTTCCACGTCTTTTGTGTGGTCGTTATCTTGATTTACTTTATCAAGAGCATCCTCCGAACAAGAAAATAGGAGAGAGGAAAATACTAATAACCCAAATATTTTCTTCGTTATATCTAATATTGTTTTCATATATATTTCTCTTTTTTTAATTAAAATTTAACACTTATACCAAAACCAAAACTTGCAGTGCCCGGTAAAGAGAAACGCTCGAAAGCTCCGGACATGTTTGTATTTCCTTGAGATACTTCAGGGTCTAATCCCTCTAAAGTAGACCATAAAATCAGATTTCTAGCAAATGCACTCAGGTTAATTGATAAATTACTCTTGTCCCATACCGGATAGCTTAAAGCAATTTCTCTCAGTTTGATAAATGAATTTTCAACAACCATTGATTCTGATATGTCATTCAGTCGTGAAAAATAAGCAGAAGCATCATCTCCACTTATGTAGATGTCGTTAGGAGCATAAGTTGTATTACCGTCGCCGTCAGTTCCTACAATTTTCACGGCGTCTTGTTCGAATAAGAAGCTTTCCATCTTTCTGAAATCAGCAGTTTTTTGGCTCACTCCGTAATAATCCAACAATCCGGGAGTTGCTGCATATATAACACCACCTTGTTTCCAATCGAAGACTGCAGATAGTTTGAATTTGTATATTTCGAATGAAGTGTTGAAACCTAAGCGGAAATCAGGAGAAACATCTCCCAGTACTTCTTCTTTTCCCGGCATTGGCAAACCATCATCATCGACAATAATTTGTCCCTCGTCGTTGCGTAAATAGCTAATTCCGTATATAACAGGAAATTTATAGCCAATTCCGGCACGTACCTGCGGTTCAACAAAACCTCCTAAGAAAATACTCTCTACCCCGGGAGCCAGCTCGTCCACATAGTTATCAATTTTTGTGAAATTGAATGCGAAATCCCATTTGAAATTTTTATTGTTTATAGGATTAAAACCTAAAGTAACTTCGTGAGCATTGGTATGGATTGAACCTCCGTTTGTCACAAGGTATTCGTAACCGGTAGAACCGGCTAATGGAATATCAAAAATCTGGTCTTTAGCATTTTGGCGTGAGAAAGTATAGTTTAAATACATCAGCCCATTCCAGAAAGTTAAATCGGCTCCGATTTCGTACGAAGTGGTGTTCTGTGGTTTCAGGTTAGGGTCATATAAATATGGATATGGTGTAAATGCCTTTACGTTTCCAAAAGGATAGGTAAGCGGATAGCCTGAAGAGAAACCTCCACTATATATAGGTGTAGTGTAATAACTTTCATAATAATCTCCGGCCTGTCCTACTTGTGCATATGATGCCCGTAATTTACCAAAAGTGAGTACATTGTTGCTTAATGCGTCAAGTTCGGTGAAAATCCATCCCAGCGAAACAGAAGGGTAGGTAAAAGAGCGGTTGTTGCGTGGCATATTAGAAACAAGGTCATTACGTACAGTGGCGTTTAGATACAGCATGTTTTTGTATGCCAAAGAAATATTTCCGAAGTTTCCGAAAGTTCGTTTATTTCTTGTAGCTTCGTCTCCTACATATACAAGCGCGTTGGACATATGATTCCAGCCGGAGAACATGAAATTTCGTCCGGATGCTTGTGTATATAGTCTTTTACTTTGTATAAGTTCGTTACCATAAAGCAGGTCAAGAACAAGGTCATCATTGATTATCCAGTTGTATGTTGCTACAAATAGTGAGTTCAACTCGCTTCTGGTTACAACATAGTGTTCTACTTCTCCTTGTCCACCTGAGTGTCCATATCCAAACATGTCGCGATAATCTGTGCTATAAGAGTCTGTTCCGAGTTGATATTTCAGATTCAGTTTGCTGTTATTGCTGAATGTAGTGGCATAGTTTAAGAAAGCATTTCCAAAGAAGCGTTGAGTTTGTTCTGTGAATTTGTTGTTTTCAATAGCCCAGTAGGCCGCGTCAAAAGCACCTCCTCTGAAATTATTTTGCCTGTATGGGTCGCCCTCAATATGTGCCGGGATACCTGCCATGTCGTAACTTGCTGGTGCACCGTAAACTGTTGCAACTATACCGTCGTTTGCGCCTGTTTGTTTCGAAATGTTTGTTGATACAAAGTTACCTGTTACTCCGGTGCTAAAATGCTTAGATAATTGTAGTTCTGTAGTAAACTTAGCATTATATCTGTTCATTCCCGTGTTTGGAATGATACCTTCGGTGTTAGTGCTTCCCAAACTTAAGGAGAAACTACCTTTTTCAAGTCCTTTTGCTACATTCACCGAATTGCTCCATGTGATACCGGTTTGGAAAAAATCTTTAGCATTATTGTATGACTGAGGGAGTGCCCAACCATCCAGACCTGCAGCAGCACGTTTAGGTACATAATAATAACCCTCCTTCATACCATACTCATTGGTATAATCATTCACTGTGTTTCCGCCATAATTAGGGTCATTAGGTAGTTCAGATATTTTTGGCCCCCAGCTGAGTGACGAGTTAGGGTCGTAAACTAACTTACCATTTTTGTCTCTCGAACCTTGAGCAAATTCGGTTTGAAATTTAGGCAAGGTGGAGATTACATCAAATGAAACATTTGAATTAATGGTAACTGTAGCTTTATCTTTTCTAGCACCTTTCCCACTTTTTGTAGTTATAACTACTACACCGTTTGAAGCACGCATACCGTAAAGTGCCGAAGCTGCTTGACCTTTCAATATGTTGATGCTTTCAATGTCGCTCGGGTCGATGTCTAAAGCTCTTGTTGAATAGTCAGTACCTGTTACAGAGTTCAATGTTGAGATATCTGCAGTGGAATTAATAGGCATTCCGTCCACAATATATAGGGGAGTATTGTCGCCTGTAAATGAGCGCGAACCACGAATGGTTATTTTAGAAGAGGCACCGGGCATCCCTGATGATGGAATGATTTCAACACCCGATACTTTTCCTTGTAAGGCGCTCGACAGATTGGTGTTTCCCGCTTGATTTAGTTGTTCCGAATTTACTTCCTGTACGGCATAACCCAATGCTTTTTTCTCCTTTGAAATACCCAATGCGGTTACAACAACTTCGTCCAACACTTTTGCATCATTCTCCAATTTTACAACCATGTTGTTTGATGCTGGTACTTCTACTTGCTTCATACCGATGAATGAAACAACCAAAACGCTTGATGTATTTGGCACTGTAATGCTAAATTCTCCATCTACATCGGTAATAGTACCAGTGCTGGTGCCTTTTAGCAAGATTGTAGCACCGATAATCGGTTCTTCATTTTCCGCAGAAAGAATTTTTCCGGAAATCGAACGTGACTGAGCATAACTCAATCCAATGCCTACTAAGAAAAAGCAGGCTAATAACAACGTTAGTCTTCTCATAAATTTTACACTTTGTTTATTACTAATAACTAATAGTATAATAAACAAAAAAAATGATTTTTTGTTTACTTTATTTTTATTCACAAATATTAGAATTTGCAAATATATAAATTATTTGTAATAAACAAGTTGAAATTTATGTTTTGTAGCTGTAAAATATGACTATTTTATGTTTCTGTGTTGTAAAATATTACTTTTTGTAAGTATGAGGGTGCAAATTTCAAGTCGGCTTCTATAATGATAAAGCTGAATGTTATGTGGTAGGAGTATGTTGTAAGTGTTCCTTGTGTGCTAAGATAACTTGGTTTTTTATTGTGCTTTTGTAGACTGTTTTTTAGTTGTCTGAAGCTTTTTTGTGAAAATCTGTTCTGATTTTAAATACTCAATCGCTTTAATGCTGTTATGATTTTACTTCGATAGATACTTTTTCTACTTTTCCTCCTAATGGGGGATTCATTTTGGATAATCTCACTTTAAATGAACTTACCTGCGGAAACAGCTCGGATAATGAGTCGATGATTCGTTGTGCGACATGTTCAATCAGATTGGAGGGAATTTCCATTTCTTTTTTCACAATGTCGTATACACTCTGATAGTTCAGTGTGTCCTCTAGTGCATCTGTCTTTCCTGCTTTATTTGTGTCAAGTTCGAAGTCGACGGTTACATAATAAGTGTTTCCCAATTGTTTTTCATGCTCCAGACAACCGTGGTAGGCATGAAATTCCATATTCTCTAACGTTATAATACTCATGTCGGATTTTTATGATATAAAAATAAGCCTTTCTATATTGCTATAGAAAGGCTTAAATCTTTATGGTGTTTTTTTCTTATTTGCTGAACATTAAGTCGCAACGACGGCTTGTAGAGTAATAGTCTTTGTTTGGAGCAAGGAGTTTACCTTTACCGTTTGCCAATATGCGGCTTTCATCAATTCCCCAAGTTTTAACCAGTTCGTTCTTGATTATGTCTGCACGACGTTGGCTTAACTTTTGATTGTAAGGATCTGCACCTACCGGGTCGGTATAACCTCTTACTTCCAACAAGATTGATGTGTCTTCTTTCATTTTAGCAGCTGTGTTTGCAATGATAGCCATAGCTTCTTTGTTTAAAGTAGACTTGTCGAAGTCGAAGTAGATAGAACTGATGCTTGCAATGTCAGAACCTGTTTTGATTGTTCTTCCCCAGAAGTCAACCAATACTGTGTTACCCTGAGTATCTGGTTCTAAGTCTCTGCTATCTGGAACTCCATCACCGTCAGTGTCAGGACCTTCGTCAAACAAGCTTTCAACATATGCTAATCTATCGGCAATAGTATCTACACGTTGTTCTACGCCATTCATTCTGTTGTTTAAGTCGCTTATTTGATCTTGAATGTTAGCGACAGAATTTTCCGGAGCATATACATCCCAGTTTACACGACGTGAATGATATTTATCTTTGCCTGTGAAGTTCCAACGCAAACTTAAGTTCAAGTTGCTCAACTGGTCGTTAGAAACACCTGCATATGTGTAGTTTTTAACACCTGCTGTTTCTAATTTTTTTACACCACCTTCAATGTTATCATTAGTGTATATGTTGTGCTGAACTCTTAGACCTAATGCAAGGTTTCTTGCCAAATAGAATTCTAAATGAACTCCCAATGGAATAACTCCTGTGTTTTTAGCTTCTTCGCCATCTGTCGATCCGTCTGCATACTCAAGGCTTGAAGTATAGCGTGCAAGACCTGCTCCGACGTTTAACCACAGTGCCCAGCGGCTTGATTCTTCGTAAGCATAATTTAAAACGTTGATACCTACATAAGGATAGATGTGATGAATGCGTGAGGTAAAAGAACCTGCTGCATCTTCATTTCCTGTTGTATTGTAGAAGTATCCTAATCCAATGCTGTATGATGGATTGATAGTGTACCCCAATGTACCTCCTACAGTTAAATGGTCAAGCGGATTTTTGAATGATTTTCCTAAATCAACTTTCATATCACCAATGAATGTGTTCAAGCCACCTTCGAGGGTCAATGTCCAATGTGAAAAATTTTCTTTCTTAAATTGACGATAAGCAATTGCTTGCTCTTTAGCCTGTTCTCTAGCTTGTTCTTTTTCTTCTTTTGTTTGAGAAGTTACCAGAACGTTAAAAGATAACAGAAATACACAAAATAACCCTAAAACTCTTTTCATACTATTATAATTTCTGAGTAAATAAAACAATTTCTTAAATTTTTATTATTTAAAACAACATTCAATTCCTAATTAACTTAAAGCGAGTGGTTTGATAACTGTGAAAATTGCTTTTAAACACCTTTGTTTTAAGAGCATAACACTACCTTTTATTCTTAATTTGGTTGCAAATATATTATTAATCCCCAAATAATACAAATAAAATCAATAAATAAGCAACTTTTTTATAGTTAAATGATTAATAAACCATTAGTACGCTTTAATAATGAAAAAGCAGGCGATAAGCAGTTTGTTTTGCAATCTTTTTTTCTCATATACTATTAAACAACTTAAATGTAAAATAGTTTTACGATTGGGCAAAAATAATGAAACTTTTTTCGAGTATGTTTATTTTAACTTGTTTTTTTTGTTTCTATTCGGTTTTTCCTGCAATTTTTTTTGCCAAATCCTCAAATGCCAAACTGGTGATGCTGTTATTTTTAGCTGAAACAGGGGTTCCTGAGTCACCTCCTTCGCGGATACCTTGTACCAAAGGAATTTCTCCTAAAAATGGAATGTTCATTTCTTCAGCTAAACGTTTTCCTCCCTCTTTTCCAAATATATAATACTTATTATCAGGAAGTTCGGCAGGGGTAAACCATGCCATGTTTTCGACTAATCCAAGTATGGGGACGTTAATTTTATCATTGGAAAACATGTTTATGCCTTTGCGTGCATCGGCCAGTGCCACATCCTGCGGGGTTGTTACAATGATAGTACCTGTTATTCCCAGTGTTTGTACCAAGGTTAAATGAATATCGCTGGTTCCGGGTGGCAAATCGATAATAAAATAATCCTGTTCTCCCCAATAAGCATCTTTTATTAGTTGTTTTAAGGCGTTGCTCGCCATGCCTCCCCGCCATATTAATGCGTTGTCGGGGTCGACAAAGAAACCTATAGACAGAATTTTCACACCGAATTTTTCTATCGGCATTATATATTGTTTCCCGTCTATATCCTCTCCAATGGGTTGTGCATCTTCCAATCCAAACATTTTAGGGATTGAGGGTCCGTGTATGTCGGCGTCAAGAAGTCCTGTCTTATACCCTAACTTAGCTAATGCAACAGCCAGATTTGCCGAAACGGTTGATTTTCCTACACCACCTTTGCCCGAAAAAACAGCGATAATATTTTTCACCAGCGGAAGGGCTTTAGGTTCTTCGGCAGGAGCTTGTTCCTTATATTTTATTTGTATATTGCCTTTGATGTCAACGGATTCGTCAATATAAGTCAATATAGCCTGTTCAGCGGCTTTTACTACCGATTTGGCAAAAGGGTCATTTTTTTTATCGAAAACGATAGAGAAAGACACCTTGTTTTTATCTATCCGTATGTCATCTTCTACCATATTGGCCGACACTATATCCTGTCCTGTACCGGGATAACGGACGTGTGTGAGTGCGTCGAGAATTAGTTTTGGGTATAGTTGAATTTCCATAATTCCGTCTTTTCTGTATTATTTAATGTGCTATTGAGGATTTGTCCGTTGATTTCTACCGAAACTGCGGTAAGAGTCTTTCTCGATTTCAACGTCAGGTTCAATAAAATGTTCACGTTTTTCTAAAACGAACTGTATGTATTTGATATCAATCCCCCGGCTAATCCACTGTTGCTCGTAAAAAGTTTGGATGCTTAATATAGGGTCGACCAAGCCGGAGTGATATAAATCGGTTGTAGAAAATGCTACCGGATAATTATTAGCTTTTACCATTTCAGACGTATAAGTAAACATAAAGTTGCTGTCAGTCTTTAAATGTATGATACCTTTGTCTTTCAGAATTTGTTGGTACAGCTTCATGAAATTTGTTGCGGTCAGGCGCTTGGTGGTCTTTTTCATCTGTGGGTCGGGAAATGTAAGCCATATTTCGCTGACCTCATTCTCGGCGAAAAAATGATTAATCATTTCTATGTTTGTACGGACAAAAGCTGCGTTTTTCATTCCGCTTTCAAATGATTCTTTTGCACCTGTCCATATCCGTGCTCCCTTTATATCTATCCCAATGAAATTTTTATCAGGAAATAGCCTTGCCAATCCTACAGTATATTCACCTTTACCGCATCCTAATTCGAGTACGATGGGGTTGTCGTTTTTGAAAAACTCGTTCCATTTCCCCTTTAGCTCAAAAGAAGAACCGCTTTGTAGAGCGGTTGATGGAATCTGAAAAACGTGTGGATATGTTTCTAAATCGGCAAATTTAGCCAGTTTGTTTTTTCCCATAAAATAGAGTAACTCTTGTTGTTCAAATGTTATTTTTCATCAAGTTTTTCTACACGTATACCAATATCCGTGATTCCCTTTAAATCTTCCGTTCGCATGCCGTGTGTTATGTCGAAGGTGTATTTCCCTGATTTCTGAAAATAGATGCTTTCTTTATATATTACAGGCATTTCTTTAGTCGAACCGGCTCCTGTTCCAAGCCATTTTCCGCGATGGTCGGCTAAGTAAAATTCGATAGTATCATTACTCATCGCATCATCAGGCTGTGTTTCTGAGAGGAACAGCCAAAGATTCTGGTAAGGATAATCGGGCGTGTTGCGCACATTTATATATATATTGTATGAAGCGATGGTATCGACAATGTCAAACTCAAACGTATATATACTATCCTTGTTCCATCCATTGGGGTTCACGGCGTGATAGCTCAAATAAACGTTGTTATTCTTGCACGAGGAAAAGAGAGCTACTGCCAGCAATGTTATGAATAAGAGTTTTTTCATTGTTTTGGAGCGTTATTGCCGTTATTAGGATTATTAGGGTTCTTCGGGTTTCTTTGGTTCCGGTTGTTCCTCTTGTTTCTCGGCTTGTTTCTTTTTTTCTTGTCATTGTCAAATCGGGTCAGGCTGTCTTGTCCCACTACGTTTTCGTAATCAACAGGAGTTGCCTTAGATGCTTTTTCCTCTTTGGGGTCGGTCAGCGATTCCGGCTTACGTCCCTTTTTGTTCATTGCTATAATTTCCTTAGCTCTTTCGGCCGAAATGGTAATAAGATTGGCTCCAAAGGTAGGCGAGGTTGAATAGGTAATTAATGCTTTGAATACGTCGGTTTTGAAATGAAAATAAACACTATCCAATGTTTCGAGTTGAATTTCTTTCGATGGCAAATCCTTTGTTGCATCCACGTATACATCCAATTCGAAATTCATGCAGCATTTTAGTTTTGCACATTGCCCTGCCAACTTCTGAGGGTTTAGCGATATGTCCTGATAACGGGCTGCGCTGGTCGATACCGAGCAAAAGTTTTTCATCCATTTGGAGCAGCATAACTCGCGTCCGCAGGGTCCGATGCCGCCTATACGTCCGGCTTCCTGTCTTGCCCCGATTTGTTTCATCTCGATACGTATGCGGAAAGTTTCGGCAAATACTTTGATGAGTTGGCGGAAATCGACCCGCTCGTTGGCAATATAGTAAAAGATAGCTTTGTTGCCATCGCCCTGATACTCAACGTCTCCTATCTTCATGTCGAGTTTCAGATCTTCGGCAATCTGGCGCGATTTAATCATCGTGTTTTGCTCCTTGGCTTTGGCTTCGTGATATTTTTCCATATCACTATCTTTGGCCTTGCGGTAAACACGCTTGATTTCCATTTTTTCAGGATTAAACTTACACTTCTTCATCTGTGCCAATACCAGTCTGCCTATGAGTGTAACTTCTCCTATATCGTGTCCGGGAGATGCTTCTACAGCAACCATATCTCCTTTTTCGAGCGGAATTTTATTACTGTTCAGGAAGTAGCCTTTTCTTGTGTTTTTAAATTGTACTTCAACAAAATCAGTATCTTTTTCGGTTTCGGGCAGGTCGCACATCCAGTCGTACACACTGAGTTTTTTGCTGCTGGCATTTTTGCAGCCTTTTTTGTTCATCCCGTAACCGCCTATATCAAGTTTGTAATCCATAAGTTATTTTATTTTTTGTGAGCTATTCAGAAAAAAAGGCGCTTTCTTTTCGGAAGGCTATAACCATTTTTTTGAATGAATATATATTGTAGCCATTTATAATAAATGGCGGCTTGTTCTTTTTACTAACGTTTTAATAACATGATGATTTTCAGAACCAAGTCGAAAAATATCATTTTTGCGTTTACATTCTGTTCTATTTGCCTTTCGGCTAATGCAAACTCGCTTACAAGGTCTTCCACGTTCCGTTCGTTAATGAATGGGGAAAACTTTTGAGAGAAATTATCCTCGTACGAGGTTAAATAATTCAATTCCGGCTGATGGAGGTTCAAAATAAAGTTCTCACGAATCATTCGCTGGGCGTAAGCAAGAAATTTTTTCTGACGCTCGCGGCCTACCGAAGCGGCCGACATGTCGTCGGCCCACTTTTTTAGCGTTTTGAGCGAGGCGTGGTCTTTCCTGTTGCCTACCTGCCATGATAAACGCATGATGGAAACGAAGCGTTCAAAATTTAACTTATTCTCGTTATCATCTTCCAATATGTTGCTTGCCTGCAAGTAACTGCCGTTTGCCGTACGGGCAGCGTTGTAAGCATCTTCCTCTTTTATGTCGGAGTTCTTTGTTAAAAGTGCCTGAATGATTTCCTCGTCGGTCAGCTTAGGGATATTTATCTGCTGCGTACGCGATAATATGGTGGTAATTATTTCGTCCGGAGCATTGGAAACCAACAGAAATAATGTTTTTTCATACGGCTCTTCAAGTATTTTTAGGAGTTTGTTTGCCGCGGTTGTATGCATTTTTTCGGGAAGCCAGATTATCATTATCTTATATTCGGCTTCGTACGTTTTCATGCTCAGTTTGCGTACAATCTCTTCACTCTCGTTTGTATAAATCATTCCCTGCTTGGTGGTTCCTGAAATTTTGGAATACCAGTCGTCAACGCTAAAATAAGTTTTCTCCAGTACTATATCGCGGAAATCGGCTATGAAATCGTCGCAGACAACAGAGGTTTTCCCGGCAGGCTTTATTATCGGAAATACAAAGTGCAGGTCGGGATGAACCAATTTGTTGAACTTTACGCATGAAGGACATACGCCGCATGAGTCGTTTTCTTTTCGGTTTTCGCAACAGATATATTGCGCATAGGCTATTGCCAAAGGTAGCTTACCTACTCCTTCGGTTCCAAACAGAAGTTGAGCGTGGGGTATCCGTTCTTCTTTAACCGAGCGGATAAACCTTTGCTTAATACTTGCTTGACCTATAACTTGTGAAAACAACATTTGTTTGGAATAACTTTTCGTCCGAAAAAAAAACGATAATATAAAACACGCAAATTTACATAAAAAATTTGATTTATGTGCGGGCTGTTTTTATGGCGTGTTTTTGCAAAAGAGTTTTATCTTTTGAGAAATCTTTTTTCGAGCAGGTGCCATGAAAGGAATCCGGTTGATATTACGACCAAGACAACTATCAGAGCTACTATGTATGGGTTGTATCGTTCGAAATATCCAAAATTAATTGCTAATTGGATTATTGGGTAATGGTATATGTATATTCCGTATGAAATGTCGCCATATTTACCAAAATTATTCAGTTTTTTGAAACTGTATGCAAATGAAAATATAATACATGAAAGTGCAAATGGGGTGAGTATTTCTATGTCCATAAACATTTCGAATATATATAGTATTATGCCTATGGATAAAAAATGAAATTTATGTTTTATGAAATAATCGAAATAATAATAGAATGCGATACCACACGAAAAATAAGATATAAAGCCCGGTAGCTGGCGTGCAAGTATCACATAAGAGTGATTGCCTGTTGAGTGGCCGAGATGGGATAGGTAGAGCCTGTAAGCAACAGAAACAATATACAGCGTAGCGAATAGTATGTATTTTTTTTTAATTCTTTTTGCGAAATATAGTATGACGGGTATTGAAAGATAGAATGCGACTTCGATTTTTATCGTCCACAATGAGCCGTTGACAAAACAGTAGGTTGACGATTCGCCGGTAAAGACACCCGGCAAGCAGGGTTGAAGAAAATTGAGAAAGCTGAGGTTGGCTGCCAGATAACGATAAAATTGCGTGCTTGTAAAATAATCGACAAAAGAGTACTCGCTGATTAGCGAAAATCCGAAAGCGCATAATAATATAATCAAAATGTAAGGGGGGAGTATTCTTGCTGCCCGTTTTTTCAGGTAATCTTTAAAAGACTTACTCCGTATGTAGCTTCCTGCGATTAAAAAACCACTGATACAAAAAAAGCCTGTTATTGATACATAAGTATTAAAATAAGGTGTATATTTCTGAAAAACCTCAAGGTCGGAAATAACTATAATATGACCAATAACAACGATGAATGCGAAAAATATTCTTAAAAAATCAAAGTTGTTTTGTCTCATTTTATCAGGTTCTTATTTCTTGTTTTTATGTTTTTGCTTAATTTATTACCATTATTTTCACAACAGTACTTTGTGAGCCATCTTCGCTTACGCAGAGAGCAAGGTAAATGCCGGTATTTACTTTTCGTCCGAATCCGTCTTTACCGTCCCACGTAGCAATACTGCCGTTTGAGATTGTCTCACAAATTAAATTTCCGTTTAGGTCTGTGATTTTTACATTGGTGTTTTCTATCAATCCGGTGATTGTAATAACTCCCGTATGATTTTCTCTTACTGGATTTGGATAAGCATAAGCATTGTCGAATGTTTTTTCTCCTTCGGCGGCATCGCTTTGGTACGACATTAGCCCATCTCCGGTTACAACAAACACTTCTCCGGTTACAGGATTAATAGCAATGGATATGATTTCGTCTGACAATAACGGACTGTTTGCCGTAGTGAAATGCTGGATGGTTTCCTGTCCGTTTTCAGACAGAAGATAGAGTCCTGAACTTGATGTTCCCAGCCATTTTCTGTTTGCTCCATCAATGGCAATGGCTTTAATAGCTTCATTCTCGAGTAGATAGTCGGCGGCGTTTGTGCCGTCGTTTCGGGGTATTTTCACACGGGAACAGGTGTAGTTGTCTTCGAAAACCTTTGATGTGCTATGAAACAATAAGGGGCCTTTATTTGTGCCAACCCAAATAACTCCGTTTTTGTCTTGTACCATACTATGGTAGCTTTCGGGCTTTATTTTTTCGCTTGGCTTGTCGGCGTCGATAAATTCTTTAAATATTTTACTTTTGTCGTCTTGTTGCGTGTCGAAAGTTCCGTTGTCGTCAAAAACGAGTATCTTGGGTTCATATCTGTAACGAAATGCCCATTTTTGGTTTTTGTTTTGGTTTGATACAAGCAACCCGGCAAGATTCATCTGATTGTTGAAGTCGGGGTAAGCAAATTCGTGCCAAGTGCGGTCTTTTTTGAATAGTTTTACACTTTTGGGCGAATAGGTATTCAAAAACCACAGGTTCCCTTCATTGTCAAACGTAGCTCCGTCTATACTTTGCCATAGCCAGTTTCCCTGTTCGTGTGTGTCGATAGTGCTATTAGTGAAGTTATGATAGACGGCAAATTTATTATCTTTAAATTCATATAGTCCGCTTCTGGCACTTCCTGCAAAAAAATGGGTATTGTCAGAAGGGTCTATGGCAATGGTTACCAAGTCCAACCATGGCAGCCCGGTTATAGCTGCTATTTCGCTATAATCTATGCTTGTCCACTCTTCGTTTTCGTATATCATTATATATCCCGGCCTGTTGTAGAATTTATCCCACATTCTGCCGGGAATGATGAATAATTTTTCTCCGGCAAACTTCATTTCCCATTGTGTGTTTACCGCAGGGCCTTTGGGCTTGAATTGTTCCGGAGGTGTGTCTTCGTCCGGTTTGTAAAGAATGACACCTTCGTTGCTACCTGCAAACCAATATGCGTTGCTCGGCGCATCGTATTCGCCGGCTTGCGAATACTGAACACCATTGAAATTTTGTATTACGTTGAAGTTTTCGTCTAATATATATGTATTTGCCCACTCGTTTGATGCAAACATTCTGGTTTTAGTCGCATTCACTTTTAAAAATGCTGCTGAGTCTACTATTCTCACCCATGCGTCATTAACCATGCGGTATAGAAGAAAATTGCTGTGCATGAAAAGAGAACCGGCAAATGAGAGTATCTTGTGCGAATTATTCAATCCTCCCGGAGCCAGATTCGTAATTTCAGTCCAGTTTTCGTAATTTACCAGATTGGGATTATTTAAATTTCCCTTGTACAAATGATATTCGTTGGTTGTGCTGCTGGTTTTGAAATAACCAAGTGCATATATGTGTCCGTCGTGCACTGTAGTGTTCACAATATTTACTTCTGCAGCGTTGGGCGCTATGTAGTATGTTTCGGCTATTTCTCTTCTTTTCAGGTTCAGAACAATTATCCCGAAATTGCACGACAGATATGCTTTGTCTCCGTGTATGTATATGTCGTTAATGTTTTTATTCACATTCATCACTTTGTTGTAAAAGTCAGGAATGTTTACAATGCCTCCGGAAGTTATCAGGTCGATATTACCGTTGTTGTATCCTATTACAAGTTGGTTGTTCGATTCGTCGTATGCAATTTGAGAAATTACACTCCCGTTCAGTCCAGTTAATCTGGTATAGATTTCTATATTTCCATCCAGCTTGTCAACCGAAAATAGTGCGCCATCGCTTATGCCGTACACTTTGTTTTGGCTTTGAGCTATTTGGCTTACACTATTATAGGCAAAATGGGTGCGCCATTTGCCCATTGCTACTTGTGCAAATGCCTGAATAGAAAACAGGGTGGACAGTAAGAGTGGTAAAAGTATCTTGTTTTTCATAAAATTGTGCAATAAGTATAGCTCAATAATAACTTGATTTTTTGAATTTTATTTTGTTTTCCGGTAGGGAAAATGGATTTTTTTAAATCAAAAAATCACTAAGTTTTTTTACAGCCAATGCTCGGTGGCTTATTTTGTTTTTTATCTCCGGTGTCAATTCCGCAAAGCTCTTATCATATCCTTCGGGGATGAAAATAGGGTCGTATCCGAAACCGGCATTTCCGCCGGGCTTTTCGGCAATAGTTCCACAGATTTTCCCTTCGAAATAATAGGTTTTTTCCTGTAAAATTAATGCGATAACAGTCTTGAAGCACGCTTCTCTGTTCTTAATACCATCCATTAGTTTGAGAACTTTCTGCATGTTTTTTGCCGAATCGCATTCTTCTCCGGCAAAGCGCGCCGAGTAAACACCAGGGGCTCCGCCAAGGGCTTCAATCTCAAGGCCGGTATCGTCAGCAAAACAATCCAGGGCATATTTGTCAAAAACATATTTAGCTTTCAGTAAAGCATTGCCTTCAAGGGTGTCAGCGGTTTCAGGTATTTCATCAAAACAGCCAATCTCATTCAGACTTACAATTTCAAAAGTATTTCCGAGGATAGCTTGAACTTCTTCCAGCTTATGCTTGTTATTCGTGGCAAAGACCAGTTTTTTCATTACGGAGGATAGTTGTATAATAAATGTACTGCAAATATAATGACTTTCGTGGATAAAAGCTTAATGCAGCATGGCTTGATTCAGATTAAAAAATTATTCCCTATTTTTGTATTCAGTTTTAATTTATTCAGATATACACGATGGCAGATAACAACAGAGCTAATTTTGGAAGTAAATTAGGAGTAGTGGCAGCGGCAGCGGGTTCGGCAGTAGGATTGGGCAATATATGGCGTTTCCCTTACGAATTGGGGCAATCCGGAGGAGGTGCATTCCTGTTGATATACATTGTTTGCATCGTTTTACTGGGTCTGCCAATTATGACTTCCGAGTTCCTTATAGGGCGCATGTCGCAGTCCAACGCTGTAGGTGCGTTTCGTAAATTAGGGCCTAAAGGCAGTAAATGGTGGCTTGTGGGGGTGATGGGTGTTTTGTCGGCATTTTTCATTATGGGGTTTTATGTGGTGGTTTCGGGATGGACCTTGGAGTATATCGTACAAGCTGTAACCAATAGTTTTGCAAATAAGGATACCGAAACCTTAACCCGCGCTTTTACTGATTTTAGTACAGGCACATGGCGTCCCATCATTTGGATGACCTTGTTTCTTGTAATTACCTGTGTCATTATTGTTGGCGGAGTTAAGAATGGGATTGAAAAAAGTGCTAAGTTTATGATGCCTTTGCTTCTTATTATAATTGTGGCACTTGGTGTCAGGGCTGTAACGCTGCCCGGAGGAGCCGAAGGTTTACGTTTTTTGTTCAAACCTGATTTCTCCAAAATAGACTCGTCTGTGGTACTGAACGCGATGGGACAGGCTTTTTTCTCTTTGAGCTTGGGAATGGGGTGTATGATAACTTATGGCTCGTATATAAACAAGAAAAACCACCTTGCGCATACGGTATTGGAGGTAACTTTTGTTGATACGATTATTGCCGTTTTAGCATCCATAGCTATATTTCCCGCTGTTTTTTCATTTGGTATTAATCCCGAACAGGGGCCTACTTTGGTGTTTATTACGCTTCCTAATATATTTGCCCATATGCCCGGTGGCTTAATCTGGTCGCTTCTTTTCTTTATATTGCTCTCCATTGCTGCGTTAACCTCTACTATTTCGCTGTTGGAAGTTATTGTAGCGTTTTTTACCGAAGAGTTTAAAATGTCGCGTGCTAAAGCGGCAATTATAGCGTCGGCCGGTATTTGGGTTTTAGGAGTTTGTGCTTCGTTATCGATGGGTGTGTGGAGCGATGTACATATTTTTGGATTTACCATTTTCGACTTTTTGGATAATATTACATCCAAAATAATGATGCCTTTAGGCGGGTTGCTCATAGCCTTGTTTGCCGGATGGGTGATGAAGAAAGACCAAATGCTGGGTGAGTTAAGTAATAACGGAAAATATAAAACCGCCTATTTCAGAGCCTATTATTTTATTGTCCGGTTTGTTGCTCCGGTTGCTATCCTGATGATATTTTTGAATCAGTTGGGAGTTTTCAGATGGCTAAGGCTGTAGTTTCTCCAAGTGGCAGCACAATAATTCTCCTGTTTTTTCGTCACGCAGGTGCAGTCCGTTTCCTTCGCAGTATTTATACGATTTGCATTGAGCGCATTTCCCTGTTTTTGTCCACGAGCGTTCGCGCATTATTTGATAGCGTTCGTTCCATACAGTCCAGAAATCGTCAGTGTAAATGTTGCCTTGTATATAGTCGGCTCTTAGGCTGGGACAGGCACTTATAGAGCCGTCGATTAGTACCGAGCCGATTTTAATGCCAGCCTGACAGAAGAACGGGTTATCCCGCACCTCTAATTCATAGTCTCCCAAAAATCCTTCGCAGCCAAATGATGCTTTTATCAGACCCTCTTTACGTGTTTGTTTGATAAAATCCATCATCTGCCGGAATTCGTTGTTGGATAGTTTTAAATCAGGGTTGTTCTCAGCACGCCCTTTAGGGAATACATGGAACAGTCTCCACGCCTTTACATTTGCACCGATGAGTATTTTCTTTATCTGATCTAATTCGTCAATGTTTTTTTTGTTTACACAACTTACCACATCGTAAACCAGATTTTCGGTGGAAGCTACCATTTTGATGGCCTCCAATGCGTGTTTCCACGAGCTTTTCTTTCCCCTGAACCAGTCATGGTTTTGCTCTAATCCATCAAAACTGACAGTTATAGAGCGTAGTCCGGCTTGTAAGAGTTTTTCGAAACATCCGGCGGTCAGAGAATAACCATTCGTCACGATACCCCAAGGAAACCCGCGCCTGTAAAACTCCATTCCACATTGTTCAAGGTCTTTCCTCATCAGAGGCTCACCTCCTGTTATAACTATTATTGTTTTGTTTGGGTTTATGTGAGGGGTAATGCTATCTAAAACTTTCAGGAAGTCGGGTAAAGGCATATCCGGAATGGCTGACTCTTTTGTGCAATCGCTACCACAGTGCACACAGTTGAGATTGCACCGGAGTGTACATTCCCAAAACAGATAGTTTAATTCATGAATTTGCGCCTGGTTGCGCTTATGCTGCCGAAGAAGTGAAAATATTATTTTCTTTTTTAAATCCATCAATTATTTTCTTCATCTGTTTTTTGCTCCAGTTCGATGTGTTGCTCTTTCTGATACTTGCCCTCGTACCAACCAGAGCCTTTTTCTACTTTATCTTCTTGTGTAAAGGTACATTCTATCTCTTTTTCCAGATAGTACCCGTCATTGTCTTCGCCGTCAATATCTTCAAACTTTACATACAAAGTCCGTCCTTCCTCTTTATGATTTAACTCATATTTTCCGCTTTTGTTGGTATAGACAGTATCTCGGTGGCTAACGACACGGATATTTTGTATAGGTTTCTTAGTGTCTTTGTTTACAACAGTGCCTTTTAGTTTAAAATCGGCGTAAGGCGTTCCATATTCGGCTCCCCCTATTGAAATTATATCACAACCCCAGAAAAATCCGGTTATACTAAGGATAAGAAGGACTATTTTGTCAAAAGTCTTAATCAGTATTTTTTTCATGAGACATTGTATAAAAGGTTGTTTCTTAATAGATAGGTACAAATATGATAATATATAATCGAATATTAAAATATTTAAAGACATTATAAAAAAGTAAGATGTGGGTGTGGTTTTAGCATGTGCTAATTCTTTTTTTATAATTTTGCGTTTATAAACTTATTCACTCTCTCTATGAGGAAAATCTTCTTTTGCTTTTTTTTATTCTCGATATGTTGCTTTAGGGCAATTGCACAATCAGATTCTATAGCTGTAAAAAAGTACTCGCTTACTTCGTCTACAACCTCGTTTGCCTTGTCGGTGGTCGACCTGTTCGACCATTATTTATCGCCATTACCTTATAGCGGTATTGGCTTTAGGGTGAGTAATGAAAAGAATCATCTGTTCGACCCCGCAAAAGTTTTTCTTTCAGATGTAAGGCGTTTTACTATGGGATTGGGGATGACTGTGAACCCTACCGCTACCTCTTCTATTATGAATTATGATTTCAATTATGGTTGGGGGGTGCATTATCATTTTCGGCCTATAGAACATCTTCAACTGCTGGCAGGGGGAATAGCCGATGTTGATTTTGGGTTTAAAATGAATGCGCGCAACGTGAACAACCCTGTGAATATTGATTTTGCAATGGGAGTCTACCTTTCGGTAAGGGCTATATACGATATCCCTACTTATAAACGGACTTACCGCTTGCAGGCTGAGTTGGAGACGCCTTTCTTAGGTTTTATGTTTGTGCCTCAGTTGGGGACTTCGTATTATGAGATGTTGATGTTAGACGGTGGCGGGGATAGTTTTCATTTTAGTTCTTTGCATAACAAACGGGGGCTTCGGCAGCGTTATTTTATAGAAGTACCTTTCCGTAGGTCTACACGGCGTTTTGGGGTTGCGGTTAACTTGTTGAAATATACCGCTAATGACATTTATTTCAGCAAGAATGAATTTACGTTATTCTATGCTTTAACCACTGATTTATTCAAGTTTACAAAGAAAAAACCTGCTCCTGAAAATTTTATAAAGTACTGAAAAATAAGAATATCAAGAATAAATTGTTATGAAAAAATATATATGTTTTGCAGCAATGTGCTCCGTCTTGTTTGTCGCTTGTATAGATGAACCAAAACAATATGAGAATACTAAGGAGGGTAATTTCCGGGCATTGTGGGAAATAATTGATACGCGCTATTGCTATCTCGATTATAAGGGTATTAACTGGGATTCTGTTTACAACGATTATAATGAGAGGCTACAATACGTGCAGGATAATAAATACGAACTGTTCGATTTGTTTGCCGAAATGCTGACCGAGCTGAAAGATGGGCATGTAAACCTCTACTCAAGCTTTGATATAAGCCGGTACGACAAGTGGTACACCGATTCGGCCACTAACTATTACTCTTCTATTGTATATTCTGACGATTATGTAGGTAAGAAAGTCCGTATTGCCGGAGGGCTGAGATATGGCCGTTTTTTAAATTACAATATAGGATATGTGTATTACGGCAGCTTTTCGGATGGTTTCAGTGAAACGAATATCCGCGAGGTGTTTGAATATTTTAAGGATTGCGATGGCTTAATCCTTGATGTGAGGAATAATGGTGGTGGGGCTTTGACTTATTCAGAGCAATTGGCATCCTATTTCTTCACAGAGAATAAAGTGACGGGCTATATACGGCACAAAAGCGGTAACGGGCATAGCGATTTTTCGAAACCTGTGAAACTTGAAACTATAGCAGCCGATGATTCGTACCGCTGGACAAAGCCCGTAGTGGTGCTTACCAACCGTTACTCGTATAGTGCTACAAACGATTTTGTAAGCAGGATGAAGCAAGCCCCAAATGCCTATGTAGTAGGCGGCTGGACTGGTGGCGGTGGGGGGATGCCTCTTTCGAGCGAGCTACCGAATGGCTGGATGGTGCGGTTTTCGGCTTGCCCGATGTACGATGTTGATATGAATGATACGGAATGGGGCATTGCACCGGATTATTGGGTGATGATTACAAACGATGATAAAGAAAACAACCGCGATGCTATTATTGATAAAGCGATTCAGGTTATTTCAGCTACTAATGACTAGCTACTAGTGACTGGTTTTGATTGATCAAAGTGTAAAAAACTAAGTGTTTGTTTTTGATGACTCAGGAGAACAAGCTTGAACGAAAATCCGATTAGACAAAAGAATGAGACTTGTAACTTGTAACTTGTAACTTGTAACTTGTAACTAAATTACTCGTAACCACTTTTATATTATGCAGAAGCTAAAGATAACCGAAATGAACCGGCTTACGCCGGACGAATTTAAAAAGCAGCAGAAAACCCCGTTGATTGTGGTTTTGGATAACGTGAGGAGCTTGCATAATGTAGGCTCGGTTTTTCGTACGTCAGATGCTTTTCTGGTGGAGGCGGTTTATTTGTGCGGGATAACAAGCACACCTCCACATGCCGAAATTCATAAGACTGCTTTGGGTGCCGAAGATTCGGTGGACTGGCAGTACTTCGAAGATACTCATCAGGCTGTTCGGTTTTTGAAAGAACAAGGCTACTGTGTGTATGCCATCGAGCAGGTGCAGGGGAGTACCTTATTGCCTGATTTGCACTTGTCGGGAGATGAGAAATACGCCGTAGTTTTGGGTAACGAGGTGAAAGGCGTGCAGCAAAGCGTAGTGGATGTGTGTGATGGTTGTATCGAGATACCCCAGTTTGGCACAAAACACTCGCTCAATGTGAGTGTAACGGGCGGTATTGTTATCTGGGAATTTTTCAAGCAATTGAAGTAGCAGTAATCGAATCCTTTTTTCTGTTGGGGGGAAGTTTTTTCCATCCTGTTTCGTCGAACTTTTTACGAAACTGTTTGTTAATAGATAGGTAAAACGTTATTCGGTTTTTATAAACAGTACGACTACGTATAACCTTAACTGTTAATTTATCTGAAAATGGGATTCAATTTATTCAGGGCTCTGTTTCTAACAGTGTCTTTGATATGTGCAGTGCTATTAAAAGCTCAGGAACCGCAAGTTAAATTTTCTTCGGACTATAGTTTTTTGGCTAACCTGATGCCCGAAACGTCCGAAGTTCAGTCGGCACAGCCGAGAAGAAACAGAATAAAATATAACATTCCTAACTCGCCGGTTGCTTTGGAGCAGGGTATTGTAGTTGATACCAAGAAAAAATCAAAGGAAATAATGCTTAACGTTCACGAAGCTGATTTTCAGGAAAAGAAATTGCTGAAAGGTGATAGCCGTGATAAAGAGAGTGTGTCGTATCTTGCAACAAAGGCGGCAGACGAGGAGTCACTGTCTAAAGAAAAACCGACAGGTGAGGTAAAAGCCGAAGTGAAAAAATATCCCGAAGGCATTGTTCCCGATATAGATGTTATGCCGGTGAATGATGCTTACGGTTTTATATTCATAGTTGTTTCGGCCTATTCAGGCTTTATCTTTTTCAGGATAAAGAAAAGACATTCTCAGAGCTTGTGTCAAAAAAAAGAATAGAGAACGCGAATTACGCAGATAAACACAAATTTACGCAATTTTCATTTTTTGTAATTTGCATAATTTTTTTTGAAATGAAATACGAGGAAATAGAACAAAAGCTGATAATTGCGCTAAAAAGCTGGACATTTGAGGAAGAAACAGAACTCACTTTTTCAAAAACTTATAACAGTGGTTCTCGCTATAAATTAACTTTTTCTATTCCGCCGGACGATGGCGATATGTATATGATACTGGATACCCCTGCCGGACAGGAAAAATATGCTTTATGTTACATAAAACTGCACTCCGAAGGCAAAAAATATCTTGAGCAAGTATTAAGCTATCTGTTCGAGAGAGCAGATGAGCCTGTGAACAGGGAAATAGTTTCGTTTTTCTTGGAGTAATAATTTAGAATTCGTATCCTATGTATAGCTGTGTTGTTCGGAAAAACATTGTTCTTTTACTGAAATTCTGTTCGTAGGAGAACTTTAAAAACAACATACCTTCATTTTTTAACGAATAACCAAGCCCTGCTCCCAAATTAATACAGGAATAGACCACTTCTGTCTGAAAAAAATCGTCTCTATGCTTTAATAATTCATTTGTAGTTCTGTGAAAAGAATCATATGAGCTTTTCTTGTTTAAAAAGTGATTAAAGCCTACACCCACATTCAGGATTGGTTTTATAATGCTTTTTTTAGGATATACGTATTCTATATTTATTTTTTCTTTCATTATCAGGGATTTAATATCGCATCTGTAATAGTAAAGAGTGCGGTATTGGTATCCTGAATCATATGATATTCCGGATAGACTTAAATCCAAGTTGAGATTCAACGATTTATTCCAACGTGGGTAAGAGAATTTGATATTTCCCCCTATCATCGGACAAAATGATTCCATAGGTACCTCAGGAGTTGATGCCTTATAGTCAAGATTGATGTAGTTTAGTCCGCCATAAATGGAGAAATCAAACTTTGCCCGATCTTTTTTATAGTCATTCTCGAAAACAATACACTCCTCATCTGTTGTACATACTAAATCATGGTATTCTTTAGTCAGGTTTATCATCCCATATTTGGTGAAAGAAAGTTTTTCTATCTGGCGTTTCAGTTCTTCCTCCTGAAAAAGATTGTATAAAATATCTCTGTATATATAATCTTCAAAAACTTCTTCATTCAGCCGCATATCCCTGCGTTTGGATATAGAAGTTATTTTTCCGTTTTGGTCTTCGAAAAAATAATAGTCGAGCAGGGTAACCGGATTCACATAATAATAAAGATTGTAAATGCCTGACAGCAAAAATTCTAAAAAAACGTGATGTTCAATATTCTTTAGCTTTATTCTGTACGAAACGTAATATTTATTTTCCGCTGTAAAGCGGTAGGCTTTTATGTCTTCGGGGTAAAGTGTCTGGATGTTGCCATCTTGTGTTTCTTTGAAAAAACATTTCTCAAAGTTTACCTTATCCATTTTAAAGTCGATATATCCCCATATGGTATCATTTGTATTAGAAATGATATAACCTTCTTTGAAGTCGCTGTTTTGAGAAATCGCTTTAGAGAAAAATAAAATGCAGAAACAACAAATGCAGAATGTAATTCGCATAAAGTATATTTTTATATAAATTAGTTCCTTTTTTTAGAATTATCACAGAATCAGTTCGTAGCACAGATAATCGTGGTCGTACATATACACTTCGCTACGTTTAGCAAATCCATAATGCTTGTACAATGCCAGTGCTGCTGTGTTGTCAGGGCTTACCAGCATTCTGATACCGTCGAATCCTCTCTTTTTTACCGCAAATATAACTTTTTTCAGCAATAAGCCGCCTATACCCAGTCCTTGTTTCTCGGTCAGTACGCCAACCCTTGCCAAATAGCATGGATTTTTTGATTCCCAGTCTAATTCGTCCAGTTCGTTATCTTTTCCGGCTGTTGCCACCGCTATTATCTTGTGCGACTTGTCCGTAATCATGTATAATGATTCGGCATCAATATCCGATTCCGTTATTTCACGGTTGGGGTACTCACTGTGCCATGTACAGCCGGGTGTACCTATCAAGCTGCGATACAGTTTGAGTATTTCGGGCGTGTCACTCCGTTTGGCAAGGGCGAAAAAATAATCCATTCTGTTTTATATGTTATTCTTCAATTCCGAAACCATAATCAATTCCTTTTTCAATAGCCGGAACACCCGATTTCAGCCACTTGGGCATAGGTTCATTTTTCAGGTAATGGTCGAAAAACTGTTGTAAGCGTACGGTCAGGTCTTTCCTGTTTCGTCTTTCCTTCAGGTTATGGGCTTCTTTGTTGTATTGCAGCATCCAGACAGGTTTTTGCAGGCGGCGCAATGCCATAAAATACTCAATGCCCTGATACCAAGGCACAGCGCCATCTTGGTCGTTGTGCATAATGAGTAGTGGAGTTTCCACCTTGTCGGCAAAAAATATGGGCGAGTTTTCGTGATACAGTTCAGGTGCTTCCCACATGTTTTTTCCGATGCGCGATTGCCCTTGCTCATATTGATACTGGCGGCTACGTCCCGATTCCCAACGGATGCCGTTGTAAGCACTGAACATGTTTGATACAGGAGCGCCTGAGCCCGCGCATTTAAATATGTTGGTGCGTGTTATAAGATATGCCACCTGATAGCCTCCCCAGCTTTGCCCCTGCACTCCGAGATTCTCTTTGTCTACCCAAGGGTTTTCGCATAGCTTTTCTACTCCCGAAATAACGTAGTTGTAGGCACACTGTCCCGGGTGTCCGTCGGTATAATGAATGTCGGGTACGAAAACAATATAGTCATTGCTTACATAGTATGAAATATTGATTATCGACCAGTTAGGCTGCGGCATGTAGTGGGTGTATAAATTGTCTGACGAGCGTTCGTAGAAATAAGTAAGCATCGGATATTTTTTGTTCGCATCAAAGTTTTCCGGCTTATAGAGCAAACCTTGCGCCGTTTTTCCGTCGAATGTTTTCCACTCTGTTAACTCTACGCTTCCCCATTTGTAGTTTTTAGCCTGCGGATTAATTTCGGTCAGTTTCCTTTCCGATTTCCAGTTGTTCGTTGTTGAATACAAATCGGGAGTAGTGGCAAAGTTCGATTTAATGTACAGATAACTGTCTTTATCTTTTGCTTTCTTCACCGACGAGAATGTATAGCCATCTAAAACCAGTTTTTGCAGGTTGTTTTTTGGTCCCAGCAAATAATATCCGTTTTTCTTATTCTCATTGTTGAACGCTGAAAGCAAGAGTTGTTCTTTCGAGGTAATGAACTTCGCATCAGGATTTGTTTTTATGTGGCGGAGTGTCGTTTTATTCTTACGTCCTTCGCCTTTGGTTATGTTTTGCGGTGGCGTTTTACCGCTTGGGTCTAATTTCCATATATCATATTGGTCGTACACCAGCAGGGCATTGTCGTTTTCATACCACATTCCCATACCATAGTTAAGAGGTATGGTGGGGGTGTCGTTTTCCTCATTCCAGAAATTGATGTTCAAGCCACAGGTCAGACATCGTTCTTCGTCCGTTTTTAGTTCGTATGCGTAATAATTGCGGGTGTTAAGGTCGTACCACACAAGGTAATTCCCATTATACGACAGCGAGTAGTTTCCTGTAAGCCCTTTTTTTATCAGCTTCCGTTCGCCCGACGTTAAATTATAAGACCATACGTCCTGCGTATATCTGGACGAAGTGTCCCATTGAGCTTTCAGAAGGTAGGGTAATTTAGATACACCGATGGCAAACTCTCCGTTGTTTTCTTCTGATAGATATACGTTTGGTATCGTATCGTTGGCAAGTTGCGTAAAAACTTGCGGGTTATTTAAGTCGATGTAAGCCAAGTATGATTTTTTCTTGTCGGCATCCAGTGTTTTTAGTTGTACGGGCTGAATCTCAGGTTCCTGCCAATGCCAGATGTCCAGTCCGGCTTTTTCAAAATCAGGGATTGTAGTGTCTTTCTCCAGTGGCATCGGAGCTATTCCAAACAATAGGCGTTTGCCATTTTTGCTGAACAAAGGTGTTCTGTTTTTGCTCACAATCCATTTGTCGGGCATGTTTTCGTGAGCTTTGTTGGCTACTACAAAGGCCGAATCAGCCCCATGCTTATAGTAATAGAGTTTATACTCTTTGTTTTCTTGCTTGGTGGTATCCGCAGTTGCAAGAAAAGCAAGCTGCATTCCATCTTCTGATAATGCCTGACTGATATACTCTGTTTTTCCACTCGAAATCAGATTTTTACTGTACTTTTCCAAGTTCAGAAGGAAAACCGATGGCTCGTTTACCGAATCCTTTTTTTCGGGCTTTGTAGTGACGGCAAGTGCTTTCCCGTTTTTACTGAAAGAGTAAGCCGAAACATTTTTGATAGTATCTTCGGTTGAGCTTTCAATGTTGCGGATGACAAGCGTCGATGTTTTTTCTTTAGATTTTATACTGTCGCTGAGTGTGTAAGCTACGTATGCCGAAAAATCTTTTCCTGTTTTAAAATCCTTTACCGATGGAATTTTTACCACAGACAGGTCGTCCAGTCTGATAACGGCTAAAGAGTCCTTCGGCATTTTTTCGGCAGCTTTTTTCTTTATCTTGGCTTCGCGTATATCTGCGTGAGAGGCCTTTATTTTTGCTATTACGTATTTGTTGTCGGGCACAAGCTCATAACTATATCCGCGCGGTACGGTCAATTCTTTCCGGTTGCTTAAGTTCTGAATGTAGAGATAATCATCGCCCTCCTGTTCGGCTACGACAGCAATGGCAAATTTTCCATCGTTGGTTATCGAGGTGTTTTTCAGACTTTTCCACGAATCATATACATCGTGGTTCAAAGGTGATTTTTGAGCAATAGTATTCAGAGTACAAAGCAGTAGGAGTAATGTAAGGAAAGTGTTTTTTTTAAGCATTGTGTGTTTCATGTCCGGTTTTACTAAAAGTGAAGTGCAAAAATAGTGAAAAACCTATAAATAAAGTAGAGTGAAATAAACTGAATAATCGAAAATATTTATATAAAAGCAGAACAATTAGTAAATAAAATTAGTTAACTTTACAGCGGAGTATAGATGCTCTGCTAAGTATTTATCGGGAATATTAATAAATTACCTTCAAAAAAAACGAACTACTATGTCTGATAAATTAGTAACCCTTGCTATCCGTACTTATGAACGGGCGCAAATGATAAAAGCGGTATTGGAAGAGAATGGTATTGAAACTACGATTCATAATCTGAACTTGGAACATCCAGAAATGGCTGTAGGTGTACGTGTGCGTATTAAGGAAAAAGACCTCCCCCGTGCGTTGGCAATAGTAGAAAAAATAGAGAAAGAGTGGGAGACTGAAAATGAAGGAGATAAGAAAGAGAAAAAACAAATCCTTATCCCGATTGATTTTTCGGACCAGGTAGCCAAGTCAATCGATTTTGGATTTTATTTTGCAGCCAAGCACAAGGCCGAAGTTGTATTCTTGTATGTATATTATACGCCCATGTTTACAATATCGTCGAACAACGATGTAAGTACTTACAGCATAAGCGATGGTGAGTTGCTGCGCCGCATTATAACTTCGGCAAATGCTGATGTGGAGAATATGACGAACCTGATTAAAAGAAGAATACAGGCAGGTGAGTTGCCCAAAGTACCTTTCTCTTTCGAACTGAAAGAGGGAGTGCCCGAAGACCAGATATTGGACTACTGTAAAAAGCATGAACCGACATTGGTTGTGATGGGTACGCGCGGTAAAAAGGTATCGAAAACCAACGAGCTTATAGGAAGCGTAACGGCTGAGGTAATCGACTCGTGCCCTGTTCCGGTATTTGCTTTGCCTATAGAGACTCCTTACGATTCGCCGGAAGATATAAAACGGGTGGCATTCCTTACTAAATTCGACCAAAAAGACCTGATTGCGATTGATAGTATTATCTCGCTGTTTTGCTGCGAGAAGCTCGAAATGCACTTTATCCACGTGGCCGAAAAGAATGAGAAATGGGATGAAATTATGCTTAGCGGTATAAAAACCTATTTCCACGAGCATTACCCGCAACTTAGCACTAAGTATGAAATGATTGACGGGGATTTGGATAAGGTTAAACTGCTCGACGATTATCTTACTAAGCAGAAAATAGATTTGCTGTCGTTCAATGCCCGCCGCCGCAACTTGTTTGCCCGATTGTTCAATCCCGGGCTGGCTTACAAGATGGTATTGCATACCGACACCCCGTTGTTTGTAACGCATGTGTAAACTGCTGATTGTTTTTACGAATTTATTATAGCGAAGATAGAGGTAATGATGAATTACCTCTTTTTTTTATCTTCTTTTTTTATCTTTTTTGATACTCTTGGCCAATGTGCGAATCTTTTGCATGATAAAGTCGATTTGTAATTAAGATAAGGTAATAAGGTTGTTTTAGCTTGACTTTTGAGGGTTACTAAGAGGTTGTTTAAATTTTACTCGCAAGATAAATTTTGGTGATTTTTTAGGGAAATTTNAGAGGTGAAATTTAGCTACGCTCAACTTCGTGTCACAAAAAAGGACATAATTTATCGCGAAAAAGATATATTCAAAGCTATAATGGCTCTTTGTGGAAAATTTGAACAACCTCTAAAGTTTATCAACAAAATAAGGTAAATCATAAAAACCTTATTTATAAAAAACAACCTTAGTAATAGTAACAATACTACAACAATAACCTTATTAGCTTATTTTAGTAGGTTATAGTCTGAAAACAATAAGTCTGATAATCTTGTTTTTGATACCGCTTTTTATCCTGTTTTTCAATTTTTTTTTTGAAGCCTATATATATAGAGAGAGAGTAAATATTTATTCTTTCTTATATTCTTTCTTCTTCTTTGTACGGGTGGGTGTTCGACCGCTGTGCTTATTGGTGTTCGATTGATGTTTGTAATATGTTGTTTATTAGCTTGTTGGGTGTGTCGGTTGGTGTGCGGAATCTGTTCGATATGCTGTTCGATTACTGTGTCGGTAGTGTCTTATTGTCGATTGTAATGTATTGATTATTAGTAGTATGCTGTTTGTTCTCGGTGTTCGACAGGTGTTCGATGAAAGTGAGTTGTTTATGAGCATGCTGTTTGATAAAATCAGTTTTACTTCTTCCAATAATATTTTATTATTCTGATTTTACCTTATTTATTCATTATTTATGTTCGAAAAAAGCAGTATCTTTGCACACTTTAGAATTACCAGTGATGTAAAGCAACTGTAATATAGTAAATGTAAGCGTATGAATATATCGTATAATTGGCTTAAACAGTATATTAATATAGATGTAACGCCTGAGGAGTTATCTAAAATTCTTACTTCCATCGGTTTGGAAACCGGAGGGGTAGAGGAAGTTCAGACAATTAAAGGAGGTCTCGAAGGTTTGGTGGTAGGTGAGGTGTTGACGTGTGCCGACCATGAAAATTCGGACCATTTGCACGTAACTACCGTAAATGTAGGCAGCGGCGAGCCTTTGCAGATTGTGTGTGGTGCTCCCAACGTAGCCGCAGGACAAAAAGTAATCGTAGCAACAGTAGGGACTAAGCTATATTCGGGCGACGAATCGTTTACTATCAAGCGCTCAAAGATACGTGGTGTTGAATCGTTCGGGATGATTTGTGCCGAAGATGAAATAGGTGTGGGAACAAACCACGCCGGTATTATTGTGCTGCCAAACGATGTACCTGTAGGTACTTTGGCGAAGGACTATTATAATGTAAAATCGGATTATGTGCTGGAGGTGGATATAACTCCCAACCGTGCCGATGCTATTTCGCATTATGGCGTAGCCCGCGATGTGGCTGCATATTTTTCTATCCGCGACAAGTCGGTGAAATTGAGCAAACCGTCGGTCGATTCTTTCGCCGTTCAAAATACAAACCGCGGTATTCCTGTTGCAGTAGAAAACACGAAGGATTGTCCCCGTTATTCGGCTGTTACTATTTCGGGGGTTAAAATAGCAGAATCGCCGGCATGGTTGCAGGATTGCCTGAAAACCATTGGCGTTCGCCCAATCAACAATGTGGTAGACGTTACAAACTATGTAATGTTCGAAATGGGGCAGGCGTTGCATGCCTTTGATGCCGACAAGATAAACGGGCAGGAGGTGCGTGTAAAAAACCTTCCGAGCGGTACTTCTTTCGTTACTTTGGACGGAATAGAACGCAAACTGAGTTCCGACGATTTGATGATTTGCGGAAAAGACGAGCCAATGTGTATAGGAGGTGTTTTCGGAGGGTTAAATTCGGGTATATCCGAAACCACGCAAAATGTTTTCCTCGAAAGCGCATATTTCAATCCGGTTGCCATTCGTAAAACAGCGCGCCGCCATGTGCTGAATACCGATGCTTCGTTCCGTTATGAACGTGGTTGCGACCCCGAAGCTACTATATATAATCTGAAACGTGCAGCCTTGTTGATTCAGCAAGTGGCAGGTGGAGAGATTTCGAGCAATGTAATTGATGTTTATCCGGACAGCATAAAGCCTTTCGAAGTAAAATTATCGCTTCAGAAAGTATATTCGCTTATTGGTAAGGAGATAGGGCAGGAGGTAGTTGAAACTATTCTTGCGGCGTTGGAGATGAAGGTGGTAAGCAAAACGGCTGATGAGTACTTGCTGCATGTGCCTGCTTACCGTGTAGATGTACAGCGCGATGTAGATGTTATTGAAGATATCCTGCGGATATACGGATATAATAATGTGGAGATAGGTGACGAGCTGAAATCGACTTTGAGCTATGTTTCCAAGCCGGATTCGTCCGCTTTGCAAAAATTAATATCGGAACAACTTACCGCGCAGGGATTTAATGAGATAATGAACAACTCTCTGACCAAAAGCGCTTATTATACAAACCTAAGTTCTTATCCTGAAACAAACTGTGTAAGGTTGATGAATCCGTTAAGCTCCGACCTGAATGTTATGCGTCAGACATTATTGTTTGGAGGGCTTGAGAGCGTTGTACGGAATATAAACCGTAAAAGAAGCGACCTGAAGTTTTATGAGTTTGGCAATGTATATTCATACCATAACGAAAACCGCTCGGATGCCGATGCGCTGTCGGCATATGCTGAGGGATATCATTTGGCACTTTGGCTTACAGGCAATAAGCAGGCGCAATCGTGGGCGGTAGCTGCTGCGAAAACGAGTGTTTTTGAGATGAAAGCATACGTTGAAAACGTACTTCGCCGCTTGGGTATTAATTTACGGAAAGCAGTATATGGAGATTATTCCGACGAATTGCTTAGCGAGGCTATGACTATCTATAGCCGTTCGGGCAAAAAACTGGCTGTTTTCGGGGTAGTTCATCCTAAGTTGTGTAAATATATGGACATTGATACGGAAGTATACTATGCCGATTTTGTGTGGGCTAATTTACTGTCTGAAATAAAAGGGCATAAGGTGCTGTTCAAAGAAATGTCGAAATATCCGGAAGTAAAGCGCGATTTGGCTCTGCTGCTTGATAAAAACGTACAGTTTGCACAAATTGAAAAAATAGCGTACGAAAGTGAACGTAACCTTCTGAAAGACGTTTATTTATTCGATGTATACGAAGGTAAAAATCTGGAAGCGGGTAAGAAATCGTATGCGGTGAGCTTTGTCATGCAGGACGAAAGCAAAACGCTTACCGACAAACAGATTGATATGATAATGAAGAAAATTCAGACTAATCTGGAGAATAAACTTGGTGCTAAATTAAGATAAAGAGATTTATTGTTGTCCGATAAAACTGAAACATGGTATAAAAAAGCATTTGGTTGTTTTTGTCTCTTATCTTTTTGTCAAAAATAAAAAAGCAAGCCCCTTTATTGAGAAAACAGAGTTAAAGTATGGTCTTTTTCTCTGTTTTTTTGTATTGCAAAACCATGTTTTTTTTAATACATCCAAAACTCAGTACCAATATTGTTTTGTTGTTATCTTGATGTATGTGTTTATTGTTTTGCTGTCTAAAATGAATGATGTGGGTAGCTGTTTTTACAAGTATATTTATCTGTTATTCATTTTCTTCCAGCCGGAATATGTCATCTACGCTCTTATTAAAAAATCTTCCGATTTTGAGTGCCAGTAGTGTCGAAGGGGTGTATTTCCCCGATTCTATTGCGTGAATGGTTTGCCGGCTGACGCCTACGGCTTCAGCTAATTGCTGTTGCGTCACTTTTTTTATAGCACGTTCTACTGTAAGGTTATTCTTCATGAGCTCCTGATTTTCTGAAAGAATAAAGTGCAATATTAAACTTGATTATGTACAGAATCAATATCGAGAATAAATTGATGTTCAGTACATACAAAAATGGTATGCCGTAAATAAAGATGATTTCGAGAATCAATATGGTATAGTTTACCAGTAGTGCCCACACCAAAGAGTTGGCTCTGATTTGGTTGATGTATTCGTCCTCGTCTTTCTCTTTGGAGAAAGCTATGAATATCAACGATACAATAAGGCCGATGTATGCAATTTCATCAATAATGTTGTTTCGTAATACATTCAGGCTTTCTGCTCCTCCAAATAGTTTGTCGCTCAATAATGCAAATACGGGAATTTCCAACGTTATTTTATTTTGAAATACCGCCAAAACCAGAAACGGAATAAAAAGTATCCGGCCCGCTTTCTTAAAGTTTACCGGAAAAAGATAGTTTTTCATCATATTCGTTTGAGTTTTAAAATTATCCTCAAATGTAAAGCAAACTTTACTTAAAGTAAAATAAACATTACTTAATTAGCGATTTTTAACTATTTGTTCCTATATAGGTTTTGTTGTTTTATGTATACCTTTTGTCATTTCGGTAAAAATCATTAATTCAAAATTCATTAAAAAAGAAAATGTCTATTTTTGCAGTAGACAAAAACATCAAAAAATATATCGTGTATGAAACGCCATTTTCTTTTTTTTATTTTTTTAGTAATCTCCCAAACTGTATTTTGCAATTTGTTATATGATATTACCGATGGTAGGTTCAGTGCGCGGGGAATCCCGGCTTTGCACTCGATGAGCGATGGCGAGCATTACACTGTACTGATAAATAACGAAGCTATTGTGAAGTACAACTATAAGAGCGGGGAAGTTGTAGATACTGTTTTCAACGTATCAAAGTTGGAAAATGCACCTGTGAAGAAAATATCGGGATACGAGTTTAGCCCGAACGAGGAGTTGATAATGGTGTATAATAATGTGCAATACCGTTATCGCCGTACATTCACAGCCGACTATTATATATATAATATAAAGAAGAACGAACTGAAGCAATTATCGGAATATGGACGGCAGGAGGCTCCGCTCTTTTCGCCCGATAGCCGTTATGTAGCTTTTGCAAGGGATAATAACCTGTTTTTGCGTAAGTTGGATTTTAATACAGAGATTACTGTTACGAAAGATGGTGAGTTTGGAAAGATAATTAATGGTATTCCCGATTGGGTTTATGAAGAAGAATTTGGAGTACGGCGTTATTTTGAATGGAGTCCTGACAGTAAGCTTCTGGCTTTTCTTAAATTTGACGAAACAGAAGTGCCCGAATTTTCTTTCCAACTGTATAATAAAGCACCCGATGCTGATGGAATAACATTATATCCCGATTATCTGAATTTTAAATACCCGAAAGCGGGTGAGAGCAACTCGAAGGTAAAGGTGTTTGTGTACGATGATTATAATAAAACTACCCGTGAAATTAGTGTGGGAGGGGAAGATGAAGATTTTTACGTTCCCCGCATATGCTGGACTAACTCGCCTGAGCAGTTGGCGGTGTTTAAACTTAACCGGAACCAAAATAAGCTGGATATGTACCTGGCAAACCCGAAATCGACAGTAGCAAAATTAGTATTGAGCGAAGAGGATAAGTATTATGTAGATTACGAGCTTGTAGATGATATTTATTTCTTCAAAGACAATAAATCGTTTCTGTATGTTAGCGAGAAAGACGGATATTGCCACGTGTATAAATACCGTATGAACGGTATTTTGGATAAGCAACTTACTTCGGGCGAATGGGATGTTACGCATGTGTATGGATACGATGAAAAGAGCAATGTGTTGTATTATCAATCGGCAGAAACCTCGCCTATGCAACGGAATATATATGCGCTGGACGCTAAGGGGCGTAAAACTATGCTGACTGATGGTAAAGGAACTCATAATGCTACCTTCAATGCTACTTACAGCTATTTTGTGGATAATGCGTCGTCGCTTGAAATGCCTAACAAAATAACCTTGAGAACTAATAAGGGTGCGGAGGTTCGGGTAATGAAAGAAAACTCTGCGGTAGAAAATGATTTCAAATCGCTGAATATGGCTGAAAAAGAGTTTTTTAAATTCAAAACGTCTGAGAGTGTAGAGCTGAATGGCTGGATTCTGAAGCCGAAAAACTTAGAGGCTTCAAAAGAATATCCGCTCTTGATGGTGCAATATAGTGGTCCCGGTTCGCAACAGGTAGTAGACAGGTGGGGCATAGGCTGGGAGTATTATCTGGCAGAAATGGGCTATGTGGTAGCATGTGTTGATGGCAGAGGTACAGGAGCAAGAGGGGCGGAGTTCCGCAAGTGTACTTACCAGCAGTTGGGTGTCTTGGAGACAAAAGACCAGATAGAAGCAGCTAAGTATTTGGGGGCGAAAGAATATATCGATGCGTCGCGCATTGGTATCTGGGGATGGAGCTTTGGTGGCTTTATGACGCTATCGACAATGAGTGCGGATGAGAGCGTATTTAAAGTAGGTATTTCCGTTGCTCCCGTTACCGACTGGCGACTATATAATACGGCTTATACTGAGAGGTTTATGCGCCGCCCTCAGGAAAACTTCAAGGGTTATGATGAAACTTCGCCATTGGTGAAGGCCGACAAGCTGAATGGTAAGCTGCTGATTATTCACGGCACGGCCGATGATAATGTGCATGTGCAAAATACAATGCTTTATATTCAACGCTTGGTAGAAGCCGATAAACAGTTCGAAATGCAGCTTTATACCGATAAAAACCATAGCATATTAGGAAAACAAACCCGCAGGCATCTTTATAAGCGGAAATGTGATTTTTTATTCAAAAACCTGTAGTGAAGGAGCAAAATAGAGTAAAAGAACAAGGTGGAACAAATCGGACTTTAATCTTAGTTCTTATTTATCAATTTATTTTTGTCATGTATTCAGAAGAATAACTATAAAAAATTATACAATAATGAAATTTAGTAATGTAAGATTATTAGTCAAGGATTTTGCTAAATGTTTTAAGTTTTACTCTGAGCAGCTTGGATTAGAACCTGCTTGGGGTGATGAAAACAGTGGATATGCCAGTTTTAAAGTGGCAGAGGGGATAGAAGGATTCGCACTTTTTGTATCCGACTGGATGGCTCCCTCGGTAGGTAATGCAGATAAAGAATTACCCGTGGGATTTCGGGAGAAGTCGCTTGTGTCATTCAGCGTAGATAATGTTGACCAGGCTTATGAAAATTTGAAAAAAAAGGGTGTGACATTCGTTAATGAGCCTACTGATATGCCCGGTTGGGGAATGCGCACAGTACATCTGCGCGATCCGGAAGATAATTTGATAGAGCTTTTTTCGCCATTGGCTTTGGAGCAATGTAGTGAAGAGCTAATAGAAGAAGGTAAGAAATACGAGTAATTCGTGTTCAGAAAAAATGTTTTTTTATTACGAAGGATTTACGCGATATCGAGGGTCAATTCAATGCAAAATAAGATTCGTTATGTCCAAAAAATGTTAATCTAAGGCAGGTTTACTTTGTTTTGTTTTGAACGTAAATAAAAAAGCATTATATTTGTATTAACGAACCACATTGTTCTGAGATTGGAAAACTCAACGCTAGATTTCTACCGAGGAAAGTCTGGTTTTCAATGGCGGGCTGCGCCTTCGGGTTGTCTTTACCGACACGGCAGATTACAAAGAAGATCAACACCTCAAATCCTGTTTACAGGAGTTTTCTCAACAACAGCAGTGTGGTTTTGTTTTTTTATAGAACATTCGGCGGCCTGTAATCGAATATAGTTTCTGTTTTTTTGCATTCTCCTTTCTCCTTTTTACTTTCCCCTCATATTTGTTTGGATATTAAAAAGAAATACCATATCTTTGCAGTCCGTTTATTATCCCTATATTAGGATCTGATTATTTACATTGTAATGGATTGGTTTTGTTCCGATTAGCCTCAATCAAAATCAATAGTGTGCATGTAATGAAAGGATGAATTTTAATCAAAAAAAATAATAACAAGTGGATACATTAAGTTATAAAACTATTTCTGCCAACAAGGCAACAGCACAAAAAGAATGGGTGTTGGTAGATGCAACCGATTTGGTTTTGGGACGTATGGCTTCAGAAGTAGCTAAAATTCTGCGTGGAAAGTACAAAGCAAATTTCACTCCCCATGTGGATTGTGGAGATAATGTGATTATTATCAATGCAGAGAAAGTGAAACTGACCGGAAAAAAATGGACAGACCGAGTTTATCTTCGCCACACAGGTTATCCCGGTGGTCAACGCGAGATGACTCCGGAGCAAATGATGAAGAAAAGCCCTGAAAGATTTATCAAGAAAGTGGTAAAAGGCATGTTGCCTAAAAACCGCCTGTCGGATAAAGTAATAGGCAATCTTTATGTTTTTGCAGGTGCAGAACATAATATGCAAGCTCAACAACCAAAACAAATCGAATTAACAAACTTAAATAAATAATATGGAAGTAATAAATGCTTTAGGAAGAAGAAAAGCGGCTGTTGCTCGTGTTTATGTTACCGAAGGAAGCGGAAAAATTACTATTAATAAACGTGATTTGACTAATTATTTTCCATCGCCAATATTGCAATACGTTGTTAAGCAACCATTAAACACACTTGGTGTTGTTGAAAAATATGACATTAAAGTGAACCTGAATGGTGGTGGTTTCAAAGGACAATCGGAAGCATTACGTTTAGCAGTTGCACGTGCTTTGGTAAAAATAAATCCGGAAGACAAATCGGCATTGAAAGCTGAAGGATTCATGACCCGCGATCCTCGCGAAGTGGAACGTAAAAAACCGGGACAACCAAAAGCCCGCAAAAGATTCCAATTCTCAAAACGCTAATACGATTGACCATTTTTTTATTTACCATTTACTATTTAATGTTGCTTAAACTTAATGGTAAATGGTAAATGATGAAATAGTAAATAAAATAGGGTTTAGTATCTAAATTTCCAAGATCCGGTATGGCTACTTGGAGATTGATTTAAAAAGAATGTAAACAATTTTAAAAACAAAAAATGTCAAGAACTAATTTTGAACAACTATTAGAAGCAGGTAGCCACTTTGGTCACTTGAAACGCAAATGGAATCCCGCTATGGCTCCTTATATCTTTATGGAGCGTAACGATATCCATATTATCGACTTACACAAAACAGTAGTAAAAGTAGACGAAGCTGCTGCTGCATTGAAACAGATTGCAAAATCAGGCCGTAAAATTTTGTTTGTAGCTACTAAGAAACAAGCAAAAGATGTGGTAGCAGACAAAGCACAGTCGGTTGGAATGCCATATATTACTGAGCGTTGGGCCGGTGGTATGTTGACCAACTTCCCTACTATCCGTAAGGCGGTGAAAAAGATGACTACTATCGACAAGATGAATTCTGATGGTACGTTCGATAATATATCAAAACGCGAAAAACTTCAAATCACCCGTCAACGCGAAAAACTGGAAAAGAACTTAGGAAGTATTGTTGACTTAACCCGCCTTCCTTCGGCTATCTTTGTTGTCGACGTGATGAAAGAACATATCGCAGTTCGCGAAGCACAACGTTTAGGAATCCCTGTATTTGCTATTGTAGATACAAACTCAAATCCTAATGGAATTGACTTTGTAATTCCTGCAAACGATGACGCGACAAAATCAATCGAAGTTATCTTGAATGCTGTATGCGGAGCAATCCAAGAAGGATTGGACGAGCGTAAAGTAGAAAAAGCAGATGCAGAAGCAGCAGAAGCTCCGGCATCAAAAGAAAGAAAGTCAAGAGTAACTAAAAAAGTAAAAACTAATAAAGACGAAGAAGCTGCCCCTGCTGAAACAGAGGAAGAGGGAGCTGAAGACGCAGAATAATGTCTTTCGACTGAGTTCAAGATTTATTGTAAAATAAAAACTACGAGTTGCGAGTTATTGGACATTGGTCTTGAAATAGCTGGTAACTCGTTTTTTTAATAATGAAATATTAACAACAAATATACTACAACTATGGCAGTACAAATAACAATGGCTGAAATTTCGAAATTGCGTGCAATGACAGGCGCAGGTATGATGGATTGCAAAAATGCTTTGACAGAAGCAGAAGGCGATTTCGATAAAGCAATTGAAATCATACGTAAAAAAGGACAGGCTGTAGCTGCAAAACGTAGCGACCGTGAAGCATCAGAAGGTTGTGTTCTTGCAGCAGCCAATGGAGCTTATGCAGCAGTTTTGGCATTGAAGTGCGAAACAGACTTCGTTGCAAAAAATGCAGACTTTATAGCACTTACCCAATCTATTTTAGATAAAGCAATGGCCGAAAAACCGGCTAATCTGGATGCGTTGAAAGCATTGGTTGTTGACGGACGTTCTATCGCTGAATTGGTGGTTGACCGCTCGGGTGTTACAGGTGAGAAAATGGAACTTGACTACTTCGAGTTTGTTGAAGGAGGTTCTACAGTAGCATATATTCATCCGGGAAACAAATTGGCAACTATCGTTGCTTTTGCCGAAGCAGGCGTTGATAACCAAGTAATGCGTGATGTAGCTATGCAGGTAGCTGCAATGAATCCGGTTTCGTTGGACCGTACTTCAGTTCCTGAAAAAGTTATCAATACAGAGCTTGAAATTGGCCGTGAAAAAGCGCGCGAAGAAGGAAAACCGGAAAACATGCTTGACAAAATTGCTCAAGGCCGTTTAAATAAATTTTTCCAAGAATCTACATTGTTGGAACAAGCATTTATCAAAGATGGTAAAATGAGTGTGGCTGATTATCTGAAAGCTAATAAAGCTACAGCTACTTCATTCAAACGTGTTACTCTGAATCAAGAATAATATCTGAATTAAATATCTGAAGAAAGCCGCTTCTGCAACGAAGTGGCTTTCTTTTTTTGTAGAGTTATGGTTTTTCTTCTGATACGGCGATTTGTAGGGGCAACCTTACAGAAAAAATGATTATTTTTGCAAGCATCAAGTAATAACAGATTAAAAAAAGAAATATATTCAATGGAAAAAATAAGAGTCCGCTTTGCTCCAAGTCCTACAGGGGCACTTCATATTGGTGGGGTGAGAACTGCTTTGTATAACTACCTGTTTGCAAAACAGCATGGAGGCGATATGCTGTTGCGTATAGAGGATACAGACTCTAACCGTTTTGTGCCCGGTGCCGAGGATTATATTATTGAGTCGCTGAACTGGCTGGGTATAAAGATAGACGAGGGAGTAGGAGTAGGGGGCGACTGTGCACCTTACCGCCAAAGCGAACGTAAACACATATATCGTCAGTATGTCGACCAGCTATTGGATGCGGGGTTGGCTTATATTGCATTTGACACTCCGGAAGAACTGGAGCAGAAAAGAACGGAAATACAGAATTTTCAGTACGACGCTAAAACCCGGATGCAGATGACCAACTCGCTCACTTTGTCGGCCGAGGAGGTAAATATGCGTATCGAAAGAGGTGATGTGTATGTAGTCCGCATCAAGATAGAACCCGATGAAGATGTAACGGTGGATGACTTGATTCGTGGTGAGGTGATTATTAACTCGTCTGTGTTAGATGATAAAGTGCTATATAAATCGGCTGACAGCTTGCCTACCTACCACTTGGCAAACGTGGTGGACGATTATTTAATGAAAATATCGCATGTAATCCGTGGCGAGGAATGGTTGCCTTCTGCGCCTTTGCATGTGCTGCTATATCGTAGTCTGGGCTGGGAAAAGGAAATGCCTCGTTTTGCCCATTTACCACTGTTGCTGAAGCCCGATGGCAACGGGAAGTTAAGCAAGCGTGATGGCGACAGGCTCGGTTTCCCTATTTTTCCTCTGAATTGGAAAGACCCTAAGAGTGGCGAAACTTCGTCGGGTTATCGTGAGGCAGGTTATTTCCCTGAGGCTGTTGTAAACTTTTTAGCTCTGCTGGGTTGGAATCCGGGTACTGAACAGGAAATTTTCTCCATGCAGGAGTTGATTGATGCTTTTTCACTCGACAGGGTTAGCAAGAGTGGCGCCAAGTTTGATTACGAAAAGGGCAAATGGTTTAACCATAAATACCTGCAGATGAAACCAAATGAGGAAATAGCATCACTTTTTGCCGAGACTTTGAAAGAAAAAGGCTTGGATGCTGATATGCCAACTTTGATAAAAATCGTTTCTCTTGTTAAGGAACGTGTGAACTTTGTAAATGAACTGTGGGAGCAAAGTTATTTCTTTTTCGAAGCACCTGCATCGTACGACGAAAAAACCGTTCAGAAACGTTGGAAAGAAAATACTCCTGCTCAGATGGATGAACTAATTGGCGTATTGGAGGGTATTGATGATTTCTCGGCTGAGAATACCGAAAATGTGGTAAAAGCATGGATTGAGTCTAAGCAGTATAACCTTGGGGGTATAATGAATGCTTTCCGCTTATCGGTGGTTGGTGCTCCTAAAGGGCCGCATATGTTTGATATTACAGCCATTCTGGGCAAAGCGGAAACAATCAGCAGACTTAAAAAAGCAATAGCAACGATAAAGCAATAAACTGTAGAAACATGAAAAAGCTATTTATCATTAACACATTATTTATATTAGCATTTGTAATTATGTCGGAATCGTGTAGTACAAAAAAAGAAGTATTGGAGCCTAAGGTCCGTTTAGAAACGTCTTATGGCGATATTGTAATAAAACTGTATCCGGAAACCCCGTTGCATCGTGATAATTTTATGAAACTGGTGGACGATGGTTTCTACGATGGGGTATTGTTTCACCGTGTGATTGCTGAGTTTATGATTCAGACAGGCGACCCGGATTCGAAAAAGGCAAAGCCCGGACAATCACTCGGCACAGGCGATGTAGGTTATACTATTCCGGCCGAATTTGTTTATCCTAAGTACTACCATAAAAAAGGTGCTTTGGCAGCAGCCCGTCAGGGCGACCAGGTTAATCCGAAAAAGGCTTCGTCAGGATGTCAGTTTTATATTGTAGAAGGCAGGAAGTTTTCAGATGCAGAGCTCGATATGATGGAAAAGAACATGATGCGCCGTGCGGAATCAAACTTATTCAACCAGAAAGTACAGGAAAAACAGGAAGAAGTAAAACGCTACCGTATAGAAAAAAGCCAGGAAAAACTGGATGCCCTGCGCGATTCTATTTTAGTTGAAGTGCATAAAGAGATGGCTGATAGTACGGCTTATAAGTACACGGAACAGCAACGGGCTGATTATACTACTATTGGAGGTACTCCTCATCTGGATGGTGAATATACCGTTTTTGGTGAGGTTATTGAAGGGTTGGATATAGTGGATAAAATATCGAAGGTTAAAACCGGAAGCATGGACAGGCCTGCGGAGGATATAAAGATATTAAAAGCTAAACGGGTAAAATAAATATCTGTGTAAGCATAATAAAAAACAAGCCGGCTTTATCATTGTGGTAAAGCCGGCTTGTTTGTTTTGTCTGTAGGCGAAGTTCAGATTATTTTTTCAAGTTCTTCAATGTTCTTGCAGATTTCCTCTTCGGGAAGTTCGTAATTTTGCAAATCTCCCGCAAGATATTGGTCGTAAGCAGCCATGTCAATCAAACCGTGTCCTGACAGGTTGAAAAGAATAGTTTTTTGTTTTCCTTCTTCTTTTGCTTTCAGTGCTTCGTTGATGGCAGCCGCAATTGCGTGCGACGATTCCGGAGCTGGTACAATGCCTTCTGTTTGAGCAAACAATACGCCTGCTTTGAACGATTCCAGTTGCTTAATATCCACCGCTTCCATATATCCGTCTTTCATAAGCTGGCTCACAATAGTACCGGCACCGTGGTAACGCAATCCGCCTGCGTGAATATGGGCAGGAGCAAAGTTATGACCCAGTGTGTACATAGGTAGCAGAGGAGTATAACCCGCCTCGTCGCCAAAGTCGTATTGGAAAACACCGCGTGTCAGTTTAGGACACGATGCCGGCTCTGCTGCAATAAAGCGTGTTTTCTTTCCATTCAGAATGTTGTGGCGCATAAATGGGAATGATATTCCGCCGAAGTTTGAGCCTCCGCCAAAGCAGCCGATAACAACATCAGGATACTCGCCGGCCATTTCCATTTGTTTTTCAGCTTCTAACCCGATAATTGACTGGTGCAAAGCCACATGGTTCAACACGCTTCCAAGTGTGTATTTGCAATTTGGAACAGTTTGCGCAAGCTCGATGGCTTCAGAAATAGCCGTTCCAAGGCTTCCCTGATAATTAGGATTTTCGGTCAATATCTTCCGTCCGGCTTTTGTCGACATACTTGGCGAAGCTATTACCTGTGCTCCCCATGTTCGCATCAGCGAGCGGCGATAGGGTTTTTGCTCGTAGCTTACTTTTACCATATACACAGCCAGTTCCAACCCGAAAGCCTTTGCTGCAAACGATAATGCAGTTCCCCATTGTCCTGCTCCTGTTTCGGTTGTGATATTGGTTAAGCCCTCTTTTTTGCAATAATAAGCCTGTGCCAAAGCCGAATTTAATTTGTGCGAACCTACCGGGCTTACGCTCTCATTCTTGAAATATATATGTGCCGGAGTATCCAATGCTTTTTCCAGTTCGTAAGCGCGTACAAGGGGTGTAGAACGGTAAATTTTATACATTTCCCTCACTTCTTCGGGTATGTCAATCCATGCATCGGTCATGTTCAGCTCTTGTTTCGACACTTCTTCTGCAAAAATCGGATACAGGTCTTCCGGCTTTAGCGGTTGTTTAGTTCCGGGGTGGAGGATAGGCATCGGTTTGTTTACCATATCGGCCATGATGTTATACCATTGTCTTGGTATTTCATTCTCGCTCAGAAAAAATCTTTTTGTTCTTTCCATAATCTTTCTTGAGATTTTTATATGTTTTATTACTTTATTTTATTCGTTGTTTACCGAAAAAGAAGCGACCTGTCGTTTTCGGTAAACAACAGGTCGCTTTTATATTCTTGTTTATATAATACACATAGCGGACTAAACCTCATTGCTTACCACAACCAGATTTTGCCAACGCCAAGAAAATGTATTATTCAAAAGATTCATTGTTTTTCTTCGTTATATTTTTCCGGTACAAATGTAGAAACATTTTTTGAAAAACGAATTATTTTTTCAATTTTTTTACAGGAATGTAAGTAAACTGCTGAATACGAGCTTTGTTAAACTGTTGTCTTATCTATCAGTGTATTGCTTATCGTAATAATGCTGGTACTCTCCATTAATTATATTATCAAGCCATTCCTGATTTTCGAGATACCAGTCGACGGTTTTTTCCAGTCCTTCTTCAAATTGTAAAGACGGTTTCCAGCCCAGTTCTTCCTGCAATTTGGTGGAATCGATAGCATAGCGCAAATCGTGTCCGGCGCGGTCTTTTACAAATGTGATAAGTTTAGCGGATTCTCCCGCCTCGCGTCCTAATTTCCTGTCCATAATCTCACATAGCTTATGTATCAAGTCAATATTAGTCCATTCGTTGTTTCCGCCTATATTGTAAGTCTCACCCACAACCCCGTTGTGAAAAATAGTATCAATAGCCCGCGCATGGTCGTTTACCCACAGCCAGTCGCGTACATTTTCACCTTTTCCATAAATTGGAATGGGCTTTTTGTTCTTTATATTGTTGATTGATAACGGAATGAGTTTTTCAGGAAAATGGTTTGCCCCATAATTGTTCGAGCAGTTCGACACTACCACAGGTAGTCCGTAAGTATGGTAATAAGCACGGACGAAATGGTCGGAACTGGCTTTTGCGGCGGAATAAGGGCTTCTGGGGTCGTACGGTGTTTCCTCAGTAAAGAATCCTTCTTTTCCAAGCGAGCCATATACCTCGTCGGTCGAAATATGATAAAAACGCTTTCCTTCCATATTCCCTTTCCATGCTTCCTTAGCTGCATTAAGCAGGTTGGCCGTACCAAATACATTGGTGCGTATGAAGGCAAATGGGTCGGTGATTGAACGGTCGACATGCGACTCGGCAGCCAGATGCACTACACCATAGAAATTATATTTTGAGAACAGCTCAGGAATGAATTTTTCGTCGGTAATGTCACCCTTTACAAAAGTGTAATTAGGAGAATCTGCAACGTCTTTCAGATTTTCCAGATTTCCGGCATAGGTTAAAGCGTCTAAGTTGACGATTTGATAGTCAGGATATTTGGTAACAAACAGACGTACTACGTGCGACCCTATAAATCCGGCTCCTCCGGTTATTAAAATAGTTTTTTTCATATTTCGTTTTGTGTAGATAAATTCAATTATATACTAATCAAAGTTAGTGTTTACAAATATAATAGCTTCTGGTGAAAGTAATGGTATTTTTTCGGTTTAAAATTAGCTTTTTTGAATATAACAGGCTACAATTTGTAATGTATGCTTAAATTCAGTCCTAAAGAAAAGAGCCGTGCTTCTATATCAAAGTTATTTAGCGGAGCAAGAGCGTGTTTGTATTCCAATTGTGCCTCTAAAGCCAATCGTTCATCAATATTATAGCTTGCACCTAAACTGATTGTACCTGAAAAATTCAATTTGTTGTATTGTAAGTTTTCGTTGGGGGCAAGAATAATACTTATAGAATTATCATGTATTGTGCCTGGAGTTGGTGGAGATGGAGTCTGGATTTCTCGTATTGTATAATCAATATATTGCGTTGTAATGTCCTTATTATTTAAATAGATTTTCCGGAATAAATATGGGTTAAAAATAACCCCTCCGGATGCGAAAAAACGGATTTTGGATAATCCTAAAAAATAATATTTTATTTTCAGAGGAATATCGAGATAATAATAATTAAAACTATAGTTTTGTTTGTTTGAATATTGAGAACCTTCCCTTGACGTAAAATTTTTATTATACCCCTTGTTCGATAACAATACTCCTGTTTCCAGCGAGAGGTAATTGGTAAAATTGTACTCAGCATTAAATCCTGCAGTAGCTCCAAATTTGGGCTTTTCATTCCCGCTAAGTATGTTTAATACTTCGTCGTTGAGCAAATCGGATTTAACTGTCCGGTACGAAAATTCCGGTGCAAAGGAGAATCCAATAGATAGATTTCTTAGCTTTGCCGGTGACAAATCGTATTGAGCAAAGCATAATATAGGGAAAATAAGGAGAGAGACTAATAATATCTTTTTCATTTTGTTAGTTTATTTAAAACCTGTAATATACACACATATCCAGTCCGAGTGAGTAAAGATGCCTTTTCAGCGCAAGGTCGTTGAGTGGCAAAATAGCGTGTTTATAACCCGCACTTGCTTCCAGCATTATATTCTGGATGATGTTGTAACTTAAACCAAGATTAACCATTCCGGATAAATTTACCTTGTTGAATTTTACGCTTCCATCGGGGTAGTATGTGTTTGTCATATCTTCTCCCGCCACAGTTAGTTTTTTTAATAAAAAGAAGTTTATTGATAAGCCTCCTGATACAAAACAACGGAATTGAGGAAGCTCCCAAAAATAGAATTTGGCTTTCAAAGGGACATCCAGATAATAAAGATTAAAATTTATGTCGCTTTGTTCACCTACTTCATTGGCATTATTTCTCAGCAGGATAGCATCTTTATAGCCTTTGTTGGAAAACAACAGTCCTGTTTCAAATGCGAGGTATTTATTAAAATCATGATTGATACTTAATCCTGTAGTAAATCCGAATTTAGCTTTTTCGCTTTTGCTTAGCTCTTTTTGTACGTCCCCTGCTATGCTTTCGGACTTTACGGTACGGAATGTACGCTCAGGCGAAAATAAAAATCCGATTGAAGTGCTCCCTGTTTTAATAGATAATGAATCGCTTTGGGCAAAACAAAACACAGGAACGGTAATCAGGATAAATAATATGATTTTTTTCATTTTCAAAATTAGTTTATATCTTTTTGCCACATAGCTTCAGTTAGTTTACACATAGGAGCACATGGCTTTTTGTATTTAGCGTTTAGCATTCTGTACTGCGGCTTGAAAGTCAGCTTTACGAGTTTATTCTTTGGTTTCCTTTCTTATTGGGCGAAAAATCTTTCGCACCTACGGCTAGCTATTAACTACTAACTCCTAGCTTATTCAAACTCCACTACCGTTATTCCTGCACCCCCGAACTGTACATGCTCGTCGTGGAAATGCCGTACTCCATATACCGTACTTAGGTATTGCCTTATCATCTGTCGCAATGCCCCTGTTCCTGTGCCATGTAATATCCGTACACTGGCTATGCCTACCATGATAGCGTCGTCGATAAAATAAGTTACCGCTTGCAGGGCTTCGTCTCCACGCATTCCCCGCACATCAATTTCCGATTTGAATGTCAGTTTGCGTTTGCGTACATCCTCACTTACAGGCTGGCTTACCGATTCGTATTTACGCGTTTCTTTTTTAAGCTGGTTGTTGCTTACCTTTTCCAGCTTGTTCAGGCTAACCGTCGATTTTAACTGCCCGAAGGCAACTATCGCCTGTTTGCCTTGCAACTCCATGATAGTGCCCGTTGCTGTCTGTCCTTTCAGGCGTACATTGTCGCCCTCTTTCAACTCTTGCTTATCGTGGGCTTGCGGCTGACTTTTTGGGGCTTTCTGTTTTTTGTTTTTAAGTAATTTTTTCGGTATTACATTTGTTTCATCTTCTTGCAATACCTGTTCTTTGAATTGTTCCAATGTTTTTCTCGCGTTGCGGGTGCGTTCTTTTTCGGCATCGGCTTCTTTTATTTCGCGTATGGTGTTTTCTATTTTCGCGTTAGCTTCTGATAGCAGCGTATGTGCTTCCGATTTCGCTTTGGAGAGTATCTCTTTACGTTGCTTATTAACGTCGTTCAACTCGCTTTCGTATTTATCCAGAGTCTCTTGCAGGCGTTTTTCCTTCACCCGTATTTGTTGCCGCTTGTTTTCCCAATAGCGTTTGTCACGTACAATGTCCTGCAAGTGTTTGTCGTAGTCCATGTGTTCCGTGCCTACTTTTTCGGCGGCTTCTTGTATCAGGTCTTCGGGCAGTCCTATTTTCCGTGCAATCTCTACAGCAAAGGAACTTCCCGGCCTGCCTATTGCCAACTGAAAGAGGGGTTGAAGATGCTGACGGTCGTACAGCATAGCGCCGTTTACAATACCTTCGGCATCTTCGGCATAATGCTTCAGATTGGTATAATGCGTGGTTATTACCCCAAATGCTTTGTTCTGGTTGAAACGTTCGAGGCACGCTTCGGCTATAGCCCCTCCTATTTGCGGCTCGGTTCCGGTTCCAAATTCGTCAATTAAGAGTAATGTCTGTGCATTGCTGTTGCGGATGAAGAACTTCATGTTCAGCAAGTGAGAACTATATGTAGACAGGTCGTTCTCAATAGACTGTTCGTCGCCAATGTCGATAAAGATGCGCTCGAAAACTCCGGTAGAACTGCTGTCGTGAACAGGGATAAGCAGCCCGCATTGCAGCATATATTGCAAGAGCACAACTGTCTTGAGGCACACGGATTTACCTCCCGCATTTGGTCCCGAAATGAGCAAAATACGTTGTTGCCGGTTTAGCGTAATGTTAAGCGGAACTATTTCTTTTCCATGTTTTTTGAGCGATAGGAACAGGATAGGATGTACCGCTTTCACCCAGTCGAGCTGGCATGTGTCTTCTATGCGTGGTTTTATAGCATTAATCTCGATAGCAAACAAGGCTTTGGCTCTCAGGAAGTCGATTTCGGCAAGAAAATGCTGTGATGCAAAAATTTGTTCGGTATAGGGGCGTACAAAGTTGGTGAATTCTGTCAGGATACGGATAATTTCCCGCCGTTCTTCATTCTCAAGTTCGCGTATGCGGTTGTTTGCTTCCACCACTTGCTGAGGCTCTATGTAAACGGTTTTTCCCGTAGCCGATTCGTCGTGTACAATACCGCCTATTTTGCGCTTATACATGGGCGATACGGGAATCACAAGCCTGCCGTCGCGCATGGAGGGGGCTGTGTCTTTATCTACATATCCATCTGCCTGTGCCTGGCGCAGTATAGCGTTCAATGTTTTTGAAACACTGCTTTGTACGTGTATTATATCTTTGCGGATGCGTCCCAGTTCGGGCGAAGCATTGTCTTTTATCTTACCGAATTTATCTAATATCCGGTCTATTTGCTTTATGATATCCGAAAAGTTTTCGAGTCCGGTAATTAGCTCATGTAAAAAAGGATATGTTTCAACCTCGTGTCTTGAAATGAAGCTGACCAGACTACGTACAGCTTCCAGCGAGCGGCGCAGATTAAACACTTCGAGCTCGTCCAGAAACAAGCCTTCTATCCTGATGCGCATAAAAGCTTCGCGTATGTCGAAAAAATCACCTATAGGCAACTCTTCGCTATCGGTAGTGATAATACGCAACATTTCATCTGTTTGGCCTAATAGTTTTTGTATCTCGGCATAATCAGATGAAAACTGTATGGCATCCACCCGTTCTTCTCCCAAACTGTTGATACATTTGTTTTTCAGCAGTTGGCGGATGGTTGTGAAATCTATTTTTTGTTCTATATGTTCGGGGTAAAGCATTGTTGTTTTTGTTGCGATTCATCAGTCCGGCACATACTAAACGCCGTCCTGGTACAAAAGTAGTTATTTTCTGCCATAAATTTATTTCTGCTATGTCCGAACAAGAACAACTGCATCAAAATATGCAGATTTACTATTTCCTTTTTTCGTAGCCGTTGCTAACTATTCTGTCTCGTCTGCTGAGCGTAGGTGCTTCAACAAGGTTAATTTTTTGCTTCCTCTAAGTTTGCCATAATGAATTTTTGAATACCTAAAGTTAGCAATACTTTAGGAAATAGGAAAGGCCGAGCTTGGGAAAGTTCGGCCTTTGCGAATAAAATAAGGAGGGTATGTCCATTTTGACACACCCTGTTTTGTTATTCTTCGCTCAGAATATGGTTGGCGAAGTTATATGAGAGTGCTTTGTATCGGTGGGTCAGTATAATTGCCCGCCGGCGGAAATCTTCGTAATTTTTCATTTCGGTTGGCGTCCATCCTACTTCTGCCAGTGCTGCTATTCGTGGCAAAGCCATATATTGTACGTGTGGGAAGTCTTTTATGTATTCGCGCCAGATGTTTCCTTGTACTCCTATCACGTTGTTGGCTTCGGCGGGATTAAGCCCTTCGACCGGATTTAAGCTATATACTTTTTCTACGCTGACAAATCCTCCTATCGAGAGCGGTTCGTTTTCTCTGTCTTTAGATTGGTAATAGTCCAGATACGCATGGCTATTAGGAGACATAATAACTTTATTGCCAAGTTTGGCAGCTTCGATACCTCCTTTGGTGCCACGCCACGACATAATAGTGGCTGTTTGGGAAATTCCTCCTTCCAGTATTTCATCCCAACCTATAATCTTTCTTCCTTTAGAGTTTATGTATTTCTCCATTCGTTCTACGAAGTAGCTTTGTAGCTCATGTTCGTTTTTCAGGTTTTCTTCTTGTATTCGGTGCTGGCACTTCGGACACTCTTTCCAACGCTTTTTCGGACATTCGTCTCCCCCTACGTGGATGTATTCGGACGGGAATAATTCAATAACCTCGTCGAACACACCTTGCAGAAAAGTAAATGTGTCGTCATTTCCGGCGCAGAAAACATCGTTAAAAACGCCCCATCTGCCTTCAACCTTGTAAGGGCCTCCGGTGCATCCCAGCGACGGGTAAGAGGTCAGTGCAGCCGAAGCATGTCCGGGTAGTTCTATTTCGGGAATAACTGTTATGTAGTTTTCGGCTGCGTACTGAACAATTTCTTTTACATCTTCCTGAGTGAAATAGCCCCCATAAGGAGTGCCGTCGTATTCGCTTGTTTTTTTTATTAGTGTTTCGGCACGCATACTGCCTACCCTTGTCAGTTCGGGATAGCTTTTTATTTCGATACGCCAGCCTTGGTCGTCGGTCAAATGCCAATGAAAACGGTTGAACTTATGGAGCGCGAGCATATCGATGAAGGTTTTTATATCTTCTTTGGAGCTAATATGGCGTACAACATCGAGCATAGCACCCCTGTACGGATAAAGCGGCTTGTCTTTTATCGAGATGTTTTGGATTTCGATATTTGCCAGATGTTCGCCGTTTTCTACATTTAGTGGCATCAACTGCCGTAGTGATTGGAATGCATAGAATACACCTTGTGAGCTTCCGGCTGTTATATTGATGGTTTTTTTGGTTACGTCGAGGTAGTATTCTTCTTTTTCCAATGAAGGATTGACGGAAATATTGACTGCATTTTTTCTGTTTGTGCCTTGTTTTACACTTAATGGGTTGCCAAATGTGTTTGTCATTAGTTTGTTAAAGAAATTGCAGGCATAATGCAGGTCGTCTTCTCCATTTACTATGTTAATAACGGTTTTGGGAGATAACGTGAAATACCCCTTTGCTATTTCGGCCTCTACAGGGCGGGGAATGATGGTGATTTCCGTTGAAGTTGCGTAAGAATCAAAAAACATGAAACACGCAGCCAGAATGATTAATAATCGGATGTTTTTCATAATAGATTTGAATTTAAAATATGATTGTCAACAAAAATAGTGAAAAATACTTGAAGTGCCGTCTCTGCAATTAAAGTTGCCATTAGGTTTCGTTTTATAAATAGTGATTTGCTAACAACAACAAATACATATTTCATAAACAAAAGGGTTTTAATCTAAAAAAATATTATATCTTTGCGCTGAAAAAGCGTTCATGATATTTTTATGATAAATCGGGTATTATTACGGATTAAGGTTATACAAATCTTATATTCTCATTACAAAGGTAGTGGTAAGTCATTACCATCAGCTGAAAAAGAGTTGTTTTATAGTTTAGAAAAAACTTACGATTTATATTTTCATCTGTTGCAATTGTCTCTTGAACTTACGAGATATGCTTCAGATAAGATTGATGCCCGTAAAAATAAATTGCGTCCTACCGAAGAAGATTTAAACCCTAATACTCGTTTTGTTGAAAATAAGTTTATTGCTCAATTATCTGAGAATGAACAGTTGAATGAGTATCTGACAAAACGCAAACTCTCGTGGGTTAACTATCCGGAATTGGTGAAAAACTTGTATGAACAGATTGTAAAGTCTGATTTTTATCTGGACTATATGAGTGCTCCTACCACCGACTATGCTGCCGATAAAGATTTGTGGCGGAAGATATATAAGAAGATTCTGCTTCAGGACGAAGAGCTTGATGAATCGTTGGAAGAGCAAAGCATATTTTGGGTAGATGATGTTGAAATCGTTATCAGCTTTGTAATAAAGACGATTAAGAAGTTTGAGAAAGAAAATGGAGCAGAACAAGAACTGCTTCCTATGTTCAGGGATGAGGAAGACAGTGAGTTTGGAAAAAAATTGCTGGGAATGACCATTCAGAATGAGACTGAATATCAGAATGTCATTAATGAGCATACCCGTAACTGGGATTTAGACCGGATTGCATTCATGGATATTCTGATAATGCAAACTGCACTAGCCGAACTATTTAATTTTCCGACAATTCCTGTTAATGTAACATTGAATGAGTATATTGAAATCTCGAAAAATTACAGCACTGAAAAAAGTGGTACTTTTATCAATGGGGTGCTTGATAATATCGTGAATGAGTTGAAGGCTGAAAATAAACTGGTAAAAGTAGTGATGTTTTCAAAATAAGCTGATGTCGGGCTTGAAACTCAACTCGAAAGTGTGTGTATTATAAATCAGAAGAGTATTATATATTTATATAAATCATTAAAAACAATAAAAGTATGAATTTACTAAGCATTTTACTGCAAGCTACAGCCGAAGGAGCAGAGGAAGCTGCTCAAGGAGGACTTTCATCGTATTCGGGTCTGATAATGATGTTGTTGATTTTTGTAGTTTTTTATTTCTTCATGATTCGCCCACAGTCGAAACGTCAGAAAGAAATAAAAAAACAACGCGATGCAATGAAGCCGGGTGACAAAGTAGTGACCTCGGGGGGAATTTACGGAAAAATAAAAGATGTAAAAGACAATGCAGTTGTAATAGAAATTGCAGAAAATGTGAGAATTAAAGTTGACAAAAACTCAGTTTTTGTTACAGCTGAAGATATCCAAACCGAAGCGAAATAATATAAAAACGTAGGTATGTCAGAAAACAGAGGCATACAGGTGCTTAAGGATATATTACGATGGTTTAAGGCATTTCTTTTTTCAAAAGATGCCTTAAGCTTTTTATTTTTTCTGTTGTTATCAGCCGGGTTCTGGTTTGTAAATGCAGTGAACAAAGACCGTGATGCCAATATTACGGTTCCGCTTCGTTATAGCGGATTGCCTCAAGGATTGACCATATCCAACCACCCTCCTGAGGAAATAAAAATAGGAGTAAGAGACGAAGGCCTCAATCTGTTCTCTTATTCGAGAAAAAAATTACAGCCATTAAATATAGATTTATCACAGGCGGACACGACAAAGAGCAGCGGGATAATGAAAATTTCCTCTGAAAAGTTGGTGTCCCGTTTTTCAGGTTATCTCCAGCCTACCACCACCATAACTAATTTCCCGTCGGATACTATTTTTGTGCAATATGAGAAGCAGGATGCTGTGGTTTTACCTGTGAGGCTGAATGCAGATATTGAACTTGCACAACAATATATACTTAGCGACAGTATTCAGGTAACACCCGGTTATATTACGGCGTATGGCACAAAAGAAGTGCTTGCCAAGTTGAAAGAAGTGCAAACTGAGCCTCTTGACCTAAAGCAGTTGAAAGATTCCGTTTTACGTTCGTGCAGGTTGCTGCCTGTTGAGTTTGTCAGTTTTTCAGTGAACGAAGTTACGGTAAAAATAAACGTAGAAATGTTTACTGAAAAAAAAGTGGAAATACCTGTGAAAATCATAAATGCTCCGGAAGATATTCAGATAAAATCTTTTCCTGCTTTAGTAAATGTTACGTATAATATAGGTCTGAGCCATTATAATACGGTTTATGATGACGTAGAAGTGATTCTTGATTATAATGACATAAAACGTAATAATCAAGGCAAGCAAAAAATAAAGATAAAAAACAACTCCTCTAAGATATTTAATATCAGGGTAATGCCTGACGAGGTTGAATTTATATTGAAAGAGGATATTGATTAATTAACATGATTTTAGCTTACGTCTGCCTGCAAGGTGTTTTCAGTGAGCTAATTACAAAAACTATGGTGATGAAAGAAATTCAAATGGTTGACTTACAGAGTCAATATGAAAAAATAAAAAATCAGGTAAATGCAGGTATTCAGGAAGTGATTGATTCTGCCGCTTTTATTAAAGGTGGAAAAGTGATTGATTTCCAAAAAGATTTGGAAAAATACTTAGATGTAAAGCACGTTATTCCGGTAGGTAATGGTACCGATGCGCTTCAGATTGCTCTGATGGCTTTAGGTTTGAAACCCGGCGACGAAGTTATCACTCCTACCTTTACATTTATAGCTACGGCTGAGGTGGTTGCTCTGCTGGGGTTGACCCCTGTTGTTGTCGACGTAGATTATGATACATTCAATATCTCTATCGAGTCGGTAAAAAAGGCCATAACTCCACGCACTAAAGCTATTGTTCCTGTACACCTTTTTGGGCAAAATGCAGATATGGAAGCCCTGCTTGCTTTAGCAAAGGAGCATAACTTATATGTTATCGAAGATGCCTGTCAGTCGATAGGTTCTGTTTATACGTTTTCTGATGGCCGCAAAGTTCAATCCGGTTGTATGGGCGACATTGGTTGTACCTCATTTTTCCCTTCTAAAAACCTGGGATGTTTCGGTGACGGAGGTGCTATTTTTACCAACAATGATGAGTTAGCCACAAAAATACGGGCTATTGCAAATCATGGTATGACTGTACGTTATTATCATGATGTAGTAGGTGTCAATTCCCGCCTTGATAGTATACAGGCTGCTGTATTACAGGTGAAATTGCAATACTTGGATGATTATATCGCCGCACGCCAGAAAGCTGCCGACTATTATGATAAGGCTTTTGGTAATAATGAAAAATTAACTATACCTGCCCGTGCCGAAAAATCTTCCCATGTTTTTCATCAGTACACTTTAAAATTGAATGGAGTAGACCGTGCAGCCTTACAAAAATCTCTGAGCGAAAAAGGGATTCCGGCAATGGTATATTATCCGGTTCCTTTGCATTTGCAAAAGGCTTATCAGGATTCGCGTTATAAAGCAGGAGATTTTCCGGTTGCCGAAAAACTATCGGCTTGTGTACTTTCGCTGCCAATGCACACCGAACTTTCAGATGAGCAGTTGGAGTACATCACAAAATCGGTATTAGAATCAGTAAGATAGTTGCAGTTTTTTTAAAGGTAGAGAAAATATGAAAGATTATTTTGCACATGAAACAGCCGTTGTTGACGAGAATGTTTCGATAGGAAATGGGACTAAGATTTGGCATTTCTCGCATATTATGTCAGGATGTGTAATAGGAGATGCTTGTAATATAGGGCAAAATGTGGTCGTATCGCCTGGCGTTGTACTGGGGCGTAATGTAAAAATACAAAATAATGTATCCGTTTACACCGGAGTGGTTTGTGAAGACGATGTGTTTTTAGGTCCCTCTATGGTTTTTACTAATGTAATAAACCCGCGGAGCCACGTTAACAGGAAAAGTGAATATGCGCAAACCTTAGTACGAAAAGGCGCAAGCATAGGAGCAAATGCTACTGTGGTGTGTGGAAACGAAATAGGGGAGTATGCCTTAATTGGCGCAGGTGCTGTAATCACAAAACCGGTAAAAGCCTATGCATTGGTTGTAGGAAATCCGGCACGCCAAATCGGTTGGGTAAGCGAATATGGACATCGTTTGAATTTTGATGAAAGCGGAAAGGCTGTTTGTCCCGAAACAGGCGATGAATATAGTCTTGAAAATGGAGAGGTAACCAAAATTATTAATTAAACATATATAGAGATGATAAAATTTGCTGTGATAGGACAGGGACATATCGGAAAGCGGCATGCCGAGATGATACGTCGTAATAAAGATTCGAAACTGGTAGCTGTATGCGATATTTTGCCTAAAGAAGAATTAGGACTTGAAAATATTGAAGAGGCATTTTTTTCTAATATAGATGACCTTTTGGCTGCCGATTTGGATATTGATGTTGTTAATATTTGTACTCCCAATGGTTTTCATGCCGAATATGCTAAAAAAGCATTGAATGCAAAAAAACATGTGGTATTGGAGAAACCTATTGCGCTGACTAAACGCGATGCGGAGAAAATTGTATTTAAATCGTTAGAGGTTTCGAGACACGTGTTCTGTGTTATGCAAAATCGTTATTCACCCCCTTCGGTATGGTTGAAAGAGATAATGGACAACCGTACGCTGGGCGATATATACATGGTGAAGCTGGATTGCTATTGGAATCGCGATAACCGTTACTATAAAAAAGGAAATTGGCATGGTGATGCAAAATTAGATGGAGGAACTTTGTTTACCCAGTTTTCGCACTTTATTGATATAATGTATTGGCTTTTTGGCGATATCAAGAATATTCAAGGAAACTTTGCCGACTTTAACCACCAGGACTTAACTGATTTTGAAGATAGCGGCGTTGTTACTTTCGATTTTATTAATGGAGGAATGGGAAGCCTGAATTATTCAACCTCGGTTTGGGATACCAACCTCGAAAGCAGTATCACTATAATTGGAGCTAAAGGTACGATAAAGGTAGCAGGGCAATATATGAATGAAGTTGCTTATTGTCATGTGAAAGATTACGAAATGCCTGAACTGGCACCTTCTAATCCGCCTAACGACTATGGTGCATACAAAGGTTCGGCTCAAAACCATCATTATGTGATTGAAAACGTAGTGGAAAAACTATTGGATAAGGGCACGATAACAACCAATGTGCTTGAGGGGCTGAAAGTGATTGATATGATTGAGCGCATTTACGAAGTGCGTGATAAACAGTGGAAGAAAAAGAAATAAGAAATATCGGAAACTAATACTTAGATTATTAATAGAAGATGATACAACGAATACAGACAGTTTATTTTTTGGTGATTGCAATATTATCATGCTTCACTTTCTTTGTGCCGGTAGCTAATTTGTATGATGCGTCGAATACGTTTTTTTATACGCTTAATTATCAGGGGTTGAAGTTAGTTGAAGGAGGTGAAACTATTATTCTGAACAATATGAATACATGGGGATTGAAGATTATATCGGCATTAATTCCTGTCCTTGCACTTGTTATTATATTTATGTATAAGAAGCGTATATTGCAGATTCGCCTTTCTTTTATCAATATGATATTGATGTTGGGTTATTATGCAATTTTATTTATTTGTATAATACAGAGTGGTAAACAGTTGGACGCAGAATGGAGCCTGAATATACCTGCGGCATTTCCGCTTGTTTGCGTCATCTTAAACTGGCTGGCTATACGTGCTATAGGGAAAGACGAAGCACTGGTGAAGTCGTTGAATCGGTTAAGGTAAAACTTATAAAAACAAAGGGGCTTCCCCCTGATAGAGATAATCAAATCGCCCTCGTTACAACAGTTGTAGCGGGGGTAATTTTTTGGCTCATCCGTAAAAAACTTGTTTCGTTTCTGTTGCGTTAAAAAAGTAAAAACAGCAAAATAATTGTTTTATCTTGCTGTTTTTTTAATGTTTTATAAATACTAGTGCGCAGGATGAGACTCGAACTCACACGCCGTTGCCGGCACTACCCCCTCAAAGTAGCGTGTATACCAATTTCACCACCTGCGCAATATGTAAAAGTGAGAAAGTACCCAAAACAGGACTCGAACCTGCACAGCCTTGCGGCCACTAGTCCCTGAAACTAGCGTGTCTACCAATTCCACCATTTGGGCGAATAGTGTACTGAATTTTTTCAGATTAAAAAAGCGAAACGCGCTTGTTTCGCCTTGTTTTTTTGCTGAGCGAAAGACGGGATTCGAACCCGCGACCCTAACCTTGGCAAGGTTATGCTCTACCAACTGAGCTACTTTCGCAATAAATGTGTCAAAAACTGCAATTTTTCGGAATTGCTCGGCAAAGATAGTCTCTTTTTTGTTATTCTGCAAAATATTTTTTCAAAAATCTTAGTAAAACATTTATTTATAAAATGGGCATTTGTTGTATTTTTGCATGTTCAAAATTTCGGGGAATGATGTACAATGCAAAGAGAAAAGACAGAGTATAAGATAATCAACGACATACAAAGCCGCTTTAACAAAGCTATCCGCGACTATGGGCTGATTGATGATGGCGACCATCTACTTGTAGGCCTTTCGGGAGGCAAGGATTCTCTTGCTTTGACCGAATTGCTGGGTGAACGGATGAAAGTCTTTTCTCCTAAATTTAAGGTGTCGGCAGTGCATGTTTCGGTAGAGAACATCCCTTATAAATCGGATTTGGATTTTTTGAGGTCGTATTCCGAAGGGTTTAATATACCCTTTGTGCATCGTGTTACGAGGTATGACGAGAGTACTGATACACGGAAATCAAATTGTTTTTTGTGCTCGTGGAATCGCCGCAAAGTGTTGTTTGATACTGCTAAGGAATTGGGTTGCAATAAGATTGTCTTGGGGCATCATCTGGATGATATGGTGGAAACGCTGTTGCTGAATATGTTTTTTCAGGGGGCGATGGGTACGATGCCTCCCAAGTTGAAGATGACAAAGTTCGACATGACTATCATACGGCCTATGGCTTTGATTCCTGAAAGTGGGGTAAGCGAGCTTGCAAGAATACGGAATTACCCGAAGCAAATAAAAAACTGTCCGTTCGAGAAGGAATCGTCACGTACAAAAATAAAAGAATTGATTAAACAGGTAGAACAATGGCATCCGTCGGTACGGCAAAGCATTGCCGCCGCTATGGAGAATATACAAACCGAATACCTTCCTCTGAAAATAAATAAGTAATAATATCGTTTTATGAAAGCATTACTGACTATAGGACTTTTAATCATATCCAACGTTTTTATGACCTTTGCGTGGTATGGGCATTTGAAGTTAAAGGAGTTTAAATGGTTTGAATCCCTACCGTTAATACTGATAATTCTTATGAGCTGGGGGATAGCGTTTTTCGAATATGTGTTTCAGGTTCCGGCCAACCGTATCGGATTTCGTGAAAACGGTGGCCCTTTCACCCTTTTGCAGTTGAAAGTTATTCAGGAGGTTATTACCTTAGTGGTGTTTACTATTTTCTCGCTTACTGTTTTTAAGACCGAAACCTTTAAATGGAATCATCTGGTGGGTTTTGTGTTTTTAGTGTTGGCGGTTTATTTTATTTTCAAAAAATAGATTTTATAATCCTTGATTACATAAAATTTAGCATAAGGGTTGAATAAATAAATCCGGTTTTGAAAAATCAAAACCGGATTTATATTTATGACAAAAGATAGTGTTATTTATACATTTTTTCCTGAATAGCTTTGATGTCTTCAGATGTCAGGTAGTCGTCGTAGTCCATTTGTTTGTCGATAATTCCGTTCGGAGTAAGCTCTATAATACGGTTACAAACTGTTTGGATAAACTCACGGTCGTGCGATGCCATCAGGATATTTCCTTTGAAGTTTATCAAAGTATTGTTGAATGCCTGAATTGATTCCAAATCGAGGTGGTTTGTAGGCGAATCAAGTATCATCAAGTTGGCATTTTCAAGCATCATGCGTGCTATCATGCAGCGCATTTTTTCGCCCCCTGACAGTATGTTCGATTTTTTGTACACTTCTTCGCCTGAGAATAACATCTTGCCTAAGTAGCTGCGGAGATTGGATTCGAGCGTGTCATTCGTATATTGTGCCAGCCAATCCAGCAGATTCAGATTGTTGTCGAAAAAAGCTGAGTTATCAAGTGGCAGGTAAGCGGTGGTAATGGTTTGCCCCCAGTTGAAACTACCTTTGAAATTTGTGTCTTTTCCATTAATAATCTCGAAAAATGCAGTCATAGCACGTGGGTCGCGCGAAACAAAGACAACTTTGTCATTTTTTTCCACATTGAAATTCACATCGTTGAAAAGTACTGTGCCATCTTCGGCAGTTTTGCTTAAGCCTGATATTTCCAGTACCATATTTCCCGGCTCGCGCTCAGGGGTAAAAATGATTCCCGGATAACGGCGGGTAGATGGCTGAATTTCATCTACGTTCAGTTTGTCCAGCATCTTACGGCGGCTGGTTGCCTGTTTGGATTTAGCTACGTTGGCACTGAAACGACGGATAAACTCTTCCAGTTCTTTCCGTTTTTCTTCGGCTTTCTTATTTTGGTTTTGCTGTTGACGCAGGGCTAACTGGCTCGACTCGTACCAAAAGGTATAGTTGCCTGCAAATTGCTTGATTTTTCCATAGTCGATGTCTACGGTGTTGGTACTTACGGCATCGAGGAAATGGCGGTCGTGCGAAACAACCAAAACTGTATTCTCATAATTTGCCAGGTAGTTTTCAAGCCACATCACGGTTTCCAGGTCGAGGTCGTTGGTTGGCTCGTCAAGCAACAGATTGTCTGGGTTGCCAAAGAGCGCCCGTGCCAATAGTATTTTTACTTTCTCGTTTCCGCTAAGTTCTTTCATTAACTGGTAGTGCAGGGCTTCTTTTATTCCCAGTCCGCTCAGCAGTGCGGCAGCATCGCTTTCAGCATTCCAACCGTTCATTTCGGCAAATTTTTCTTCCAGTTCCGATGCACGTATGCCGTCGGCATCCGAAAAATCTTCTTTCAGGTAGATAGCGTCTTTTTCTTCTTTTACTTTCCACAGTTCTTCGTATCCCATCATTACCGTGTCGATAACGGTTAGTTCGTCAAATTCAAAGTGGTCTTGTTTCAGTACCGAGAGGCGTTCGCCGGGACCTATTTGGATACTTCCCCGTGTCGGGTCAAGTTCTCCACTTAGTATGCGGATAAGGGTTGATTTTCCGGCTCCGTTGGCCCCAATGATTCCATAACAGTTTCCGGCTGTAAATTTCATGTTCACATCGGAAAACAAAACACGTTTACCAAACTGAATGGCTAAGTTAGAAAGTGTAATCATAATAACGCTAATCCCCCTGCAAGGGATTTCTTTTATTTTGTAATTTAAATTCGTATTAACAAGGAAAGAATAGAACTGGTTCCGCTTTTTTGGAAGAACCTATTCTATTCTTTATTGGGTCAGAAACTGTACGCTTCTTAATTTTTCTTCAAGAGAGAGATTGAAGCTATATCGCTTATTCTATAATCCCTAATTCTCTTGCTGCTTTTGTTATTTTTTCTACCGATTCGTCTATCTGTTCGAATGTGTGCGTTGCCATCAGCGAGTAACGAATCAGGGTGTCTTCGGACGGAACGGCAGGCGCAACAACCGGATTTACAAACACTCCATCGTCCATAAGCATACGTGTCAGCTTGAATGTTTTGATGTTATCTCTTACATATAGCGGAATGATTGGGGTTTCGGTTGGCCCTATTTCGAATCCTGCTTTAATGAATCCTTCTTTAGCACGTTTGGTATTAGCCCATAGTGCGTCTTTTCTCCATGTCTCTTCTTCCATCACATCTAATGCAGCCAGTACGCACCCTGTGGATGCGGGAGTGATAGATGCGCTGAAAATAAGAGTTCTGGAATTGTGTTTCAGGAAGTTAATGATGTTTTTGTCGGCAGCAATAAAGCCTCCGATAGTTCCCAGCGATTTGCTGAAAGTCCCCATAATGAGGTCTACATCGCTTGTCAGGCCAAAGTGCTCACATACTCCTGCTCCTGTTTTTCCAAACACGCCAAGCGAGTGGGCTTCGTCTACCATAACCGAGGCATTGTATTTTTTTGAAAGTTCTATTATTTCAGGCAATTTTGTAACATCGCCCTCCATGCTGAACACTCCATCTACAACGATTAGTTTAACACGTTCCGGCTCGCAGCGTTTCAGTACTTTTTCCAGCGACTCCATATCGTTGTGGCGGAATTTCAGTTGCTTCGAGAAGGAAAGGCGTTTGCCTTCGATGATGGAAGCGTGATCCAGCTCGTCGAAAATCAGATAATCTTCGCGTCCGGTAAGGCATGGCACTACGCCCGAATTTGCAGTAAAGCCTGTGGCATATACCAATGCTTCATCCTTGCCTACCAACTTTGCCAGTTTCTCTTCCAATTGAATGTGGATGTCTAAAGTCCCGTTTAAGAAACGTGATCCGGCACAACCGGTTCCATATTTTTCTATGGCTTTTATAGCTCCTTCTTTTAGCCGTGGATGGTTAGTCAATCCAAGATAGCTGTTTGAACCAAACATCAGTACTGGTTTTCCATTAATGGTAACTACTGTATCCTGATCCGATTCGATAGGACGGAAATAAGGATACACGCCCATTTCTTTTGTTTTCTGGGGGGTATCGTAACGTCCTAATATATCGCTTAATAGACTCATTGTTTTTTTGTTTAAAAATAAATGGCTGCAAAGATAAGTATTTTTTGTTAATTGATAATGGTTTTATAGTTTACTGTCAAAATAGATGTGTTCATGTCAGGTTCTTTCTTGTTTAATACTGGCATTTAAGGCTTGTTAGCAATTTGTAGTTGATAACTGAAAATATGCAAGAAAATTTGTTTTCCTGATTAAATTATTTTATTTTCGTTGCATAATAGGAGTAAGTTTATGATAGATGAATTTTTGGAATATTTACAGTACGAAAAAAATTACTCACCCCATACTGTCTTGTCATACAGAAATGATTTGCTCCAGTTTTGCGAGTTCCTGAAAGCGCCTGATGGAAAGATTGTACCCCAAAAAGTTACCGCTACAGATATTCAGCAATGGGTATTGTCATTAATGGAGAGTGAAACTTCGGCACGTACGCTATCCCGAAAATTATCGACCCTGAAGTCTTTTTGGCGTTTCCTGCTATATTATGGTCATGTTGATAAAAATCCTACAACAAAAATAATTCTTCCGAAAACAAAAAAGCCCCTTCCGGCGTTTTTTAAACAGAAGGAAATGGAAAGTGTGTTGGATGATACGTTTCTGCCTGACGACTTTGAGAGGGTACGCGACCATCTTATTATCAAAATGTTTTATATGACCGGAATACGCCTTTCGGAGCTTATTAATATTAAGGATAAAGACGTGGATGTGGATGCCGGAAAACTAAAGGTGTTGGGTAAACGCAATAAGGAACGTATTATTCCGCTGTCGTTGGATTTTTGTAAAGAGATAGAAAATTATATCCGGATACGGAACGAAAGCATAGAGTTGCTTGATGATAATTTATTCCTTCGTAAAAATGGTAAAAAATTATATCCGAAACTTGTATATAATATGGTACACAATATGATGTCGGATTTTAGTAGCTTGCAAAAGCGCAGTCCACACGTGTTGCGTCATAGCTTTGCTACATCGATGTTGAATAATGGTGCAGATATTAATGCGGTGAAAGAGCTTTTGGGGCATAGCAGTTTGGCAGCCACGCAGGTTTACACGCATACAAGTTTCGAGGAGTTATACAATATATACAAACAGGCCCATCCCCGGGCTAAATAAAAAAAGGAGGTTTTTATGAAACTAAGGATTCAATCCATCAATTTTGATGCAACATCGCAGCTTGAAGCGTACATTAACAAAAAGGTATCGAAGCTTGAGAAATTTTTTGAAGAAGTGGAGGCTGTTGATGTGTATTTGAAAGTAGTGAAGCCCGAAACGGTAGCTAATAAGGAGGTAGGAGTTAAAATACTGATTCCTAATGATGAGTTTTTTGCATCTAAAACATGTGATTCGTTCGAAGAAGCTACAGACTTAGCCGTTGAAGCATTGGAGAAGCAAATACGTAAACACAAGGAAAAACTAACCAAAAAATAAAATATTGTAGAAATAATTTTGTAGTAAAAATAATTTTCGTACATTTGCAAGCCGTTTGGATAACCCTATTCCGAACGGCTTTTTAAACGTGAAAAGTTTAAGAATAACGCCTCTTTAGCTCAGTTGGCCAGAGCACGTGATTTGTAATCTCGGGGTCGTTGGTTCGAATCCGACAAGAGGCTCAGGAAAAAAGAGTTCTTTTAAATGTTTTTATTGGGCAGTTACCAGAGTGGACAAATGGGGCTGACTGTAACTCAGCTGGCTACGCCTTCGGTGGTTCGAATCCATCACTGCCCACNTTGCGGAAGTAGCTCAGTTGATAGAGCATTAGCCTTCCAAGCTGAGGGTCGCGGGTTTGAGCCCCGTCTTCCGCTCTTTTGCTGTTGTAGCTCAGGGGTAGAGCACTTCCTTGGTAAGGAAGAGGTCGCGGGTTCAAATCCCATCAACAGCTCTTACTTACAGTAAACGAGTTGGCAGGTAAAAAAGTTGACAAGTTGAAGTAAAAAGTTTGAGATTTGAAATCTGTGATGTGTTCAGGCTGAATTTGTGTAGTGTGTGACATGATTTTCTGAATTTCAAATTTTCAGACGCAAATACAAAGCTTTTATATACATTAAATTACTAATTTTTTAAAAAATAATCTTTGAGTTATGGCAAAAGAAAAATTTGACAGGTCGAAACCCCACGTAAACGTTGGTACAATCGGCCACGTTGACCATGGTAAGACTACTTTGACCGCTGCAATTACTACGGTTCTTGCGAAAAGAGGTCTTTCGGAATTGCGTTCATTCGATTCAATTGATAACGCTCCTGAAGAAAAAGAGCGTGGTATTACTATTAATACTTCACACGTAGAATATCAAACAGCTAACCGTCACTATGCACACGTAGACTGTCCGGGTCACGCCGACTACGTAAAGAACATGGTAACTGGTGCTGCTCAGATGGACGGTGCTATCATCGTAGTAGCTGCTACTGATGGTCCTATGCCTCAAACACGTGAGCACATCCTGTTGGCTCGTCAGGTAAACGTACCTCGTATCGTTGTTTTCATGAACAAATGTGACATGGTTGACGATGCTGAAATGTTGGAATTGGTTGAAATGGAAATGCGTGAATTGCTTTCATTCTACGATTTCGACGGCGACAACACTCCTGTAATCCGTGGCTCGGCTCTTGGAGCATTGAACGGTGTTACTGAGTGGGAAGACAAAGTAATGGAATTGATGGATGCTGTTGACAACTGGATTGAATTGCCAGAACGTGCAGTAGACAAACCATTCTTGATGCCGGTTGAAGACGTGTTCTCTATCACAGGTCGTGGTACAGTAGCTACAGGTCGTATCGAAACAGGTATCATCCACACTGGCGACGAAGTTCAAATCATCGGTTTAGGAGCAGAAGCTAAAAAATCAGTTGTTACAGGAGTTGAAATGTTCCGTAAAATTCTTGACGAAGGTCAAGCTGGTGACAATGTAGGTCTGTTGCTTCGTGGTATCGACAAAGACGAAATCAAACGCGGTATGGTTATCACTCACCCGGGTAAAGTAACTCCTCACTCTAAATTCAAGGCAGCTGTGTATATCTTGAAGAAAGAAGAAGGTGGACGTCACACTCCATTCCACAATAAATATCGTCCTCAGTTCTACATCCGTACATTGGACGTAACTGGTGAAATCACACTTCCGGAAGGAACTGAAATGGTAATGCCAGGTGACAACTTGGAAATCACGGTTACTCTTATCTATCCGGTAGCTTGTAACGTAGGTCTTCGTTTCGCTATCCGTGAAGGTGGACGTACAGTAGGTTCTGGTCAGATTACAGAATTGTTAGACTAAGAAAATAGTAAACGAGTAGTAAGTAAACGAGTAAACGCCTTGTTTACTTGTTTACTTCTCCACTCGTAAACTAAAATACACGGGCGTAGCTCAGTTGGTAGAGCACTGGTCTCCAAAACCAGGTGTCGGGAGTTCGAGCCTCTCTGCCCGTGCAAATATTTTTTAATATGAAAATAATTAACTATTTCAAAGAGTCTTACACAGAACTTGTTCATAAGGTTTCTTGGCCTTCAAGGTCTGAATTGATGAATAGTGCTGCTATAGTTTTGATAGCTTCCATCATACTAGCACTAATCATTTGGCTTATGGACTTAGGTTTTGAGTCTATTATGACGTTTATCTACAACGCGCTGGGAAAGCTTTTTTAATTATTTAAAATTAGGAGGTCAATAAAGTGTCCGAAACAAATTTCAAATGGTACGTTCTGCGTGCTATTAGTGGAAAAGAAAGTAAGGTAAAGGAATATGTAGATGCCGAACGTCAGAATACTGATTTGGGGCAATATGTAAACCAAGTTTTGATCCCTACCGAAAAAGTTTACCAGATTCGTAACGGCAAAAAAATTACGAAAGAACGTAGTTGTATGCCGGGGTATGTCTTAGTAGAAGCCAACCTGGTTGGCGAAGTTCAACATCGTTTACGTAACACTCCGAATGTACTTGGGTTTTTAGGTGAAAAAAACAATGTACCTACCCCTATACGTCCGTCCGAAGTAAACCGAATATTGGGTACTATGGACGAGATGCAGGAAATAGGCGAAGAAATGCTTACTCCTTACTTTGTAGGTGAGAATGTAAAAGTAGTTTTTGGCCCATTTTCCGGCTTTAGCGGTGTGATTGAGGAGGTGAACGAAGAGAAGAAAAAGCTCAAAGTTATGGTTATGATATTCGGACGGAAATCTCCGCTCGAATTATCTTTCACTCAAGTAGAAAAGGAATAATTCTGTTCTTGTTACAAACAGATTATATCATTCCTGTTTAAAATTCAAATTTTAAAAATTATGGCTAAAGAGATTGCTGGACTTATTAAATTACAGATTAAAGGAGGTGCGGCAAACCCATCTCCACCGGTAGGACCTGCATTGGGTTCTAAAGGGATCAATATTATGGAGTTTTGCAAACAATTTAATGCCAGAACCCAAGACAAGGCAGGTAAAGTATTGCCTGTTGTCATCACTTATTATTCAGACAAATCATTCGACTTTATTGTAAAAACTCCACCGGTAGCTATCCAGTTGATGGAAGTTTCCAAATTGAAAAGTGGATCTGCTGAGCCTAACCGTAAAAAGGTGGCCGAAGTTACTTGGGAACAGGTAAAACAAATAGCAGAAGACAAAATGGCCGATTTGAATTGCTTTGAAATAAGCTCAGCCATGAGAATGGTTGCAGGTACGGCACGAAGCATGGGTATAACTGTAAAGGGTGATTTCCCTAATAATAACTAATTTAACACTTCACTTAAGATGGGTAAATTGACAAAAAATCAAAAATTGGCTTTGGAAAAAGTTGATACAAACAAAGCCTACACATTGAAAGAAGCAGCTGGATTAGTAAAGGAAATTACCAATACTAAGTTTGATGCTTCTGTTGATATTGATGTACGCTTAGGTGTTGATCCACGTAAAGCTAACCAAATGGTACGCGGCGTTGTATCGTTGCCAAATGGTACTGGTAAACAAATAAGGGTTCTTGCATTATGTACTCCAGATCAGGAAGCGGCAGCAAAAGAAGCAGGCGCAGATTATGTTGGTCTTGATGAATATATAGAAAAAATAAAAGGCGGTTGGACTGATATTGACGTTATCATTACTATGCCGGCTATCATGGGTAAATTAGGTGCTTTAGGACGTGTTTTAGGCCCTCGTGGTTTAATGCCGAACCCTAAGAGCGGTACTGTAACCCAAGATGTGGCTAAAGCAGTAAAAGAAGTCAAACAAGGTAAGATTGATTTTAAAGTAGATAAATTCGGTATTGTTCACACTTCAATCGGTAAAGTTTCATTTACCGAAGATAAGATTGTGGAAAATGCGAAAGAGTTTATGTCTACTTTGATGAAATTGAAACCTACAGCTGCCAAAGGTACTTATGTAAAGAGCATTTATCTTTCGAGCACAATGAGCATGGGTGTTAAAATCGACCCGAAATCAATTGACGAATAAAAATTAAGGTTTATGAAAAAGGAAGATAAAAGCATCGTAATTGAACAACTGAAGTCTACATTAGCAGCATATCCTCACGTTTATCTGGCTGATATAGGTGGCTTGAATGCCGCTCAAACCAGCGATTTGCGTAAGACTTGCTTCAAAGAAAACATCAAGCTTGTTGTAGTAAAGAATACTTTGCTGCAAAAAGCTATGGAAAGCTCAGATGTAGATTACAGTCAACTATATGACGTACTGAAAGGTGAAACTTCACTTATGCTTTCGGAAACAGGTAACGCGCCTGCTAAACTTATCAAAAGTTTCAGCAAAGGTAACAAAAGCGGAAAGCCTGAATTGAAAGCAGCTTATGTTGAAGAGTCATTTTACATTGGTGCAAGTCATTTGGAAGATCTTGTTAATATCAAGAGTAAAAACGAACTTATCGGCGAAATCATCACATTGTTACAATCGCCTGCTAAGAACGTTGTGTCAGCACTCCAATCAGGAGGTACTACTATTCACGGCGTGTTAAAAACGTTAGCTGAAAGATAAAAAGATTTACAGTTTATCCGTTGATAGATTGTAATACAATAAAAACAAATTTTTAGAATAAAAACAAAACAAAATAAAATCGACTAAAATGGCAGATTTGAAAGCTTTTGCAGAACAATTAGTTAACTTAACAGTAAAAGAAGTTAATGAATTAGCTCAAATTTTGAAAGACGAATATGGTATCGAACCAGCTGCTGCAGCTGTTGCAGTTGCTGCTGGTCCTGCTGCAGGTGGTGGCGCTGAAGCTGCTGAAGAAAAATCATCATTCGACGTAGTATTAAAAGCAGCCGGTGCTAACAAATTGGCTATCGTGAAATTAGTGAAAGAATTAACCGGACTTGGTTTGAAAGAAGCTAAAGACATGGTAGATGCTGCACCTTCAGTAATTAAAGAAGGAGCTGCTAAAGACGAAGCTGAAGCCTTGAAAAAACAATTGGAAGAAGGCGGAGCTGAAGTTGAACTTAAATAATTATTGCCTGTAAATCAGGTATTTGGTTTAGATTCCTTCATGCCCGAAGGATTCTAAACCTTTTTCTGCTATAGAAAAAACAGGTTTTTACGGACAAGAAATTATTTGGTATAAAATTTGAGGCATACAACGGCCTTTTGAATTTTCTCGGAAGTATAAATTATCACTTATTATCTTGCTAACCTATGCTGGTTTTTTTTCAAACGCCTCTTGGCTAAGGATGAGAAACTTGTAGCCTCCGTAAACGCAAAATAAGTTCACTGCAAAAAATTATAACCACTTTGAAAATGTCTTCATCAACAACAAAACAAAGGATTAGTTTTGCTTCAATCAAAAATCAGCTTGAATATCCTGATTTTTTGGAAGTACAGTTAAAATCTTTTCTTGAATTTTTTCAATTAGACACACCTCCCGAAAAAAGAAAATCGGAGGGATTATACAAAGTATTTTCAGAAAACTTCCCTATTTCTGATGCCCGTAATAACTTTGTCCTTGAATTCCTCGATTACTATATTGATCCTCCACGTTATACCATTGATGAATGTATCGAACGCGGGTTGACGTATAGCGTACCGTTGAAAGCAAAATTAAAATTATATTGTACCGACCCTGATCACGAAGATTTCGATACGGTTATCCAAGATGTTTATTTAGGGCCTGTGCCTTATATGACAGCTAAAGGTACATTTGTTATCAATGGTGCCGAACGTGTTATTGTGTCACAATTACACCGTTCGCCGGGTGTGTTTTTCGGGCAAAGCATTCACGCCAACGGAACGAAGCTATATTCGGCTCGTATCATCCCATTCCGTGGTTCGTGGATCGAATTCGCTACCGACATTAACAATGTGATGTATGCATATATCGACCGTAAGAAAAAATTACCGGTTACTACATTGCTGCGTGCCATCGGTTTCGAGAGCGATAAAGATATTTTAGAGATTTTCAATCTGGCAGAAGAACTGAAAGTAAATAAAACCAACCTGAAAAAAGCCGTAGGCCGTAAACTGGCTGCAAGGGTTTTGAAAACTTGGGTTGAAGACTTTGTAGATGAAGATACCGGTGAGGTAGTAACTATTGAGCGTAACGAAGTGATTATTGACCGTGAAACTGTGATTGAAAACAGCCATGTGGATGATATAATCGAATCGGGCGCGCAAACTATCCTGTTGCACCGCGAAGATACAAATCAGGCAGATTATGCCATTATATATAATACGCTTCAGAAAGACCCGAGCAACTCGGAAAAAGAAGCGGTACTTTACATCTATCGTCAGTTGCGTAATGCTGAACCTGCCGATGACTCTACTGCACGCGAAGTTATTACAAACCTTTTCTTCTCCGAAAAGCGTTATGACTTGGGCGAGGTAGGACGTTTCCGTATCAACCGGAAATTGAACCTGTCTACCAGCAGCGATGTAAAGGTATTGACAAAAGAAGACATTATCGAAATCATTAAATATCTGATTGAATTAACCAATTTGAAAGCAGATGTGGATGATATCGACCACTTGAGTAACCGTCGTGTGCGTACTGTAGGCGAGCAGCTTTACAACCAGTTTGGTGTAGGGTTGGCACGTATGGCACGTACTATCCGCGAGCGTATGAACGTTCGCGACAACGAGGTGTTTACTCCAATCGACCTGATTAATGCCAAAAGCATTTCGTCGGTTATCAATTCATTCTTCGGAACGAATGCCTTGTCTCAGTTTATGGACCAACAGAATCCTTTGGCTGAGATTACACACAAACGCCGTATGTCGGCTTTAGGACCTGGTGGTCTTTCGCGCGAGCGTGCCGGTTTCGAGGTACGCGACGTGCATTATACTCACTATGGTCGTCTTTGTCCGATTGAAACGCCTGAAGGTCCAAACATCGGTTTGATATCTTCGTTGTGTATTTATGCTAAAATCAATGAATTAGGATTTATTTCGACTCCTTACCGTAAGGTACAAAACTCGGTAGTCGACCTTTCGTCAAATGGTATTCACTATTATACTGCCGAAGAGGAAGAAGACTTGGTAGTAGCACAGGGTAACGCTCCTCTTACTGACGATGGACATTTTATCCGTCCGAAAGTAAAATCGCGTTTGGAAGCTGATTTCCCCGTGGTAGACCCAAGCGAGGTGAATCTGATGGACGTAGCTCCTTCGCAAATTGCTTCGATAGCAGCAGCGTTGATTCCGTTCCTTGAGCATGATGATGCTAACCGTGCGTTGATGGGATCGAACATGATGCGCCAGGCAGTTCCTTTATTGCGTTGCGAAGCTCCTGTTGTTGGAACCGGAATTGAAGCTCAGTTGATACGCGACTCGCGTACTCAGATAGTAGCCGAAGGAAAAGGTGTGGTAGAATATGTTGACGCTAATATAATCAAAATCCGTTACGACCGTACTCAAGACGAAGAATTCGTTAGCTTCGATTCGGGCGTAAAAGAATATTTGTTGCCTAAATTCCAAAAAACAAACCAAAATACAACTATCGACTTACGTCCGGTTGTACGTGTAGGGGAGAAGGTTGAAGCAGGGCAAATCCTGACCGAAGGTTATTCTACCGAAAATGGTGAGTTGGCTATTGGTAAAAACCTGAAAGTAGCGTTCATGCCTTGGAAAGGGTATAACTTCGAGGATGCTATCGTTATCAACGAACGTTTGGTACGTGATGATGTATTTACATCAATTCACGTGGTGGAACAACTGCTCGAAGTACGTGAAACAAAACGTGGTATAGAAGAATTTACAGCCGATATACCTAACGTTAGCGAGGAAGCTACAAAAGACTTGGACGAAAACGGTATAATCCGCATCGGGGCACGTGTTGAGCCGGGCGATATTATCATTGGTAAGATTACTCCTAAAGGGGAATCAGATCCTTCGCCTGAAGAAAAACTGCTTCGTGCTATCTTCGGTGACAAAGCCGGTGATGTAAAAGACGCTTCGCTGAAAGCCAGTCCTTCATTGTCAGGGGTGGTTATCGGAAAACGTTTGTTCTCGAAAGCTCAGAAGAACAGAAAAGCTAAATTGGCAGATAAGGCACTGTTGCCTAAACTGGATGAGGAGTTTGAAACTCAGGCAGATGAACTGAAAGAGACTTTGGTTGAAAAACTTGTACAGCTTATTGGAGATAAAACATCGGCAGGCGTGAAAGATTTCATGGGAACCGATATTGTTTCTAAAAACAGTAAGTTCACTACGGAACGTTTGCGCGAGATAGATTATTCGTCGGTATTGCTGAATAAATGGACTACTGATAATCATAAAAATGAGTTGGTAAAACAACTTATACTGAATTATCTGAAAAAATATAAAGAACTGGATGCTAAACTGAAACGTCAGAAGTTCAATATCACAATTGGTGATGAGCTTCCAAACGGAATTGTACAGATGGCTAAGGTTTATATCGCTAAGAAACGTAAAATCCGTGTAGGTGATAAGATGGCGGGACGTCACGGTAACAAGGGTATTGTGTCGCGTGTAGTACGTCAGGAAGATATGCCTTTCTTGGCCGATGGAAGTCCGGTAGATATCGTATTGAATCCGCTTGGTGTGCCTTCGCGTATGAACCTTGGACAGATATTCGAGACAGTTCTTGGATGGGCAGGAAAAGAGTTGGGTGTAAATTTTGCGACTCCTATTTTTGACGGTGCATCTCTTGACGACCTGAACCAATGGACTGACAAAGCCGGAATTCCACGTTATGGTAAAACATACCTGTACGATGGTGGAACAGGCGAACAATTTGACCAGCCTGCTACAGTAGGTGTAATCTACATGCTGAAACTGGGTCACATGGTTGAAGATAAGATGCACGCGCGTTCTATCGGGCCATACTCACTTATTACTCAACAGCCACTTGGAGGTAAAGCTCAGTTTGGTGGTCAGCGTTTCGGAGAAATGGAGGTTTGGGCGCTCGAGGCATTTGGTGCTGCTCATATTTTGCAGGAAATACTTACTGTGAAGTCTGACGATGTGAATGGACGTGCCCGCACATACGAAGCTATTGTAAAAGGTGACCCAATGCCTACACCGGGTATTCCGGAATCGCTGAACGTGTTACTGCACGAGCTTCGTGGTCTGGGATTAAGTATCAATTTGGATTAACTTCCCTGAATCTCCTGAGAGGGAGGCTTTCGGGATTGTTTAGCACCAATAGTAAATTGTAAATGATTAAATAGTAAATCAAAATATGGCTTTTAAAAACGATAATAAAGCAAAAAGCAGTAGTTTTAATAAAATCTCAATTGGACTTGCTTCACCTGAAGAAATATTAAAACTATCGCATGGCGAGGTACTTAAACCGGAAACCATTAACTATCGTACTTACAAACCTGAGCGTGACGGGCTTTTCTGCGAACGTATTTTTGGTCCTACCAAAGACTTTGAATGTCATTGCGGAAAATATAAGCGTATTCGTTACAAAGGTATTGTCTGCGACCGTTGTGGTGTGGAAGTTACTGAAAAGAAAGTACGTCGTGAGCGTACAGGACACATTCAGTTGGTTGTTCCGGTAGCGCATATATGGTATTTCCGTTCGTTACCAAACAAAATTGGTTATCTGCTGGGAATGCCTACCAAGAAACTTGATGCTATTATCTATTACGAAAAATTTGTAATCATTCAGGCAGGTATTGCCGAGAATGATGAAAATATAGTTAATGGCGAATTATTGACCGAAGAAGAATACCTGGATATATTGGATAATCTTCCTCGCGAAAACCAAATGCTTGATGACTCTGACCCTAATAAGTTTATTGCTAAAATGGGGGCAGAGGCAGTATATGATTTATTAAGCCGTTTGGATTTGGACGCATTGTCGTACGAGTTGCGTCACAAAGCAAATACAGATACATCGCAACAACGTAAAACAGAGGCATTGAAACGTTTACAGATAGTAGAATCGTTCCGTGCTTCCAAGTCGCGTAACAAACCGGAGTGGATGATTGTAAAAATCGTTCCTGTTATTCCGCCCGAATTGCGCCCGTTGGTTCCGCTTGATGGAGGACGTTTTGCTACTTCTGACTTGAATGATTTATACCGTCGTGTTATCATCCGTAACAACCGTTTGAAACGTTTGATAGAGATTAAAGCTCCTGAAATCATTTTGCGTAACGAAAAACGTATGCTTCAGGAAGCGGTTGACTCGTTGTTCGACAACTCGCGCAAATCGAGTGCGGTAAAAACTGATGCTAATCGTCCGTTGAAATCGCTTTCGGACAGCTTGAAAGGTAAACAAGGACGTTTCCGTCAGAACCTGCTTGGTAAACGTGTTGACTATTCGGCACGTTCGGTAATCGTTGTAGGTCCTGAACTGAAAATGCACGAGTGCGGTCTGCCTAAAGAGATGGCAGCCGAACTGTTCAAGCCGTTTATTATCCGTAAACTTATCGAAAGAGGGGTAGTAAAAACGGTAAAATCGGCTAAAAAAGTCATCGACCGTAAAGATCCTGTTATTTGGGATATATTAGAGTACGTGATGAAAGGACATCCCGTATTACTAAACCGTGCCCCGACTCTTCACCGTTTGGGTATTCAGGCTTTCCAGCCAAAAATGATTGAAGGAAAAGCTATTCAGCTTCACCCGCTTTCGTGTACTGCGTTCAACGCCGACTTCGACGGTGACCAGATGGCTGTTCACTTGCCACTTGGAAACGAGGCAGTGCTCGAAGCTCAAATGTTGATGTTAGGTTCGCATAACATCTTGAACCCTGCCAATGGAGCGCCTATTACGGTACCTTCGCAAGACATGGTTTTAGGATTGTACTATATTACCAAACCACGTGAAGGCGCTAAAGGCGAAGGCTTGATTTTTTATTCGGCGGAAGAAGCTGAAATTGCATATAACGAAGGAAAAGTTGCTTTACACTCGTTGATTAAAGTGCGTTTGAACGTGAAAGGCGAGGAGCGTTTGATTGATACAACTGTGGGACGTATTATGTTTAACCAACATGTGCCCGAAGAAGTTGGATATATCAACGAACTGCTTTCTAAAAAATCGCTTCGTGATATTATCGGTAACGTAATCGAAGTATGCGGTGTTGCCCGTACAGCACAATTCCTTGATGATATTAAGGATTTGGGTTACCGTATGGCATTCAGGGGTGGATTGTCGTTCAACCTGAACGATGTGATTATCCCTGCCGAAAAAGAAGAACTTATAAAAGAAGGTAATGCTGAGGTTGAAGAAATTATGAATAACTACAACATGGGATTCATAACTAACAACGAGCGTTACAATCAGATTATTGATACTTGGACTCATATCAACTCTAAGCTTTCTAACATCTTGTTGAAACAACTTTCGACAGACAATCAGGGTTTCAACTCTGTTTACATGATGTTGGATTCAGGAGCTCGGGGTTCTAAGGAACAGATTCGCCAGTTGTCCGGTATGCGGGGTTTGATGGCAAAACCGCAAAAATCGGGAGCTGAGGGTGGACAAATTATTGAAAACCCTATCTTGTCGAACTTTAAGGAAGGACTTTCGGTACTTGAGTACTTTATTTCTACTCACGGTGCCCGTAAAGGTCTTGCGGATACGGCGTTGAAAACGGCTGACGCGGGTTACCTCACACGTCGTTTGGTTGACGTATCGCAAGATGTGGTTATTGCTGAGGAAGATTGTGGTACATTACGCGGATTGATTGCTACTGAAGTGAAAAATAACGAAGATGTTGTTTCGTCACTTTACGAGCGTATCTTAGGACGTGTGTCAGTGCATGATATTCACCATCCGCTTACAGGCGAATTGCTTGTTCAATCGGGTGAGCAAATTACCGAGCCTTTGGCAAAAGCTATTGAGGATTCGCCGATAGAACGTGTTGAAATCCGTTCGGTATTGACTTGCGAATCGAAAAAAGGCGTTTGTGCTAAATGTTATGGACGTAACCTGGCAACAGGAAAAATGGTTCATTTAGGTGAAGCTGTGGGCGTTATCGCGGCACAGTCAATCGGTGAGCCGGGTACACAGTTGACACTGCGTACGTTTCACGTTGGGGGTATCGCTTCGAACATTGCTGCCGAATCTAAAATTGTGCTGCGTTACGATGGCCGTTTAGAATTTGACGAGCTTCGTACTGTAGATGCAACCGATGAAAACGGAAAACCATATGGTGTAGTAGTAAGCCGTTTGGCCGAAATGCGTGTTGTAGATGTGAATACTAATATCGCACTTACAACTCAGAATATACCTTATGGTTCAAAGCTATACGTGAAAGATGGCGATATGGGCTCGAAAGGGCAGTTGATTTGTGAGTGGGACCCATTTAACGCTGTTATTATCTCGGAAACCGAAGGTAAAATCAAGTTTGAAGATGTGGTAGAAGGTGCTACTTTCAAGACAGAGACAGACGAGGCTACTGGTTTGCGTGAAAAAATTATGGTTGAGTCGAAAGACCGTACTAAAGTTCCAAGTGCTCATATTGTTGACTCAAAAGGAACGGTTTTACGTACATATAACTTACCTGTGGGTGCTCACCTTGTACTTGAGGATGGGGATAAGATTAAAGCAGGTCAGATGCTTGTAAAAATTCCACGTGCTGTAGGCAAAGCTGGTGACATCACCGGAGGTCTTCCACGTGTAACGGAATTGTTCGAGGCACGTAACCCTTCTAATCCTGCTGTTGTAGCTGAGATTGATGGTGAAGTAAGTTTCGGTAAAATCAAACGTGGTAACCGTGAATTGTCGGTAACTTCGAAAACGGGAGAAATGAAAAAATATCTTATTCCGCTTTCAAAACAGATATTGGTGCAAGAAAACGACTTTGTGCGTGCAGGTACTCCGCTTTCTGACGGGGCAACTACTCCGGCCGACATTCTTGCTATCAAGGGGCCTACTGCCGTTCAGGATTATATTGTAAACGAAGTACAGGACGTATATCGCCTGCAAGGTGTGAAAATTAACGACAAGCACTTCGAGGTTATCGTACGTCAGATGATGCGTAAGGTCGAAATCGTAGAGCAGGGTGATACCCGCTTCCTTGAAAAACAAATCGTTGATAAAAACGAGTTCATGGAAGAAAACGACCGTATCTGGGGTAAAAAAGTAATTCTAGATCCGGGAGATTCGGAAACGCTGAAAGCCGGACAGATTATCACTACCCGCAAGCTGCGTGATGAGAACAGTATATTGAAACGTCGCGACCTTCGCTTGGTCGAAACGCGTGATGCTATACCTGCAACTTCGAACCAGATATTACAAGGTATCACACGTGCAGCGTTACAAACTACAAGTTTCATGTCGGCAGCAGCCTTCCAAGAAACAACAAAAGTGTTGAACGACGCTGCTATCAACGGAAAGGTTGATAAGTTGGAAGGATTGAAAGAAAACATTATCTGTGGACACTTGATTCCTGCGGGAACAGGACAACGTCCTTTTGATAAGTTGATTGTTTATTCGCGCGACGAGTATGAAAAGAAAATGGACGCACGTAAAAATGTGTTGGATATTGTAGATACCGACGACGAAATGTTAGACGAAGAATAAAATCTATTTTGATAGAAAAAAGCCGGATTCAGAAATGAATTCCGGCTTTTTTTGTAGTGTATGGGTAGAGGTTATTCATCGCTGCTGTGCGACGAATCTTTCGCGTGGTAAGGTGTGTCGATAAAACAAGAGAGGACATCTTTTTAGGTGTCCTCTCTTGCATTATCTGAACTTTTTCAATTCAAATAAATTTCGCTAAACCGGTTGTTTGTTATTTCCTCAGTTCTGTAAGTTGCTGCAAATTGCAAAATTTTTTTTAGGGTTTCTTTCTTCGGTTGCAGGCTGTTTGTTGTTTGTTGTTTTTTTAATGAAATTGAATCCGGTTCAGACTTTTTTGATAATGTAGAATTTTTTGGCATAGGCATTTCATATTTTACTTTGAATATAAAACGCACTACTCTACAAAATAGTATGTATCGGTATGAAATTATTTTAATTCCAGATGCACATCGCTTTCAGTGGCCATACGCCGCATGTTTAGCAAAGCGTAGCGCATACGCCCTAAAGCAGTGTTGATACTTACGTCAGTCTTTTCAGCTATTTCTTTGAAGCTCAGCCCTTCGAAAAATCGCATACGCACCACAGCTTGTTGGCTCGACGGTAAGTAGTCAACCAGTTGCACCACATCGCGCAAAACCTGTTCGTTCGACAGTATGTCTTCGATGCTTTTTTCGCTTAGCTTGGTGTCGTTTATTATATCGTATTCTACACCGTCGGCCGAAAAGGTGTTTTCGTTTTTCTCGCGACGGAAATGGTCGATAATAAGATTGTGGGCTATCCGGTTGATCCATGCCAAAAACTTACCTGATTCAACATATTTGCCTTGTTGAATAGTAGCAATGGCTTTGATGAATGTGTCCTGAAAAATATCTTCGGTAAGCTCGCGGTTGCGGACAAAGAGGAATATATAAGAGAAAACCTTCGACTTATATCTTAATAACAACACTTCAAATGCCTTACTATTGCCAGCCTCAAACAACCTTACCAATTTTTCATCGGTCAGTTGATGTAAATTCATGTATTACTCCTTTTTTAGTTAAATGTAGTAATTGTGGGCAATAGGCAATAATCGTTTATTATTAAATGTTTGAAGTGTTAATTGTTATTTATTAATGCAAATATAGTGAAAGCCGAACGTAAAGTCAAACTTGTTTGAAACTTTGCTAAGGCTCATCCTATATTATGCAAATATAATAAATGTCTTTTAAATAAAAAATATTTTAGCAGGGAAATTATTTGCTTTGAAATACAGATAGTTAAAAAGAAAATAGCAATAAGCCGGAATTTAAATTCATAAATACCGGCTCATTATTGTTTAAAAAAAGTAATACTTATAATGTGTTGATACAATAAGGATTACAATTCCGCTATACACCGTACGCTTAAGCCGTTCGCTCGGCAGCTAATATCCGCAGGGTACACGAGACTATTACTGAAGGCCAAGTGGTACGAGTACACGTTGTTAAAGCTACCAATCCAATAGTGGCCTCCAGAGCCTACATTATGGAGTTCGGCAGTATTGTAGGCACGGTAGCCGGCAGCAGGTAAAAATAAAGTAGTAGTCTCACCATCAGGTTTAATCTCGTAACCGGCAGTACCGTTAGCAGCGTCGTGCCATGTCCAAGTATTAGCCACAGCAGCACTCGAAGCACCGGAAGTTGAACCGCCACGGAAGATATCACTCCACTCGCCCTGAGCAGGTACACGCCAACCGACAGGACATGGGTCGTAAGTACTGTTTTTGGGGTTACGCCAGTTTAAATCGGCAGTAGCCACCATTGCTACATCAACCCAGTTATATGGGTGAAGCGAAACTTTAATGAAAGATCCGGAAATACCGTCGGGAACTGTAGCATCGTTGTTATCAGATAATGTTGTTGTTATAGTACTGTTGCGCTTCTCGTGACCATCAGTTATACGTCCCCATTGGTATAAGTCGCCGTAAACAACTGAGTTATTATCTCTTGTATTAGGATAAGAAAACACAGGACTGCTATATGTCTTTTGGGCTTCTATACTCTGATCTGTAGCACCCAGATTATAGCACATAAACGTACTCCATCCTCCCGCTACTGTTTTAGTCCCACAGCCTACTGCCACTTCGGCTATATCACTGTTTACACTATTGCTGTTAGCATCGGTAACTTGGCAGTAATAACGGCGCATGCCCAATGCTGATAAGTCGGGAGTAAAAGTTGCTGCTGTTTCACCAGTTATAGGGGCAGGAGCGGCGTTGGTGTTAGCTGTCACTTCGTACCATTGGTAAGTAAGAGGAGCAATACCTGTAGCTGTCACGCTGATAGTAGCCGCATCAGTACCAACACCTAACAGAGTACCTTCACCTACGGTTTCTTTCCAGTTGAATTTACGAGGCTGAGTTACAATAGTAAGGTTGCTATTACCGCCACTACAGTCGGACACCCAAACAGTACCGTTCCATGTGTCGGTACAGTTAGTGGTAGTGTTGTAAATGGTTAGCCCCTTAGCCAAATCCTTACCACTTACCGATAAGGCATTACGCTGGTCGGTAGTAAGCTGAGGCAAGCGCAAACCTCCCGTAGTACTTACTACCTCTAATGCCGAGAATGTTTCGGGTGCTTTGTCAGCACCGATAGTTACCTGTGCATTTGCACTAAAAATGAAAAACGAAAATTGAAAAAGACAGAACAAAATAAGGGTCTGTCGTAATGATTGTTTTCTGTTCATGATTGTAATAATAAGCCCCCCTGAATCCCCCCACAAGGGGGGACTTTGGAGAGTGCAGTTAATAATATAGTTGATTCATAATTTTTATTTT
>NZ_QVMH01000070.1:0-7670 GCF_010501035.1 Paludibacter sp. 221
TGACAAACAAATTGTTTATTTGAAAAAATTGTTTTTTACAACAGTATCTTTTTCAGCTATAGGAAAAAGGAAGAGCCTGTCCGGCTCGAGGACAAAAAGAATAGATTATAGATAACTGTAACTCTCCCTAAATCCCTCTCTCAAAGAGAGGGACTTGGAGATTGCTGTAACGGAAGAGCGATGTATGACAAATCCAGTGTTTAAAATGTATTTTTAATGCAGTTACCCTATTAAAAATTTCACTATAGTTTATATTCAACAGTTTATTATAATACTGACTTGTAAATTATTATCGCATTAAAAGCTGCTGTAGGGAGCAAAGTTTGGTAATGTACGGGTTACTCAATTATCCGGCGTGCCGTAGGTACGCAACTTCCACTCCTAACGGAGTACATATAAAAAAACTATCGGCTGAATTATCAAATCCACCTCACTCCGCACACCAAACCGAACAGTACATCAAACAGCAACAGCACACCCAAACACCACCATATACAAATGTATATCAACACTTTAAGCAACCGAATAAAACACCGATAAGCACACCCATCGAACACCACTTCGAACACTGCTACGCACAGCAACCAAACAGCCACAAACACCAAAACAACCCTGTATATCAATAAATTACAACACCCGCCCAAACACCAACAAGCACAGTCGTCGAACAGCGGTCGAACACCCATCGGTACAAAGAAGAAGAAAGAAAAGAAAAAAGAAGAATAAATATTTCTCTCTCTCTATTATAATAGCTGCATTTAAAAAAAAAAAATTAATTCGAACCGGATATGAACAATTAACCAAGTTTCTATGTTTGATTTATACAAACAGTTTATAAACCATAGTATAACACTTATAAAACGACACTTAATTATGAAAACAAAAGACGAAAAAAACAAGGTTAACATAAAAAAAGATACAAAAGGTACCACCCACAAACCTACTCAGGAAGAAATAAAAGAAGATATTTGTATGATAAACCCCGATGAAAACACTCTGGACAGGGGATAACACACATATAATATATAAAAAAGCATCAGGGCTATCAAACTTATTTTGATAGCCCTGAATTTATATATTCTTCTATATAAACGAAAACAATTATTTTTGTTGAACCAACCACTATCATTAAAAAGAAAACAAAAATGAAATTACTGACAGAAAACAAAATCAGAGAGCTTGACCTGACGACTATCGACAGTGAACCCATCTCATCTATCGACCTGATGGAGCGTGCCTCTGATAAAATAGCACAATGGATAATCGAACACATAAACACGGCATGTCCTTTAGTATTTCTTATCGGGAAAGGCAATAACGGTGGCGACGGCCTGGCCGTTGCGCGGATGTTGAGTTACGCCGGATACAGATGTAGAGTATATTTAGCTTTCGGAAAAGAGCAGTTGAGCGAAGAGAGCCGCATCAACGCAGAAAGGCTCCCCGCCGAAATCGCCATAATATCCGAAAAAGAGATTGACTCAATACCGGAAAACGCAATCGTAATAGATGCCCTATTGGGTACAGGCGTAAAAGGCGAAATAACAGAGCCTATCGTATCCATAATCAGAAAAATAAACCAACTGCCCAACAAAGTTATAGCTATCGACCTGCCATCGGGTATGAAAAGCGAGTTCGGCAACGCAAAGCAGGATATAATAAAAGCCCACCATACATTAACTTTGGAATTTCCCAAACTGGCTATGCTCTTACCCGAAGCCGGAGAGTATTGCGGCGAAATATCTATCCTACCCATCGGACTTGACAAAACATATATTGAAAACACTGATACAACATACTATTTTGCAACAGAGGAGGAAATCAGAACACTACTTATCAAAAGGGGGAAATTCGCCCACAAAGGCACATACGGTCATACATTGCTTATTTGCGGCAGCAGGGGTATGGCCGGCGCAGCCATTTTGGCAGCGGGAGGGGCTTTGCGTTCGGGCTGTGGACTGGTTACTGCTCATATCCCCTGCGACGAACGCTTTTCTATTCAAGCAAAATATCCTTCGGCCATGTTGAGCCTCGACGAGAACAGTTATTTCAGCCAACAGCCGCAGAATATCGAAAAATACAGTTCCATTGGTATCGGCTGCGGACTGGGACAGGCCGACGACACAAAAACCGCGTTGGAAAACCTGCTGAAAAAAGCTACCGTCCCATTGGTAATTGATGCCGACGCACTAAATATAATTGCAGAGAACAAACACCTGATAAAACTGATTCCTGCCAACTCGGTATTGACCCCTCATCCCGGAGAATTAAAACGATTGGTTGGAGAGTGGAACGATGAAGAAGAAAAAATAAATTTATGTACAAGGCTTGCGAAAGAGACAAACTCGGTTATTGTTGTGAAGGGGGCTTATACCATGATTGCATTACCGGAGGGAAAATGTATTTTCAATCCGACAGGTAACCCCGGAATGGCAAAAGGCGGCAGCGGCGATGTGCTGACAGGTTTTATAGCGGGACTAATAGCACGAGGCTATGAAGCTGAGAAAGCCGCCATTTTAGGCGTTTACTTTCATGGAGTAGCGGGCAACAAAGCAGCAAAAGTATTTGGGCAAGAAAGCATGAACAGTTTGGATATGATTGACTTCCTGAATGTTGAATTTTAAAAATTCACATTTTTTTAGAACGCCGCTCGATACTTGGCTTGCCAAGAAATCACGCAAATAAATGCAAATTTCCGCAAACCTTTTTTTACTGAACTTCAACGGCGTACAGTGGCTTAAGCTCACTTTTACGCTTATTTATATTATATACAAGCAAGTAGCTATACTTACATACGGTTGTGCGTTACTCACATTGTGTGTCCATGCTTAGTTAAGTCAGAACCTCACAATCAGTGTTAAAAAATGTTACTCCGCTATAAAACAATGTACTTTTGCACCTTATTATCCACACAATTTTATCAATTATGAAAAAGAAAATTTTCCCATTATTTTTAATAACATTGTTAGTGTTATGGACTGCCTGTGAAAAACAAGAATCAAAGTATATAAATATAGAAGGTTTAGAAAAAACGGATAACCTTTCACGTCTTTATTATTTTAGGACAGAAAACCACAAAAAAACATCAAAAACCATCCAGATAAAAAGCAACACAGAGTGGAAAATCACTTTTGAGAAAGAAGCTGACTGGTGCAGCATTTCCACTGAAAACGGAGCAAATGATGGCAGCTTCGTTATAAATATAGATAAGAACAAAACAAAAGAATACCGCCATGCAATGCTTCAGATATGCCAAGCCGATGATGGTTCGCAAAACAGTTACATAGACATTTTCCAGTCGGGATATGATGAAGAATTATGGATTAGCACCATCTCTTTTGTAACGAATACTCCTGCCACTGAATGCGAAATAGAGGTGTCGGCCGTTAGCGATTGGAGCGCAAGTGTAAGATACGTTCCGGAAGCCGATTGGGCTGCCTATCCATGGTGTACACTCGAAACTACTCAGGAAGACGGCGACGGAGTTATCACAGCCAAACTGAAAGAAAATCCTACAGAACTCCGAAGGGGAGCCATCATCACCATCAGCATGGGAAATATAGAAAAAACCGACACCATTATACAACACGGAAAATATACGGATGATGAAGAAGGTGTTAATATCAATGGTGTAACATGGGCTACGCGCAATGTAGGGGCTTTCAGTACGTTTGCAAGCATGAATTTTGGTGATAGAGGTAGGTATTACCAATACAATATAGCAACAGCTTATACAGAACAAAATTCGTCGGAAATAAATCTGGAACCTGCTTTTCCTGGTTATGGATTCAGTTGGACCAGAGTGAATGATCCAAGTCCAGAAGGATGGAGAATCCCTACGGCAAAAGAATGGAGCGATTTATATGCCTCGGGCTACCGCTGGGTAGATGCAGGCGAAGGTGGTGTTCCATGTGATGGAGCTTGGCTGGGGACTAATGCTAAAAACGCATCAATGTCAGATCCGGGAGCTGCTATATTCTTGCCTGTACTCGGAGCTATGACTCAGGATAGAGGACTGATAGAAACTCAGCGAGGATATTACTTATCAAACGAAATAAAACACTCATCTGGAACACAAGCGTTCCTTTTTACAAAAGCAAATGGAGGAGGGAGTGCTGAAAATGCTTTTATTTTATGGGAAGCTGCTGGAAATATCCGCTGTGTGAAAAAATAAAACCAATTTGACTTATATACCAAATAACAGTTGTGAGGCCGGATTGTCGAATCCGGCCTCACAAGTATATTACAAAATCCGTTTGAACAAAGAATAGCTGATGAATTGCTTGAAAGCTGACTACTGAAAGCTAAGTAACTAAGGTTGGAATAATTGGTACAGAATCACATTCACATACCCTTCGCCGGAGCGTATCCAGTTTTTAAGCATTCCCGAACTTTGGAAGTTGCGGCTCTCGAAAAGGTTGCGGCTTTTGTTATTATCCTCGGCTACGTGTGCGTAAAGCTGGTTTAATTTAAGAAAACCGAATACATACTCCTCCACCAGCTCAAGGCTTGCACCGGCAAAACCATTTCCTCTATATGGCTCGTCGATAAGCAACCCTACCCCTATACGGCTATTGAACACATCCAAATCGAACAAATCAATCGTACCAATAGCAAGTTTGTCATGCTGCTGCTTTGGCTCAATCATGAAGCGCAGTTGCTTGCTTTCGTAAATATCCTGCGACGCATTCAAGATATACTGCTTCAAAGTGTATTTGGAGTAAGGCACACGCACCTCGCCTGCATGCCAATACGCCGGATTATTTTCCCACTTATACAAAAGCTCCAAATCTTCCGGCTCCACAGCCCTCAGCCTTATTTTATCGTTTTCTAAAAACAAAATATACTATTATAGTTACAGAGTTACAAGTTACAAGTTACGAGTTACAAGTTACGAGTTACAAGTTACGAGTTACAAGTTACGAGTTACAAGTTACAGAGTTACGAGTTACGAGTTACGAGTTACGAGTTACGAGTTACGAGTTACGAGTTACGAGTTACAAGTTACAAGTTACGAGTTACAAGTTACAAGTTACGAGTTACAAGATTTCATTGACCACGTGGCACAATCTTAGCTTGAGCTTTCAACTCTTAAAACAAAATCCTACTAACAACTAGTCACTAGTAGCTAATCACTAGTAGCTACTTTACTTCCCGAAAAGTGAACTGAAAAAACCTTTTTTCTTCGGGTATTCGTTCGCTATTTCATTTTTAGGAGGCTGATAACACCTGTCTTCGGCAATCATCCTGTATATAACCCCCCAATCGGGAATACCTCCCAGATTTTTATCGTCGATAAACAAATCGGCATTCACTTTGCGCGAATCTTCGCCAATTAGTGCCGCTTCGGGATAATTTGCATTTACAGCATAAAACTCCAACCCGCGTTTACGGCAAAACTCTACCGCATCTTCCAACTCTTGCCCCTCGCGTACCGTCCACAGAATGAGCAAATGGTGAAACTCGGTTTGCAAACGTTTAAGCGTATCTATAGCAAAAGGTATTTCTTTACCTATAAGCGGATATTCGTGCGTTACAATCGTTCCATCAAAATCGACAGCAATAACCATGTTTAAATCAGATGTTTATAGTTAATAGTTTTTTTTAATTTTCCGACTCGTTCAAATCCAGTTCTGTAGCCATTTTCACCTCGGTAGGCTTACAGAATACCAGTGCGATAGCCGCGATAGCCGCACAAAAAATCATCGAACGCGAGTTTAACACATAAAAAAGCACTATGCCTATCAGCAAGCTGCTGCCTATTACCAACAGACGCAGAAGAGAATAATTCAGATACTTTTTTATCTTTAAATCAGCATCTTCCAGAGCAGACAGCTTCTTCACATTCATGTTGAACAACTTCAACGACAATGGTATAGTCACTACCAGATAAAGAATGTACACCGATGTAATAGCAGTTCCGGCAGTGGCACGCTCCATAATGAGCGGGTCTTTGTCGGCAAAGAAAAGGTAGCCCAATGCCGCTGCAAGAATAGCCAGCACATACAGGCAGTAATAAACCAAAAGAAGTATGTTTACAGTTTTTCTCATGAAAAAATTTATTTACAATTTAGACACATCCTATTATAATTTCGCCACACAGGTTCAGTTAGTTTTCACATAGAAACACGGATTTAATTATTAGTTGTTAATGTTTAATTATTATTTTTTCCCGTATAGCGGCTTCGAGTCCGCTTTACGGGTAATCCTTTTTTTATTTTCTTTTTCTTATCGGGCAAAAGATTTTTCGCCCCTACAATTATTTTATACTTGTAACTACTAACTATTAGCTACTAATTCAAAGGCGTCCTATGCAAGCAAAACTATTGTTTAAAAGAGCTTGTAAAATCCACACGGTTCAGTATAGAGCGTCCCAGCGTAATTTCATCAGCATACTCCAACTCGTCTCCGATAGCCACCCCACGGGCAATGGTAGTTATCTTTACCTCCAAAGGGGCAAGTTTCCTGAAAATATAAAAATTAGTGGTATCGCCCTCCATTGTAGTACTCAACGCCAAAATAACCTCTTTAATAGTACCTGCTTCCACACGTTCCACAAGGCTTTCTATTTCCAAATCCTTCGGCCCTACCCCATCCATAGGCGAAATGATGCCACCCAACACATGATAAACACCCCTGAACTGCTGAGTATTTTCTATCGACATCACATCTTTAATGTTTTCAACTACACACACCGTTTCGTGGTCGCGTCCGGGATTGGCACATATCTGACAAGTTTCAGTATCCGATATGTTATGGCAAACTTTACAGTACCGTATTTCCTTACGCAATTGGATAAACGTATTTCCGAACAATTCCACTTCCTGTTCCGACTGCTTCAGCAAATGCAACACCAAGCGCAGAGCTGTTTTTTTACCTATTCCCGGCAGTTTAGCGAACTCATTCACCGCGTTTTCAAGAAGTATCGACGAAAATTGCTGACTCATAACACAGTTTACCAAAAACAAACACAAATGTACAAAAAAAACTTATGCCAAACTATTTTTGAAAAACAAGCAGCTTGTTATTCATTTTTTTTAATTTTGCCACTTAATCCGAAAAGACAAAGGTATCTTTTTGCTCGCGCAGATATTTAAATAGATTAAAGAATCAAGAGCCAAGAGCCAAGAGCCAAGAATCAAGATAAAAGAAATAAGAATGAGGAAAAAGGTGAAAGGGAAAAGTATAAAGTTACTTACTTGCCTCTTACTCCTTATCTCTAACTTATAACTAAATAATAACTAATAATTAAACATTAATAATTAATGTCTCTTGGTGCACTTCTTCACTCACTGGCGCAAGTTTAGCGTAGTGTAACTTGTGCCGAAAACAAATGCAGTTTAAAACTGCAAAAAAATATAGTCACAAGTCACAGACTTGCGACAAATAAAGAAAGAATGAGGAAAAAGGTGAAAGGAAAAAGCATAAAGTTACTTACTTGCCTCTTACTCCTTTGTCTCATCGGATTTGCAATCCGATGATGTATTAATAACGGATTTTAAAATCCGTAGATAATAGCTTTCGGATTGCCGCTCGAACTTGTTCGCTTGGTTTACCAAGAAATCCGAAAGGACAGAGGAGAAACATTATCCGTAAAGCGGACTTAAATAGATTAAAGAATCAAGAGCCAAGAGCCAAGAGCCAAGAATCAAGATAAAAGAAATAAGAATGAG
>NZ_QVMH01000070.1:7683-14741 GCF_010501035.1 Paludibacter sp. 221
GAAAACAAATGCAGTTTAAAACTGCAAAAAAATATAGTCACAAGTCACAGACTTGCGCCAAATATGGGAAAAAACCAAATACTTGTAACTCGTAACTATTAACTTGTAACTAAATAATAATTAAACATTGACAACTAATAATTAAATCGGTGTCTTAGTGTCTCCGTGTTTGAAAACAAAGACTATGTGCTCTATGTGTGAACTAACTGAACCTATGTGACGAAAAACAAAAAAAGAAAAAGTGCAAGGAACAACCACTCTAATCATAATAGCAGTTTATTTTTTGGTATTACTGCTGATATCATTCGTTGTCGGCAGAAAAAGCTCCGACAACAATGCGTTTTTCCTTGGCAACCGCCAATCGCCTTGGTGGATTGTTGCCATCGGTATGCTGGGTTCGTCTATTTCGGGAGTTAGCTTTGTTTCGGTACCCGGCATGGTCAGGAGCATCGACTTTACCTATATGCAAACCGTAATCGGTTTTTTCTTCGGCTACATCGTAGTGGCAAAAGTATTGCTCCCCCTCTATTACCGCTTAAACCTGACTACTATTTACACCTATCTGGAGCAACGTTTCGGCAAATACTCGTACAAAACGGGAGCGTCGTTTTTTCTTCTCTCTAAAACCATCGGGGCTGCCACCCGCCTGTATATCGTAGTATTGATACTACAAACGTTTGTTTTTGATGCATGGAACATTCCTTTCGTTGTTACAGCTTGCGGCACCGTGGTACTAATATGGCTATACACCTTCCGTAGCGGAATTAAAACGATTGTATGGACTGATACACTACAAACATTGGTAATGCTGGCAACGCTTGTTCTGATTGTTGTACAAGTGACTAAACAAATCGACATGAATACGTCCGAAATCGCATCCACCCTGATGCACAGCGAAAAGACCCGGATTTTTGTGTTCGACGACTGGCATAGCAAACAGAATTTTTTCAAGCAGTTTTTTAGCGGTATTTTCATCGTTATCGTCATGACGGGGCTCGACCAGGATGCCATGCAAAAAAACCTTACCTGCCGCAATCTGCGCGATGCACAAAAAAACATGTATTGGTACGGCATATCATTTATTCCTGTAAATTTTTTATTCCTCGTACTTGGAGCAATGCTGCTAATGCTTGCCACACAAAACGGCATCGAGCTCCCCACTGTATCGGACGAGATACTGCCGCTTTTCGCATCCCAATATCTGGGCAAAACGGTGCTTGTACTTTTTATAATCGGAATTGTAGCGGCAGCGTTTTCAAGTGCCGATTCGGCTTTAGCCGCCCTTACCACTTCTTTTTTTGTAGACATCTTGGGGATGCAAAAAGAAGAAGAAAACAAAGCACGCCACAACAGGATAATAGTACACATCGGCATTTCGGTTGTATTTATACTGGTAATGCTGCTAATAAAAACATTCAACAACAAAAGCGTGATTGATGTGATATACACCGTAGTTTCATACACGTATGGTCCCTTACTTGGCATGTATGCCTTCGGGCTATTTACAAAACGACAGGTAAACGACCGATTAGTTCCTTACATTGCCATCGCCTCACCTATTATTTGCGGGGCTTTGGGCTGGGTCAGCACCCATTACTGGGACTATTCTTTCGGTTACGAGCTGCTTATGCTCAATGGGCTACTGACTTTTGCAGGGCTTTGGCTGATAAGCATGGATAGCTCTAAAAAATTGCGAAATACTTGAAACTGAAAAAGATTAGGCGTAAAGCGGACTTAAAGCCGCTATACGCCAACTGAAATTTCCAGCATAGCAAACCCGCACAGCGGCTTTATGCCGTTTGTCGGCTAATAACCCCGATTTAAACTTAATTCAAAACAACTTCTTAAAAAAATATAATTACTAAATTTTTTAATAAGTGAGTTATTTTTAGTATTTTTGTTTTAATTACACGTGGTTACTAACTGTATTCTCCAAATTTATTTATTTGCATTAAAAAAGCAGCATTTGATGAACCTTTCTTTTGATGCCAAACGCATTTTCCACAACAATCGGGGGCTTGGTAATTATAGCCGGGATGTTATCAGGCTGCTGACAACTTTTTATCCGGAAAACAATTTTTACCTTTTCAATCCGGAAAAAGCCAAAAACACCCTCTTTACGCTTCCTCCAAACACAAAAGAAATCACACCACCGAACCTTTACAAAGTTTTTCCAAACCTATGGAGGAAAGTGGGTTGCCTGTCGCAAATAAAAAAACTAAACACCGACATATATCACGGCTTAAGTCAAGAGTTGCCGGGGGGAATCCACAAAACGAATATAAAAACAGTTGTCACCCTGCACGATGCCATCTTTATTCGCTTCCCCGAATTATACGATTCTTTTTACCGGAAAATCTTCATTAAAAAAAACGAATATAGCTGCAAAGTATCCGATAAAATCATTGCCATATCGGAACAGACCAAGCAGGATTTTATCGAGTTCTTCAATGTCGAACCCGAAAAAATACAGGTAGTTTATCAGGGCTGCAACAACATATTCAGGGAGGAAATAAGCGACGAGACATTAAACAGCGTAAGAGAGAAATACGCGCTACCCTCTCAGTTTCTACTGAATGTAGGCGCAATAGAAAAACGTAAGAATCTCGAAACGGTAATCCGTGCGCTTTCGGCCGGAAAAATTGAGATACCATTAGTAGTTATTGGAAATAAGGGGAAGTATTATTTCGAAATAAAAAGCATTATCGAGAAGCTAAATTTGCAGAATCAAGTAATATTCCTGCACGGAGTACCTACAGCCGATTTACCCGCCATATACAAAATGGCGCAATTATTTATTTACCCCTCGCGTTTCGAGGGATTCGGCATTCCGATTTTAGAGGCACTCTGCACCGGAACCCCTGTACTTACATCGTACGGAAGCTGTTTTGAAGAAACCGGAGGCGATGCCGCCATGTATGTAAATTATCACAACGAGGAGGAAATGGCAGTGGCTATGAATAAAATACTTTCGTCGCCCAATCTGCAGGAAGAAATGAGAGAAAAAGGATTGATACACGCCGAAAAATTCACCGACGATAAAATTGCCGCCAATCTGATGAGCGTTTATACTAACCTGAGATAAGAATATGACGAAAAAGAAAAAGGTTCTGATTGACCTCTCTATTCTGAAACACCGGTATTGCGGAACGGGACAAGTAGCTTTGAACTACGGAAAGTATTTTAAAGAAAACTACTTTGCCGACAAGGAAGATTATCAGGTTTATCTTTTAGTGCCGAAAAACATGATTGGCGAGTTTGGCAACGAAGTGAAATACCTGTCGATAAACGCTGTACGCAAATACTTTCCTATATTCTTTCCCAAGTTCGACGTATGGCATGCCATGCAGCAACTAAGTCCGTACAAACCGGTTCATTCTGCCACAAAGTTTATACTTACCATACACGACTTCAACTTCATGTATGAGAAGAAAAGCCTGAAAAAGCAAAACCGGTATTTAAAGCAAATACAAAAAAAAGTGACACGGGCTGACAGGATTGTCTGCATCTCGGAGTTTACAAAGAAAGAGGCCGAAAAATATGCCAATCTGGGAGGGAAAAAGATTGATGTGATATACAATGGCATTGAGTTTTTAGACGAGAAACAGGCTATTAAGCCCGCTTTCGTTACCAGCGACAAGCCATTCTTTTTCACCATAGGACAGGTGAAGAAAAAGAAGAATTTTCATGTTTTGCTCCCGTTGATGAAACTATTCCCCGAAAAAGAGTTGTACATTTGTGGCCGCGATGCAGGCGGCTATGCCGAAGAAATCAGGAACAAAATCAAGGCCGAAAATATACAAAACGTGCATCTCACAGGCATAATCAGCGACAATGAGCGCATCTGGATGTACAAAAACTGTGAAGCATTCCTTTTCCCGTCGCTTTTCGAGGGGTTTGGGCTGCCTGTTATCGAGGCCATGTTGTTTGGCAAACCTGTATTTTCGTCGGCCGAAACCAGCCTTAAAGAAATCGGCGATAAGCATGCCTTTTTTTGGAACAGTTTTGATGCCGGAGAAATGAAAAAGCTGATTGACGAAAATTTAGAAAAATACAACAATTCGGCAAGTGCCAAGGAAGAAAGTATTAGCTACGCTAAATCATTTTCGTACACAAACCATTTGCAACAGTATATAAATATTTATAAAACCATTTGAACCGGATAGGATAATATGATGATTGCAGCAAAAGAATACCTGAAAAAAAACCGTTTCCCCCTGTTATTAATAATTGGTTTTATCCTATTTTATCTTCTCACACGGATAATTCACCCTACGGTTTCTATCTTTGCTTTTAAGGAACAATACCCCCTTATTTCCTCATTCCTGCTATTTATAATCATACTAATTCCGCTACTTTGGTTAGTCCTTTCCAACGAATGGAAATCAATCGGCACATACCGAAAGATACTGATTTTAGGCATTAGCATAGCCGCTTTATGTATCAACTACTCCTTTCAGTCGGGCACGTATGGGGTAGTGGCTTTTGCAGTTTGCACCCTTATATTCCTGTATAAAGAACGAAAAGTATATAAGCCCGAAGTTATTCATTATTTATTTGTAGCCTATTTCCTCTTTCATCTGATAAGTTTATTGTGGGCTAAAGACGTGGGGGCAGGATTGAAACGTTTGGAAGTTTACATCCCTTTTATCGTAATTCCCCTGCTTTTTTGCTTCTTCAAACTGCAAAAAAAGGAAATAGAAAACATTCTCTTTATTTTTTACAGAGGAACCATTATCCTCGTCTTTATCTCATTATGCTGCTGGCTGTTTCAAAGCGTTTTTTACGACGTTCCATTAGCCGAATGGCTTACATTAAAAAAGAAAATTGTAGCCTATTTCGGAAAAGAGACCTATGTTTACCACATAATATTCGCTTGGAGCAATTACCCCCATCCCACTTACAATAGCCTTGGATATCTGTTTGGCATGTCAATAGCTTTTTACTTATACACCGCCAACAAGGGAAAAATAACTACTCTTGAGCTGTCGTTGTCAGTTGTCCTCAGTCTGCTGTTAGTAATAACAACCCAAAGCCGTACCGGATTGCTCAACTGGATGGTTCTGGTTTTCGTGGGGATAGCGTGGCTGCTGAAAGACAAAAAAAAGACGCTTACCATATACTGCATCGCAGGGTTATTGGGGGCAGTTTTATTCTCAATTTTCTTTTCCGATAAAATTTACGGTTTCATATACGACCCTATACGTGCTCAGAACTTCGATACGGCATTCGAATACATAAAATCAAACACCCTTTTGGGCACAGGCATCGGGGGGATGAACGAGATTATGAATTCGCACGAATTTGCCCGGTCGCTGGGCTACGGGCAAGCCAACATCAACCTTGCAAACCCTCATAACCAGTTTGTAGGCGACCTAATGGAAACAGGCATGTTTGGTTTAATACTTGTTTGCATTATCGTGGTCTATATGTTTTACATCAGTATAAAACAACGCAACTGGCCGCTTTTCATCTTTCAGATATGTTTTTTCCAGCTTATGCTAATAGAAATGCCCCTGTACCTCTCGAAAGGAATTTTTTATTACGTATTCTTATCCTGCCTACTGCTACAATACAAAGGAAAAACGCAAATGCTTAACCGCTTTTCATCACACCAAAATACGAACAGCACATAATAACAAACAAATCACCACCATTCTCAATACCTTAAATACATAATAATCGGGCACTTACCCACAAAACAACAGCTACAAACAAAAAAGAAGATGTGGCAAATCTGAAAATTTTAATTTTGCCACACCCTCTTCATATTTCAGCACCGATATATCTTACAGCTCCGCTATACACCGCACACTGAAGCCAAGCGCACGGTTGCTCAGGGTAGCAGGGAACACGTAACTACCAGTAAAGTGCAGGTAAAGCGAGTACACACTGCTAAGGCTGCCACTCCAATAGAGACCGGTAGAACCTACGGAGTAAAGCTCAGCATCACCGTTGTAGCGGCTGCCGGCGGCAGGCAAAAATAAAGTAGTGGTAACACCATCAGGTTTAATCTCGTAACCGGCAGTACCGCTAGCAGCGTCGTGCCATGTCCAAGTATTAGCTACAGCAGTAGCTTTAGCACCGGGAGCAGAACCACCACGAAAAATATCACTCCATTCGCCCTGAGCAGGTACACGAAAACCACTAGGACATGGGTCGTAAGTACTATTTTTCTGATTACGCCAGTTAAGGTCAGCGGTAAGAGCAGATGTCCAATTGTAAGGATAGGTACTAACTTTAATAAAGGTATTAATACCGCCCGTAGTCACACCATTAGTAGTTGTACCACCTGTAGTTACATCTGTAACTACAACATCTGAAACATCACTTGTACGTTTTTCGTGTCCATCGCGAGTACGCCCCCATTGGTACAAGTCACCGTAAACATCGGAATTACGTTGAGTAACGTCAGCAGTAGTACCACTAAAGCTATATACAGGACTACTATAAGCCTTTTGGGCTTCTATGCTTTGGTCGGTCGCCCCAAGATTATAACACATAAATTTACTCCAACCACCACTTACGGTTTTAGCACCACAGCCTACAGCTACTTCGGCTATATCGCTATTTATGCTATTGCCGTTAGCATCGGTAACTTGGCAATAGTAACGGCGCATGCCCAAAGCAGATAAGTCGGGAGTAAAAGTTGCAGCTGTTTCACCAGCTATAAGGGCAGGAGCGGCGTTGGTGTTAGCTGCCACTTCGTACCATTGATAAGTAAGCGTACCGATACCGGTAGCTGATACGCTGATAGTAGCCGATTCGCCAGCAATACCTGTAAGAGCGGTTGCATTTTTAGTTTCTGCCCAGTTGAAAGCACGGGGCTGAGTGGTAATTTGCGGAGCTACATTACTACCGCAATTCGAAATCCAAGCAGTACCATTCCATGTATCGGTACATTTAGTAGTGGTGTTGTAAATAGTAAGCCCTTCGGCTAAATCTTTACCGCTTACCGATAATTTGTTACGTTGAACGGTAGTAAGCTGAGGCAAGCGAAAACCGCCTGTAGTGCCAGCTACTTCTAATAGTGAAAAACTTTCGGGTGCTTTGTCAGC
>NZ_QVMH01000071.1 GCF_010501035.1 Paludibacter sp. 221
GAACGGAAACAAATAATAATTAAACATTAATAATTAACCCCGTGTCTCTGTGTTTTAAAAAATAATAATTAAACATTAACAACTAACAATTAATAATTATCAACTTATGAACAGAAAACAATTTTTACGACAGACTTTAATTTTAGTCTCAATTTTTCAATTTTCGTTTTTTATTTTTAATGCCAATGCGCAAGTAACTATCGGGGCTGATAAAGAACCGGAGAGTTTTTCTTCTTTGGAAATTATCAGTACGACTGCCGGGCTTCGTTTACCACAGCTGACGATGAAACAGCGTGAAGTATTGACAGAACAATTGGAAGCATTAACAAGCGAAACTAAAAAACAGGCTGCAAAAGGCTTAGTGATTTACAATTTGGACACTGAATGTACCGATACTTGGAATGGTGCCAGATGGAGTTCTGTATGCGATCCTCTTGACCCTACTACGTCGCCATGTGGTGCTTATTTGGATAATGGGGTATGGCTGAAATTTATGTGTTACAATTTAGGAGCAGATACGAGTTTTGACCCATTTGCTCCCGCAGCTGGTATTCATGGAGCTAAATACAAATGGGGGATTGGGACACCCATTGTAACACAAGCTGAGGACCAAGAAACCAACCTTGGTTTGAGCAAATGGAGTAGTTGGCCACTTGCTCCGACAACTACAGACGAATGGGATATGGTTAATGAAAACCCTTGTCCGGCAGGTTGGAGATTACCTACCGATGAAGAGTTTAGACAGGTTATCTCAAATAATGAAAAACGAGCTGTGGGTACTTGGGATGATAATGCAGCAAATTTTTCAGTTGGGATGTGGTTTGGCAATGCTTTATTCTTGCCCGTAACTGGCTATCGTAATCATAATACCGGAGGTTTTTTATATAACCGTGGCTCATCGGGTTATTATTGGACATCTTCTCCTACATCAACTTCTGCAAATGGCGGTACACTTGGGATATGGAATGCAACTGGTATAACAGTATATCAATCTGCCCGGAATAATGCAGTGTCAGTTCGCTGTGTTGAAGATAACTAACCTATTTATTCTTCCCCTCACTTGCAAGTGAGGGGAAGAATAAACTTTTATATGTTTATTTTAAACATTTCATGCATTTCGTCGAATTTGGCAACCTCTTTTTCTCCGAATTTTTTCAGTTTTTCTCTGATTCTTTCGGATGTAAACATGATGTCGGGTTTCGATTTTGAGAAAAATTTATCGGCATAGCAAATCAGCTTTTCCTCTGACGAAACAGGCTCCATATTGCGATGGGGCAGGGGATAGTTGTTTTTTATGATTGCTTCGAGGCTTATTCCTGTTCCGGTATGGCGTTCGCATACCAAAGCATGTTTGGGAAGCCCTTCTTTCCTCATTAGTTCTGCTCCCAGATAACCATGTTCGATATATTGGTGTGTGCCATAGCAATGGATGCCCGGAGCATCGCACATGAATATACCAACATCGTGCAGCATGGCAGCTTCGGATATAAACTCACGGTTTAACGAGCCAAGTTCCGGATGTGTGTCAAGTATTTTCAAGGCGTAATCCCTTACCTGTTTGCTATGTTTTACAAGTATGGCGTATGCCTCTTCGTTATCCTGATAATACTTCCTTATAATAGAATCCGTGTCAACCATAAGATATTTTAATGCAATTATTAATGCTCAATTATCTATTATTAAGTACTTTATCTTTGTAGCTCACAGCTAATTTATTGGCGCATTATTCCATATATACTCACTACTCGCTACCCGCTACTCGCTACCCACTACTCACATTAATACTTAATCCACTTCCACATTTCTTTCCACGTTACTTTTTTACCATACATAAGTATTCCTGTACGGTAAATTTTGCCTGCTACCCATGTTGTTCCCATGAATGAGAGAATAAGCACTGCAATAGAAAGGATTATCTCCCACGTAGGAACATCGAAAGGCAACCGCACCATCATAACTACTGGCGATGTAAACGGTATGATGGAAAACCAGAATGCAAAAGACGATTCAGGGCTTCTTACACTATACAATGCTACAAAGATAGATAATATGATAGGCAGCGTAATAGGCAGTGTGAATTGATTGGCATCAGTCTCATTGTCTACCGACGAGCCTATGGCCGCAAACAGCGAAGCATACAACAAATAGCCCCCAAGGAAGTAAATAACGAAGAGAATACCTATCTGTAGCCAGTTGAACGATGAAATCATTTTGTAGAAATCTGTGGTCATATTCTCTACCTCGCTTATCGAAATTCCCTGCATTGCACTAAGGTCATTTATTGCGCTCATATCCAGGCTTCCATTCATAAATAAGCTTCCGATGGTTAGCAGTATGAAGGTAAGTACTACCCACATAAGAAACTGGGTGAGCCCGACTAACGCAATGCCTATTATTTTTCCCATCATCAGTTCGAACGGGCGAACGGAAGATACGATGACTTCGACAATGCGATTGGCTTTTTCCTGCATCACCCCGTTCATCACCTGCGTTCCGTACATGATGATAAACATATAAATGAGCATGGCGGCTACCATACCTATGATTAAAGCCATTTCGGCCGATGCTTCTTTTTCTTCACCATCGGTGCCCCATTTTATCGTTGATATTTCAAGGTCTGCTTTCGAGTCTTGTATCATCTCTTTCAGGTCGGGGATGTTGTAGGCAGCAAGTTTCTGCTCTTCTACCTGCTTGCTCAACAGGCTCGAAATGTAGGATTTAAGCTCCACATTCAGTTGTTTTTCCGAATACAGCGTAGCAGCTTTTGGGTTGCGCGACAGGTCGTCGCTGATAACCAATAGTGCTGTGAAATCTTTGTTATTTGTGTTCGTTTCCCGTATTTGCTCTACCGACCCGTTTACAAAATCGAAAGTATAAATATCATTGCTTTTCAGCACTTCGTGGTACATGTTGGTACGGTCAACTACTATCACGTGCTTTTTGGTGCTGTCCTGAAGATTAGCAATCCATGTGGGGAGGATAATGATACCTACAAACAGAAGCGGGGTAAGAAAAGTCATCAGTATGAATGATTTTTTTACTACCCGTGTGGTATATTCTTTTTTTATGATAAGTCCTATTTTACTCATGATTAAGTAATATGATTTGTTTAAAAACTTAAAAAATACTTTTTACTTTTACCTTTCTACTTTTACCTTAATCTTCCGAAGTGCTGTTTGCTTCAATTTCGTCAACAGAAGCACCTGTAGCCCGTACGGTTTCGATAAAAATATCGTTCATGCTTGGCAATATTTCTTCGAAAGCGATGATTTCGGTTTGCTTCATCAGTTCTTTCAGCAGGTCGTTGTTTTTAAGCTCAGGATTCTTCTTTATTTTGCTTTCGAAAGTACCTTTTTTGTCCTCTTTTTGCTCTATTACCTCAAACAGGTTTGTATCTATTGCACTTGTCGACCTTATATTAAAGGTATGCGTAGTGTGCGATGCCCGTATATCTGCTACATTGCCTTGCAACATGATTTTCGAACGATTTACAAGTGATATGTTTTCGCACAGTTCTTCGACCGACGACATGTTGTGCGTCGAGAAGATGATTGTCGCCCCTTTGTCGCGTAGTTCCAGTATTTCGTTTTTTAATAATGCCGTGTTCACCGGGTCGAATCCGCTGAATGGCTCGTCGAAAATAAGCAGTTCGGGGTTATGCAGAATGGTAGTAATAAACTGCACTTTCTGAGCCATCCCTTTTGATAGTTCTTCTACCTTTTTATTCCACCACGCTTGTATTTCAAATTTTTCGAACCAGTATTTCAGGGCTTTCAGCGCGTCTTGTTTGCTCATCCCTTTGAGGCGGGCAAGGTAAAGCGCTTGTTCGCCAACCTTCATTTTTTTGTACAGCCCACGCTCTTCGGGCAGGTAACCAATAAGGCGTACATCTTCCGGCCTTATCCGTTTTCCGTTCAGCCTTACCTCGCCGCTATCCGGTGCTGTAATGCAGTTTATGATTCGGATAAGAGTTGTTTTTCCGGCTCCGTTTGGGCCAAGCAGTCCATAAATAGTTTCGTTTGGTACAGAGAGGCTTACACCATCCAATGCCAAATGTCCGGAATATTGTTTTACTACGTTTTCTACTTCTAATAACATTGTTTTATTTTATTTCAGGGGAAAGGTAGAAAGGTAAAAGTAGAAAGTATTTTCAGCCTTTTTTATATTTCCCCCAGTTTATCTTCATTTTTTCTCGTACCCGGTACTTTTACCTTTCTCCTTTCCCCCTCCTATTAACTTGTAACTGCCCCGAAGGGCGAAGTAACTCGTAACTTTCTCAAATTTTTCCTTCGTCCACAAAACTGTAATAGCTTCCCCGTGCTATTATAATATGGTCGAGTAATTGGATGCCTATTGCCTCGCATCCCGATTTTATGTGCAGGGTCATCATCTCGTCCTCGTGGCTTGCACGGTTTTGCCCCGAAGGGTGATTGTGAGCTACTGCTATGCAGATGGCCGATTTTTCCAACGCACCACGCAACAGCATTGGTATGTCTACTATGGTTTGTTGCATTCCGCCTTGTGTCAGGCGTTTTACGTCTATTATCTTGTGTGCTCCGTTGAGGTATGCCACCCAAAACTCCTCATGAGGCAAATCGATAAGAAATGGCTCGAAAAGTTCAAAAAGGTCGATACTGCTTCCTATGCTTTTACGTTCGAGCACCTCGTTTGTTTTTCTCCGCTTACCAATTTCCAGTGCTGCTTTTATAGTTATGGCTTTGGCTTCGCCTATGCCTTTGAAAAGTTTGCAAAGTTCGGGGATGTTAAGTTGGGCGAGCTGGTTGAGGTTGTTATCACATCCTTTCAGAATCCGTTTCGAAAGTTCAACCGCTGTTTCACTTTTGTTTCCTGAGCCGATAAGTATTGCCAGTAGTTCGGCATCCGAAAGGGCTGAAACTCCTTTTTTCAACATCTTTTCGCGTGGGCGGTCTTCTTCTGCCCATTCGCGGATGGTTAAGCGCTTGTTCTCAGGAATAATCATTCTGTTTGCTTTTTGTAAGGGAAAGGGTAATAAGTTATTCCTGTTAAGTTTCGATACGGCTTACCGATTTTATTTCGGGTAGTTTTAGTATGTCTCTTTTTAGGTTTTCGATATCTTGCGTGTCGTGTACGAATATGTGAAACCTACCTAAAAAGATTCCGTCGTTTGTACCAATGTTTATTTTGCTGATATTGACATTGTAGCTTTCTGAAATCACTTTCAGTATCTGTACAAAAATTCCCTTTTTATCAATTCCTTTCACTTCAATTATTTCTTCGAACGAAAGGAGCTTGTGCATATCCCACTTGGCCGATATGATGCGTCCTCCCTGACTTGCCTTTAGTTTTGCGGCAACGGGGCACTGCATTTTATGAATCATCACAATTTCAGAGTCGTTGACATATCCTAATACATCATCGCCGGGGATTGGGTGGCAACAACTGGCAAGTTCGTAGCCTCTTTTGTCGTCGGTAAGGATAAACGTTTTCTTTCTGTCCACCCTTTCGGCAGGGACAAGCATTAGCTGACCCTGATTTTTCAGATCTATTTCTGTTTTGTAGTCGGGTTCGTTTTGTCCGCCCAGTATTTTCAGGTAGCGGGTTAGTATGTTTTTGTTTTTGGGTTTGAATAGTTTTGGAATATCGTTCAGGTTTAGAACTTCTTTTCCGGTTTGCAGATATAAGTCCTGAGGGTCGATGATATTGTAGTGGTTTAACAACCTGACAATGTTTGTGTTGTTTATTTCGAGATTGAGGTTTTCAAGAATTTCCTTTATCCTCTCTTTCCCTTTTTTAGCAATCGATTTGTTTTCTTTTTTAAGCCATTCGCGGATTTTTGATTTTGCATGGGCGGTACTTACATAGTTTTCCCATTCCGGTTGTGGTCTTTGTTTTTTCGAAGTCAGTATTTCTACTTGGTCGCCGCTGCTTAATTTATAGCTCAGAGGTACGAGCTTGTGGTTTACCTTTGCGCCGATACAATGAAATCCGAGGTCGGAGTGTAATAAAAATGCAAAATCGAGTGCCGTTGCTCCTAAGGCAATTGTTTTAATATCGCCTTTGGGGGTGAAAACAAAGATTTCGGAAGCAAACAAGTTCAGCTTGAAAGTTTCCATGAAATCGATGGCATTCGGCTCCGGATTTTTAAGTATTTCTTTTATTTCGTGGAGCCATTTGTCCAGTCCCGATTCTTCGGTTTCGCCGGTCTTATATTTCCAGTGTGCTGCTACTCCCCGTTCGGCTATATCGTCCATCCGTTTGCTTCGTATCTGCACTTCTACCCATCGCCCGCTTGGCCCCATTACGGTGACGTGCAGCGCCTCGTATCCATTTGCTTTAGGCGTGCTCACCCAGTCGCGTATACGTTCGGGATGGGGCTTGTAAATGGCAGTGAGTGCCGAATAAAGTTGCCAGCATTGCTCTTGCTCACGGCTTCCCGCTTTGGGTTCGAAAATAACCCGCAGGGCAAGTATGTCGTACACTTCTTCGAACGGGATATTGCGGGTCGACATTTTACGCCAGATGGAGTAAACTGTTTTAATACGGGCTTTTAGTTTGAACTTATACCCCATGTCGTGAAATTTCTCGTCGATGGGCTTTGAAAATTCCTCGTAGAATCGTTTACGGTTTTCCGCATCGTTGGCAAGTTTTTCTTCCAGTTCGCGGTAAACTTCGGGATGTTCGTATTTGAAGCTGAGGTTTTCGAGTTCGGTTTTTATCCGGAAAAGCCCGAGGCGGTGGGCAAGGGGAGCGTATATATATTGTGTTTCGCCGGCTATTTTGTATTGCTTTGCAGGAGGCATGGAGCCTAATGTTCGCATATTGTGCAGGCGGTCGGCTATTTTTATAATGATTACCCTGACGTCTTCGGACATCGTGAGGATAAGTTTCCTGAAATTTTCGGCCTGATCGGATGCCCTGTCGCCAAACACGCCCCCTGATATTTTAGTCAGGCCATCCACTATTTGTGCAATTTTTGGCCCGAACAGGTTTTCAATATCTTCTACCGTATAGTCGGTATCTTCCACCACATCGTGAAGCAATGCCGAACATATTGAAGTGGAGCCGAGTCCGATTTCTTTCACCACAATGCGTGCCACAGCAAGCGGATGCATTATATAGGGTTCGCCCGAGCGTCGTTTAAAACCTTTATGTGCAGCATTCGCAAAATTAAATGCTTTGGTGATTATCTCAACTTTTTTCCGGTGATTGGTGTTGAGGTAATCATTTATCAAAGCATCAAATTCTTGCTGAATCAGCAAGTCTTCTTCTGATATTATTTCGTCTTTTTTATCCTGCATTCAGTAAATTTTTCTTCTTGGTACGTAAAGCTACGTTTAGAATTTATTTCTTTTCTGAATTTTTTATAAGTCAGTTTATAAACTCACAAAAATACATAATATTTTTCAGTTTTCTAATAAAAATCCTGCAATGGCCGGAACTTATTGTTATCGTTAAATATTTGTATCTCAAAAATCAAGCCTTTACATTTGCATTCACATTCTTCGGGTAAAAATTGAGGAATGAAAATTGAAAAATGAATATCTCTCAGCAAATAACACCTCAAAAAAATGCTTTTGCAAACGTTAAAATGTTTGTAAGTAGCGTTATTATGTTAGAGAGAGAGAGAGAGAGAGAGAGAGAGAGAGA
>NZ_QVMH01000072.1 GCF_010501035.1 Paludibacter sp. 221
AAACTAAAAATGCAACCGCCCTTACAGGTATTGGTGGCGAATCGGCTACTATCAGTGTAGCAGCTACAGGTATCGGTACGCTTACTTACCAATGGTACGAACTAACAGCTAATACCAATGCAGCTCCTGCTCCTATAACCGGTGAAACAACCGCAGCTTTCGCTCCCGACTTAAGTAAGCTGGGCATGCGTCGTTACTATTGCCAAGTTACCGATGCTAATGGCAATAGTATAAACAGTGATATAGCTGAAGTAGCAGTAGGCTGTGGTGCTAAGACCGTAGCGGGAGGATGGAGCATATTTATGTGCTATAATCTGGGTGCAACCGACCAAAGTATTGCCCTTCAGAAAGCATATACGGCTAGTGGTAATACGGATGCTGTTGTTTACGGAGATTTATACCAATGGGGACGTACTCGCGACGGTCACGAAAAACGTACCAGCGGTACTTCTACTACTCTTGCTACAGGTGTAACAAGTGGTGGTACAACTACTAACGGTGTTACTACGGGTGGTCTTAATACCTTTATTCTTGCTCCTTCTTATCCTTACAATTGGACATCTGCTCCTACAGCTGATATGAACTGGCGTAACCAAAAGAATGCTACTTATGATCCATGCCCCGCTGGTTTTCGTATCCCTGCTCAGGGTGAATGGAGTGATATCTTCCGTGGAGGCTCGGCACCCGGAGCTAAAGCTACCGCCGTGGCTAATACTTGGGTATGGCACGGTGCTGCTAATGGTACTGCCGGTTACGAGATTAAGCCTGATGGTGAGACTACTACGCTCTTTTTGCCCGCTGCTGGTAGTCGCAGCCATAGTGATGGTGAACTCTCCTCCGTAGGTTCTGCTGGTCTCTATTGGAGCGGTAGCCTTAGCAGCGTGTACTCGCTTCTTCTATACATCAATGGCGGTGACGTGTACCCTGCATCTCCGCACAACCGTGGGAACGGCCGAAGCGTACGGTGTATTGCCGAATTGTAAGTACACCAAAAAGGTACTGCCCCCATAAAACACCACAGGCTGGCAATATCCTGCCGGCCTGTGGTTGTTTTTATTCTCACAATCTGCCGAAAAGCGAAAATTGTAAAGGTTGGTTTATTAATTCTACCTCCCTTTAACTCTTCTTAATTTCTTTCTGATAGTACCTGCACCATTCTGTCAGTCCGCATTGCTCGCATTTGGGGCGTCGGGCAACGCAAATGTACCTGCCGTGCAGTATGAGCCAGTGGTGTGCTTTGGCTATAAGTTCTTCGGGTATGTATTTTACAAGCTCCTTTTCTGTCTGGAGCGGACTTTTGGAGTTGGTAGTTAGTCCGAGCCGCTCCGAAACACGGAAAACATGCGTGTCTACTGCCATTGCAGGCTTGTTGTATACAACCGAGGCTATTACATTAGCCGTTTTTCTTCCTACGCCGGGTAGGGTTTGCAGTTTGTCTATATCATCAGGCACTTCGCCGTTAAAATCTTCCAGCAGTTTCTTGGCCATCCCTACCAAGTGTTTCGACTTGTTGTTAGGGTATGATGCGCTTTTGATATATTCGTATATCACTTCGGGCGACGATGCCGCCATTGCTTCGGCCGTAGGGTAATCGTGCAGTAGCTTTGGCGTAATCATATTCACTCTTTTATCGGTGCATTGTGCCGAAAGAATAACCGCTACGAGCAGCTCAAAAGGGTTGGTGTATTGGAGTTCTGTTTCGGCAACGGGTACGTTCTCGATAAACCAGTTCAGAATATATGAAAACCGTTCTTTTTTAGTCATAGTGTTTGTGTGAATTAAGCCTTTGGAAGTATTCCCTCCCTGCTTTAAAGTTAATCACAAATATAGTGAAAGCCAAATGCAAAGCCAAACTTGTTTTGAGGCTTTGCTGAGGCGCATCCTATATTCTGCAAATATAGTGAAAGGTGAGAGCAATCGGAGAATACTTGTTTTCGCAGAATTGCCGAACCGCATCCTATATTCTACAAATATATACTAAAAAATGCTACCCGAACGCCTCTTTTTTATTATTTTTGCAATAATTTCCACAATTGGCGTTTGTCTGATATTGAATACTGAATGCTGATTTTTATTTTACGTATTAGTTTGTAAATCAATCTGTAAACAAATTGCATGGCACCTAAAAAACCAATAAAAAAGAGTAAACCTGAGCCTAAAAAAACTTATCAGGAACGGACGGCTGCTCCAAAAGATAAAACTTCGGGTAGTGTGTCGGACATCGTTCCGAGGGTAAAGGGATTTTTTACCGACGAGCGTACCATGTTTATTCTGGGCTTGTTCCTTTTTCTGATAGTGCTGTATGTATCACTGTCATTCCTTTCTTACTTTTTTACAGGTGCGGCCGACCAAAGTAAACTTGATGTGCCTTGGAGTGAGTTGAAGGGGATGCGTACGCAGATACATAACTGGGCTTCGGTGGCAGGAGCTTACATTTCGGAGATGTTTATTAACCGTTGGTTTGGGCTTCCTTCGTTTGCCATGTTGTGGTTCTTTGTAGTATTGGCGTTCAGGTTGATGAATGTCCGTATCTCTCCCGTACTTAAAACGTTTTTTCATTGTTTTTTTTGGTTGATATGGGGGTCGGTATTTTTAGGTTTTGCAGTTTCACCGCTTGTAAAGAACGTTTTGTTCTTCGCGCCGGGTGGACAGCATGGCGATGTTATTAGCCAATGGCTCATTTCGTATATTGGTAAGCCGGGTACATTGATGCTTCTGATAGGATTACTTGTGCTGTATCTGGTGATTGGTTTTAAATCGGCGTTGCCGTTTATCAAGAGTCTTTTCAAACGTAAGCCAAAGCAAACTGATGATACTGAACGTGATGACCTGCCGGGTGGCGAAGAGCCTTCGGTGGCGGTTGGTACTGAGATAGTTCCGGAAGAGTGGGTTGTGAATTCATCAGTAGAAGATGATTTTGAGGTGAATAAAGGCAATGAAAATGATGATATAGAACTGGAAATAGAAGACGATAGTGATGAGGATGAGGATGAGGATGAAAACGATGAGGATATGGAGCTTACTATTGTGGATAATCCATCGGAAGAATTGTCGGAAGACGAAAAGCATTTCGAACGGTACGACCCTAAGCTGGAACTCTCAAAGTATGCTTATCCCACACTTGATTTGCTGAAAGTGTATGATAATGAAAATAATACCCAGATTGATATGGTGGAGCAAAATGCGAATAAAAACCGTATTATTACCACCTTGCAAAATTATGGTATCGAGATAGAATCGATAAAGGCGACCGTAGGGCCTACTATTACTTTGTATGAGATAGTACCAAAGGCGGGTATCCGTATCTCTAAAATACGTAATCTGGAGTATGATATTATGCTGAGCCTTGCAGCTACCGGCATCCGTATTATAGCTCCTATCCCTGGTAAGGGTACTATTGGTATCGAAGTGCCGAACAGCGACCCGCAAGTGGTGTCGATGCATTCGGTTATTGCCTCGAAAAAATTTCAGGAATCCAAATTTGAACTGCCGATAGTTTTCGGGCGTACTATTACCAACGAGAATTTTATGGTCGACCTTACTAAAATGCCTCACTTGCTTGTGGCAGGAGCTACAGGTCAAGGAAAATCGGTAGGGCTGAATGCTATTATAACTTCGTTGTTGTACAAAAAGCATCCATCCGAACTGAAACTTGTGCTGGTTGACCCTAAAAAGGTGGAGTTTAATATCTATGGTGATATTGAAAAGTATTTCCTTGCCAAACTTCCTGACGAAGACGAGGCAATTATTACAGATACAAGTAAAGTGGTGCAAACGCTCAACTCTTTGTGTAAAGAGATGGATGACAGGTACGATTTGCTCAAAAAGGCTCACGTACGTAACATAAAGGAGTATAATGAGAAATTCTCTATTCGCCAGTTGAATCCTGAGAACGGTCATAAATACTTGCCTTATATAGTGGTGATAGTGGATGAGTTTGGCGACCTGATAATGACGGCGGGTAAAGAGGTGGAGATGCCTATTGCCCGTATAGCGCAGTTGGCGCGTGCTGTAGGTATTCACATGATTATTGCTACACAGCGTCCTTCGGTAAACATCATTACAGGAGTAATAAAAGCTAACTTCCCTGCCCGTGTAGCTTTCCGTGTGTCTTCGATGATTGACTCACGTACGATATTGGATGCTCCGGGAGCTAACCAGTTGGTGGGTAGGGGCGATATGCTTTTCTCGCAAGGAAGCGATCTTACTCGCGTTCAATGTGCGTTTGTAGATACGCCGGAGGTGGAAGAAATAGTTCATTTCATTAAAGGACAACAGCTTTATCCTGACGGATTTTATTTGCCGGAAGTGGCGATAGAAAACGACTTCGATTCCGGTTCGGTAGATATGAGTAAGCGCGACCCGCTTTTCGAAGAGGCGGCACGGCTTATTGTTTCTTCACAACAGGGCTCTACATCCTCCATTCAGCGCAAGTTTTCGATAGGTTACAACCGTGCAGGGCGTATTGTTGACCAATTGGAAGCTGCGGGAATTATTGGGCCTAATGAAGGCAGCAAAGCTCGCCAAGTGCTGATTATGGATGAGTATAGTCTGGAAAAGATATTGAGCAGCTTGCAATGATGCGGCATGTTATTTGCTTGATACAAAATAAAAGAGTATGAAAATGAAATTAAAATACGGTTGCCTGTTTTTGTTATTGTGCTTATTTCAAGTGGGTTTTGCCCAAAATGATAAGCAGGCGGCAGGTTTAGTAGCCGATTTTATAAAGTCGGTAGAAGAGGGTGCATTGAGCACTGAATTTGTTTTGACTGTTTTTGGTGATAATGATATGCCGGTGCAAAGCCAGAGTGGGCTTTTTGTGATGAAAAAAGGTAAGTTTAGCATGGAAACCCAAGAATTTACAGTCTATTTTGATGGTAAAACACAATGGATGTATTCGCCCTCGGTGAATGAGGTTTCCATAACAGAGCCAACTGAAGAAGAATTAGCCGAAATTAATCCGATTATTATATTGAGGGATTATCAGAATAAATCAAAAATTGGCTTTTCGGCTGCTGAAAAATCGGCGGAGAATTATGTTATCGAAATGACTCCGGTAGAGACAAGTTCTGACTACAACAACATTGTTGTGTGGCTGAGTAAGTCGAGTAAAACTCCGTTGTCTATAAAGATGGTTTATAAAAACGGATATGAGATACTTATTGTATTTGACAATTTCCAAAAAGGTATAAAAATACCTGAAAACTTCTTTGTTTTCGATAAGAAAAACTATGAAGGTGTGATTGAGAATGACTTAAGGTAATTATTATTTAGAGCAAAGAACCAAGAGTCAGGATTAATCTATGCGTTCCTGTGTGCAGGCTTGAACCTATGTGTGAAAAATAATTAGTGTTTAAAATAAATGTAAATAAGAAATATGGCAGAAAAAATAAAATGTTTGATAATAGGCTCAGGGCCTGCGGGCTACACTGCTGCAATTTATGCAGGGCGTGCTAACCTGTCTCCGGTATTATATGCGGGTATGCAACCCGGTGGGCAACTGACTACTACTACCGATATCGAAAATTTTCCCGGGTATCCGAATGGAATAAGCGGGTTTGAAATGATGGAAGAATTCCGTAAGCAAGCTGAAAAATTTGGTGCCGAAATACGGATGGGCAATGTGACGGAGACGGATTTATCTAATTCTCCTTATCGGATTACGATTGATGGAAAAGAAACCGTTGAGGCCGAAACTTTGATTATTGCCACAGGAGCTACGGCAAAATATCTGGGATTGGCTGATGAAAGGAAATATGCCGGAGCGGGCGTGTCGGCATGTGCCACTTGTGATGGCTTTTTTTACAGAAAAAAAACAGTTGCGGTTGTAGGCGGAGGCGATACGGCTTGCGAAGAGGCTATCTATTTGTCGAACGTAGCTGAGAAAGTTTATTTAATCGTCCGTAAGCCTGAGTTGCGTGCGTCTAAGATTATGCAAATCAGGGTTAAGACAATACCCAATATAGAAATTCTGTTTGAGCAAGAAGTGGTTGGTCTTTCGGGCGAAAAGTTTGTAGAAGGAGCGACTATCCTTAAACGGAGGGGACAGGAAGATGAATCTACGTACGAATTGCCTATTGACGGTCTGTTTCTTGCTATAGGGCATCACCCTAATACCGAAGTGTTTAAGCAATGGTTGGATACTGACGAAACCGGCTATATTATAACTCAGCCGGGCACTCCTATAACTAAGGTTGCCGGAGTATTTGCGGCAGGCGACGTTGCCGACCCCGATTACCGCCAGGCAATTACGGCCGCTGCAAGTGGATGCAAAGCTGCTATTGAAGCCGAAAGATATTTGTCTACAATGGAGGTCTGTGAGATTATAGCCGAAAGAAAATCAAAATAGAGAATGTAATCTGTTTTGAAAATAACTCATGCGGATATTTATAACTTAAGCGGAGCTATTCACTAAGTTGTTTTTACAAGTAGCTTGTTGGATAACATAGCAAGCTCGATATTTATTTACATAGGGCTATTCACAAATCAAACAATTAATCCCAACTAATTCATTGCGAATTAGTTGGGATTTTCGTATCTTTAGAAAAAACTCCGATAAAAAGGTTTCGTGGCCAAAATCGGGGTAAATC
>NZ_QVMH01000073.1 GCF_010501035.1 Paludibacter sp. 221
TCTCTCTCTCTCTCTAACATAATAATGCTATTTACAAACATTTTAACGTTTGCAAGAGCGTTTTTTTTAGGTGCTATTTGCTGAGAGAAAGTCATATTATATTAAAAAAGATAAAGGACAAGACTTATAGCTTGTAGCTGATAACTTGTAGCTAACTAAATCATTCTTCATTTTTATCCGAAGAATGTGGATGCAAATGTAAAGGCTTTGATTTTTTGAGGCAAATATTTAACGAAAGAGGTATTATTACAACTCTCGACTAAAAAGCTGTTTTGAGTAAATATTGCAAAATAAAATCAGGCCAAGCCCAAAGATGTTTTTTGTCATGTACTCTTCAAAAAGTATTATAAATTATTTTCCGCTTCGTTTTTATAACTAAAACGAAGCGGTTTTTTTATGATTAATCCCTTGGCCGTGGAGAATATTGCAAAGATGTAGGAGGACTATTTGGTAATTGTCTTGAGCCTTTAGGCTTTACCTTGATTGTATATCCAAAATTGATGAAGAGATATTGTACCCGGCTGAAGTCGGTAGCCCTTAATGCTGCCGTGCCAAAAAAATTCTCGCTTAAGTGAATTTTAAAGCCAATGATTTGATACAGCCGTTTAAACTCGTTGTTGGCATGTATAAAGTCGTACCCTACGTTGGCAAAAAATGAATAGAAAGGCATAACCATCTCTCCTTTCATGGATAGGCCTAACGAAAGCCTTTCGGAAAATTTGCCCAGTTTAATACGGTCGTAGGCTTTTAAATCTCTTTCGTTAACTTCTCTCCATGATGTGACACCGGCACTTTCGTCGTACGAAAATTCTACGCTTGGTCCCCACTTAAAGCGATGCGAGTTCGAAAACAAGTGCGAGTAACTAACGCCTAATACTTTAAAATTTCGTTGAGTATATTTGCTGGCAAGTCCTGTTCCTAAAGTATCGAGAGTAGCGTTCCTGTTGCTTAGTAGGAACATAATTTCATGTTCACGTTGTTTTTTAGCATCGGGAATTTTAAATGGTGATTTTTTTGGTGGAAATGGTTTTTCCCTGTTGAAATGGTAGGCAAACTCTACAAAAGCTCCCGCCATATTCATCCCATTGTTAGGATATTGGCGCGCACCGTTGGAGAAATGTGTGAAATTAATACCTGCATTTAAGTCGAATTTTTTTGCCATTTTCCAGTTGTAATATAGGTTTGCCGAAAAATGTATATTGGAAGATGAGCCTATGATATTGTTGTCAGGGTTGTCAAACGGGTCGTAGGGATTCCAGTTGAAAGAACCTCCTAAATTGATTTCATAGTTTATAGAGGAATTGGGGGCGAAATTGAATAATTGTGCGCCTTGAAAAAAATAGATGGAAATAGGTCTTCCTATATCTTCCATTCTGCCGTAATAATTTACCATATAAACTCCTATACCCATATATGGATGGCCAAAGGCATAGTCTTTCCAATTGTTGCCATAGGACGAAAATCCGTATTTTAACGAAAGGGTAGAATACATTGGAGTGCCATGTTCGCCCGACAAAAAATCGATAGAAGGTAATGCAGAGCCGAATCCGGTATTAATAGCAAGAAAGTGGGGAAGTTTTACATTTACAGTGTCTCTTGCTTCAGCAAAAAGGAATGAAAAAATAGTTAAGACTAAAAGTAGAGTTTGTTTCATAATAAGAATATCACAGACTAATAAAATAATTGTTAACTTACTAACAATTATTCAGGGTTAGATGTTTTGTCTTTAATTTGTTTTGTGATTTCCGGTATGAAAAGAATTAAGGTTCTTGTAAATAAATATTTATGGTGAAAAAAAATCTGAAATTGAAATTGTTTTATTTAATATACTCTGTTATTTGACCGCTAATTTGCATCAGCGATATTTCACATAGTTTAGTGTTGTATTGTGCCTGTACTAAGCGTTCTTCTGCTTCGAGCAGGCTGTTTTGTGCTTCGCGCAGTTCTATCCCCGACAGGTCGCCCAGTTTGTAACGCTCAACAGCTATTTCGTGATTCTCGCGTGCTGCCAATAAGTTTTCTTTTTCCAGTTCGGTTAGTTCCATGTTGTTTACATAAGCCATCCATAAGTTTGCAAACTCGCTTTTTACAGCTAATTGCAATTCTTTGTATTCCAATTCTTTGTTGTCAATCTGGAGTTTGGCGTTTCGTTGTTCTCTCACTCTGTTAAATCCATTGAAAAGATTAAATCCCAGCGTAAGCCCATAATTGGGGCCTAACTGGTCTTGCCTGCGATAATTGCCAAGTTCGTATGTGTTATGTGAGTATCCGTATCCCGCATTGAGGCGGAGGTAAGGTAAATTCTGGCTTTGCAAAGAGCGTAAGTCGAGCGAACTCAAACGGCGGTTTTTTTCAGCCAACAGCAGGTAAGTGTTCGATTCCATTGTTTGCTGCCAAATATCCTCTTTATTCATCAGAAAATCCATTGTGATGATAGAATCGGCAGGAATAGAGAAAGCATCAATATCATTTAACGACATTAACTGATTCAACCGTACACGCGAAGCAAACAGCACCTCCTGCTGACGAATCAGTTTGGAACTATCGCTGTTGAAGTCTACTTTTGCCTGTTGGAGGTCGAGCCTCGACAGGTTTCCTATATTATAACGTGCTTCTACAGTTCGCAATCGCTCTTTTGATAGCTTTACTGCCGATTGTAGATTTTTGATTCGTATGGTTTGCTGTATGTAGTTGTAATACTCGGTAGAGATGTTGGCAATAAAGTTTTCTATTGTCATACGGGTGTTTAGCTCTCCTACCTGTTGCAGTTCCTTCAGGCGGTCGTAGTTTGTAAGTACGCTAAAACCGTTGAACAGCATCCAGTTCAGATTTACTCCCACATTAAACGATTGATTATTTACGTTTTTGTTGCTGACAACATCTTCTTCGGTATTATGCGGATATTGCTCGTTATTATAAAGTGTACCCGAAAACGAGCTATTCAAATCTAATGTAGGTAAAAAGCCGGCATTTCCTATGGTAGCGTTGTTGTCGGATATTTGCTGGTTGTTTCGTATTATTGCAATTTGATAATTTTGTTCCAATCCCGTTTCGATGCAACGTTTCAGGTCGTAAACCTCCTGAGGGTATGCAAAAGGTATACATAATAATGTTAATAATATGATGAAATTTTGTCTCATTGTCTATTGTATATGTCTGATTTACAGCGTTTTATATGTATTTTGAGTGCCGAGTGAAATCTCTGTTACTCTTTCTCTGCTTTTTTCGACCTGTCAGTCGAAATGTACGAATACATTGCCGGAACAATATACATGGTAAGCAGGGTCGAAACCAATAAGCCTCCGATAACGGATACACCCATTGCAATACGCCCGTTTGCTCCTTCGGAGCTTGCCAGAGCCAAAGGGAGTAAGCCCAAAATGGTAGAAAAACTGGTCATCAGGATTGGGCGCAAACGCTGAACTGACGCGCCTTGTATTGCTTCGGCTTTTGTCATTCCGGCTGCTTGGCGCTGGTTGGCAAATTCCACAATTAATATTCCGTTTTTGGTTACCAACCCTATTAGCATAATAATACCAATCTGGCTGTATATATTCATCGTAACGCCGGAGAAATACATGAAGATTAAAGCTCCTGCCACGGCCAGTGGTACTGTAAGTATGATGATGAAAGGGTCTTTAAAACTTTCGAACTGGGCTGCCAGTATAAGTATAATCAATATAATGGCAAGCCCGAAAGCAAATAACAGGCTCGATGAGCTTTCGCGGTAATCTTTTGAATCGCCGGTAAGTGCTGTACGAAACGTATCGTCCAATACATCTTTAGCTATAGCGTCCATTTGGTCGAGCCCTGCTCCGATAGTATGGCCGGGAGCTAATCCGGCCGAAATTGTGGCCGAATTAAAACGGTTGTAACGATATAGTTGTGGTGGTGCTACCGTTTCACGCAGTTGTACAAAATTGTCTAACTGAACCATATCGCCATTTTGATTTTTCAGGTAAATGCTGCGCAAGTCCAGAGGCGTATTGCGTTGTTGGCGGTTTATTTCGCCAAGTATTTGGTATTGCTTGCCATTCATATAAAAATACCCCATTCGCTGTCCGCTTAAGGCATATTGCAGAGTTTGCCCTATATCGCGGGTACTCACCCCAAGCAGAGCCGCCTTGTCGCGGTCGATTAAGATTTGTGTCTCCGGTTTTGTAAATTTCAGGTTTACGTCGGCCATCTGAAATTCAGGGCTTTGATTTACCTTGAGCATGAATTTCGGAATAAATTCTTCCAGCTTGTCGATATTAGGAGCTTGCAGCACGTACTGTATTGGCATCGACGAGCGTTGTCCGCCAAAGGTAGATTGCTGTTGTACGAAAGTACGCGCTTCTGTTTCTTTTCTCAAAGCGTTAGTTAATTCGGCGGCTATTTCCATCTGGCTGCGCTCCCTGTCCTTTATATCCGGCAGAATAATCCTTATTTGGCTCCAGTTACCTCTTACCATCATGATATTAGCTTCGCGTTCGGGCACTATAGAGTCTGCAATATGCGATATTTTATCAGCATAATCGCGGATGTATTCATAAGTAGCACCTTCGGGTGCAGTTATCCGCAGGCTTATTTGCGAACGGTCTTCCAAAGGAGCCATTTCTGATGGGATTTTAGCCCACAGCACCCCAATTATTACCAATGTAGCAAGCATTACAGGGATAATGATAAACTTATGTGCGAGTATGTATTTCAGGCTTTTATCATATACATTGTTCAATCCGGCGAAAACAGGTTCGGTTTTGCGGTAAAGCCAGTTTTGTTTCTCACGTTTTTTCAGCAGTTTGGTTGCCAGCATAGGCGTAAAGGTTAATGCTACAAACGATGATATTATAATAGCACCTGATATTACTATGCTGAACTCGCGGAATAGCTTTCCCGTCATTCCCTGCAAGAACACGATAGGAAAGAATACGGCAACCAGTGTGATAGTAGTGGAGACTACTGCGAAAAATATTTCTTTTGAGCCTTCTATTCCGGCACGTCGTGGGGTCATTCCGTGTTCTATTTTCAGATAGATATTTTCGGTTACCACAATGGCATCATCTACCACCAGCCCTACAGCCAGTACAACAGCCAGCATAGAGAGTACATTTATAGAGAAGCCTGCCACATACATAACGAAAAACGCTCCTACCAACGAAACGGGAATTACCATTACCGGAACTAAGGTGACACGCCAATCGCGCAGAAACATGAAAATGATGATAATAACCAATATAAAGGCAATGTATATGGTTTCTTGTACTTCGTTTATCGAAGCCCTGATAAACTTGGTATTATCAAAAGCAATTCCCAGTTTTACATCTTCGGGAAGGTCTTTTTGCATTTGTTGGAGGCGTACCTGCACTTCGTCCGATATTTCAATCTGATTGGCTCCCGGTTGGGGTATTACCACTACGCTTACGATAGGCACACCGTTGCGGCGTGTTATGTTTTTCCGGTTTTCAGCATCAAGCTCGGCAGTACCAATGTCTCTGAACCGCACTATGCGGAAGTTATCTTCTTTTATAATCAGGTTGTTAAACTCTTCCGGGGTTTCCATCAAGCCTAATGTGCGGATACTCAGCTCTATATTGTCTCCCTCTATACTTCCCGATGGTAATTCTACGTTTTCGCGGTCGATAGCATTTTTTACGTCCATCGGCGTGATACCATAGGCAGCCATTTTTACAGGGTCGAGCCATAGGCGCATCGAGTAGCGGTTTTCTCCCCATATTTCTACGGCACTCACATTGGCTATTGTTTGCAACCGCTCTTTTACCGTAAGGTCGGCAATTTCGCTCAATTCGAGCAAAGAGCGTTTTTCACTTTCGATAGTGATTTGTAAAATAGGGTTTGCATCGGCATCGGCTTTGGCTACCGTAGGCGGGTCTACATCGCGTGGCAGATAGCGTTGTGCGCGTGATACTTTGTCGCGCACATCGTTTGCGGCTGTTTCCATATCCACGTCCAACTCAAACTCGACGGTGATGCGTGAAGACCCCTGACTGCTTCTGCTGGTTAATGAACGGATACCCGGAATACCGTTGATATTTTGCTCCAGAGGTTCGGTAATCTGGCTTTCGATAATTTCGGCATTGGCTCCGGGATAGTTTACCGATACCGTTATAATAGGGTTGTCGATGTTAGGGTATTCGCGTACTCCCAGATATGTATATCCTATTATTCCCAAAAGGAATATTATCAATACAAAAACGGTGGAAAGTACGGGGCGTTTTATGCTAAGTTCAGATAAATTCATGCTATGTGTCTGATAGAGATTATATAATTTGCAATTGCGTTTTATTAATAATCAATAGAGTTTATATTCAATAGTCTATTATAAAGCTTATTTATAAATCATTATAGTATTAAAAGCTCCCGTAGGGAGTAAAGTTTGGTAATGTACAAATTACTCAATAATCCGGCGTGCCGTAGGTACGCAACAATTAGCGAGGAGGTTGCGTGCCTACGGCACGCCCGCCATATCTAAAGATAGTATTTTACCAAACTTCCACTCCTA
>NZ_QVMH01000074.1 GCF_010501035.1 Paludibacter sp. 221
TAACATAATAATGCTATTTACAAACATTTTAACGTTTGCAAAAGCATTTTTTTGAGGTGTTATTTGCTGAGAAAAATTCATTTTTCGTTTTTCATTCTTCTTTTTTACTCGAAGAATGCAAGTACAAAAGTAAAGGCTTATATTTTTAAGAACAAATATTTAAGATTTAGATTGACATATTCCTATTTAAGAATTGCAAACAAATGGTATTTCAATAAGGTTTTTCAACAAGGTATTTGAAAAAACCTTATCTCCGAACAATAAACCCAACACAACGTATAAAAAAATAACCACAGCATAAATCTGTGGTTATTTTTTTAAATGATAATATCGTTTTCTTTATTCTTCGATTTTTCTGGAACTTTGCTTCAACGACTTTTTATCCTTCACAACTTCAGCTTTCACCGTGTTGTTTTCACTATCCAGTTTCATAAGAATTGTATCTCCTGGCTTAGCATCACCTGCAAGAATGACATCGGCCAACTCATCCTCCATATAACGCTGAATAGCACGTTTCAACGGACGGGCACCAAATTGTACATCATATCCTTTCTCGGCGATAAATTCTTTTGCATCGGGGGCAAGTTCCAGATTATAACCCATTTCAGTTACCCTACTGAACAAGCCTTTCAGTTCCAAATCTATAATTGAGAAGATAGATTCTTTACTCAATTGGTCGAACATGATTATATCATCCACGCGGTTGATAAACTCGGGCGAAAATGTTCTTTGCAACGCTTTCTGTATCACACCACGCGAATACTCCGAATTCAGGTTCGTATCTGTGCCCGAATTGTATCCGATTCCTTGTCCGAAATCTTTCAACTGACGGGTTCCTACGTTCGACGTCATAATGATAATCGTATTCTTAAAGTCGATACGGCGTCCCAAACTATCAGTCAAGCGTCCTTCGTCCATCACTTGCAATAGCAGGTTAAACACATCGGGGTGAGCCTTTTCTATCTCATCAAACAACACAATAGAATAAGGTTTACGGCGTACGCGCTCGGTCAACTGTCCGCCTTCTTCATATCCCACATATCCCGGAGGCGCACCAATAAGACGCGACACGCTGAATTTTTCCATGTATTCGCTCATATCCACCCTTATCAGCGCATCCTGACTATCGAACATAAATTCGGCCAATGCTTTTGCCAAATGGGTTTTACCTACCCCTGTAGGCCCAAGGAATATGAACGAGCCTATCGGTTTATTCGGGTCTTTCAGACCGATACGGTTACGTTGTATTGCTTTTACTATTTTTTCAACCGCTTCGTTTTGTCCTATCACTTTGCCTGTCAGCACTTCTTTCATCTGACGAAGTTTCAACCCTTCTGCCTGTGCAATACGCTGCACGGGAATGCCCGACATCATAGCAACAACCTCGGCTACCTGCTCCTCATCTACTGTTTCGGGATTTTGTTGAGATTCTTCTTCCCAACGTCGGATAGCATCTTCCAACGCATATTGTGTTTGCTTTTCCTGGTCGCGTATAGGCCCAGCCAGTTCATATTTCTGGTCGGCAAGTACTTTCATTTTTTCGCCACGCAATTCTTCTATCCTTTTTTCAAGTGCCTCTATCTCGGCAGGAACAGCAACGGTACTGATGTGTACACGCGAGCCGGCTTCGTCCAAAGCATCAATCGCCTTATCAGGGAAAGCACGGTCGGTAATATAACGGTCGGTCAGCCTTACACATGCTTCAATAGCCTCGGGCGTATAGCGGACATTATGATGATATTCGTAACGGTCTTGTATATTTTGAAGTATTTCTAAAGTTTCCTCAGCCGTTGTCGGGTCTACCATTACTTTTTGGAAACGGCGTTCCAACGCACCATCTTTTTCTATACTCTGACGGTATTCGTCCAATGTAGTAGCTCCAATACATTGTATTTCACCCCGCGCCAACGCAGGCTTCAACATATTGGCAGCATCCAACGAGCCTGGTGCACCTCCTGCACCTACTATGGTATGTATCTCGTCAATAAACAAGATTACATTTGGGGTTTTCTGTAGCTCATTCAATATAGCTTTGATGCGTTCCTCAAATTGTCCGCGATACTTTGTGCCTGCCACAATGGATGCCATATCCAGAGAAACAACACGCTTATCGAACAACACACGCGAAACACGGCGTTGGATAATCCTTAAAGCAAGCCCTTCTACAATAGCAGACTTCCCTACCCCCGGGTCGCCAATTAATACCGGATTATTTTTCTTACGGCGGCTCAATATCTGTGCAAGGCGTTCAATTTCTTTCTCGCGTCCTACAATCGGATCGAGACGGTTCTCCATAGCCGCTTTGGTTATGTCTGTGCCGAATGAATCAAGTGCGGGAGTATCGCTTTGTTTTGCTGCTCCTGAGCCAGCCGAATGGCGCTGTTGGTAGCGCGCACCTATTTCTTCATCGTCTTCGTCTTCCGGAAAATCGGCTCCCATCTGGATATCAAGAGATTCGCCTCCTTGCAAATAGTTTTTTGCCTGTTCGTAAGACACATGTTCCGACTCCAAAACATCTACAGCCAGATTATTCTTTTCTTTAAGAATAGCCAACAATAAATGTTCGGTATCAGCAGTATCTGACGACATCGAACGGGTTTCCAACTCCATCAGTTTTTTAATTCGCTCTGTACTTTTCAGCACAGGTATATTTTCGCCTGTAGGCTCGCGGTCGGTACGTATCTGGCTTTCGATAGCTTGTTTTATTTTTTGTATATTTACTTGCGAATAGTTCAATATATCGATGGCCTTTCCTGTACCATTGCGTAAGATAGCCAACAGCAAATGCTCAGGCCCTACATAGTTGTTCCCAAGTCGTTCTGCTTCCTGTGTGCTGTATGACAACACATCTTGCAACTGTTCAGAATAGTTCATAGTCATTTTATTTTTCTCCTTTTCGTTATTTACAAAGATAAATTATTTATAGTTTTGGTCTATAATTTTGTCTGTCGTTATTGTTTATATTAAATACTGCCATATCGGCAGACTAAGTGTTTTTTCAAATGAAACTTTATTTCCGGTTCAACTCTTAATCTTTAATCTCAGTATTGTCTGTATTGTTTTACACAAAAATAATACCGAAAATAAATCAGCTCCGTTGGCAGCAATATTGGCATAAGCAGCCACATCAATTAGCTTGTATTTTTTGCCACATAGGTTTATTTAGTTCACACATAGGGACACATAGTTTATAAGTGACTCCTACTTTTGTTCGGCGTAGCATCTTGCTACGTCGCTAATAAAAACAAAGCTCCTGCTTTGTAAAACTACCAAACGTAGGCAAATAATGTATTTTAGTCAGATCTTACTTCCTTTTGCCTTGATGCAAAAGGAACAAAAAATCAAGACTGTGCCCGCTTCGCACGGAAAACTTGCGTTTGAGAGCTAAAATCCTCAAACTCGCTTCGCTCAGACAGTGAGTATTTCTTAACGCTCTCTGCACTTGTTTTCCGGCTCACCGGACAAGGTCAAAAAGAGTGTTGAGGAAAAAATTCCTTGTAATACTACTTACTACCAGCTATTAACTACTTATGTGTGTTCTATGTGAGCAAAAAGCGACACCTAATTAATCTCTTTATATTCACAAGCATTCATAAACAGGATATCGCCAATATCCTGAAATCCCATAAAGAACTTTTCGGGGTCACGTTTAATTATCTCATCCCTGAAGCCGATAAGGGTCAATCCGGCATGTTTGGAGTATGCTGTTATTGTTTCTTGTATAGTCTTACCTTCGGCAATAGTAACAATTTCGATATTTGCCATTGTGACAGGTAGCCTCCGTTCTTCGAAACGCTCTTGCAGTTCCTTCCTCAGATTTTCCGCCTCTTTGTTTTTAGTAGTGACAAACATTTTAATCTGGCTTTTACTCCAGTCCGGATGCGAGGATATAATATACCCCAACAGAATCATCAGGTTAGTATTATCATCGTCGTTTGCCCTTATCCATACATGAATCCCATTACGTGTACGCAGCGGATAGGTAGAACCCGCAAAAATACAAACATCAAAATTTCCCGCCTTTGTCAACTTCACATTATCTATAATACGCAACAACTCTTCCTTATTGCCCTTATCATATTCAAATACAATCATATTATTCTCCATACCCGAAATAGAAGGAGCCTGGATAACCTGTGCAATGGCCGAGGTATAGGACGGAGAAATCATGGTGTCGATATACAGCGCGCTTCCGTTGGTACGCTGACCATCAACAAGTTGTTGGAGTATTTCGCGGGACTCTGCCACCGTTTGTTTACCATAATATCCCTCGATATAATGAAAATATGTACCAAAACCGTGTTGGTAACTTATCCAGTTCATCAAATCAATAACTTTATCCCTTTCGAAAGAATTTGGCGAAATACATATAGCCGAAGGACGCCATTCCTCGTTCTCAGCAGCAGTTTGTTGTTTCTGCATAAAAACCCGAATACGGCGGTTGAGCTGAAAAAGCGCTCCCTCGAAAATATCGACCAGCCCTTTTTCATTTTTATTATAATGCTCTATCACAATATACAGGATAATAATAATTATATAGGCTACCAATGTATAAAGCGCGTTTATCATAAACATAACCCACACCGACAATACAAAGCCCGCAAGAGAAATGTACCATTTTGATTTGAAACGGGGACGGTAAGACGGCGAAGATCCAAAATGATTTAAAAATGAAATAAGGCATAATGTGCCGTACGATATAAGGAAAAACATGGAAATAATCTCGGCTACCATGTCGATGCTTCCCATCATCACAAACAGAAGGGCAATAAGGAACGAAATAAAAGTGGCATTCACAGGCTCGCTATTATCACCTTTTCCTTTGGCAAGAAACTTATTGAATCGCCCTAACGGAAAGCTCTCGTCGCGTGCTATAGCCTGTAAAGTGCGCGGAGCCACAAGGATAGAGCCTAAGGCCGACGAGAAAGTGGCTGCTGCCAGCCCAATGGGTACAATTATATTTCCGAAAACAGCAATGCGCGACATAACAAGCTGGTCGGACAATAAATCGGCCTGCGAAGCAGAAACCGAAAGTTTCCATATAACCAGCGTATATATAACAAATCCGGATATGGTTGCCCCTAAAGTGCCTAAAGGAATAGACTTTGCCGGATTTCGAAGGTCGCCGCTCAGCCCTACGCCTGCTGTCATCCCCGTAAAAGCGGGGAAACAAATAGCAAAAACAAGAAAAAATTTATCGCTGTTGAAAAAGCCAAAATTTTCGGAAACCGACCACACTAATTCTTCGCCCGACTCAATGGGCTTTCCTATAAAGAATAAAAACAAGGATGCAAACAGCAGAAATGCAACTATATAAAGCATCTTCATACCCGACCCCACGCCTTTGATAAGAATAACCAGCGCAAGAAAAATAAGAGAGGGTATACTAATCACCTGTCGGGGAAGCTCATAGCCAAAATGACCCGCCCACCAATTAAAAAAAGGAGTAAAAGCCTCGGTAAAAGCTATAATATAGAAGGCGACACTGATGGCCTGAGAGAAAAAAAGCGCGACACCAATAGTAGAGCCAATCTTGAGCCCAAACGAACGCGAAATGATAAAATACTCTCCTCCTCCTTCCACCCTCTTATTGGTAGCAATTTCAGATATTGCAAGGGCTGTAGGTATGGTTATTAAGTGCCCGATAACTATAATAGCAAAAGTACCCCAAAAGCCCAATGTACCTACCGCAAACCCGAAGCGCAGAAAAAGAACAGCCCCTAAAATGGTAGAAATTGCGGTAAAATAAACGGACATTGTGCCTAAGCCCGATTTTTTCTCTTTCAAAACAGTCTGACTCATAAATACTCAATTTTATCTGAAACGTTTTAAGCGTACAAAAAGTTAGAATCGTATCTGTTTTTTATTTTTCAGAAATCAAAAACTATCACCTAAAACCAAGGAATAAAGGTAAGTACAAAATAACAAAAACAACCCTTTTTTCTAAAAAAATCTTCTTAACAAATCCTGGTTTTTCAGGATTTGTTAAGAAGATACAGACAAGCACTTCCGGCAATAGGAATGGGGCTGTCTCAAAAGTCTTTTTTAAACGCAGATTACGCAAATTTCATTTTTTGTAACTTGCTCTATTCCTACAAAATAATATTTGCGTAAATTTATGTTTATCTGCGTAATTTCTTGGCAAGCCAAGCGAACAAGTTCGAGCGGCGTTCTCTTTCCTTTTGGAACACTCTCATTGTTCTATTTTTTTAAATTATACCTATCTACGTAAAATTGTTTTTGTTCCTCATCCAACGAATTCATAAACCCCTTCCACCCGGGACAGAAATTAATATGCCACCGCCAAAAACGGCCTACCAGCGATTTTGGATTTTTATCGTATTTTGCCCTGATTGGGCAATTTTCACAGTTGTGTGATGCCATAAGATAATGTTGTTTATATTTTAAGATTTAGTACATGACAAAAAACTGAATAGCAATCAGTAATTTGCTGACATTAAATGA
>NZ_QVMH01000075.1 GCF_010501035.1 Paludibacter sp. 221
AAAGAGCATGAGCCTGTTATCTGCTCATGCTATTTTGAAACTATTTACTGAATAGGCCTATATAAATTGGTAGCATAAATATCCTTTTCAATATCAAAGTTTAACTCGGTACATATATGGTTTACAAAAGACCTTAAATTACCTTTTCTATTTAGGTTTAAAGTTGTATTAATATCTTTTCTACTTTCTAACTCTCTAACGGTTGGGTCTTGTCCTATAATTATAAGTTTAATATCTGAAATATTATTTGCTTTAGTGTATGGGGGAATAAACGTATGGGTAAAATCAATATCTTTATTTAAAATATCATCTGCTAATAAACGTCGTTTAATTTTCGACAGATTGTGATTTATTCGCTTAAAATGTATTTCCATAAATCATACTTCTTTATACTTGTGATAATTGGAATCGTTTGTCCAAAATTCAATACACTTTTTCATTTGTTCTATTTCAAAAACGCCCTCTCTCTTTAGACTTTTCCAGCTCCCAAATCCCAGTTCTTCCGCAAGTTTATAAAAACCATCTCCTTCATAGTTATCTCCGGCTCTAAGAACTAAAGAACTTAACAGTGGTCTATCATTTTCATGTTCAAAAGCAGATATATCTCCTAATATCTTCCCAATAATCTTTTCTGTCATATGGATTTTCTCTCATATCTAATTCCAAATCACACTCATCAGACAACTGTTGATATGTAACAGTTTGATTAATTCGTTGTCGAGATAATTCTATTAAGTATCTCCTAACTTCATTATTCACATAAGTAATTGTCATACAGATTTTTTATTTTCAAAACACTCATTAATCCCTATTTTACCTTTGATAAAACTTATCCCATCATCTGATTCCTTTTTTCCAGCAATTGTCATTCCTACGTTCTTTTCTATTTGTTCCGTTTCAAGGTCGTAGATTATTTTATTTATCTTCTGTTGTTTCTTATAGTACTTATAGGCAATTCCCTCTACTTCTGCTAATGTTATTTCAGATATTATAAACCTATGTATAACCCTGTTTCTATCATCATACAAGACATATAATTCATTAGAAATACTTTGGTCAATAATACCAATTTCAAGGGCTTTCTTGTATATATCTTTTTCTGATTTTTTTTTATCTGTCAATCCCTGATATATCCACTCAATCTCAATATCCTTATTGTTGTTATTTATTTGGTTCTTCAAGACTATTCCAATCCTCAATAGTGCATCAATCTGACTTGCTAAAATACATGTTGCCTCAATAAAAGCTTTATTGGATATAGCATTGCTCAAAATCAAAGAAGTAGCACCAACACCCTGCAAGAACATTTCAAATCTATATGAGTTTACCGTGCTATTTCTCTGTGCTGTATCTATCAGCCTGAAGCTTTTTATAGCGGAATGAACTATTGAAATTTTCTCGTCAAGAGTTCTATTGTCCAGTTCGGGGTCTGGATTATTTGAGTAAGTAAGAGTAAACATGACCATTTTAGAATCAATCCGTTTCATCCAACTTTTTACAGTAAATTCACCACCCGTTGAATCAGGTAAAGAAAAGTAATTTTCATTGTGTATTTTTTCTGTTTTCAGGAAATTGCAATTTTTGTCGAAATTATTCTTTTTCTCATCTGTGTCTAATTCGTTAATGGAAAGTTGGAATGTATCAGATTTCCAAATTTGATAATCTTGAAAAGTATGCACCTTCCCTTTATCTAAAAAATATTTCCACGTGGCTGGAACTGTTATCTCAAATGTTCCTTTCTCATCTATAAATCTCTTCATTACTCTATCTTAAATTTCTTAATAATATTGTCCAATGCAAGCTTTTGATTATTTGTCAAAGTGCCTTTCCTCTGACAATTATGTTTCAATGATTCAATAAAATCAGTATCAAAATCATCTCTATTTTCTGCCCATTTTAATATTTTATTTATTTTAGCAAAAATTGAATTAGCTTCATAGCTTGTAAAATTCAACAATTTCTCGTTAATGCTTTCTTTAAAAGAACTCTGCTTTAATGACAGATTTCTTTTTCTTTGAATATCAGAATAAAAATCGTATTCTCTCTCTGAAATAACATTTCTGTCATATAGATAATCCAAAGATTCTAAACTCATACTTTTTGATAAATCCTCTTTCAACCGATTAATTGATGGTAAAATTTTATTCCCATCATCTATTCCCAGAAATTTATTTATACAACAATTTCCTACTTCTGTGTTGTTCCCATTTTTAGTATTCCGAATTACACAGATATTAATAATAGGGAAATGACCACATAAACAAGTTTGTGGCTCTTCACTAACATATATCATCTCAAAAAACCACTCTTTTCTTGCTGTTTCCCAATAATCAGAATCACTTAGTTCTATTATTTTTTGAGTCAATTGATATTCTGCCATCTGTGCAAATCTTTTAATTTGTAAATCATACAAAGATACAGAATATTAGCTTTCAGATAATTATATTCTCGTATTTATCAACAAGGCATGAAAAAGCACCCAGTGTCCCCACCGGGTGCTAACCACAAAAATCCTCAATTACGGATAGCATAAAATCTATTCATAATGGAATTTTCTGTGGTAAAGATACGGAATTTCAGATTATTTCCTTGATTTCCCTTTCTTTTCAGGGAAAACGAATACCACATTGAACTGGTCGTCAAAAGCCAGTGAAGCATCGAAGGGCTTTCCGGCTTTACTTTTGAAACCTTTTATCACTCCTGTTTTCTTCGCCGTTACCAGTTCCGTAACCTGTTTATCCGTTAATTGCTTATCGCTTTTGTTTCGGAAGATAACCAGCCCGCAATTAGTATTATCACACTTTGCCACTTTCGGATACAGCAGGATCCGACCTGTCCCACATTTTGGGCAGGTTAAATCCTGCTGCGTTGATAAGGTAAGCTGTACCCCTAAAAGTTCGCTGGTTATCTGTGAAGCATGAACTTCTGTGCTTTTATGGAAGGTGTCAGGATTCATTTCCCCGCTTTCAATCTTGGATAGTGCGTTTTCCCACATACCAGTCATTTCCACATCAGCGATTTTCTTATTCCGAACTATATCGTAAACCACCAGTCCCTTTTCGGTCGGCACAAGGGCTTTCTTCTCCCTGACAATATACTGCCGGGTAAAGAGAGTTTCAATAATCGCAGCCCGTGTCGCTGGCGTACCGATACCGGAATCCTTCATACTGGCTTTCAGTTCGGCATCTTCCAGTTCTTTCCCAGCATTCTCCATAGCCGACAGCAACGAACTTTCCGTATGTAACGGTTTAGGCTTGGTCTGCTTTTCCAGTAACTCAATATCGGAAAGTGGTAAATTTTCACCTTTATTTAATGCTGGTAAAACGGTATTTTCCTCACCTTCTTCTTGAGCGTTGAAAACAGCCCGCCATCCGGCAGACTTTATTACTGTTCCTTTCACTGTAAAAATACTCTCAACACTGTTGAGAGAAATTGAGGTAACTTCCTTGACACACTTTTCCGAAAAAGCTTCCAGCATCCTTCCGGCAACCAGTTCGTATATCGCTTGTTCGTCCGCCTGTAAACTGCCGGGCTTATTCTCGGTTATAATTAATGCGTGGTGGTCTGTAACTTTTTTATCATCCACTGTTCGGCGGTTCAGACTACTACCTTTCATTGATTTTGCGTAGCCGGCAAACCGGTCGTGAGTTTCCAGCAGGGAAATACGTTCCGGTATTTCATCGAAAACGTCTTGCGATATATAACGGCTTCCGGTTCGGGGGTAGGAAATTAGTTTTCCTTCATAGAGTTTTTGTGCAATGGACAGTGTTTTGTCGGCGGAGAAATTAAGCTTTGTATTGGCTTCTTTCTGTAAAGTGGTGAGGTCATACAAAAGCGGTGGTTCTTGGTTTACTTCCTTACATTCCACCGATTTAACCTGTACCTGACCGCTACTCTTTACTGTTTGCAGTTTGTCGATAGCAGGTTGCTGGCTATCGAATTTTTCTTCTGAAAGGGCTGAAAACTCAATGCTGTCTTTCCCGGTTTGTAATTTCAGTTGCCAATACTTCTGTGGAACGAAGTTCTTGTTCTCAAGATAACGGGAACATATCATCGCCAGCGTGGGTGTCTGTACCCGTCCCAAAGAATATGTCCCCCTTCCGGCAGCTATACTTAACGCTTGGGAAGCATTAATGCCGATAAGCCAATCTGCTTCGCTTCTTGCCTTTGCCGACCGGAAAAGGTTATCGTACATTGTCCCATCCTTGAGATTCTGCAATCCGTCCCGGATGGCTTTATCCGTCAGGCTGCTTATCCATAAGCGGACGAAAGGTTTCCGGCACTCAAGATATTGGTAGATATACCTAAATATCAGTTCACCTTCTCTTCCGGCATCAGTCGCAACGATGATCTTATCGCACTGGTCGAATACTTCTTTGATAATCTTGAGTTGCTTAACCGTTCCGCTATCAGGCTTATATCCTTTATCGGTTTTTACCTGACGGGGAATGAGCTGAAATGACTGCGGTAGTATAGGTAAATTTTCCCGCCTGAAGTTTTCGATTCCGTAGGCATCAGGCATGGCAAGTCCTACTAAATGACCGAACGCCCAGGTAACGATGTATTCGTTACCTAAAATGTTCCCGTCATTCTTTTGTGTTGCACCCAGTACAGTGGCTATATCCCTTGCCACACTGGGTTTTTCTGCTATTACTGCTATCATTATATAATTGGATTTTTGTGGTTAATAATTATTTCATTTTGCGACCTTGCGACTTTTTAGGCTTGTCGGTTTTTTGCTCTTCTTTCTTTTCTTCCCGCTTTTTCTTCTGTTCCCCGATAGGTGTAGCCTGTCCGGGTTTCAAAGGTTCTTTCGTATGCTTGGTCGCTTCGTTCGTTTTGCCTTCGGAATTGACCGCTACCTGTGTTTTATGTTCGTTGGCAGGGGTTATTTCTTTGGCTATCTCTTTCGCCTTATCAGGATTGAATTTGTAGAAGTCCAGCTTTCCTTTTTCATGGTTTACCTTTACATAGGCATTATATTCCTGACCTTCTTTATCTTTCAACCCTTTCACATAGATAGTTTTATCCGCCCGCAAATCAGCCTGCTGTTTGTCGGATAATTCCACTCCTGCAAGGGATTTGGGAATGCGCACCCCTTCGGGCTGGTCGTTCCTCTGCTGTTGTCCCTGTTGCTGCGTTTGCTTTTGCTCTTTTTCGGGAAAGATAAATTCAAGGCTGCGTTTCTCTGCATTGACCTGAACATAGGCGGAAAAAGATTTATTCTTGGCAGAAATCATGTTTTCAAGAAATATGGCTTTGCCTTCCACCAAGGCAGCTTTCTGTTTTTCGTCCAGCTTAACGCCTTTTAATTCATTGGGGAGTTTCAGGGACGAAGCCTTCATAGATACCAGTTCATTGGTCTGTTTGTCGATACTGATAAAAGAAGGTACAAGTTCGCCTGTACGGTAGTTTTTTATATCAACAATTCTACCCATGTTTCCGGTTTCCCGGAGATTCTTTTTGTCTTCATCGGTAAACTGGTGTCCAAAGAACGGACGGTCAAGTTCCGGTTCTTTGCGGATACCATGAATTGCCAAAACCACATTTCCTTCACTGTCCGGACGGAACGAAAGACGGGCATCTGTTTTCATTACCATTGACCCGAAGTTGGCTTCAATCGGAAAGGTGGAAGGCGACTTATATCCCCGCAGCATAGGTTCTAAAGCCTTTGATTTTTCAAGCTGTTCTTTGGTGATACCCAGATTTTTCAGGTCGTCCCAGTTAATTTTGTTAGCGTCGATGAAATACTTATTCGTATCGGCTGGCTTCTGTTCCTGTGTAGTGGATTCCTTTGGGGCTTCCGGTTTCAGTTCTTTCGGCTCGATACGGATTTTATCAAGCATTTCATCCGCAGCAGGTGTCGGGTTTTTGATATTTTCCTGAATGATTTTTACTGTCCGTTCGGTGTCCTCGGGTGCTACTTTGAAGAAACTGAAACGGGTTGGGTCTTTTAGCTGGTTGAAAAAATTCTTCAAGAAATTTTCAAGTGCGTTACCCTGCTTATCCACTTTCAGGAAATCGTTGTTATGTTCCTGCTTCGGCGGAACGGTTTGCAGTTCCCCGTTTTCATCAATACCCTTTACGGCATTAATCGTTTTCTTTTCCTTGTCAAAGACAAGAAGAATGTCCATCATCTGTTCATCAGAGCCGGACTTGTTGTTTGAATTTACATCCATAACTTTAATTTTTAATGGTGAATAAAAAACTTATCGAATTAAAAGTACGGAAGAAATAGTGTATATATTAGGATGTGGCGTTAGGTGACATAGGTTGGCTTTATTTGGCGTATATTTCTATTATACAGGAGTGTTGCCACACAACAATATCGACAAGAAACGATGTGTATCTAAATGCTTTTTGTATCTTTCCTCTAAAAAGGTATTAGTTACTCAGTATTTCATTTTCTGTACTTCGCTCTGTTTTATCGCTTTATCTTGTTGTTGGTTTTGTAAAAGACATA
>NZ_QVMH01000076.1:0-5803 GCF_010501035.1 Paludibacter sp. 221
ACGTTTGCAAAAGCATTTTTTTGAGGTGTTATTTGCTGAGAAAGATTCATTTTTTATTTTTCATTCCTCATTTTTACCCGAAGAATGTGGATACAAATGTAAGGGCTTTGTTTTTTTAGCACAAATATTTAACGGTATGGGTAGTGCCGCAACAGATTTGAATCTATATTTTGCTTAGAAACTGTTTAAATTTTGTTTGCGAAATTTAAACAGTTTCTAAATAGGTTTCGTGTTTATAAAAGTGTTTTTTTGCTTGTTTTATTACCAGCTTTATCAGTAATCTGTATTACATAAAATCCTTTTTCGGCGGGTGAAAATATTGTTGAATAACCTTGTGAATATGCTGAAAACTGTATTTTTCCATCACCGCTGAATATCCGAATTAAATTGCCGTTATCAGTTTCTATGTGGATATTTTTGTCTTTCGTATATATATTAAGTTGTATGTTGCCGGTGTTTGGGTTTTGGGTGTTTGTGGTGCCGTTTGGTAATTTGCCTACTCCTGCATGAGCTTTCACAATGTCCGGAACGTCAGTTGTCTTGTCTGTGTTATAATTGTAAGACTTGGAAGGGATAAACGTTGTTGCGGTAAAGGTGTTGTATTTGTCAACCTTGCTTTCGTCTATGTTTTCTTCGCCTGTCGGAATCCTTTTGCAGTTTTCGAAGATGTTGTTTATCTGTGTTACCAATCCTCCGTCGGCATCGCAAATGGGCTGTTTGGTGTCTTTGAAATAGCAATTTTCGATGTATGAATTGCTGTTAATGCGCGGGTCGAGCCCATCCAGACAGTTTTCCTGATAGTTGTTGTAATAATGATGCCTGCCGTGGCGTAGTAGAGGGAGCCTTGAGCCTTGTATGTTCTGAAAATAATTGTGATGTAATGTGGTTGTCCTGTCGAAATTATCGGAATTGCCTTTGCCGAACAGGCAGGCTTTGGAGTGGTCGTGAAAGTGACACCACGATACGGTAACGAACTGAACATTGTTTTTTATATCCAGCAGTCCGTCGTAGCGGTCTTTATGCTCTGTAGATTTGGGATAGTTGTAAAATTCGCAATGGTCTATCCATATATTGAAGCTTTCGCGCTTGTCTTTAGCAATATTGTCGTCATCGGCCTGAATACAGATGCAGTCGGGGTCGCCAATTAATACTTCGGCTCCATTGCGGAAGCCAACGATTTTGTTTTCGCCAGCTTTGCTTATGGGCACGTCCTGCATTGTAAACTTGATGTTGCGGATTATAATATTGCTTTGGCATTGTACAACGATACCGATGCGGTTTAGAAATGCTTTGTTGCCTATGCCAATCAGAGTTTTGTTGGAGCCTAACCGGATGATTTCGCCATAAGTTGTTTTAATTGCGGATGCTGATTCCGTGGTTATTTTGCCTGTTCCTTCTTCTATATACGCGGTGAGCCCGGTATTTATTTCCCTGTCTATTTCGATAATATAAGGGGTGGTTTTATCTTCGGCATAGGCTTTTAATTCTTCGAAATTTGTGGGTCTTACTACTTGTCCGCCTTCGCCTCCGGTAGTTCCACCGTTGAGCGTGGCAAACCCAATCATCGAAAAATCGGGGGTGGCGGCTGTAAGTAAACTGAAAACCTGTAGTGCGATTATAAATACGAATGTCTTTTTCATGGGTGTTTTGTTTTTTTACAAAAGTATTTGTTTGCCGTGTTCTAAAGGTGGTTGTTTTTGACGGAAATGATAGGTTAAATTGTCATTATTCTTTTTACTTGGTGGCTTCCGCCTTAGTTGCTCTTTTTGGTTTTTTGTAACGATGTAGCTTTTTGACGTTTTTGATACCAATTTTGTAGTAAAAGAATTGATACTTGGATATATTTTTTATCTAAAAATGATTACCTTTGCACGTCAAATTAAAAAAACGGAAATAATGGCAAAAATAAAAGGAGCTGTTGTTGTAGATACTGAACGCTGTAAAGGGTGTGATTTGTGTGTGGTAGCTTGTCCTTCGGATGTGCTGGCGTTGTCAAAAGAGCTTAATGCAAAGGGCTATAACTTTTCTTATATGGAAAATCCTGATGCCTGTATCGGTTGTGCTGCGTGTGCGTACGTATGTCCTGATGCTTGCATTACAGTTTATAAAGTAAAGTTGCAGGATTAATTTCAGTATTATTACATCAACTAAAATCATCAACGAAATTTAAATTCAATAATATGGAAGAAGTAAGACTAATGAAAGGGAATGAGGCGATTGCCGAGGCTGCAATCCGTTGCGGTTGCGATGGTTATTTCGGTTATCCTATTACTCCCCAGTCTGAAATAATGGAAACTATGATGCTTCTGAAGCCTTGGGAGACAACCGGAATGGTTGTGCTACAGGCCGAGAGCGAAGTTGCTGCCATTAACATGGTGTATGGCGCTGCCGGATGTGGAAAGAAGTCGATGACAAGCTCTTCGAGTCCGGGAATAAGCCTGAAACAAGAGGGAATATCCTATATAGCTTCGGCAGAATTGCCATGTGTTATTGTAAACGTGATGCGTGGAGGTCCCGGTTTGGGGACTATCCAGCCAAGCCAAGCCGATTATTATCAATCGGTAAAAGGTGGTGGACATGGCGACTATAAAATGATAGTGCTTGCTCCGGCTTCGGTGCAGGAAATGGCCGACCATACGGTGCTGGCTTTCGACCTTGCGTTTAAATACCGCACTCCGGTGATGCTGCTTGCCGACGGGGTTATTGGTCAGATGATGGAGAAAGTTGTTCTGCCTCCGTTTCAGCCACGTATGACTGAAGAGGAAATACGTGAAAAATATCCTTGGGGAACGCTTGGAAAACTTAAGGGTAATAAGAAAAATGTTATTACTTCGTTGGCTCTGCTTTCGGAAGAAATGGAGAAAACTAATAATCATTTGCAGGCAAAGTATCGTGAGATTGAAAAAAACGAGGTGTTGTATGAGGAGTTTCAATGTGAAGATGCTGACTATCTGATTGTGGCTTTCGGGACTTGTGCCCGTGTGTGCCAAAAAACTGTAGAAATGGCTCGCGAAGAAGGTATAAAAGTGGGGCTTTTGCGTCCTATCACCTTATTCCCGTTCCCAACAGAAACGATTAAGAAATATGCAGAACAGACAAAAGGCATGTTGAGTGTGGAGATGAATGCGGGACAGATGATTGATGATGTTCGCCTTGCTGTAAATGGAAAAGTGCCTGTAGAGCATTATGGCCGCCTGGGTGGTATTGTTCCTGCTCCGGATGAGGTTTTGAACGCTTTGAAAGAAAAAATAGTTAAGTAGTTACGAGTAAACGAGGATTTTTAGTAGAAAGGAAAATGGGAAAAGGAAAAAGTACTTTTGCCTTTAAACTTTCAACTTTTACCTGAAAATCTTGGTTTTTAGCTCTAAAAATAAAGTTATGACAACAAACGAAATAATAAATCCAGCCAATCTGGTACATAAAAAAACAGATTTATTGACGGATGTCCCTATGCACTATTGTCCGGGATGTAGTCATGGTGTGGTACATAAACTCCTTGCGGAGGTAATTGATGAAATGGGTATTCAGGAGGAAACCATTGGTGTAGCTCCGGTAGGTTGTGCCGTATTTGCATACAACTATATTGATATCGACTGGCAACAGGCTGCTCATGGCCGTGCGCCGGCAGTAGCTACCGGAATCAAGCGTTTATTGCCCGAACGTTATGTGTTTACATATCAGGGTGATGGTGACTTGGCTGCAATTGGAACAGCAGAAACGATTCATGCCTGCAACCGTGGTGAAAATATAATGATTATTTTTATCAATAACGGTATTTATGGTATGACAGGCGGACAGATGGCTCCTACTACGTTGGAAGGAATGAAAACTTCTACTTCTCCTTACGGACGTAATGTAGAGCTGAATGGCTATCCGTTGAATATCACTAAACTGCTGGCTGAGTTGGAGGGTACTTGCTATGTAACGCGTCAAAGTGTTCATAATGTAGCAGGTGTACGCAGGGCTAAAAAGGCTATCCAAAAAGGTTTTGAAAACTCGGAGCTGAAAAAGGGCACTTCGGTTATCGAAATAGTTTCGACCTGTAACTCGGGTTGGAAATTGTCTCCGGCGGCTTCAAACGACTGGATGGTAAAGAATATGTTCCCTGCTTATCCGCTTGGCGATTTGAAAAATGTGTAATCGGAAACTACACTTTTAAAATCTCTCCTAAAGGAGGCTTTAATTGTGGAGTGGGAAAGTCGATAGCCTCTCTTTTGAAAGAAAGAGGTAAAAATATAACAATTATTTTTTAACATAACAATTCTTGAGCCTTATTATGGTTTGAGATATTTAAATAAAGCCCCTTTAGGGGTTAGGGTAATATGAAAGAAGAAATTATAATATCCGGTTTCGGTGGTCAGGGAGTGCTTTCGATGGGAAAGATATTGGCTTATTCGGGTCTTTTGCAAGGACAGGAAGTAAGCTGGATGCCTTCTTATGGACCGGAGCAACGTGGTGGTACAGCTAATGTCACAGTGATTTTGAGTGATGAGCGTATCAGCTCGCCTGTATTGAACTCGTATGATACTGTGGTTGTGCTTAACCAGCCTTCGATGGATAAATTTGAAAGTAAAGTGAAGCCCGGTGGAACGCTTATTTTTGATGGGACTATACAGCATGTTTCCGCAAGAAAAGATATCAATATTTACCGTATAGATGCCAGCAATTATGCTACTGAGCATAATATGCTGAAAACCTTGAATATGATTATTCTTGGAGGATTAATTCAAGTTCGTCCTATTGCTACGGTGGAGAATGTTTTGCAAGGATTGAAAAAATCACTTCCTGAGCGTCATCACCATTTATTGCCTATGAATGAAGAGGCTATTAAAACAGGAATGAATTTGATTGAAAAAGTAAATTGATATATTTGCTAACTGGAAAAAAATATTTACTTTTGCACACATAAGAGCGGGATGTAGCTCAGCCCGGTAGAGTACGCGTCTGGGGGGCGTGTGGTCGCAGGTTCAAATCCTGTCATCCCGACACTAGGTATCAACCACTTACATTTACTTGTAAGTGGTTGTTTTATTTACTGGAACACAAATGGAACACAAATTAAGAATGAAAAACAGTTACTCTCTTTTCGAATTATCATAATTCGCCCGATATGAATAATATTCTTCGCTAAATAGTTTCTTTCTCAACTCTTCACTTACTTCAAATCGGGCAGGAAACACATTGATTACTTCGGAGTGTGAATGTTCTCCGTATTCATCAAAGGTATAATAACAATCGTGAATTGAGTCAAGAGAAATGCGGTTCCCATTTTTGCTGCTACGTGTATGTAAGTCCTGCACTTCTTCGAATGAAGGCGGCAGATTTCCTACAATTTTAAGGCTTACAATATTATAAAATAACACTTCAACCAAATCACCAATCTTAAATTGAACTTTATCCGCTGAACGTCCGAGAAATTCTTCAAACTTATGACCATCATTTGGTGTCTCAGACAATAGATTCTCAGCAAAAAGTGAACCATCGGGCAAATAACTTCGACTGCTTTCTATTGGCAAAATCCAAGTATTGTCAAGTGCATATTCTTCTATTAAAAACCCAAAATATCTCCAATTCCTTTTATCGACATGTTTTTGACTGTTCATTTGCTTCTCGGCTTTTTCGAGATTTGAAAAATAACCCATCGTGGAACGATATACATCAAATTCAGGGTATTGAGGATTATCATCCATGCAGTATTCTATTGCGATTAATTTGAAAATGGTTTTGTCTTTTGTCATATTTTTGATGTTAAGTTAGGATAATTGTTGCTGATATTCACACATCATTTATCAAAGTTCTGATA
>NZ_QVMH01000076.1:5890-12324 GCF_010501035.1 Paludibacter sp. 221
TCATCGAAGTCAGGGTTGAAGTCGATTAGGGAATCGTTGCCATTGTATGATACTCTAACGGTGCCGTCTATCTCGAAATCTTGGGTAAAACTATCATTTAGAGCTTGCATCGTTTTATGTAGTTTCTGTGCTTGCAAAAAAACTTTTTCACTTCCCTCAGTCAAAATGCGGTTTACCCGAAGAAGATTTTCGATATTTTCGGGAGTGTATTGAAACGTTTTGTCGAGCAGGTATTTACGTTTTTTCAAGAGCAAGCGTATTAATTCATCAGCACCTTGTTTGCGCCACGAATGATAATGGGTTTTTAATAGCTGTTCTATGTTTTGCGGTGTCTGATTTTCGGGTTCAGATATGCTTAACAATTGTTCTTTCATGGTTTGATTGAAAGTATCTAATTCTTCGAAGTATTTGTTTACTGCTTGTGTATTTAGTTGCCAGAGTTTTATTCTCATTTTTTTAGTTATTTGGAGTTGATAGAATTTTATATTTCCAACAAAGCGGACTTAGCCAAATAAGAAAATGCAATCTCATTGTGAAATTTCTCCATAAACTACTCTTTTATAATCATTGTTCCAAGGTAATTGTTCTGTTCCATGTGGGTAGCCATATCAAACATCTGTACTCGTGCAGAGATTAAATCGGCTATATGAACCATAAAGGCTTCTACTGTTGCAGGAACTACAGGAGAACCGTATCCTTTTATTCCGTGGTGTGCGAGTATGCAATGTTCTGCAAATTGAATGTCTCTTATCGCTTGTCTTTCCTGTTCTTCATTCTCAAAGTCATAACCTTGTCTGAACTCATTTAACAGGCTACAAATTTTCTTCGCAGACATATACACATGACCGAAAAGAGGCATATCGTCCGTATAACTCCAAGATGAGGTAAGTGAATATTCTAATGTCTTTCCCCAATCGTGAAATAATAGTGCTGCAATACAGACATGATGCTTAATTTCTTTGAGGTAATAGACTTTTGATAGTTGCGCATATGCAGTTAGGGCTTCTTCGGTATGGCTAGATAATCCATTCTCCCACGGATGGTGTACTTTTGCACCAGCAGGAAATTTTTCATAATCTTTAATCGCTTCGGCAACTGCGTCTGATTTGAAAAATACTTTCCAAAATGGTGGCATTTCTGTTTCTGATACTATCTGCAACAATCTCGATAAAAGTTGTTTGGAGTCTATATCTCCTTTCAATTTAATTTTAAGGAGTGGCGAATCCTGCTCTATATCCTCACGGTTTAGAATTACCATATCTAACCAGTTGGCAAAGTAATATTTACCTTTATCCTCTATGTTTACGAATAAAACTATCTTGTGCTTAAGTATATCGGGGTTTACATCTTCCGGTATTTTCCCAAGACAGCATTTTTTTCTTTCCCGACCTGAATGCAATATAAGCCACGCTTCATTTTTTGCTGTCTGATTATCTATGTTTTCTACTATAAATTGTGTCATAACTTATTGTTTGGTAATATAATAAAATACGAATGCCCTCTAGTTTTGAGAGCATTCCTGAATTCTTTAACTATTACTTGAGTGGTTTACTCTTTCACTCATCTATTGGGAAAAACTCTTCTTCGAAAGTATCATCTATCTCAGGAAAATCATCGGTATCAATTAATTCTCCTGACTCGGAAAATTCCTCTTCAAAACGTTCTTTCAACTCATCGACTACCAACAGAGACTGATTTGTTTTATCGCACTGAATCATTAACTCACAATAGGAACACGGGAAATCGACTTCTTCGAAAAGTCGTTTTAAGTCTGCTATTAACATTTATTAAAAAGTATTTGTTTAGGATTGTTGTTTCTCGGTCGGCATTAACAGTTTAATAATGCTATCCTCTCTGTCTTTTTCGATGGCATACATCAATGCCGTTTTGCCATCTTTGTCTTTTATGCTTGCATCGGCTTTTGCTGTCAATAAAGATTTTATTATCTCGGCTAACGTATTGCTCCCATTTCTCCAAGATTCGCTGCCCGATTCCGCAGCATGTATCAAAGCCGTTTTACCGTCATCGTCTTGTGTGTTTACGTTAGCTTCTGCTGTCAGCAAAGATTGCAAGAGAGATTCCGAATGTTTGCTGTATTCGTTACACACAGCAAACATCAATGCAGTCTTACCTCTGTCGGATTGTAGATTAACACCTGCACCAGCATCCAAAAAGACTTTAGCTAATTGATAATTACCGGTATAAGAGGCAAGCATCAATACAGTCATACCATTATTATCTTGACAGTTCACATTGATGCCTGCTTCAAACAGAATTTTCATTTGTTTGAAATGTTCTTTCCCCGAATTTGCAATAAAGGCATTCATTAAACGCCACTCATTGGCATCATGCATGTTTACAGTGCTTTTGAGTAGTCTCTCTAACAATGCTGTTCTCCGACTTTTGAATACACCTATCAACACCTTTAATGCATAATCATTTGCAGCATCAAGGAAGGATCCTTGTGCTAATAGGTGTTCAATTTCTTCCTCATCGCCATTCATTATTGCTCCTCTTAGCTTTAGATTTAACATCTCACTTTCATGAATGTTTTGTGAGGTGTTCTCACGGAAGTCTGTGTTTTTGGTCGGCATAGTTCTTACCTTAAAATATCTGTCAATTTTCCACTCTTAAATATAAGCGTAGGACATTCTGCTTTCGCAGCATTTATAACTGCGGCACTATATCCTCGAAGAGCAGGGTTATCATAGTCAAATTGCCATATTTCTTTTTTCTGTCCCGCCACAGTAGTAATGCTTTGCTTATATAAGGCTTTATTGACCCCCATTATTTCTTCAGCCACTGCCTGAGACATGCCAATTTCATATTTACCTGCCATAATTTTTCTTGCGGATGTCGCACCATATTTTGGGGTCAATAATTGCGTCCTCATTGCGTTTGACAAACCTGTTTGTAATTGTAATAGATATGTTCTCTTTTTCATATTCTCCAAACCATTAGGAATAGACTTTTCTAATTGTTCTAATTGTTTACGAAGATTTTCCAATACATCAACAGAAGGGCAATCGGCACTATAAAAATCATTATCTAATGCGGTTTCTGCTTCCGCTATTAGTGTTTCTTCTTCTTTCTGTTTCCGTTGCGCTTCTTGCGCTTTTCGTTGTTTTTCTTTTTGCGCTTCCTCTTGTATGCGTTGTATTTCTTTCTGCACCAACCCTTGTTCGGATATAATTTTCAATACTTCTCCTTCTGAATAAATATTGGGAAGAACTACTTTTCCTGTTTTATCAATAACTTTCCATCCATTCCAATAACTTCTGCCTGCATAACCATTGGAGAAGTCTGTAACTTGTCCATTATCATCTAATTGGAAAACTTCGTTCCCAGTTTTATCTATAAATCTCCAGTTATTGTATTTTACTTTTATCAGTCCATCCGAAAAATTGCCAATTTCTCTGTATCTCACAGGAATAATCTCTTTACCAGTTTTATCTATAATTCCCCAGTTATGATTATCGTCTTTTGCTTTTGCCAGTCCTTCCGAGAAACTTCCAATTTCTGTGTATTTGAAATCCGTAATTGCTTTTCCTGTCTTATCAATAAGTCCCCATCTTAGTGAGCTTCTTTTTCCATATCTGAAATCCGTTGCTTTTTTTACTATAGCAACACCTTCCGAAAAGAGGGTAGCGTCATCATATTCCAAAGGAATGACTACTTTTCCTGTTTCATCAATATATCCAAATAAACCTTTATGTTTTACGGCTGCCAGTCCTTCCGAAAACTCTCTTGCTTCATCATATTTGTATTTGATAACTGCTTTCCCTTTTTCATTTACATATCCCCATTTTCCTTTTTTGTTTTCGTTTGGTGTTAATATTTGTGCGTTTACACCTATGTGTAATGCAATGAAGCATATAATAAATGCTATTATTTTTATGTTTTTCATTTTTTTGAAGCCCTAATACGTGTCGGGCGCAACCTTTGATTTTATTATCTATAGCATTCCCCGTCCTCATCTAAATCATCGGTCAGCATCCATTGCCCTTCAACCTTGGAAAAAGTAAAAATAGTCTCTCCAAAATCAGAGTTATAAAAACTGTAGAAATATTTACTATCAGATTTTTTAATGAATTCTCCTGAAAATTCATATCCAACTTCTTCTCCTTGTTCATTTAAACCACTACCCAAAATTTTAGTTCCTTCAAAAATAACATTCGCATCTAAAAATTCCCATTCATCTTTTGACTTTATTGAACTCAAAGGGAATTTTATACGGGAGAGTTGAAAGTTTTTATCCGAAGTGAATTTTTGAATAAAATCTTGAAAATCTTCATTGTTTGGTGTAGCTGATGCACTTTGTTCGGTATTTATAATATCAGTTGTATTGTCTGAATTGGCAATTGTTATTTCTTGGTTTTCTGTAACGCTATTATTTTGTGTCAAGCAAAATCCAACAACTACTATAACTATACCCAATACTATCCCAGTCAAAATTAGTTTCTTGTTATCCTTACTTTCGTTTTTGTTTTGTGTTTTCGTTGTTAACCCACCCAAAACAAGTAATAATCCCGCTACAAGATAAAGAAATGCTGCTACATAATTATGCAATGGAAATAGTATAATTCCACAAATTAATGTCAATACTCCAAAAATGAGTGGTTTTACTTTTGATGGCTTTTTATCAGAACCAATAATGCCCAAAACACCACCAATAATTACAATTACAAAACTGCCAATAAACTTCAACATTACATTAACAGAATTTTCCATTGTTGAGTTTGCTCCTTGCGAATCTTCTGCAAATACTTCTTGTCCAGCGGATATAACAGCTCCGCCAACCCAAGAGCCAAAGAAACCTACTACTGCCCAAATTATACCAATAACAAGTGCTATGATACATAAAATTTTTGCTGCTTTTTTCATCACGTCTGTTTTTTTGATTATAAATATCGGTCTGTTATATAATCGCAATAACTTTCATTCCCGACATAAAACTCTTTGGACAGTTTTATGATTACTTCTTGATAAGTTATGTGGCTGAAGTTTATGTTGTCTTTCTTAGCTATCTCTGCGAATTGCTCTATTTCTTTTCTGTGTTCATAACCTTCTTTTCCAACCACGTCGTACCAAAGATACAGAAGACGAAAGCCTGTTTTGTTGTGTTTCTTTTTTAGTCCTAAAATATGTTTCATCAATTGCGGTGCATCTAAATATCGGAACTTGTTATCATTCGGACAGATTTCTTTTGCCAATTCGTACAAGTTTGGTAAGCCAGTCCAAAAAGAAGCATTGTCGATATATTTTTGTTTTATTCCGCTATGTTTCCTTCCTCCATAAGGCTCTGTAAATTTGGATTCGATAGCATAAACAAGAGATTGCGAACCTTCAATAACAACATCAAGATTAGGAGAAAATGGGAATTGAGCTCTGTCGTTGCTAATCTCAAACTTTTCTTCAAACTTAATTTTGGTTGTCGAAATGTTCTTTGCCGATTTTGAACATAATTTGCAAGCGTATAAAAGCGGGGAAACATCTTTACCGTTCCAATGTTGAAACAGATTAACCACTATTGCGGAAGATGAATGCAGAGCTTTCATTTTAGCCAAGTGAGTTCTTCCGTCTCTGGTTTCATTTCCATCTCCTGAATTGTAACAATCTAAACTTTCTTTGGATAACGGCTCAAATAAATTATCAGACAGGTTGTGCAGATAATTTTTCTCTCCTCTATCGGGGATAGCACCGCCGATAAGTTCAAAACCTTTTCGTCTTGCCCAATTTTGTTGCTTGGACTTAATAAATTCTAATCCATTCATATTAAATTAATTTATTGTCATTCAACTCCAAAAATGACGGGTTATTAAAAAAGAAAGTGTGGAGTTATTTGTTTATTGTGTAGGAGGCTCTGACAAAGCCCGGTAACAGATAAACAATACCCCACACTCGTTTAGTATATGTTGGTTTGAACATATAGCTATCCAAGTGATGAATGTTATTGCTATCCCTGTTACTTTGAAACTGTCAGATTTCCTACACGGGATAAAAGCGAAACACTTTCACCAATTATGTTGCCACTTTCGCGACACTACAAAGATAGTAATGTTTAGCTAAACAATAACACCTTAATTTAAAGGATTTTGTTTTCTCTGTTCCAGACTTATATTACAATACGGAATGCTTTCTCTTAAGCAATCAATTAATCTTTTCTATCCATTCCTCATCTGACGCAAAGCTTACCAGGTCTATGCTATCACCGGTAAAGCCTCCCTCTCTTGCGCACTCTTCATCTATCCATGCAGTCATTTCAAGATCTGCTTCATCACAAATTTCCCAATATTCAGACTCAGATATTTCCTTATTAAAATATCTCGTTCTTATTTCCATCCATTTTTCAGTATGTGTCATTTGCTTCCATTTTTATATATTAAATTTTAGTTTTGTGTTATCAAAATTTTCCTTCTCCGAATCCTATTTTT
>NZ_QVMH01000077.1 GCF_010501035.1 Paludibacter sp. 221
ATAATAATTAAACATTAATAACTAACAATTAATAATTATCAACTCATGAACAGAAAACAATCATTCCGACAGACCCTTATTTTGTTCTGTCTTTTTCAATTTTCGTTTTTCATTTTTAGTGCAACTGCACAAGTAACTATCGGTGCTGATAAAGCACCCGAAACATTCTCTGCTTTAGAGGTAGTAAGTACTACAGGTGGTTTTCGTCTACCTCAGCTTACTACCGACCAGCGTAACAAATTATCGGTAAGTGGTAAGGATTTGGCCGAAGGACTTACTATTTACAACATTACTACTAAATGTACCGACACATGGAATGGTACTGCTTGGATATCGAACTGCGGTAGTAATGTAGCTCCACAAATTACTACCCAGCCTCGTGCTTTCAATTGGAAAGAAACCACTGGTGCCGGTACTCTATTAGGTATAGGTGATGACGCAGCTACTATTCGCGTATCAGCTACAGGTGTCGGTACGCTAACTTACCAATGGTACGAATTGCCTACAAATCAGAACGTTGCTCCTATGGCTGTGACTGATGGTACAGGAGGCGATTCAGATGCTTTTACTCCCGATTTATCAGCTTTGGGTATGCGCCGTTATTACTGCCAAGTTACCGACGCTAACGGCAACAGCATCAATAGTGATATAGCCGAAGTGGCTGTAGGCTGTGGGGCTAAAACTGTATCAGGTGGTTGGAGCAAGTTTATGTGTTACAATCTTGGCGCTACTGTTACAACTATTGCAGATCAAAAAGCACATCCCAGTCCCGTATATACCTATGGTGGTACTACAGCTAACGATGCAGAGCGTAACTCTGCTGTTTACGGTGACTTATACCAATGGGGGCGTACCAGAGACGGTCACGAAAAGCGTACAAGTGAGACTTCAGCTACCTTGGCTACAGGTGTAACCACAGGTGGTACAACTACTGATGGTGTAACTACAGGCGGTACTACAACCTTTATTAAAACTCCTTCTTACCCTTATAATTGGACTACTGCTACTACTGCCGACCTTAACTGGCGTAACCAAAAATATGTTATTTACGATCCATGTCCTGCCGGTTTTCGTGTACCCGCTCAAGGTGAGTGGAGCAATATTTTCCGTGGTGCTTCAGCACCCGGTGCTAAGGCTACTGCAGTAGTTAATACTTGGGAATGGAATGATGCTGCTAACGGTACTGCCGGTTACGAAGTGAAGCCTGACGGCGAGACTACTACTTTATTTTTGCCCGCCGCCGGCTACCGCGAGCGCTCTAATGGCGAGCTCTACCACGTAAGTATCGGCGGACGATACTGGAGTGGTAGCCTTAGCAGTGTGTACTCGTGCTACTTGGCCTTCAATGGTGGTACCGTGTACCCTGCGTACATTGGCTTCCGTTCGTACGGCTTCAGTGTACGGTGTATCTCAGAATTATAATACTCCACTTGTTCGGAAAACAAGGAAGAGTATAAGCTAATTCGGAAAATATATTGGATATACTTAAAAAAGTATTTTGACTTGAAAAAAGAGTGTCCCAAAAGGAAAGAGAACGCCGCTCGATACATCACTTGGTTTGCCAAGAAATTACGCAGATAAACACAAATTTACGCAAATCTTATTTTATTGAAATAACGTAAGTTACAAAAAAATGAAATTTGCGTAATCTGCGTGATTTGCGTTCAAAAAAGATTTTTGAGACAGTCCCTTTTCAAGTCAAAATATATTTTTGTCATGTACAAAACAAGCTCTTATATCCGAAACAAATGAGTTTCCCTATTTTTTCTTCTTATCTTCATTACCTTTATTATCCTTACCATCTTTTGATTTTGTATAAAGGAACCGTTTTATTTTTTGTGATGCAGTCTTCTCAAACGGCTCGTCCATCACATCAATACGCTTAATCTGCGAATTTCTATTCAAGCGGCTATTCAATTCTTTCTTATAATTTTGTAACCAATTGTGATACCGTTCGTCCAAATCATGAAAAGTTTGTTTGCTTTTCTCTTTTCTTTCTTCTACTGCAGATTTAAAGTTATCAATATTTGTCTCCAGTTCATCAATATTTAATATTATTTTAGCTACGAGGAAGCCGTCTTCTTCTACCACAAGAGATTCTGTAACAAACTGGTCGTTATTTATAACCGACTCTATATCCTCAGGATAAATATTTTCGCCACTTGCTCCAATTATTGTCGTCTTGGCTCTTCCCCTTATATATAATCTTTTTCTTTTATCAAATTTACCCAAATCGCCTGTTTTGAACCACCCGTCGTCAGTCAACACCTCTTGAGTTGCTTCCGGATTTTTATAATACTCCCTCATCACATTCGGACCTTTAGCCCATATCTCTCCTACCCCGTATTTGTCCGGCTCATGTATTTTAAGGTCGATACCGGGTAGAGCTGTCCCTGTAGACTGTAGTTTTGTTTTGCCCACAGCTGCACCGGCCAACAGAGGTGCTGTTTCGGTTAGTCCATAGCCAATAGCATAAGGGAATTTTGCTTCCTTAAGAAACCGTTCGACACGTGCATCCAACTTTGCACCTCCTATACCGAAAAATTTCAACCTACCTCCAAATGTCTTATATAGCTTTTTACCTGCAATACGGTGGATAATTTTACGGAAAATGAAGTTCTTATAAATCATCCGGCTGAAACGTTTCTTCGAGAACTTTTCCAGAATCTGTGATTTATACAATTTCTCCATAATCAATGGTACCGACAACATGATAGTGGGTTTTATTTTACCCATTGCCGGAATTAACGCTGCTGCAGTAGGAGGCTTTTCCATGTAATAAATGGAACTTCCATACATCATAGGAAATAAAAGCCCTAAGCTATTTTCATAAGTATGCGACAGGGGCAGAAACGACAAAAACACATCAAACTCATCAATCGCCTGAAAGCTATATGATTGCATTACCACAAAAGTGATGTTTTTATGTGTCAATACAACGCCTTTCGAACGTCCTGTGGTACCCGACGTATAAATCAGCGCAGCAATATCATCTTCAGCAACTTCGATATCATCAATACTAACATCTTCTTTCTGAACAACATCATCATTCAATAACGCCAGATTATCCAGTTTTATAGTTGCAACCAAATCGGGCAATTTAAGCCCTTCAACCTTCGTAAACAAACGTTCACTTACAAACAGCACCTTAGATTCCGAGTGTGTTAAAACGTTTTCAACCTCTTCGCGCGTAAAATCGGGCAAAATCGGAACAATAACAAGCCCGTTAGTTGCAACTGCAAAATAGGCAATAACCCAATTGGGCATATTATGACCATACAATGCCACCTTATCGCCCTTCTTCAGCCCCAGCGAATATAATTTATTCGCCATTTCATTCACTTTTTTTCCTAACTCCGCATATGTCAAAGGCTCTCCATGCACAAACGACACCGAAGGTCTTTGAGGAAACTCTTTTATTGTCCGCTCAAAAAACGACTTTATCGTTAATGGATTGGGTTCTATTTTTTTACTAAAAATCATATCAATATGATAAATTTGAAAATTATTATATACAAACTCAATATAACAAAATAATTATTATGCTCATTATGACAAATAATGTGCAAAGATATTATTAATTAGGACAAATAGTCATTTAAAACTTATTTTTTGTAGTATTTTATGGAAATAAGTTATTTCGCCTTAATATCCGGCAATTAATTATCAAGCACAACTTGCTTTTATATGAAACAAGTTTCAATTCAAATCTGTTCTCCATAAATGTAAAAAGAACAATTAATTTACAATACAAATTTAACCTTGCCGAAAGGAAAATGTTTTGTAACTTTGAGACCCTTTTTGCAACATTGTTTGAAACAGATTATATAAATGGCAGAAAAACGCACATATACTAAACGAAATACCGCTCCGGCTCCCATTCCTGCAAACGAATTTGGTAAGCTCCCACCTCAGGCACCTGAGCTTGAAGAAGCCATTTTAGGAGCTATCATGATTGAGAAGGATGCGTATTCGCTTGTTGCAGAAATATTGCGTGCCGACTGCTTTTATAAAATAGCCCATCAAAAAATTTATGAGGCCATCACTTCATTAGCCATCCATCAAGAGCCTATCGACATGCATACTGTAACCGAACAGTTGCGCAAAAGCGGCACATTAGATGATGTTGGAGGACCGTATTATATAACCCTTCTGACAGCTAAAGTTTCGTCGGCAGCTCACTTGGAGTATCACTCGCGCATTGTGGTTCAAAAATACTTGGCACGCGAGTTAATACGTATATCTTCCGAAATACAAACAAAGGCCTTTGACGATAAAGCCGATGTGAACGATTTGATGGAAGAAGCCGAAGGTATGCTGTTTGAAGTTACCCAGCAAAACCTTAAAAAGGATGCAACCCAAATCAATCCTGTTATCGAGGAAGCACGTAACCGGATGATCTTGGCCGCAAACAAAGAAGGAGCAAGCGGCGTAGCAAGCGGGTTTCATGCACTTGATAAAATAACCTCCGGATGGCAACGATCCGACCTTATTATTATTGCGGCACGTCCCGCAATGGGAAAAACAGCCTTTGTTCTTTCCATGGCCAAAAACATGGCTGTCGATTATAATACCCCTGTAGCCGTATTTTCACTCGAAATGTCAAACGTCCAGCTTGTTAATCGTATGATAATGAACGTTTGTCAACTAGAAGGTGACAAAATCAAAAAAGGAGATTTAAGTCTTGACGAATGGGAGATTTTTGATAAAAGAATCAAGACATTAATGGATGCCCCTATTTTTGTTGACGATACCCCCAGCTTATCCGTTTTCGAATTACGAAGTAAAGCACGCCGTTTGGTAAAAGAACATAAGGTAGAATGTATTATTATCGACTATTTGCAGTTGATGAATGCAAGTGGAATGAATTTTGGAAGCCGTGAACAGGAAGTGAGTATGATTTCGCGCTCACTGAAAGGACTTGCAAAAGAATTGGATATTCCTATCATAGCCCTATCACAGTTGAATCGGGGCGTAGAAGGCCGCACTGGGTTAGAAGGTAAACGACCTCAACTTTCAGACTTACGCGAGTCCGGTGCTATTGAGCAAGATGCCGACATGGTATGCTTTATCCACCGCCCCGAATACTACCACTTAACCGAAGATAACCAAGGAAACTCACTAATTGGTATAGCTGAAATTATTATAGCAAAACACCGGAACGGTGCTACTGACACAGTCCGCTTACGTTTCAAAAATATTTATACTCGGTTTGCCAATCTTGACGACATTGATGACGAAGATGAAAACATCAAATCATTAAATGCTAATTACCATTCATTTTCATCCAAAATGAATGCCGTTACCGAAGGCAGTTTCTATGGAGATTCAGCGCTAACGCCAATTCCTCCTGCCGATTTACCCAGACCTTTCGAAGGAGAAGGAAACATTCCTGATAAAATGCCTTTTTAAATTACTCCTTAATGCAAGATTAGTCTGCTGATAAACAATCTATTGGATTGATACGGCGTTTTTCAACAAATAAAATTAGCTCAAAGTGGGAAAATAATTTTGAATATATGGCAAAAATATGTACTTTTGCAGTGGGTAAGTCCTACACGACCAGCTCCCTTTGAATTCCCCCAGGGCTTGACCGCAGCAAGGGTAGAAGGTTGTAGCGGTGCGATGTAGGTAGCTTACCTACCTGCCTCTTTAGCTCAGTTGGCCAGAGCACGTGATTTGTAATCTCGGGGTCGTTGGTTCGAATCCGACAAGAGGCTCAAAAGAACAAAGCAAATAAAAAAAATCCCTGTATATCAAGTATATATAGGGATTTTTTTATATAATATCAGTTAATCTCGCCTCACCATCAAACGCTTACACGTTCAAAGAGCATATCATTATAAATCATCTCAGTACATGACAAAAAATGGCGAATGTTTCCTCAATCTGCTATAGGTACTCTTTTGACCTTGTCCGGTGAGCCGAAAAAATAGAAGCCCCTCCAACCCTCTCCTTCGGGGAGGGTAAAAAGTTCCCCTTTGGGGGATTTAGGGGGTATATCTTTCGTGCAAAGCGGGCATAGTCTTGAATGCGCCGTTTAAGCGAAAGCAGAATCTAGTTTACTTGAATTTTGCTGAGCATAGACGCTTCAATGAAATTTGTTTTTGTTCCTTTTACATCAAGACAAAAGGAAGTGTAGATGATTTAAATAAAAACATTAAATATCAGCAAAATACTGGTTGCTATTCAGTTTTTTGTCATGTACTAAAATAAATCATTATAACATTAGAAGCTCCCTACGGGAGCAAAGTTTGGTAATAACAGGTTGCTCATTATCCAGCGTGCCGTAGGTACGCGACAATTAGAGAGGAAGTGCGTAATGATAGAAAAATCCTTTAAACCCAAAAAACTCCTTCAGATATATTGTTCTGAAGGAGTTTTCATTTAAAAATGGCGGCGACCTACTCTCCCACATAATTGCA
>NZ_QVMH01000078.1 GCF_010501035.1 Paludibacter sp. 221
ACGCACGGTTCTTAGGGGGGAAAGCACCCGCAAGGGTGCTGACCTACCCGACCCAGACTTATCGGAAATCGCTTACAATCATCTGATGAACCATTCGGATGCTTATAAAGTAAAACCCACCTTCTATGTTATCAATTTTGACGACCCACGTCGAAGCCACCGATGTAATCCTATCAATCCGGCATTTATGACAGATATATCGGATGCTTATGAATCGGCATACACCATTATGCTGAACCTGAACCGAAGCTGGATTCAGAAGCAAGGCGACTTCTTTGTGGAATCCCCGATTATCCTGCTGGCTGCGATTATTTGGTTTCTCAAGATATATAAAGACGGAAAGTATTGCACGTTCCCGCACGCCATCGAGTTCCTGAACCGGAAGTATGCAGACACATTTGTTATCCTGACTTCCTACCCGGAACTTGAGAATTATTTAAGTCCCTTCATGGATGCGTGGGAATCTCAAGCCCAAGACCAGTTACAGGGTCAAATCGCATCGGCAAAAATCCCATTGTCAAGAATGATAAGCCCGGCATTGTACTGGGTAATGACGGGTGATGATTTTACGCTGGATATTAATAACCCGAACGAACCGAAAATACTTTGTGTCGGTAACAATCCCGATAGGCAGAATATTTATTCCGCCGCTTTGGGACTGTACAACAGTCGTATAGTGAAGCTAATTAACAAGAAAGGACAGCTTAAAAGTTCAGTTATTATAGATGAACTACCCACAATTTACTTTAGGGGGTTGGATAACCTGATAGCCACCGCCCGTTCCAATAAAGTAGCAGTCTGTTTGGGTTTTCAGGATTACAGCCAGCTAACAAGGGATTATGGCGATAAGGAAAGTAAAGTAATTCAAAATACAGTTGGAAATATTTTTAGCGGTCAGGTCGTAGGAGAAACAGCGAAAACATTGTCAGACCGATTCGGGAAAGTTTTGCAGAAACGCCAGTCTATGACAATCAACCGTCAGGATAAATCAACCTCAATCAGTACGCAGATGGACAGTTTGATACCTGCCAGTAAAATATCCAATCTTACGCAGGGAATGTTCGTGGGTGCGGTCAGTGATAATTTTGATGAACGGATAGACCAAAAGATTTTCCATGCCGAAATTGTGGTGGATAACGAGAAGGTAAAACGTGAAACTGCCCACTATGAAAAGATACCGGAGATTATCGACTTCCGGGATGCAGATGGTAACGACCTGATGAAAGAACAAATCCAACTTAATTATGACCGGATAAAGCAGGATGTTAAGCAGATAGTCATTGATGAAATGGAGCGCATCAAAAACGACCCGGAGTTACAGCATTTAGTGAAGGGAGAATAAAAATATCCTGTGTTACTATTACGAAGTAGCACAGGATAATTTATTTTGAAGCTGTGAAAATCACAACACTTTCCCGTAATTGATTGATCTCATTGCTGTATTTACTTTTTCTCTTTTTTAAATACCTTAATACACCTATATCTTTTAGATACCACCCGACTTTATTCCCGATTTCCCCAATAATCATATCTACGGGAATTTCAATTCCCGCATAAGCCGAAGTAGAAACAACAAGCCATAATTCTGCATTATTCTTTGCTTTATTTCGAAGAATAGACAATATGTTTTGCATATCCTCAAAGTAGGCTTGAATCATGACCGGAATATCTTTGTGCATTAAATTTTCCCTTCTTTGTAGTATTTCTTTTAGTGCTACATCATAAAGAGTTCCAAAATTACTTTGGCTAGGTTTATCCCATTTAGCCTGAACGTGAGAACGAACAGTTGTCAATCGCAAATCATATAGTTCGCTCATTGAATTAACAAACCGGCCTAGAAATAACTCCGGTCTGTAGATGTCTGTGTAATCAAACGTGTTTAGATATGGAGGTGATGTTATGCAAAGAGAAAATTTCTCGGTAAGCTCTTCCTTTATAACAGCTCTTGAGTCACCGCAAACTATTTTTGGGGCTGTCAGTTTATCTTCTTTTGCTAAATCTTCACGAATAGCGAGTAGCCGTTTTTCTAAAGATTTAATGAATAGGGTCTTATCAAAATTTAATTCTTTCCAGTTGTTTTTATATCTCAAACACTTACCATCTCTTCGAGCATTTGAGTTATCCATTGTAGAACCAATTAGAGACAACTTTAATATATCTCGAATGTTGCTGTTTTCTACTTTGTTCAACCTTGATATTCCTCCTTCAAAAGAATTTAAAATATCCGCATTAAACAGCCATTTAGATTTATTGGAATACTCAGAAAAAGTGGAAAATGTAAGAAGTGGTGATTTTTTTTGTCTTTTTACTCCCTCTAAAACATCTTGACATACATTGTCAAACGTAGTGATATTGGCACTTTCGACTTTTGTTTTTGCAATGAAAGCTGTAAAAGGATTAACCTCAAATCCAAAGGATTTTATTCCCTTCATTGCAGCAGTAAGTGTTACAGTACCACTTCCATTAAAAGGATCGATTATTACATCAGACGATGTTAATTCTAAAGTGTCAATAGCATTTTCCACCAAAGAAGGAGAAAATCCTTCTTTATAATAATACCATCTATGCCGAGATGCATTAATTGTATCTACGGCAGTTGAGACATTTTTATCTCTCAATAAAAACTCCTCGTTAATTATCATTGAGTATACATTGAGGGGTTATGAACATTCTTGTTGGAGGAGCAAAATCTTTTCGGGTAATATGATATTGCGGGTTATAAGTGATTTCTTTGTCCTCGTACCAGTACCCGTCAGCTTGAGTTATTTGTGTTGTATCTATTTTAGTTGATTTGCGTCTCAAATCGAATACTACTAAATATCCAATTGTATTATGATTAGGTACTTGAATCGCATTTGCGTCCAAATATTCAGCGAGTTGTGTTGCACCATCTCTAGCTCTACTATCAGTATAGTTAGATGTAAATGTAAGCGTATCGTTATTTAATGACTTTCCCAACCACTTAATCTCTATCAATGCAATATGATTTGTAAATCCCCAAGTAACTTTTACATCAACAGGATGAGAGGTGTCAACAGCTTGTTCTGGCCTAACCTCTAACCCTTCCCCTCTTAGTCTTGCTTTTAAAAAATAAACCATTGAATCTCTTAATAAATGCTCGGGATGAGGTTTGAAAAATATCCGTTCTTCTGAGTGTAATGCGGTTTTTATATGCAAACAATCGGCAAACCTCACTACACTTGTTTTGTAATGAGACATAGCTTCCTCTAAAGACTTAAATGTGGATACAGCAAAGCAACTATCTGTCCCCGGGACTTTAGGTAAATCACAAATAGACGTTCTTGTGTGGAACATTTCCCTTTTAGGTGTATATTGATATACAAAGTCTGTAGGTGTTATTTCGCTTATTGTTACCGTGGACGTAGTAGCTATTATCTCATCAAGGCTATTGATTTGTATCACCAAATTATCGCTATTTATACTTCCGAGATGTGCAAAATTATTAATGGTAGAATAAGTTGAAAATTTATCTGACAGTTTGTAGCTATCTGAATTGAAAATTATTATGGAAGAGAAGTTGCGGAGATTTATAAATTTGAAAATATTAGAAATAACCTCAAGTGTCATTTTTAAGTTGTTTATCCCAACGACACCATAATCATTGTGTATACAAGATGTATAATCCGACGACAACATCTCTTTAATAGTATTTATATCCCGTTCTTTATTCAGCATCTTGATTTACTTCTTTTGGTAGTTGGAGATATTTAAGCCAAGTGACCGCAGGGACGAATAGGTCTGCATCCTGTGAGTTTATTGCTTCTTTTAAGAGTTCAAATTGGTCATATAATAGAGCAACAGCACCGTTTTCTTCATCAACTAAAGTTCTGACTGAAGAATTATTTGCAGCTCTTACAATAGGGTCGCTAATTATAGAATTTCTTATGTATCCAATAGGCAGGGCAAGTAAGCTTTCACAAGCAGCTTCTAAGTATTTGTTCCTGTTCTCAAATCGCCCTAATTCAGATAAAATATTACATTTAGATTTACCTTCACTTGTAATTTGATAGTAGTTGTCAATTTTTTCTAATTCATTATTCCTAAGCAAACAATCAAGAGCATTATATACATCCGTAGAAAGAGGAACTCCTAAATCGTTCTTGATAAATTTGTAACCCCAAAAAGATGTAGGATTTCCCTCATAGAGAGACAATAAGCATGAAAAATAACAAAACAATTGAACCTCTGAAGAATTGAAATCTCCAATATATCGTTGTAATTTATTGCCTACAAATAAGGTGTCGTATATTGCATATGGGTTAATTGATTCCATCTAATGCTCTTTCTATGTTATTGAATGCACCTTCTATGACATCTTGCTCTTCTTGTTGAACAGTTGATAATATAGTCCAATTGGTCATGCGCTCAATTTTCATCTTTGCACGTTTACATTTTTTTGCCATTTGTAAAAGAAGCTGGGATGAATTAATATTGGCAGTCATTACCACGTCATAACCTTTTAAGACAAAATCAGCAAACATTTTTCCTGCTCGACTTTCATATGCAATATCTAAAGAACCTTCAGGTGTGTCAATTAACATGAAGGCATTAGGCGATGATGTAAATTCAATCAAAGCAAATCGTAATGCAATATCAATGAAGTATTGTTGACTTTCAGATAGTTGAAAACGTTCGGTTCTTTCCGTGTTATTGACCTTTAAAATCAGACCAATACCCTTACTGGATGATTTGAGTTCCACATCAATATCTAATCCAATAAAACTATTAGCATATCCTTTGAAAATAGGCAAGAACCGTTCTTCTGCACTGTGATAGTTTTTGCGGATTTCTTTTTCTATGATGCCAAGGTCTATCTTGCTTTGGTCTCTTATTTTTGTATCCTCTTCTTTTTTTAATTCATCCTTATTAATAATGCTCTTTAAAGCCTCTATGCGTTTATTAATATCGTCGTCTTTCAATTTTAGAGCCTGAATAATGATTTGCTCATTTTCGGTTTTGAATTTCTCAATGAAGCTTGTGGTCTCAATTATTTTAGCATTAATATCTACGGATTCTTTTGCTAAACGTTCCTTTTGTAGCATTAATTCATTCAGTTCGCCTTGTAATTTCTGAATTTCTTTATCAATAGATTTTAAGAGTTCAATATTGTTGTTCTTTACATTTGCACGAAGGTTTTCACTAACGGATTTTATACGGTATTTGAGGTCTTCAAAATCCTGAGTTACATCTTCATTGTTTAGTATTCTTTTTGATATATGACGCAACATGCCTACTATATGTTGGTCTTTCTCAATAGGAATATCAACATTATACATGTTATTAAAAGCATCATCATATTGTTTCTTTAGATTTGATACTTTCAATGATATATTGCTGACATTTAGCTCACAACTTCTTGCGTGAGACTGATTTGTCTGCATTGCTTCATGCAATTGGGCCAGTTCCTCTTCTTTCTCTTCCAGTTGAGTTAGCGTAGCTTCAATTGTTTCAGAATTATTAGAATTGGTTGTAGCAGTAGAAATTAGTTCATTTAAAAGTCGAGAGTTTTGAGTTATGCTCCATTGCAAATTTCGCATATTGGATTCGTGTTTAGCTATCTTCTTTCTCAAATCATCAGCGACATCAGCTTTTTGGGCATCTATTCCAAAAAACAAATAAAGAACACGATTCATTATAGAATCATCCCAAAAAATAAGCTTTTTACTTTCATCGAAAGTAAGAACAAAATTTTGTAAAAAAACATATTGTTCAAAAGTAGTAACTCCGATATCTTTAGCAAATAACTCTTGGTATTGTGATAAAAATCCATAAGAAGTTAAAGACTGATCTATTGTTTCTTCACCAGTTTCTGTGTCAATTCTGGAAAATTTACTCAACCCAGAAGCATCAAAAAAACTACGCTTTATTTGATATTCAAAATTGGAAATATTAAATTTTACTGAAACATCAGCTAATTCCCTCTTCGACTCATCAATTCGACCATTAAAGTAAGATGATGCAAACTTTTCATTGTTTTTAAAAAACTTGGGGATTGAATTTACTGATGCAAAATTCTTTTTAGGATCTACCACAATTCCAGTTAAAGCATAAGAAAGTATTGAGATAAATGTAGACTTTCCAAGCCCATTTGCCCCAGCTAAACAAAATACGCCATCGTTCATGTCAAGAACGATTTCTGATTTGAGTTTGTATAATGAAAATTCATTAATCACAATCTCTTGTATTTTAGGTAGTACCATAGTATTAATCCGTTATGTCTTATCACAATAAAAACATTGCGAGTAACTAGGCTGCAAATTTATATAGAAATCTTCGATTTCTACGCCCGTATTGATAAAAAGTCGAGGG
>NZ_QVMH01000079.1 GCF_010501035.1 Paludibacter sp. 221
CTCTCTCTCTCTCTAACATAATAATGCTATTTACAAACATTTTAACGTTTGCAAAGGCATTTTTTTGAGGGGTTATTTGCTGAGAAAGATTCATATTGTATTAAAAAAAGATAAAAGAACAAGACTTATAGCTTGTAGCTAACTAAATCATTCTTCACTTTTATCCGAAGAATGCAGATGCAAAAGTAAAGGCTTTGGGGTTTTGAGGCAAATATTTAACGAAAGCAACCCTCGCATGCGTAAGACACATTACTACAACTCTCTATTTAAAAAGCCGTTTGAGTTAAAACGGTAAAATAAAGAAACTCCCATTCCACCTTCAAGTAAAAACAACATGTTCTCTCCAAATAAATGTTTTTCAAACAAAAAGCATTATTTTTGTTGTTTTATACACAGATGAAACAACATTATCAGAAACATATATTTTGTACATTCGTTTTGCTGTTGAGCTTTGCGCTTAATAGCGAAGCTGTACCCGCATATCCTTTTCCACAAACTATAACACAACCGGATGGCTCTAAAATCACCATTCAGCTAAAGGGAGATGAGTTTTTCCGTTATCAAACTACCGTTGATGGCTATCTTTTAGCACAAGATGAGGATGGAATTTTCAATTATGCTTATGTAGATGAAAATGGCAATATTATAAACACCAATGTAAAAGCTAGCGAAATAAAGAAGAGAACATCAACTGAGAAGAAGCTACTACAAACCCTGTCCAACAAAATAGATGTGCAGCAGGTGAGCAAAAAAAATAGCCTTTTACGTTCTGTCCCTACAAGAGAAAATACATTTCGGCGCAGTTATCCGCTGCAAGGAAGCCCTAAGGCATTAGTTATATTAGTTGATTTTCAGGATGTAAAATACGTTACACCGAATCCTAAAGAAGCATTCAGACGAATGCTGAACGAAAAAAATTACACCGAAAACAAGAGTACAGGCTCGGCTCGCGACTATTTTTTGGATAGCTCCAATGAAGTATTTAACCCCGAATTTGTAGTAGCAGGCCCTTACCTGCTTCCCCAAAAAATGGAATATTACGGGCGAAACAGTGGTGGAGACGACGTAAACCCGCAACAGATGGTAATAGATGCCTGTAAACTGGCAGACGAAGACGGAGTAGACTTTTCGGAGTTTGACATAGATAATGATGGTTATGTCGACAATATATTTATTTTTTATGCCGGATACAACGAGGCCGAATACGGGCCTAAAAACAGCATCTGGCCTCACCGATGGACGCTTGCAAACCACAACACTAAATTCGACGGAAAAATTATTTACGATTATGCCTGTACGTCGGAGTTACGTTCAAATCAAGGTAACGAAATGTGCGGAATAGGAACTTTTGTACATGAATTTGGGCACGTTTTAGGCTTGCCTGACTATTATGCTACAAGAAATGATGCCAACCACCACACCCTTTCGTCGTGGAATGTAATGGATGTAGGCTCATACCTGAATAATGGAAAAACGCCACCCTCCTACTCTGCTTACGACCGTTTTTACCTAAACTGGCTTGAGCCTACTGAGCTTAAAACCAACAATGAAATATCATTAGAAGCATTAAACACAAGTAATACCGCCTATATTGTAACCGAAAATGGGAATCACAATCTGAACAGGAAAAACCCATACCCAACTGAATTTTTCGTATTGGAAAACAGGCAAAACACAGGATGGGATACATACTTGCCCGGACATGGGCTACTTATTACCCGAATCAATTACAATGCAAACGACTGGCGTAATAATACCGTAAATAACTATCCAAACATAATGGGGGTTGATATCATCGAAGCCGATGGTATAGCAAACAATATTACCCTGTCGGGAGATGTTTTTCCCGGTACATCAAACCGTCAGTCGTACACATTTACGCTACGCTCGGGAACGGAAACAAACAAACTGATATCAGAGATAAAAGAGCAGAATCAAGTAATATCTTTCTTTTTTTCGGACACAAAACCCGAAATTTCAATTGAAGAAGATTTGATACCTTTCTCTACCGAACAAGGCACTCCTTCGCCATCACAAGAAATTGTGGTAAACGGCAAAAGCCTATTTGGAGACATTATAATAAAATTTGAATCGGGCACCCATTTCGAAATGAAGTTACAGTCTGCCGAAAAATGGGGCAAATCGCTTTCATTACTCCCTGTCGATTCTGTAGTTGAGAATACCATCATTCAAATCAGGTACAACCCCGCCGAGCCATCTTTCGACGAAACGCACACGGATAACATTTTGTTCGGCTCTAAACTTTTTGACACACAATCAATTAGCATATTCGGACAATCAACTCGCCCTGTATACGTAGTGCCTCCGGTAACAAGCGAGGCTTCGGACATATCGCCATACAAATTTACAGCCAACTGGCAACCCGTATTCGATGCAAGTGGATATTACCTAACGGTTTTCAGCTTTTCGGATAATGTAGCTTACGAACTTACAGAAGGATTTGATAACGGGCTTACATCTCCTGCCGGATGGACTATTTCGGCTCAGAGATTAGATGAAGAAAACATTGGAAATATAAATCAGGCCATCAAACTATCACAGCCGGGCGAATACATACAAACAGAAAAATATATATTTCCGGTTACAAAACTTTCATTCTATATCTCTTCTACCGACAATAACCGAAATCAAGGGAATATATTGGTAGAAGGATGGAACGAGGATAACTGGACAGAGATTGAAAATATCCTGATAGAAAGCCACCTAAACGAAATAAAGTCTTATACGTTTAAAGAATCGGACCGTTACAAGCAATTTCGTTTCACATACAATATAGCAGGCAAAGCTGCTGTAATAGACGACATTACAGTTGGTTTCGACCAAGCTGTCAATTATGTTCTTCGTAATCAATACGTAACGGACACATCTTATACAATACACAACCTGTTGCCCGAAAATGAATATTTTTATGCAGTACAGGCAAGTGATAAAACGTTATATCCCGACAACTCCGTTAAATATGAAAATATCACTGATTTTTCGGATATAATGAAAATGCAAACCACAACAGCCGATAACGCACCAAAAGAAGAATTACGGGTTTTTATCAACAGGCAGAACAAAACTATCACTTTATACCTTCCGGATAATGAATTAAACGAGGATATATATATATACAACTCATCCGGTAAACTTGTAAAGATTAAAAAGCCTACAGAAAATTATACTACCATAACAGGATTATACTCAGGGCAATTATATGCAATTAAGGTAGGAAAACGTAAAGTGAAGACCCTGTTGTTCTAAAAAAACAATACAAAAAAGCCATTTCATCTATTTTTGAAATGGCTTTTTGTATTATATGGGGTAATGCTGAAAAGCAATTAAGAGGTTGTTTTAATTTTACTCGCAAGATAAATTTTAGTATTTTTTTAGGGAAATTTTGACTTCATTTTACGATTTTAGCGGGCTAAATGAGTAAAATGAGAGGTGAAATTTCACAAAAAAGGACATAATTTATTGTGAAAAAGACACATGTAAAACTATAACTGTTTCTTTGTGAAAAATTTAAACAACCTCTAATACTGTTCCATCATTTTTTGGACCTCATCTGTAATAAGATCGGAAAACTCAGCAACCTTCATGCTTCCCTTATCACCTTCACCCTGACGGCGTACTGATACTTCGCCATTTTCAGCTTCTTTCTCGCCTACTATCAGCATATATGGGATACGCTTCAATTCATTATCGCGGATTTTACGCCCTATTTTTTCGTTACGGTCGTCCACAGTTACGCGGATATCTTTCCCGAATAGCTCTTTTGCTATCTGGTAAGCATAATCATTAAATTTCTCGCTGATAGGCAGGATAACCACTTGGTCTGGAGTCAGCCACAAAGGAAATTTACCTGCCGTATGCTCAATCAATACCGCAACGAAACGCTCCATCGACCCGAAAGGTGCACGGTGAATCATTACCGGACGATGTTTCTGATTATCATCGCCGGTATATTCCAGTTCAAAGCGCTCAGGCAGGTTATAATCCACCTGAATAGTACCCAGTTGCCAACGACGTCCTAAAGCATCTTTAACCATAAAGTCGAGCTTCGGACCATAAAAAGCAGCTTCACCCAATTCTACACGGGCTTTTAAACCTTTTTCTTCGCACGCTTCAACAATCGCCCTTTCAGCTTTTTCCCAGTTTTCGTCCGAGCCTATGTATTTTTCCTTATTCTCAGGGTCGCGCAATGAAATCTGCGCTTCGAAGTTCTCAAAATCCAATGCTTTGAAAATAATGAAAATAATATCCATTACCTTAAGAAACTCTTCCTTCAACTGGTCGGGACGGCAGAAAATATGCGCATCGTCTTGCGTAAAGCTACGTACACGAGTCAAGCCATGCAATTCGCCACTCTGTTCGTAACGATATACAGTACCAAACTCGGCAAAACGAAGCGGAAGGTCTTTGTACGAACGTGGTTTATATTTATATATCTCGCAATGATGCGGACAGTTCATTGGTTTCAACAGGTATTCCTCTCCTTCTTCGGGAGTATGAATTGGCTGAAACGAGTCTTTTCCATATTTGGCATAATGCCCCGAAGTAACATAAAGTTGTTTGTTGCCAATATGTGGAGTTATAACTTGCTCATAATCAAAACGGCGCTGAATCTTTTTCAAAAAATCTTCCAATCGTAAACGTAAAGAAGTACCACGAGGCAACCACATAGGTAAACCTTTACCTACAGTTTCGGAGAACATAAATAGTTCAAGTTCCTTACCTATCCTTCTATGGTCGCGTTTTTTAGCTTCTTCCAGCAATACCAGATAATCGTCCAGCATCTTCTTTTTAGGGAATGTAATACCATAAATACGTGTAAGCATTTTACGGCTTTCATCGCCACGCCAGTATGCCCCTGCTACGCTCAATAGCTTAATAGCTTTAATATGGCTTGTATCGGGTAAGTGCGGCCCACGACATAAATCTGTAAAATTACCTTGCGAATAAAGCGTAATAGTTCCATCTTCCAAGTCGCTTATCAACTCGGTTTTATACTCGTCACCCTTTGCCTCGAACATTTTCAAAGCCTCAGCTTTACTCACATCCTGACGAACAACAGCTTCTTTTCTCAAAACCAGTTCCATCATTTTGGCTTCGATAGCGGGCAAGTCATTTTCTTTTATCTGCACACCATCACCCGGGTCTACATCATAATAAAACCCATTCTCAATAGCAGGACCAATCCCAAATTTCATACCTGGGTAAAGCTCTTGCAGAGCTTCGGCCATTAAGTGAGCTGATGTATGCCAGTAAGCGTGCTTACCTTCTTCATCGTCCCATTTATACAACTTAATAGTCGCATCCTCGCATATCGGGCGGTTTAAATCCCATGTTTCCCCGTTAATACCTACTGCTAATACTTCTTGTGCTAAACGCGGACTGATACTTTCCGCAATCTGAAATCCGGTCGTACCTTTAGCAAATTCACGAACCGAACCGTCTGGAAATGTAATTTTAATCATAATTTGAACCTTACAAATGGTTTTTAATTTTTTTTAGAAATGCAAAGATACGTTTTTTCAACGACATATTATCGTCATCACATATCATACTAAAGGCAACTTCACCAAAATTACATTTTAAGCACCAAATTCATCAGATATTGTTCTTTCGTTTATCGCTCTCAAAGTCCCTCTCTTTGAGAGAGGGATTTAGGGAGAGTTATAGTATTCTCATTTTTATTCTTTTGTCCTCTAGCCGGACAGGCTCTTCCTTTTTCCTATAGCTGAAAAAGATACTGTTGTAAAAAACAATTTTTTCAAATAAA
>NZ_QVMH01000007.1 GCF_010501035.1 Paludibacter sp. 221
TCATATTGTATTAAAAAAGATAAAAGAACAAAAAGGACAAATGATAAAGGACAAGACTTATAGCTTGTAGCTAACTAAATCATTCTTCACTTTTTACTCAAAGAATGTGGATGCAAATGTAAAGGCTTTAGTTTTTTGAGACAAATATTTAACGAGTGAAAAATGTGCTTTACCGGATTTTTATAGTGAAGCGTTTTTTCTTTTTTCCTTTGGCTAACTGTTTATTTTGTTTTGCTATTTTTCTTTCTTCGAGCAACATCGAAAGATATTCGACATAAGGCTCAATATATCGTTTGCGTTTAGCTTCGAGTAAATCGGCCATTGTAATCATAATACCTGTTTCAAAAGTATGTCCGAAATCGGGGTCGGTAGTAGTGCCAAAAGTACGCATTGTGTCGGTAAGCCCTATGTATGCGTTGAACATCGGAGGTATAGTCTCTCCTTCGCTGCGTATGGCTTTTTGCAGAATTTTGTAATTTCCACGGGCATTTTCCTGTTTATCAAATATTTCGCCCGCAACATTTTTTATGTGCTCGCTGATGGTTATTCCCGATTTAGCCGTGATTAAGTTATCGTTGTCGGGGAAAAAACGTTCTAAGTATTCATATATCAGTTCTCTTGCATTTGCAGAGTAATGTTCGTATATATTTATTTTACCAATAAAATACTTTGCTTTTTTTACGTCATGAATCAAAGCTCCAAGCCCATCCCATAAGTTGTCTAACGAAAAAAGACTTTTCATTCCCATCTTCGAGGTTTGGTAATCGGGTTGGATAAAAGCCCGTCCCAGTTCAACAGAATAGGGGAGATACTCTTTAATAAATTTATCACTAAAGGTAAACAAGTGCCCCATTGCCAGCATGGGCTGACCATCCTCGTCGAAAGTAACATCATGTCCGGGCAAAAAACGATATCCTCCGATGATTTCCTCTCCCTGTGGGTCCCAAACAATTAGTTGATAATATGCTTTTTCCAGATAATCATAATCATCCACATCAATCTCTTCGCCTGTGCCGCCTCCCCACGAGCGAAAGGACAGTTCGCGCAAGCGTCCTATCTCACGCATTACGTTGGGCGAGTTATGAGCTGTTACAACATAAATTTCATTATGTGCTTTATTGGTAGGACGAAGAAATTTTTCCTGCGTCAGTTCTTTTTTCAATATTTTTCGATCTATCGGGTCGATTATAGCTTTCATCATTGTTATATTGAAAATATATATTACTACAAAAATAGTATTTTTTAGTGGATGATTTATTATTTGACTGAAATGTTTAATAATGGTTTAAAAAAGAACCGGAAATCCTGTAATCGTGAGAATTTCCGTTTTCTTTTTTAGTCTGTTTTTGGGAATTATACTTCCAAGTTTATATCAAACAATTCGTTCCAAGGCAAGCCTTGTATGTTTAACTGCTGCATGAATGGATCCGGATTAAACTCTTCTACATTGAAAACTCCGGGTTTTCTCCATTCTCCTTTGAGGAACATCATTGCGCCAATCATTGCCGGAACGCCTGTAGTATAGCTTACTCCTTGTGTGCCGGTTTCTTCGAATGCTTTTTCGTGGCTGCAGTTATTGTAGATATAGTAAGTGCGTTCCTTACCATCCTTTAGCCCACGTATGCGGCATCCGATAGAAGTCCAACCTGTATAATTTTCGCCTAAGTCGCCCGGATTGGGCAATACGGCTTTGAGGAATTGGATCGGAACGATTTTTTGCCCGTTATATTCCACTTCATCAATCCGTGCCATTCCTATGTTTTGGATAACACGCAGGTGTGTTAAGTATTCCTGTCCGAAAGTCATCCAGAAGCGTGCCCGTTTCAGAGATGGATAATTTTTCACTAACGATTCCAACTCTTCGTGATAAATTACATACGATTCCTTCGCGCCTATTTCCGGATAATTCAGTGGTTTATGTATCTCATGCGGTTCAGTTTCAACCCATTTGCCATTTTCCCAATACTTCCCTTTTTGAGTTACCTCGCGTATATTGATTTCGGGGTTGAAGTTTGTAGCAAATGCTTTACCATGGTCGCCGGCATTACAGTCTACAATATCAAGATATTGAATCTCATCAAAATGATGTTTAGCAGCATATGCAGTGAAAATACTGGTTACGCCGGGGTCGAATCCACAACCTAAAATAGCAGTAAGCCCCGCTTTTTTAAATTTATCCTGATAAGCCCATTGCCATTTATATTCAAATTTGGCCTCGTCTTTAGGTTCGTAGTTTGCTGTGTCAAGATAGTTTACACCACACTCAAGGCATGCGTCCATTATAGTGAGGTCTTGGTATGGTAATGCTACATTTATAACCAGTTCGGGATTGAAACTTTTGAATAGTTTTACCAACTCCGGTACGCTGTCAGCATCTACCTGAGCCGTTTGCAGAGTAAAGTCATAACGTTTTTTCAGATCGGAAGCTATTACATCGCATTTGCTTTTTGTACGGCTTGCCAGCATAACTTCGGTGAAAACATCTCTGTTTTGAGCTATTTTGTGCGCTACAACAGTGCCTACACCTCCGGCACCAATAATCAATACTTTTCCCATTTATAAGTGTTTATATTAACTTCAATCAGATTATTTAATACGCTTTTCGGGCTACGAATTAGACCGTACAAATATAATTGTTTTTACCAGTAAAATGTTTATTCTTCGCATAATTTTTATGTTTTGCCGTATTTTGAAGTTAATTTCAGCAGGGCGGTAATAATTCAATAAAATATTATTTTATTCTTTAGAATCAATCTAAATAACTATATTTGCACTTCGTTTAATATATATTTGATATTTGCAGTGAAATTATCTGAATTAAAAACAGGCGAAAAAGCCTCAATCGTGAAAGTGCTTGGGCACGGAGGATTCCGTAAGCGTATAGTGGAGATGGGGTTTGTAAAAGGCAAGGTGGTAGAATCGGTCTTAAATGCCCCCCTTAACGACCCTATCAAATACAAAATAATGGGATATGAAGTATCTCTCCGTCGTAGCGAGGCCAATTTGATAGAGGTTGTGAGCGAAGAGGAAGCATCGAACTATTTCCGTAAAGCCCCCGAAACAATAATTGAAGATGAAGAGGTACGTAAAGCAGCGTTAAGCAAGCGGAAGCGTATAACAGTGGCGTTGGTAGGGAATCCTAACAGTGGGAAAACCACTTTGTTCAATTATGCTTCGGGCGGGCATGAGCATGTTGGGAATTATAGTGGCGTAACGGTCGATTCCAAGGAAGGAAATTTTGAATTTAAAGGATACAAGATAACGCTGGTCGACTTGCCCGGTACTTATTCTATATCGGCATATTCGCCTGAAGAACGCTATGTGCAGGACTATATTACGGAAAAAATGCCCGACGTGATAATAAATGTGGTGGCAGCGTCGAATATAGAACGAAATCTTTACCTGACTACTCAGCTTATTGATATGAACGTTCGCACGGTGGTGGCGTTGAATATGTACGATGAACTGGAAAAAAGCGGAGATATTCTGGATTATAAAAATCTGGGGAAATTACTGGGAATACCATTTGTGCCGACAGTAGCACGTAAAAAAATGGGAATGGATGAATTGTTTACTACAGTTATCAAGTTGTACGAAGGAAGCGATGTGCTGAACGAGGAAGGAATATTGATACCTGCGGCTCAGGACGATAATCTGCTGGATGATTACCACCATGAAATAGAAATAGCCCACCAACATGGAGATGGAATTCAGGATTCGGATTTGGACGGCAGCCATAAAATACATGAAACGGTTCGTCATATCCACATAAATTATGGCGAAAGTATTGAAAGGAGTATTTATAATTTTAAGAAACACTTGACGGTTGACCCTGTGTTGTGCGCTGTTTTTCCGGCACGTTTTTGGGCTATCAAGCTGCTTGAAAAGGATAAGGATATCGAAGGGTTTGTAAGCAAAGCATCGAATGCAGATGAAATTATCAGATTTCGTGACGATGAAATAAAACAGTTGGAAGTGGAGTTGGGCGAAGATGTAGAATCTTATATTACCGATGCAAAATATGGTTTTATAGCCGGAGCATTGAAAGAAACATACACAGAGAGCGTAAAAGAGAATAAATACGAGCGAACATCGGCTATCGACTCCATCGTTACAAATAAGTATCTCGGATATCCTATTTTTTTGCTGTTTATGTTTATTATGTTTCAGGCTACTTTTTGGCTTGGGCAGTACCCGATGGGTTGGATTGAAGCGGGAGTAGGCTGGCTTGGCGATAAAGTACATGACCTGATGAACCCCGGCCCTTTGCGCGATTTGCTGGTAAATGGAGTAATAGGAGGAGTAGGAGGTGTTATTGTATTTTTGCCTAACATTCTTATCCTGTATTTCTTTATTTCATTGATGGAAGATACGGGGTATATGTCACGTGCGGCTTTCATTATGGATAAAATTATGCACAAAATGGGGTTGCATGGTAAATCGTTCATTCCGCTCATTATGGGCTTTGGTTGTAATGTACCTGCTATAATGGCTACCCGCACTATTGAGAATCGAAACAGCCGTATGATAACCATTCTTATAAACCCATTCATGTCGTGTAGTGCGCGGCTCCCTGTATATTTGCTTCTGTCAGGTGCATTTTTCCCGAATCATGCAGGATTGGTCTTGTTTGGCATATACCTCACGGGTATTATATTGGCAGTGATTTTTGCAAGGCTATTTAAACGTTTTTTGTTTCCCAAAGACGAAACTCCGTTCGTGATGGAGCTTCCCCCTTACCGTATGCCTACCGTGCGTTCTATATCAATACATACATGGCAAAAGGGTAAACAGTATTTGATGAAAATGGGTACTGTGATACTTTTTGCATCTATCATAATATGGTTTTTGGGTTATTATCCACGTCCCGAAGGTAATCCGGAAGAACTTACTTATGCCGAACAGATGCAGCAACAGGAAAATTCATATATCGGAAAAATCGGCCATTTTATCGAGCCTGCTATGCGTCCGCTTGGTTTCGATTGGAAAATAAGCGTTGCCCTGCTCTCAGGTGTAGCAGCTAAGGAGATTGTAGTAAGTACCTTAGGCGTTCTTTATACAGGCAATCCCGAAGAGGATTTTTCATCGCTTTCGGAGCGTTTGAAAACAGATACAAACTCGGATGGTTCGTTGGTTTTTACCCCTGTGGTTGCTATCTGCCTTATGCTGTTTGTGTTGATTTATTTCCCCTGTATAGCTACCATTACGGCTATCAAGCATGAGACAGGCAGTTGGAAATGGGCACTTTTTGCAGCTGCGTATACACTTATCCTCGCATGGTTGGTAGCTTTTGCTGTGTATCAGATATTTGGAGAGTAATTGTTGCTTTTTAAAAAGGTTTCGGCTCGTATAAACATAGTGCTTATTATTTTTGTTATTTTGAAAACTGACTTAGCTAAAACATGATACAACAAATAATAGTTATTATAATAGGAATTGCGGTTTTCGGGCTTACCGGATGGCGTATTTACAAACTGTTTACACAAAAAAATGCAGGAAACAGCCGATGTGCCGGGTGTGATGTTGATTGTGCTTTGCGCAATTTGAATCCTGACAAATGCGAAGGAGAGGATGGGGTAGTTAAATAATCAGCGAGAGCCTCTCATGGGACTCGAACCCACGACCTACTCATTACGAATGAGTTGCTCTACCAACTGAGCTAAAGAGGCTTGTTTTTTTGAAATCAGGTGCAAAAATATAGTTTGTTATTAATTTATCAAAGCATTTAGTTTATATTTTTCCCATTAGGAATTGAATTTTACCAAGAGTCTGAATTTTGTCAGAAAAAATAGTATCGACGTGTTTTTCGAATGAATGATATTTATAAAACAATAGTAGTACAGACACAAGGAATTTATAAGGAAAAGGGAAGTAAGTTTCTTTCGTTTGCCATGCCTGTGCACAATGTAGATGAGATTAAGGAAATAGTAAAGGAATATCGGAAACAGTATTACGATGCCCGTCATGTTTGCTATGCATATATGCTGGGGGCCGAACGTAAAGAATGGCGTGCAAATGATGACGGAGAGCCTTCGGGAACGGCAGGTAAGCCCATTTTGGGTCAGATAAATTCTAAAGAGCTGACAGATGTACTGGTAATTGTAGTTCGTTATTTTGGTGGAACGCTACTGGGTACAAGCGGACTGATAACCGCTTATAAAGAAGCTACAATTGATGCCCTGAATCAAGCCGAGATAATTGAAAAAACGGTAGATGTTTTCTTTGAAGTTCATTTCGACTACCCATTGATGAACGAGGTAATGCGTGTGGTAAAAGATACAAATGCTCAGATTATAGGTCAGGCTTATGATAATGATTGTGTGATGAGCTTAAGTATCAGAAAACAAGATGCAGAAACGTTGAGAGGGAAACTGGAAAAAGTAGAGGGGGTCAGGATAAGCGATGACGCCTGAAAAATTATGTTGAAAAATATACATTGCATTGATTAATGTTTAGAAAAATCTTTTATATCTTTGTAGAGATATGAATATAAAATATTTGCAACATATTCTTTACTTAAACAGTTTTCAACGAAGCTGTTATTTGAAACGGTTTTTAAAACGAGAAAATATAAAACCAATGTAAGTCTTTTAGGGATTTATGTTGGTTTTTTTTATAACTAATATCTGAATCAAAAAAATAGATTATATATGATAAATAAAAGTTTAGTTTCAATTACGGATTACAGCAAAGAAGATATCCTCTCCATTTTGACTTCAGCTGCCGATTTTGAGGCAAATCCGAATAGAAAAACATTGGATGGGAGAGTGGTTGCAACTTTGTTTTTTGAACCATCTACCCGTACCCGTTTGAGTTTCGAGACAGCAGCAGTTCGTCTTGGAGCGAAGACTATTGGCTTTTCGGATGCTGCAACCAGCAGTTCGTCGAAAGGAGAAACCCTTCACGATACCATTCAGATGGTGAGTTCGTATGCCGATGTGATTGTGATGCGCCATCATATGGAAGGAGCTGCACGTTATGCTTCCGAAGTATCTCCGGTTCCGGTTATTAATGCAGGCGATGGTGCAAACCAGCATCCTTCGCAAACTTTACTCGACTTATATTCGATTTTGAAAACACAAGGAACCCTTGAAAATCTGAATATATGCCTGGTTGGCGATTTGAAATACGGACGTACGGTACATTCGCTCATTCAGGCAATGTCGCACTTCAATCCTACATTTAAGTTTATAGCTCCAGAAGAGCTTAAGATGCCGGACGAGTACAAAACATTTTGCCGTAAGCATAATATTTCCTATACGGAATCCACAGAACTCACTGACAATTTCAACGATGCTGATATTTTATATATGACCCGTGTGCAACGCGAACGCTTCTCAGACCTTATGGAATATGAACGTGTGAAAAATGTGTACACACTAAATAATGCTATGTTGGAAAACAGCAAGCCAAATTTAAAAATTCTGCATCCGCTCCCGCGCGTTACCGAGATTGACCCCGATGTGGATGCAAATGAAAAAGCATATTACTTTAAGCAGGCAAAGAATGGTTTATATGTGCGCCAGGCAATAATTAGTAAGGTTTTAGCATAAAAGAGAAGATATATATGGAAAAGGAATTAAAAGTAGCAGCATTGAAGGATGGGACGGTTATTGACCATATCCCTGCTGATAAATTATTTAAAGTTGTTTTGATTCTCGAACTTGAAAAATGTAAAAATCAGGTTACAGTAGGAAATAATTTGGAAAGTAAACGTTTGATATCCAAAGGAATCATAAAAATAACGGACCGTTTTTTCGAGGAATCGGAGGTTAACAAAATAGCCTTATTGGCTCCGAATGCTAAGATAAATATCATTAAAGATTACGAAGTAGTAGAAAAACGCCCTTTGACTTTGCCCGAAGAAATACGTGATATTATACAGTGTGCAAATCCTAATTGTATAACCAATCATCAGCCTGTAGCAACCCGCTTTTTTGTAATGAAAGAAGATAATGAGGTGCGCTTAAAATGCCGGTATTGTGAGCGTGAAGTGAAACAAGAAGAAGTAAAAATAAAATAGAAAATCGGAAAGAATTGTTGTTAGAAAAAGAATTAAAATATCCTGTAATCTTAGTACATGGAATAGGTGCGAAAGATAATAAACTGTTTTGGGGACGAATTCCGGAAGTATTAAGACATGCTGGTGTTAAGATTTTTTTAGGTAATACAGATTCTTGGGCTGGGATTGAGAGTAATGCTTTGGCGTTAAGAGATTCGGTTAATAACGTTTTAGAGATTTGTAATGCAGCAAAAGTAAATTTGATAGCCCACTCTAAAGGTGGTATTGATTCACGTTTTTTAATAAGTACTTTAGGCTATGCCCCAAAGATAGCAAGTCTTACAACTATTTCGAGTCCACATTTAGGTTCAGAAATAGTTGATTTTATATCTGATAAAAAGTATATACATACAAAATTAGCAAAAAAGATAACATATTCTTTAGCAAAACTGTATAGAGATAAAAAACCGGATCCATACAAAATACTGGAAGATTTGACAACGAAGAGGATGCTTGAATTTAATCAGAATAATCCCGATGATTTAGGAGTTTATTATTGTAGTTATCACTCTTTGATGAAAAGTAAATTTGATGATTTTTCCCATTTTATAACATATGATTTTTTAAAGAAGAAAGTTGGAGAAAATGATGGAATTGTGAGTTTAAAATCTTCCAAGTGGGGAGAAGATTTTAAGCTGATTGAGGGAAAAAATAGGGGAGGAATATCCCATTCTGAGATTGTTGATATTAAAAGAACAAAAATATCAGGAGTTGATATTCCTCAAGAGTATTTAAAAATAGTTCGGGAGTTGAAAAATAGAGGTTTCTGATTAAAAATGGGGAATTTATTGATGAGGTGTATTTTTCAATTAGCCGTCGTTAAACATATATCCATCTCAAATTTATTCTATTCTATTTCCGAACTATCGTCAAAAATGATGGTGTCCATTTTTATTGTATCATTTTTGATGTGAGTTGTATCTGTTTTCAAAGTATCAATATTGCCATAGTTAGTTTTATCAGGAGGTATCACGCGAAAATCCTCTCCACGTTCGAAAGGGAATAATGCTAACAATAAACCAACCGCAGCAGCTACCGGAGCGGCAATAAGCCAATACGGGCTGATAGGAAAACCTTTCTTATTTTCGTCTTTTTGCTTCAGGAAATCGTCTAACTTTCTGATAGCTTTTAATTCTTTTTGGCATTTACTACATTCCGTTAAATGAGCCTGCATTTCTGTTTCTTCTTTGCGGGTCATTCTATTCTGATGATAATCAGCTATATCGTGCTTCGTATATTTACATTTATCCATTGTAATTCCGGTTTAAGTGTTTTAAAATATGTTTCAAGCGTTTAATTAAGTCCTTTTTTAAACGCGAAACATCTTGTCGCAGTTTTTCTTCTGTCAATGTATTATTATAGTGTTCGGCTATTTCTTTATAGGACATGTCTTCGTCAAAGAACATAAGAAAGGTTTGCACCCTGTCTTCATGCCCTTTTACTAATTCATGATAGATATTAACAGGCTTTTTGTTCCATAGCAAATCAAGTAATGCTTTGGTTACTTCCCTTGAGTTTTTCACATCTACCTCATACAATAAGACGTAGTCTTCTATCTGTAGGTGATTTTTAACCGGAGGGAATACATCATCTATCGAATCTGTATAATGATGATGCTCCTTGATAACATTTTCTTTTTTCAAAGCGTTGCTTACAGCATTCACGCTTGTCCAATAAAGAAACTTACGGTACTCCAAACCCGTCTTTTTTTCCTGTGCATTGCCGTTGGTAACAAGCCTTTTTACACTTTCGTAAGCATTTCCCACATACTTTCCTGTTCTTATGTTTATATTTTCCTTGTGAGGGAAATAAAATCTGCCGTTTTTTGGTACTTTGGGAGCTATGAGCTTTAAATAATCAGCTATTTCGTCCCACAAATCTTTGTCTTCTTTCTCTAACCTGTCAGTCAGTTTTTCAGCATTGATGGGGTATTCTTCCAATATCTTTTCTTCGATGTTTTCGGGTATTTTAATAGCCTTTATCTTACAATAGGTTACAATATCCTGCAATAATGCTTTAGATCTTTTGAAAGCAATTGTTCTTCCCTGCCTAACTTCCATTTCATTGTCAATCGTATCTATCTCGTGCTTTGCATGATATTTATGAATTGCACCTAACCTGTCTTTATATATGACAGGAAACCATTGCTCGTTGTATGGAATATTATTGGTAATGGAAAACTGGTTCTCAACTGTTACATAGTGGGAGTAAAAATGGTTTAATACATTGGTTTTCAAACGGGAAAAATCATCCTCTTGTTCCCAAACGGAGACTATTTCTTTGTTGCAAATCTCTGTTATTATATCCTCGCGCGAATGGATAAATTGATATTCGCTCAGGTGATAACGGTCATCCTCTTTTATGATTATTTCCCTGATTTGAGCTATTATTTCTTTTTCCTTCTTTTTTAGGAGCATCTGTCGTCTGTTTTTTGCAAATACATTGAGAAAAGGTTTTCAATAAATTATCTGCAACGTGTGTTTAATGTTTCTGCAAAAATAAACTTTTTTGTTTTTGATTATAAAAATTTAATTTTGTTTTTCATTGAACATTCAATTATGAAGTCTAATATTTACATTTTGCTTTTGTTTTTCAGTATAAATATTGTTGCTCAAAACAATCCTCTTGATAAAATAAACGCTGAATTTGACGCTTTTAAACGGAAAATTGATACAGAGCAGCAACAGTATATAGATGAAAAGAACCGGGAGTTTGCCGAGTACCTGCGCAATACATGGGAGGCTTTTCCTGTATCGGAAGATACGGAAAACTTAAATTTCATAGATATTGATGCTTTTCCTGTATCTGAACGTATTCCTGTCACATATTCTACAGTAAGGGAGTCGGGTAGTGTTCAGTATCGTCCGGTTTCAACGTCGCTCTTTGGAGATAAGCTGATTTTTAAAATAGACGGAAAAACCAACCTCAATATGAAATATATAGCAGAAAGGAACATTGGCGAAACATGGGAAAAGCTCTCTGCTACAGATTATGTCACAATACTGCAAACAGCTCAGGAGTGGCAAAATACGACTGGAATAAATGATTGGGGGATGGTGATGCTATTTCAGGAGTTATCACGCGAATTATTTCCTTCGAAACACAACGAGCAACTGATGTTTACGGTTTTCCTTCTGAATCAAATAGGCATTGACGCCAAGTTGGGGAGGATAGGTAAGCCACTCGACAATAATAGCCACTTGGTTATTTTACTTTCGTTTCAAGTACCGGTTTCTTTTTTTATAGGTGTCGAAATCGACAAGCGTACGTATTATGTAATGGAAGACGCTTCTTCTTTTAATATCTCAAGCCTGCACGCTTTTTCGGGAAAGATATTTTCGTACAAGGGAAATCATGCTTTGGCTAAACAGGGGGTTAATTTATGGGTAAAAGCAATTCCTTCGATGAAAGGGAGCGTTAAGCAAAAACAAATACCTTTTACCTCACATAATCCGCCATTAAAACTTGATTTAAAATGGAATAAAAGTTTAGTTGATTTTTACGATACTTACCCGCAAACCCATCTGGCTGTATACCTCCGTGCGGGGATAAGTAATGACTTAAAACAGGCTTTTGAAACCACATTCGCTCCCTTAAAATTGAATGATACTCAGTTTGCCGGCTTATTGCTCAATTGGTTTCATAAAGATTTTTCATATAAGAGGGATGATGATTTATATGGCCATGATAGGTGTTTTTTTGCCGAACAAAGCATTAGTCACCATTATACCGATTGCGAAGACAGAGCTGTGTTATTTGCACAAATAATGCACTTAATTACAGGTTTGGACGTTGCACTAATCGTATATGACGACCACGTTGCCGCAGGAGTTTGCTTCAAGGAAAAAGTCGGAGGGACTTCTGTGGTGTCAAAAAACAAAGTTTATACCATTTGCGACCCGACCTATATAGGTGCTAAAGTAGGCGAACCAATGTCGGCCGGAGAAGTAAAAAACGTGATAACATTATAATCTCATATAAAAGCATGTATTGGGGGCTATATAAACCCCTTCAAAAATAGATCTAAATCATCATCCGGAGTTAGCCCAAAACTCGATTTCAGGCGTTTTCGGGCAGTATGGATTGAGCCGGTCTCAACAGATAGGCAGGTCGAAATATATTCTATTTTCATGCCCAGCGCAAAACATACACAATAATAGATGTTAGTAGTGGACAGTTTCCCCTGATAGTATTGATATAAATTGCTAAGAAACGAATAATCCATCTTATCCAGCCGGTGGAGATACTCATTTCTTCTTTCTTTTGGTATATAATGCGTTTTCGATATCTTGTTTTGCAAGTCCCACAAAATCACTTTCCATTTATCAGGACTGGATTTTTCCAGTTTTTTCTTCTGTGTCTGTATGTATTGTTCCCTTTCTGTTTTCAGGTTTTTTAGTTCTTCATCTTTTTTCAATAGTTCCTCGCTTTTCCAAAGCACTGCTAATTTAGCCTCACACTTCTCCAAACGCTCTATTTCAAGTTCTCCTTCTTTCAATTCTTTATCGAGCAAAGTGTAACGAAGTTCAGCTTCAACATATTGTTTGTTTCTTCTGAGATAACGGATAATGAAAACCATAGCGATTAAAAAGAATACTCCCAAAACACAAATAAGACTAATAATCAGCTTGTTAGTCTTGTCCTTTTGTGTCAAAAAATTAATCTCCTGTTCTTTTTTTTCCACTTCATATTTTGTTTGCAAGTCTTGTATTATCTCATACTTCTCTTTATCAGATACTTGTTTAAGATATTCTGACTTCATTCGCTCATACTCCCATGCTTGCAGGTATTCTTTTTCTTGGTAACTTATTTCTGACAATATATTATACAAGTTGGTGTACATCATCAAATTATCAGACGCATTCCATTTGTTCATCAAATGCATCTGATTTATAAAATTGGACTTTGCCTGTCTATACTCCTTGCTCTGATAATGCATTTGCCCGCTTGCCCATAAATTATTCACCAGCATGGTAGTATCTAATGGATGAGCCAGTTGACCTGATTTGGATATTAAATTGCTGATATAAGCAGTATCGATTTCTTCTTTTTCAAGCAAATTAGTTGCCAGATAATTATATATATATGCTATTATTTCGTTTCCAAAAGGATTGTCAGGCGTTTTTTCATATATCTCAATTGCTTTCCGGTTGTAAAGTATCACAGAGTCCAAGTAGTTTTTATCATCTTTATTGTTCTTGCTTAAGCATCCGTAATAATACGCCTTTATGATATATAAAGTCTCTAAATCATCCCAATCTCCCGATTTTTTAATAGGCTCTTCTATCTTGTCAATTATCTTTTTCAGGCTGAAGGTATCTTCTTTTTGGATATAAGTAAAAGATAAATTATAAAAAACAGGTATCAATTCGGTTACAGGCGTTTCTGTTTTTTCATAATACTCCAAACATTTATAATAGTTAAGATGTGCTTGTACTTCATCATTATAATGATTGTGATAATCTCCGGTTGCATGATAATAAATAGCCAATACTTTAGGGTTGTTGATTTGTTTCGACAATTCGGAGGCTTTATCCAAATAAAACTTCACTTTATCCAGCTTAAAAATATAAATGTGGTTGATTGCCTGTTGACTGTAGTAAGCCAGCCTTAAATCCACATTATTCGATTTTATCATGTAAGGGTACAAGTAATCATACAATTCAATCCTTGCTTCAAACGACAGAGATTTGTCGGCATTTATCATATCGAATTTTTCGGACAAATCATAATCATCAGACTGTACGATATCAGCAAGCCACTTATACTCTCCCTTATTTGATACATTGGCAAAAACAGCACTTCCCAAAAATATAATACAAAAAAATAATAAATATTTTTTCATCATAACTATCTCTATTTCAACTTATAACAAAAACAACTCTATTGTTAAAATAATTTTTTTATAAAATCTTGTCACAAAAGTAGTCGAATGATACCAATTACACATGAACAAATTTAAATAATAATTTTTTTATGAAAAAAATCTTTTTATTAGTAGCTCTGACACTAACAATGGGTGTGGCTACAGTGGTAATCGCTAATAGCGAAAGTGATGAACAAAAAGCAGCTCAAAGTACAAGCGAAACTTCTACAGCTGTTTTGACTCAAATTATGAACATACCTCCTAAAACCATTCCTCCAAAAAGGATTGTATAAGATTCTGCCCCGGAGAAAATAAATTCCGGATTTAGGAATGGAGTAAATTTGAGAAATTACACAGCTGTTTGTTTAACAGCTGTGTAACTAATACAAAATCAATGGAATAAACACTTCGTTAGTTTTTAAGTTACAAGTAAATTGTACCGATTTGTACCAATTTTTTAAGATGTGTTTTTATAAGTTTGCACCACATATACTACACTATTGTATGTAGTCTCGGTTGAGGTAAGCAAAACTTCAATTAGTTCTATATAAATTTAAGGATTGGAACAAAAAGAATACAGATAACATATAAAAAATTATCTGTGTTCTTTATGTCAAATAAATTAAAATTACACTCATTATGAAAAAAAATATACGGATGAATACTTGCTTTTTTGTCTGCTTGTTTTCTTTAATGGCAAATGCTCAAACTAATAATATCCAAAACGATTACGAACGTTTCATTCAGGAACAGGATAGTATATTTAATGCTTTTGGCTACTCTCATGAAATAGAGTATCAAGCTTTTGTCGAAGCAGAAAGAAAAGCTAATGAGGCTTTCAGAAAACAAGTGGAACAAATATGGGGAGAAAATAATTTTGCCATAAGCACCAGCAAAGACTGGGTAGAGTATAGCGATGATATGAAAAGCCGTAGCATAGTCGATTTTGAAAAAGGTGAAGCTAAGATAGAAATTATTGTAAACAATGATGAACTGAAAAATACAGGAGCTATTGAAAAGAAGATAGAAAACAAAGTAACAGAACTAATTGAAAATAAAGGTACTACAAAAGACTATAATACCAATTTTGAGGTAAGAAAGAGCTTGTCGGATAAACCAGTATTAATCGGACAGCTATTAAGTCCAAGCGGCGAAATAATAACCGAAAAAAACGAGAAAAAAGCTGTAAAGGAAATTGCGGAAACAATAAAACCGGTAATTCAAGAGGTAGAAGGAAAAAAGCAAAGCATCGTTGTTGTATCATTGCCTTTGGCTCCCGACCACATACGCACAAAGGCCGAAACTTATAAAAATGACGTAACCCAGTATTCTAAAAAATATAATGTCGCTCCATCGCTGGTTTATGCGGTTATTCATACCGAATCACACTTCAATCCCAAGGCTAAATCGCACGTTCCGGCATACGGACTAATGCAACTTGTGCCACATTCGGGAGGACATGATGCGTATAACTATGTGTACAAAGTAAAACAAAATCCCACACCAAATTTCTTGTACAACCCTACTAATAATATAGAATTGGGTACGGCTTATCTGCGAATACTTCTTAACTTGTTCAAATCGGTTGAGAAAGAAGATTGCCGGATACTGTGTGCTATTGCAGCATATAATACAGGAGCGGGGAATGTAAGCCGCTCTTTTACAGGAAACGTAAATGTGAAAAATGCCATCCCAAAGATCAATGAGTACGATTTTGATAAGCTATATGCCCACTTGCGCAAAAACCTGCCCCATAAAGAAACGCAGGACTATGTAGAGAAAGTACACCGCAGAATGAAAGAGTATGCGGCATGGCAAGCAAAATAATGTTTTTATAATACATATACACAATTATTATGACAGAACTATCAATACAAGAACTTTATCTGAAAGGGATGGAATTGCTTAATAGTCCGGAACCCAATATTAGTGAAGGATTGCAATATCTGAATGAAGCTGCCGAAAAGGGGAGTCTCGAAGCTCAAAACCAACTAGGCTATTTTTACGAAAAAGGCGAATTTGTAGAAAAAAACCGGAAAAAGGCTATTGAATTTTACAAAAAATCAGCCGATGGAGGATATAATGTAGCACAAACAAATTTGGCTCTGCTTTATCTCAATGGAGACGAAGATAAAGAGAGAAAAAGACAGAATAAAAAGATAAAACTAAGAAGTACTAAAGAACCTGTGAAAGCAGCATATTATGCCACCTTGTCGGCTAATCAGGGTAATATGTATGGTCAGAGCATATTAGGATATATGTATCTGAACGGGATAGGAGTGAAAAAGAATCTTAAAAAAGCGTTAGATTGGTCGCGTATAGCAGCCGGTCAGGGCGAAGATGATGCTTTATACAACGTTAAATACATTGAAGAAAATTATAACTTAAATGGGAACAGAGAAATAGAAAAACCGTATTTCAAACGTAGTATTATTGCTACTATACTTTTGTTTCTATCTATTATAGTTTCGGGATACTTTATTGTAACTAACATCATAGATACTATCGACATTATAGATGGCTATTCACGATACGAAATTACTTTTATTTCGTACATAAAAAATATTGTATTAACAGCGATCTGTCTTAGCAATATCATTGCCGCTGTAATGATATTGATGTGGAAAGAAAGCGGGATAAAATTCCTCTTCGTCTCCATGCTATCTTCCTTACTCCTTTTATTGGTTACATGGCTTCTGACCATCATCACTGTCAATATGGAACTCTATTCATTCGCTTATGGTATTTTAATGAACTTTATAGCTTACGGCATTACCTTGCTGTCGTTGTTTATAAACAATAAAGCCGGGTTATCTATATTCTATTATTTAGGACAAAACTCTGAGTACAATGAATTTTTGTTTGAATTTGGTTATGGCAACGATTTTATGCCAGGGTCAGAAGCGTCGAAAAAATTTGCTTCGAAAAAGAAAACAGCCATGATTGTAATGGTTGTGGTTGCTGTGGCTTATGCTGCTCTTGCTCTTTTCAGAGGAAGCCTTAATTTTAATATGAATCCAAATTATTTCCAGTCGTGGATGGCTGTTCCGCTATTTATTGTGGGCTTTTTCCTGATGTTGCGCGAAAAGACAAGCTCATACCAATCTTACAATGTTTACGAAGATGGTTTTGGAAACAAGAAGTATGAGCGTAACGACGATGTAATAGAAAGTATGACAGGCGGTATTATTATGCCGTTATTACAGCGGTTTGTTATTTTTCCATTAGTGGCTGCTCTGATGATATATTATGGATTGTTTTTACTCCTTGCTATTATCGAAGGGATATTTCCGTTGTTTATGGCTGTAGTTTTTATCTTTAGCCTTATTTATTGCAACCGTGCCTTGGTCAATGCACAGCACAAATTAAACCGCCAAAAACTTATTCCGTTTACATTGGCAGGATTGATTCTCATCTATACCGTTGTTTTACTGTTTATTATTTCGTGAATATAAAAATAGAAATTAGATTATAAATAATTAAAAATTAATTTATTATGAAAAAGATTTTATTGATTTTTTCTTTGTTGATAAGTGTTTCATCTTTAAGTTTCGGACAATACAACAAGCAACTGGAAAAAGAAAGCCAAAAGATGTACAAGCAAAAAATAAAAGAATACAAAAAAGATGGCTGGAAACTCGATTCGAGTTCAAAAACACTCGAAGTAGCTCTATTGGAACATTATGATAAACTTAATAAAAAGAACGACGAAGGCGAAAAAGTATTTGAGGAATTGCCCGGCGTAGCTTCCAACTGCCGTTCGATAAACGTTTGCAGGCAAATGGCTTTCAACAATGCAGCGATTGATTACGCAAATAGAGCATCTTCTTACGTGCGCGGACGTGTAAACTCCGACATACTTGGCGATGCGGCCGACCCTAAGGCAAAAGAAGAATTTGACCGTTTTTATGCTGCTTACGAGCGTCTTGTAGGGGCTGAAATAAAGAAAGGTGTAATCTCCGAAAGTTACAGCATTGTTCGCAAAAAAGGTGATGTAAACGAATACCGCATATTATACACTGTAAACGAAGACAGAGCCGCCAAAATGAGAAAGAAAGCAATGCAAGAAGCGCTAGAAGAAAGTAAACTTGCTCAAGATTACGCAAATAAGGTATCAGAATTTGTAAACGAAGGGTTCGACAGGAAATGATAAAGAAATATATCTTTTTATTATTGATTTGCTTTTGTGCTTGCAACTGTTTGTTGCAGGCACAAAACTATTCTAAAATACACCCTGTATGGTTGGCAAAAGAATTGCCTAAGCCAACTAACAGTTCTTATTATTTCAGGGTAGCCCGTGGACAGGGAAACAGTGAAAAGGAAGCACGTGAGAACGCAATAGTTGCCTTAGTGAGCGATATAGCAAAAGCCGAGGGAGTGTATGTTTCGGGTAAAGAAATCTCAAGCGTAATAGCAACTTCTACTTCGGAGAAAAATGATTATAAAAACATTTATGTAATTGATGTGCCTAAGTTAAAATTATCATTCAAGCCCATTGATGATTTTTTTGAAAAAGATGGAGGGTATCACAATTACAACTGTTGGGTATTGTTCGAAGTGGCTTACAATCCCGATAAGGTAGAATATGAGAATTTGTCTTTTACTACCCAATATGGTGCTCGTGGTTTATGGCGTTCGGCCATTGTTCCCGGGTGGGGGCAGATGTATAAAGGCAGTACAGCTAAAGGTCTGTGCATATTAGGAGGCGAGGTTTTACTTGCAGGTGGAATCATTGCCACCGAAAGCATGCGTGCAAGCTATATCAAGAAAATAGGAGAGACGCGTAATGTTAGCCATATCCAGACATATGCCAACAAAGCCGACAATATGGAGAATATCCGTAATATATGCATTGGCGGAGCAGCCGCTTTGTATCTGTACAATCTGATAGACGCAGTAGCAGCTCCCGGTGCAAGAAGATGGAATAAAGACACTTCGTTTGTTCCGGTAATTGCTCCTGACTATGCGGGAATAGGATTGGCTATTAATTTTTAATTTCAAATAATTTAAATCTAAAAAAAATGAGAGGGATTTTAAAATTACTTATTTTAAGTGTATTAATATCAGTTGGTTTTTCGGCCTGTACAAAAAACGAGGTAAACATGTACGGGGATATACGGGGTTTTGTAACCAATACAGTAACAGGTGAGCCTATCCGTAATGCAAACGTAAAACTGCTACCCGGCGGTAATACTACCAATACCGGAAGCGACGGCAGTTATGAGTTTAAAAACCTGTCGGCGGGGCAATATACCGTACAGGTCATGTCTACTAATTACCAGAGCAACACAAAGGGAGTTACCGTGTATGCCGGAGAAATTAATCAATGCGACATACCGCTTACGCCGGGTAGCGGCATGCTCGAGATACAGAACCCTAATGCTTATTTCGGAACAAATAACAAAAGTCTTTCGGTGACGCTGAAAAACATTGGTAAGGAAACGTTGGAGTGGTATGTCGATTATGATGCAGATTGGATTGTAAGTGTATCTCCGGCTCAAGGAAAGATTCAGGAAAATGGTGTAGCAATTATAACCATCCGTATCGACCGTACTAAAATACCGGATAATACGGAAAAAAGCACTATTATTAATGTAACTTCTAATGGAGGCAATATTCCTATATATGTAAGTGTGAATGGCAGTACAAATCCGGGAAACGCTTCCAATGTAGTTCGCAACGGACTATACGCTTATTATACATTCGAGGATAATACTAAGAATCTGATAGAAGGTAATATTAATGCTGTAGCCATAAGTAATCCCGATTATATTACAGGTGCACCTGATGGTTCCAAAGCAATGTTCTTTAATGGGAAAAGTTATATCAATATAGCCGAAAGCCTGATTGATACTCAACGATTTTCAGTATCTTTCTGGGCTAAAGGTTTTAAAGATGGGCACATCTTTAGTGTAAGTTGTTCGGATAATACTGCAATTTTCACTATGACTATGAGAGATAATATGCTGTCTTTCATTATAGATAATACATATAGCAGCGAAACTTTCACACATGCCGACATAATTGATAATGAGTGGCACATGATAACTATAACTTCTGAAAATAAAATGGATACCGGCTCCGTTCGCGATCCGGCAGTCAATAAACTGTATGTTGATGGAGAATATACCGATGTCCTTTCCGAACGCCCGTATTATACTACGTATGGTGCAGGAGTGAAGTTTATATTTGGAGGAGATGCTAAAATTAAGAAAAACACGGTTTTATCATCTAATCTATCTGTAGATAATTTACGGATATATAATACCCGTGTTTTGAGCGACATAGAGATAAAACAAATATATAATGCAGAAAAAGGGAATTAAAGCAATGAAAAACATATTTAAATTATTATTAATATCATTATTGATATTGAACGCAGCCTGTACAAAAAACGAGGTAAACCTGTACGGGGATATACGGGGTTTTGTAACCAATACGGTAACAGGTGAGCCTATCCGTAATGCAAACGTAAAACTGTTGCCCGGCGGTAATACCACCAATACCGGAAGCGACGGCAGTTATGAGTTTAAAAACCTGTCGGCGGGGCAATATACCGTACAGGTCATGTCTACTAATTACCAGAGCAACACAAAGGGAGTTACCGTGTATGCCGGAGAAATTAATCAATGCGACATACCGCTTACGCCGGGTAGCGGCATACTTGAGATACAGAACCCTAATGCGTATTTCGGAACAAATAACAAAAGTCTTTCGGTGACGCTAAAAAACATTGGTAAGGAAACGTTGGAGTGGTATGTAGATTATAATGCAGATTGGATTGTAAGTGTATCTCCGGCTCAGGGAAAGATTCAGGAAAATGGTGTAGCAATTATAACCATCCGTATCGACCGCACTAAAATACCGGAAAATGCGGAAAGAAGTACAACTATTACAGTCGTATCCAACGGTGGAAATGTTCCTATATATGTAAGTGTGAATGGCAGTACAAATCCGGGAAATGCTTCGAATGTAGTTCGTAATGGGATGTATGCGTATTACACATTCGAGAGCGATACAAAAAACCTGATATCTGGAAAAGGAAAGAATGGTAGTATAATAAATACAGGCAATTATATAACCGGTTCGCCCGATGGCTCTAAGGCTCTGGAATTGCAAAACGACGGGTACCTTAACATTCCCGAAGGTATGATTGACAAAGAACTGTTTTCCATATCATTTTGGGTAAAAGGAATAGCCGACGGGCATATTTTTCATGTAGGGGCAGGTGGAAGTAATAGTGCGTTTAATCTGAATATGCATGATGGGAAATTAAAATTCGGTGTGGTTAGTTATTACTATACTTATACACCTTCTTTCTCCCATAAAAACATTACCGACGACAGTTGGCACATGATAACACTAACATCCGACTGTAGAAAAACAAAAAGCGATTATATAACAACCAGCCTGTATATCGACGGTGAAATGGCAGATGTAGTATCGGAGCGTTTCTATATTGGCGGAGATGATTATAATGCAGGTGTTAAATTTGTACTGGGTGGTGAAAACACAATAAACAACAGTTTGCTTTTTCCATCCATATCAGGGTTGCAAATAGATAATCTGCGGATTTATAACACAAGGGTGTTAACCGAATTGGAAGTAATGCAAATATACCAAGCAGAAGGTGGGCTATAAAGCCTACTTTCTGCTTTTTTTCGTAATAAAAATACAAATTAATTTAACCATGAGTATTTTAAGTCACTATAGATTGGAAAACAGCAAAAAAATATACTTTTTCTTTTTTCTTTTTTCCTTCATTCTATCTTCTAATGCTCAAAACTCAAGCTACGAGGATTTTAAAAAGAATAGTAATCAAAAGCAAAGCGAATTTAAGGAAAAATCCGATACTAATTATTGTAGTTTCAGAGACAAAGTCAATAAAGAGTATGCCGAATTTATGAGGCAATCGTGGGAGAGGTATAGCTCTTCGCCGGCAATAGCTATGCCTAAATTGCCCGACTTTGTTACTCCTCCTGTAGCCCCAAAGGGATATACCCCAACAAACAACCTACTGACTCCGGATAGCATAATTGGTGTGAGAAAACCTTACATACACCCCGAACCAATAGAACCGGTTATACATGTCGACTCTCATACACCATCACCTTATATTTTTAAATTTTATAATACAGAATGTACTGTAAACTGGCATAACTCCCGGCAATTTGCATTGAAAAACCTGACAGAAGAAGAAATAGCCAAAACATGGGTAAAACTGTCTGATTCTTCTTTAGATAATACAATTGCCGATTGTTTAGTTTTAAGAGAACAGCTTGATTTGTGCGATTGGGCATATATACAACTGATAAAAGATATGTCTGAATCCTTTTATAACTCAGCTGCGTCAAACGAAGCTACGCTGCTGCAAATGTATATTCTCACACAGTCGGGGTACAAGGTGCGCATAGCACGTAGTAACAACCGTTTGCTGCTATTGCTCCCATCCGAACATACTTTATATGGATATTCATATATTAGCATAGACAACGAAAAGTATTTTGTTTTGGATAAATCCTTTCGGGGAAATTTAGAAATATGTACAGTTACTTATCCGAATGAAAAACGTATGTCGCTGCAAATGGATAAACTACCTAAATTAGATGCTATACCAACTAAAGAAAGATATTTTGCGTCAAAGCATTATCCTGAGATAAAAACCAACATTTGTACAAATCAAAATTTAATAGATTTTTACAACGATTATCCTATATCACATTGGAGCTTTTATGCTAAAGCATCGCTTAGCGAAACCATTAAAAACGAATTATATCCTGTTTTGAGAAATGCTATAAAGGGAAAAAGTAAAAAAGATGCTGCCAATATGCTGATAAACTTTGTACAGACAGCATTTGAATACCAGACAGACGAAGAGCAGTTTGGTTACGAACGCCCTCTCTTTCCGGATGAAACATTCTTTTATCCGTATAGCGATTGCGAAGACCGCGCCATACTATATGCCGTATTGGTCAAAGATTTATTGGGTTTAGAAGTGGTGCTACTGCATTATCCGGCGCATCTTGCCACTGCTGTTTGTTTTAACGACAATACGGCCGGCGATTATTTGATTATTGACGATGAAAGATTCTTGGTTTGCGACCCTACGTATATTGGTGCGAGTGTAGGGCAGGCCATGCCCAAATATAAAAATGTAAAAATGAATATTATTAAGATATAATCAGGGGCAATAAAAACTACCTTTTCTTTATTACAAACCATAATTAGCCACACATCTTCTCATAATACACAAAAATCTCTCTCAATTTTTGGTTATGGCTAAAACAATCCTCTCTCTTGTTAGTTTTGTAAATTAAAGTAAAAGGTAGTTTTTTGTTTTTTTATTTAGAAAAAGTAATTGCCGGTACTTTTATTTCTCCGGTGTTTCATTTTTTAAAACAGATTTTTTCAATCATTGTAACAACCTATCCCTTTTTTTTATATCTTTGCACGCTCAATTAGAACGGGTTAATATTCTGAAAATTACAGTATAATTATTATGAACATTGCTAAAAAAGAAATCGATCAAAACAATGCAACGCTTACGATAAGCATTGAAAAAGCCGATTATGCCGATAAAGTGGAAAAAACTTTACGCGACTATCGTAAGAAAGCTAACATGCCGGGATTTCGTCCGGGAATGGTTCCAATGAATCTGATGAAAAAAATGTATGGAAAATCTATACTTGCCGAAGAAATAAACAAACAAGTATCGGAAACTTTATATGACTACATCAGAGAAAACAATATTAATATTTTGGGTGAACCGCTTCCTAATGAAACAGAGCAACCTGAAATTGATTTCGATACGCAAGAGAATTTTGAGTTTGTATTTGATATAGCCATTGCTCCTGAGTTTGATGTAAATCTTACCCAAAAAGATAAGATAACCTATTACAACATCAAAGTCAGCGATGACATGATAGATAATCAGGTAAAAGCGTACACCGGGCGTTATGGTAAATACATTCAGGAAGAAGAAGTTGAAGAAAAAGATATGGTGAAAGGCGACCTGTTCGAGCTTGAAGGTGGTAAAGTGAAAGACGGAGGAATACACGTAGAAGGTGCTGTATTAACTCCCGCATATATGCAAGATGAAGATCAGAAAAAACTTTTCGTAGGAGCTAAAAAGGGGGATGTTATTGTATTCGACCCTAAAAAAGCATATGAAAACGTGAACGAGGTTTCATCTATGTTGAAAATCTCTAAAGAACAAGCAGAAACTTTCAACTCGGAGTGTCAGATAACTATCGAAGGAATTACACGTTACCACGAAGCAGAGGTAAATCAGGAATTATTCGATAAAATTTATGGAGAAGGCATTGTGAAAACAGAAGCCGAATTTCACGAAAAGATAAAAGAAAGTATTCAGGTAAATTTAAAAGAAGATTCTGATTATAAATTTGCTTTAGATGCTCGCGATACTTTGGTTAAGAAACTGAAAGACGTGCAATTTCCTGATGAATTCTTGAAACGTTGGTTAATTACAACAAATGAAACGCTGACCGCTGAAAAACTGGGCGAAGATTATCCTAAAATGATTGAAGACCTTAAATGGCACCTAACAAAGGATAAACTGATGAAGGCTAACGACATTAAGGTAGAACCTGCCGAAGTAGAAGAATATGCCAAAAAAGTAGCTCGTGCACAGTTTGCTCAATACGGTATGATTGGTATCGAAGATGATATCTTGACAAATTATGCTCAGGATATGCTGAAAAAAGAAGATACTATAAGAAACATTGTAGACAAAGTGGCAGAAGACAAAGTCCTTGCAACTGTCAAAAAATCGGTAAAAATTACTGAAAAAGAAGTTTCAATAGAAGAATTCAATAAAATGTTTGAAACAAAATAGGAAAATTAAGTTTTAAATATTTATGAAAATAGTTGACAGAGACGCGCACAACGTGTCTCTGTTGTTTTTAATGCAGATGAACAAAAAAATAATATCTTTGTTTGTATTATATTAATGCATCAAGCACTTTGATTTAAAGTAAATTTCTGGTATAGGTTTTGCCAAATAAAGTAAAACAACTTTGAAATTTTAAATTTTAAAAATTATGGATAATAACAACGAATTTCGCAAATATGCAACAAAGCATCTCGGATTAAACGGTCTTAGGATAGATGACTATGCTCGTTTTACCAATGATTATATTACTCCTAACATTATGGAAGAACGCCAATTGAATGTCACTCAGATGGACGTTTTTTCACGTCTGATGATGGATCGTATTATTTTCTTAGGTACTCAGGTAAATAGCGATGTAGCCAATATTATTCAGGCACAGTTATTATTCTTAGACTCTGCCGACCCCGGTAAAGATATCTCTATTTACATAAACTCTCCGGGCGGATCGGTGTACGATGGTTTGGGTATCTACGACACTATGCAGTTTATCAGCTCTGATGTGGCTACTATTTGTACAGGCATGGCAGCATCTATGGCAGCTGTTCTTCTGGTAGCCGGCGAAAAAGGTAAACGTTCGGCCCTGAAACATTCACGTGTTATGATTCACCAACCAATGGGAGGTGTACAAGGGCAGGCTTCGGATATCGAAATTACGGCACGTGAAATCATTAAGCTGAAAAAAGAACTTTATTCTATCATATCCGAACATTCAGGAAAACCATTTGAACAAGTAGAAAAAGATTCAGACCGCGATTACTGGATGACTTCTCAGGAAGCTGTCGATTATGGTATGATTGACAGGGTATTGCAAAGAGAAAGAAAAAGCAAATAAAATAAAACATCTTTCAACTATATAAAAACGGGATTAATAGTCCCGTTTTTTATGCAATCTACTCAAATTAACACTATCAAATGAAAGATTCTATCGGACTTTTCTGATAATTCATTAACTTTGTAAACGTAATAAATATACAGAACATTTATATGTCAAAACGAGCAAATACATGCAGTTTCTGTGGGCGTCCTGAGTCTCAGATAGATTTTTTCATAACAGGGATTGAGGGTGCGCAGATTTGTAATGAATGTGCCATGCAGGCAGCAGATATTGTAAAAGAAAATACCCTTACTGTAAGTCGTCAATCAGACCTGAGCAAACAGGAAATACCTAAACCAGCTGAAATAAAAGAGTACCTGGACCAATACATAATAGGGCAGGATGAAGCAAAAAAACATCTGTCTGTGGCTGTTTACAACCACTACAAGCGTTTGATGCAAGTGCAAACCGACGACGATGTGGAGATTGAGAAGTCGAATATAATCATGGTTGGCTACACGGGAACAGGAAAGACTCTACTGGCTCGTACTATTGCAAAAAAGCTACACGTACCATTTACTATTGTAGATGCTACAGTACTTACTGAGGCGGGGTATGTAGGAGAGGATATTGAAAGTATTCTTACCCGTTTATTGCAGGTTGCCGACTATAATGTAAAAGAAGCAGAACGTGGCATTGTTTTTATCGACGAGATAGACAAGATAGCCCGTAAAAGTGACAATCCAAGCATTACTCGCGATGTGAGTGGTGAAGGTGTTCAACAAGGGTTGCTAAAACTGTTGGAAGGCTCTGTAGTAAATGTTCCCCCACAGGGAGGACGTAAGCACCCTGAGCAAAAGATGATTGCTGTAAATACCCAAAATATACTGTTTATTTGCGGTGGTGCTTTTGATGGAATCGAAAAAAAGATAGCAGCACGGCTGAATACACGTGCAGTAGGATATGACTCGGTAAGAGCGAATGAAGATGTTGATAAAAACAACCTGCTTCAATACATTGCTCCACAAGACCTGAAATCATTCGGTTTGATACCGGAAATAGTCGGGCGTTTACCCGTACTTACATATCTTGAGCCACTTGACAGGGATGCACTGCGAAAAATCCTTACTGAGCCTAAAAACTCTATTATCAAGCAATACGTGAAGTTATTCAAAATGGATGGTATTGATTTAGTGTTTAATAATGATGTACTGGACTACATCGTAGATAAGGCAGTGGAATTTAAACTCGGGGCACGTGGACTTCGTTCTATAACTGAGACTATAATGATGGACAAAATGTACGAAACTCCATCCAAAAACATAAAGAAAGTAACTGTTACATTGAGTTATGCCCAATCTAAACTGGAAAAAGCAAATGTAAACAGGTTGAAAAGTACTTAACAACCTTTCGAATCAAATAAAGAAACAGGGCAGGGGATTTTAAATTTCCTGCCCTGTTTCTTGCTCTGGCATATCAAATCGAGTAGGAGAAAACAAAAATAGTTTTCTCCTACTCGATTGATTATAAATCAGTTATTTTAAGGAAGTTGCCCCCGTTAGCAACTATCTCGTACTGTAAAGTCTTTTTAGAATCAGTGGATATGCTGTTAATCATCAGGAAAACTTTTATTTTTCTAGCTTCTTCTACAGCTAAGGAACCTGTATAGTTGAATTCTATTTCTTCATTTGTTAATGCTATTTTAGTTCCCTGATATACTGTGGTAAATTCGCTTTCGCAATCAGCTTTTTCTATCACTAAACTAATGGTGGCAGGGTATTCAGTAGCAGTCTTTTTTATTTTACCGCTGATTTTATATTCTACTTGTAGTTTTTTAATTTTATCTGTGTTTTCAAATTGATGGCTGTTTGTTGCATCCGAAGCTATAAAGTTGTCAATAGGAGAGATAGTTCCTACTTCGTCTGATTTAGCAATATTCATAGGAACTATCAGTCGCATCCAGTTTCCGGTAAGGGTAAAACCCGATTTCTGTTCTTTTTCAGATTCTATTTCACTCACTTTTCCGGTAGGAGCCGATTCGGTAAATTCCCAGCACTCAACTTCGGGTGTTTCAAGTTTTTCGCATCCGACAAAAGAGAGTAGCATGAATGAAAACAGGACTAATTTTTTAGTTTTTCTCATAATATAAAGTAATAAGTTGTTTTATGAATTATTTTTTTCAGGATAGTCTACCGTGTAGTGAAGCCCGCGGCTTTCTTTACGCAGAAGTGCTTGTTTTATTATAAGGTATGAAATGCTTATTACATTGCGTAGTTCGCATATTTCGCGCGACACTACTGAACGCTCAAATAAATCTTCGGTTTCTCTGAAAATGATTTCCAAACGTTTCATTGCCCGTGTCAGACGTAAGTTTGAACGTACAATTCCCACATAAGTACTCATTATTTGTTCTACCTCGCGGAAACTTTGGGTAATAAGCACCATTTCTTCGGGCGACGATGTGCCTTCGTCGTTCCATGCCGGAATTTTTTCGTTGAAAGTGAGTTTATCCAGCAGTTTTGCAGAATCTTTTACAGCAGCATCGGCATATACGATAGCTTCTATCAATGAGTTGGATGCCAGCCTGTTTGCACCATGCAGTCCGGTACACGAACATTCGCCGGCTGCGTACAGGCGATTTATGGTAGTACGTGCATTCAGGTCGATCACTATACCTCCGCACAGATAATGCTGCGTTGGCGATACGGGGATATAATCTTTAGTAATATCGATGCCCAGTTCAAGACATTTTTTATATATATTCGGAAAATGTGCTTTAGTTTCTTCTGCATTTTTGTGGGTTACATCCAGATATACATAATCGTGTCCACGGGTCTTCATTTCATTATCTATTGCACGTGCCACGATGTCGCGCGGTGCGAGCGACCCACGTTCATCATATTTTTGCATAAATTCTTTACCCGACTGAGTACGGAGTACTGCCCCATAGCCTCTTATGGCTTCGGTGATTAGGAATGTCGGTTTTTCTCCCGGATGGTACAGTGCGGTAGGATGAAACTGTACAAATTCCATATCCTTTATCACGCCACGGGCACGATGTACCATCGCAATGCCATCGCCTGTTGCTATTTCAGGATTGGTAGTAGTCAGGTATACGCTGCCTATTCCACCTGTGGCAAGGAGTGTTACTTTTGACAGGAAGGTATGTATATGGTTGGTGCGTTGGTCGAGCACATACGCGCCATAACATTCAATATCGGGAGTGTGGTGGGTTACAATTTGCCCCAAATGGTGCTGTGTCAGGATTTCGATAGCAAAAAAGTTTTCGAAAATATCTATTTTAGGATGTTTTTTTATCTGGCGTATCAGGCTTTGCTGTATCTCGTATCCGGTATTGTCTTTATGGTGCAAAATGCGAAACTCGGAATGTCCTCCTTCCTTGTGCAGGTCGAAACAGCCTTTTTCGTCGCGGTCGAAATCCACTCCCCAGCGTAGTAGCTCCTCAATTTGCGACGGTGCTTCGCGTACTACTTTTTCTACTGCGGGCAGATAACAATGTCCATCGCCTGCTATCAGCGTGTCTTCAATATGTTTTTCAAAATTATCGGGCTGGTAGGTTACAGATGCTATTCCTCCTTGGGCAAAGGAAGTATTCGATTCGTCAAGCGTTGTTTTGCAAAGTAATGCTACCTTGCCATAGGTGGCTGCTTTCAGGGCAAAACTTATTCCTGCTATACCACCACCAATAACTAAGAAATCATATTTGTATGTCATATCTTTTTTGTATATGCACGACGGCGTTTATGTTGTACGTATTCAAAGCTGCCCCATTGTGCCGACATTTTGGTGTTATCTTCCAATTCAGGGTTGCTTTCAGCATGTTTATATCCGTTTTTCGCATAATTAGGCATTAGTTCGGCAAACATGATGGAATTCACACCCTTGTTTTGATAATCGGGTCTGACAGCCATTAAATACAAATCTATAGTGTCATTTTTATAATATAGCGCTTTAAGCAAATAAAACCAGCCAAAGGGGAATAACTTTCCCTTTGCTTTTTGTAAAGCATTTGTCAGGCTGGGTATCGAAATGCCCAACGCTATTACATCATCGTTATTATCTATAATAATTGATATAGCATCTAAACGAATGAAAGTAAGATAAAGTTTGATATAAAAGTGAATCTGTTCTTCGTTCAGAACAGAATAGCCATATAAATCCTTGTACGATTCGTTTATTAGCTCAAAAACTTTTTTACCGTATTTTTTTACCAGTTCTTTTTTCGATTTGAACCGTTTTGGTGTCAGGTTGTATTTTTGCTTTATTATTTCAGCAATACGGAAATACTTTTCAGGAAACACTTCGGGGACGGTAATAAGGTATTCTACCCAATCATTATCTTTTACATACCCGTGTTTTTCCATGTGAACCGGATAGTATGGGTAATTGTATATAGTAGCTAAAGTGCCTTTCTTATCAAATCCTTCCACCAACATACCTTCATGGTCGAGGTCGGTAAAGCCAAGCGGTCCGTGAATGGCATTCATGCCTTTTGATTCTCCCCAGTTTTCTACCGTTTCGAGTAATGCTCTGGATATTTCCTCATCGTCAATAAAGTCGATAAATCCGAACCTTACATGTTTTACTCCCCATTTTTCGTTTGCTACAGGGTTTATTATTGCAGCAACTCGTCCTACAATTTTATCATCCTTATAAGCCAAGAAGTAAGCTGCTTCACAAAATTTGAATGCAGGATTCAAGTCGCGCCGCAAATTCAGACGGTCGTCCATGAATAACGGCGGAGCTGCATATTTATTTTTTTTATATAACGTGTATTTAAACCGAATAAACTTTTCTAAATCTTTATTTGTCTTAACCTCACGAATAATAATTCCCATTTTTTAGTTTGTGTATTAATTAATAAATACCAGAATCAATAATTAAGACAACTTAAATATGAATTACCATGATTCTCTCTTGCAAAAGCACCGCAAAATTAATATAAAATATAAGAATATCAGGTTAAAAGCTGTACTTTTGAGATGTAAATTAATCCCCATGTCTTTTTCAGATTATTATTTTACACACTATCCTAGTCATCCTCAATTGTTTGATGATGTTCCAAGCACCAACGTGGGAGTAGCAGTTGTGATTCCGTGTTATGATGATGAATTTGTGTTTAAAACATTGTGTTCGTTAGAAAATAATGAAAATACAGATGCGGACATAGAAGTGATTGTAGTTGTAAATTCGGGTGCGAGTACGCCTGAAGATATTATTTGTAAAAACAGGAAAATATATGGTATGCTGAAAAGCCGTGCAGATTCTTATTATTACAAGCGGTTTAAATTATTGCCGGTATTGATTGAGGGTGTGCCTAAGAAAAATGCCGGAGTAGGCAACGCACGTAAAATAGGGATGGATGAGGCTATAAGGCGTTTTACTGCGATTAATAGGCCTGATGGAATAATTGTGTCATTGGATGCAGATTGCCTTGTTAGTAAAAGCTACTTTTCGATAATTGAAGAAGAATTTAGGAATAATGCTGCAAAAGGCGCCTTTGTAATTCAGTTTCAGCACAATTACGATTCTGCTTTGTTTACGGAGGTTGAGATTCGAGCCTGCCGCTTGTACGAGGTTTATCTCCGTTATTTTAATATAGCACTTGCTTTTACAGGGTTTCCCCATGCTTTTCATACTGTGGGCTCATGCTTTGCTGTAAGGGCAGGGCGGTATGTTAAATCAGGAGGAATGGCACGGCAACAGGGTGGAGAGGACTTTTATTTTCTTCATAAACTGGCGTTGATGACAGAGATAGGTAAAATAAATACGCCCTTGGTATTTCCCGCTCCACGTGTTTCAGAGCGTGTGCCTTTCGGCACAGGCCCTACTGTGAAACGCATTATTGCCAATGACGAATATAAAGTATATAACTTCGGTTTGTTTCTGATTTTGAAGCGTTTTTATGATTATATTCATGAAATAGCCGTAGGCAGGACATTCGAAAGGGATAAGATACCGGAAGAGATAAAGGATTTTGTGGGGAGCGAAAAACTTCTTTCGGTTATAAACGAATGTATTGAAAATTCGAAAGAAAGCAAGACCCTTGAAAAAAGATTGATTTCTAAATTTGACGCTTTTTTTATTGTTAAGTTTCTTAATTCGTTTGATGTGCAGAGTGCTTACCCACTACAGGATGTAACAGAGGCAGCAAGTATTATTCTGAAGCAGAATTTATCACAAATCAATTCATTGTATATGGTTCAGGATGAAGTTGAAATACTTGAAAATCTATTAAAGGAGGCTGCGATATGATGGATGAAATGATGAAACAATTTATAACAGAGCATCAGAACAACGATGTAAGACTGCTGGCTTTGCAGGCAAAACGTTATCCGGATATAGATATGAATCTTGCCATAAGGCAGATAAGCGGACGGCAAAAAATAAAACATAAAGTACCGCTTTTTTATCAATCGGATGATGTGTTATACCCACAGCGGTTATCGTTGGAGCAGGCATCGTCCGAAACAACTGCTATATATAAATCCACTATTTGCGAAGGGGTTGCTTTTGTTGATTTAACAGGTGGATTCGGAATTGATACCTTCTTTATATCCAGTAAGTTTAAAGAATCTGTTTATGTGGAAAGGCAAAAGGAATTGTGCCAATTAGCAGAGTATAATTTCCAAGTGTTGAAAACTCAAAATATAACTGTTGTGAATGCACATGCAGAGGATTATTTGAATAAAATGTCGATGGTAGATTGTATCTACCTCGACCCTGCCCGAAGAAGCGATTCGGGGAAAAAACTTGTGTTTTTATCCGATTGCGAACCTGATGTAGAAAACCTATTGCCCCTGCTCAGGCAAAAGGCCAAACACGTACTGATAAAACTCTCGCCTATGCTGGATATTACAACCATCGTAAAATCTTTGCCGGGCATAAGTGACATACATATAGTTGCTGTGGAAAATGAGTGTAAGGAAGTGTTGGTAGAGCTAAACAGCGAAGAAAGTGGTAAAATAAAAGTACATGCGATAAATTTTGCTTCAAATGACAATAATCAGAAGTTTGATTTTGATTTGGAGGAAGAAGATAGTGCGGTAGCTATATATGCTAACAAGTTTAATAGTTACCTGTATGAGCCTAATAGTGCTTTGATGAAAAGCGGCGCATTTAAGCTAATAGCTCAACGATTAAAGGTAAAAAAGATACATCCTCATACCCATCTTTATACATCAGATGAATATATATCTGGTTTTCCGGGGCGAACATTCAGAATAAAACAGAATTGGGGCAATTCTAAAAAGGAATGGAAAGAGCATCTGAAAAATATCGCGAAAGCAAATATAGCTGTGCGCAATTATCCTCTGAAAGCAGATGAATTGCGAAAAAAGTTAAAACTTTCGGATGGTGGAGATTGTTATTTATTCGCATGTACTACTATTGACGAACGCAAGGTTATTATCGAGTGTGAGAAAGTATAAAAAAGAATATTTTGTGTTTTAAAACATAAAATTATACAAATTAATACTTACGGTATAGTATTTGCATTTTATTCGTAAGTTAAGACAATAATTAATAATATACTAATTTTTTTTGTATGAAAAAGACATTATTCCTTTTGGCAGTTATAGCGTTAACTTTCTCGTCGTGTATTTTAGAGGGACCCCAAGGGCCAAAGGGTGATCCGGGACGCGATGGTGCTTCGGTTGTTTCCATAGATGATTACATGGTTACTAATTATAATTCCCGGTATGTCTGGCGATTTAATGATGATGTTGGAGTTTATTATTGTGAGCTTCCGGCACCGAGGTTAACAGGCGATGTTTACAACAACGGAGTTGTACATATATATATCGAAATGGAAGATAATGTAGGAAACCTCTATCAGCAGCCATTACCTAAAATTCTTTATAACTTGGATAATAATGGAAACCAATATTCTGAAAATATTGACTTTGAATATACTGTAGGGAAAATTATCATGTATTACACAGTGTCCGATTACTATTATGAGGATTGGCAACCGGGTACGATGAATTTTAGAGTAGTACTGATGAAATAATTTTGTAAAATAACTATCTCTGTAAAAACGTCATACAGGCCGGCAAATAGACCTATTTGCCGGTTTTTTTGTTTTATTTGCATAGGATTACGTTTTTTTACTTTGTTGTTAACAAAATATAAAGAATTGTTTCTTTTGTTTACGTTTTTTTCTATACTTTTGTTTCGAGATTTTATTTATTTAATTAATTAAAAATTGAAGTAAAAATGAAAAAACTATGGTTTGCAGTTTTAGCAACTGCTTTTTTGTTCGCTTCTTGTGGAAAAGAAGATCCGGCTCAAGGTGTGAAAATTGATGAGATTTTCAAGTCGACAGCAACTATTAAGGGTGTTGCTTACATCAGTTCAAACACTTCAGACGAAACGGCATTACAATTTGCTCCTAAAGATTCTAAGTTAATCTTTACGATAGCAAATACAGCGTATGGATTAACAGGTTCGGGTAACTATGTAAAAGAAGCATTGGTAGGCGAAGACGGTGCTTTCTCAGTAGAATTGCCGGCAAAGAATGATGGTGGTTCGGTTACAGTTTCGATTTCAGCTGAACCAATTGTACTTACAGTAAACAAAAATGGTGTTGCAGTTAATCAGATATTCACACTGACTGCTGGTACATCGGAAGACATTATCAAAGGCTATGTTTATCAGAAAAAACTGACTTATAATGCAGCAAATTCAGATCTTGGACAAACTGTAAACTGGGAACCGGGTACATACAAAGCTACATTACAATATTACGATGGTAAAAACAATGTAGATGTACCTGCTGATACTGAAGTGAAAATTACAGTTGCAAAAAATCTATTTACTCCGGTAAGAGCTGAAGACTATGTTTTTATTGAAAAAGTTGGAGCTAATGGTGCTTTGGAATTTACAATGGACGCTAAAGCGTTGATAGATGGTGGATTAGCGTTTACTATGAAGTCTTCATTTGTTGCAAAGTATACTACGGTTACGTCTGGTGTTGAGACAAGCTTGAATTATAAGTTTGATTTAAGCTCTGCTTCAGGTACTATTTATGGTGGTATAACAAATGATGGAGGTACTAAAACATTTACTAAAGGTACTAATCCTATCGAAACACAAGACATCTTGTCGACATGGAAAGAATCAACATTCGCAGTTAAATATCTTTATGATAAAGATGCATTTGATCCGGCAAACAACTACGTTGCTATTCCGGCAGATGCAAAAGTTACAATAACTGAATATAGAACTACTGTAAATACAACTCTATCTAATGTTATCAAAACAATGACATATGGAGAATTTATAGCGTTGAACAGTGGTGCCGGTTACAAAACTCTTGCTCCGGATCCAGCTATCTCAGGTTCTTCACTAAATGTTAAGATTGAAATCAACTTCCTTGTAGATAGAAAAACAGGTGAAAATGCGAACGGTGGTGCTATAAATAACAAATTCAAATATGTTTATTCAGATACTTTCAGTTTACGTGGTACTATAACTACTAATGGAGGTTCTGATTTTACTCAACCTGATGGTAGCACAGAAGTGAAAAACTCTGTTTATTTGGATGCAGCATTTTATGCAACAAAACTTACATCGAATTAATATTAAATCAAATTAAAAAAAATATTAATGAAAAAAATAATTATATCAGCAATCTTGTGTTTGCTATTGGTTGTCCCAACTATAGCACAAGACGCAGAAGGAAAAAAAGATCCTACTGTGAATAAGCGTGGTATTGCACTTCTTCCACAAGCCGGAGATTTTGCAATAGGTGTTGACGCTACTCCGTTTCTGAATTATTTGGGAAATTTCCTTAATTTCGGTGGAAACGAAGCACCGGCTTTTAATGGTGTGAACAATACTGTTTATATGAAGTATTTTCTGGAAGATAATGCGGCTATCCGTGCTAAAATTAATCTGAATTTTACTCAGGATAAATTTAAGCAAACTCTTCAGGACGATGCTGCGTTATTGGCCGACCCTACAAACGTTGACGCAACAACTGTTGATACTTGGATTGCTAAAAACAATGGTATCAGACTTAATCTTGGGTACGAGCTACGTAGAGGTAAAGGACGTGTACAAGGTTTTTATGGTGCGGAAGTGCTTTTAGGATATGGCAGAACTAAAAATGAGTATGTATACGGAAATGCGATGACTGTAGACAATCAGAGTCCTACATCTTTCGATTTCACTCTTACTCCTCCTACTCCTCCTACTCCTCCTGTTACTCCTTCAGCTATGTCGAAACGTACTGTTAACTCTAAAGGCGGTGCTGAATTTACTGCAGGGTTAGGTGCTTTTGTTGGTGTGGAATATTTCTTTGCTCCACAAATTTCAATAGGTGGCGAACTTGGACTTGGATTCAATTATCTGATAAAAGGACAATCTGAAATTACAACAGAGCAATTTTTGGGTGACGACATTCTTGAAAAAACAAAAAGGAAAAGAAGTTACGAAGATGACGCATTCTCAACAGGATTTCAAACTGTGCCAACCGGTAAAATTTTCTTGATGTTCCATTTCTAATGGATAGGGAAAAATTCCAGATAACAAATAAGGCTGTTTTCACAGCCTTATTTTTTTGTTTGTTCGCCCAATATGTATCTACTCTAACGCGGGTGCAAGTCTGCAAATTAAGACAAAGAGACGATTGTCAGGCAGCCCGTTCTCCCAACGTCAGAGGCATTGCTAAAAGCAGGTTATCCCACACTATTGAATTATAGCAAATTGTATTGTAAATAAGGAACCGCCGTATGTGGAACTGCTTGTACGGTGGTGTGAGAGGTCGAAAACAAAAATAGGAGAAAACTATTTTTGTTTTCTCCTACTCGATTAAGCGGGTAGGAGAGAGAATCTCCTACTGTTTTCTACAAAGTCTTTTTTACTTCAGTTTCTTCGAAACTTTCAATAATATCACCGACTTTAATATCTTGGTAATTTTTAATACTGATACCACACTCGAAGTTTGTTCCCACTTCTTTTACATCATCTTTATGACGTTTCAGAGAATCAATCTCACCGGTGTATACAACAATTCCATCGCGTATCAAACGTACTTTGTTGTTGCGGTTTACTTTTCCTTCGCGTACCAAACAACCTGCTACCGTACCAACTTTTGTTATTTTAAACACATCCAGAACCTCTATAGTAGCAGTAACTTCTTCCTTAATCTCAGGCGACAACATACCTTCCATAGCCGATTTGATTTCCTCTATAGCGTCGTATATAATGGAGTAGAGGCGAATATCAATTTCTTCCTTCTCTGCCATTTTACGTGCCGAGCCTGTAGGACGAACTTGGAAACCGCATATAATTGCATTTGATGCGGCAGCAAGCAATACATCCGAATCCGAAATAGCACCTACGGCTTTATGTATCACATTTACCTGAATGTTTTCGGTCGAAAGTTTAAGTAACGAATCGGACAATGCTTCCACAGAGCCATCCACGTCACCTTTTACTATGATATTAAGTTCTTTAAAGTCACCTAAAGCAATACGGCGTCCCAACTCATCAAGTGTAAAGTGTTTCTTAGTACGTAAGTTTTGCTCACGTTGCAGTTGTTCGCGTTTATTGGTAATTTCACGTGCCTCTTGTTCGGTCGACATTACGTTGAAATTGTCACCCGCTTGCGGTGCACCGTTCAACCCAAGTATCAACACCGGTTCAGCCGGCTTAGCCGATTTTATCCGTTGGTTACGCTCATTGAACATTGCTTTTACCTTACCATGAAACGTTCCTGCCAATACAATATCGCCTTGATGTAAAGTTCCGTTTTCTACTAATATAGTAGATATATATCCACGACCTTTGTCTAAAGACGATTCGATAACCGAACCGGAAGCTCTCTTGTTAGGATTAGCTTTCAAATCCAACATTTCAGCCTCAAGAAGCACTTTTTCCAACAGTTCATCAACTCCCAGGCCTTGTTTGGCCGATATGTCTTGCGACTGGTATTTTCCGCCCCAGTCTTCAACCAGGTAGTTCATTTGAGCCAGTTCTTCTTTTATCTTCTCTGGATTAGCACTTGGCTTATCTACTTTATTGATGGCAAAAATAATCGGAACATTTGCAGCCGAAGCATGGTTTATAGCTTCGATTGTTTGCGGCATCACATTATCGTCGGCAGCTACAATGATAATAGCTATATCCGTTACCTTAGCCCCACGGGCACGCATCGCCGTAAAGGCCTCGTGACCCGGAGTGTCCAAAAATGTTATACGCTGACCATTATCCAGCTTTACATTATATGCACCAATATGTTGCGTAATTCCTCCGGCTTCACCGGCAATTACGTTTGTTTTGCGTATATAGTCGAGTAGGGAAGTCTTACCATGGTCTACGTGTCCCATCACAGTAACAATCGGAGCGCGTGGTTGCAAATCTTCTTCGCTGTCCGGCTCATCATCCCCGATAGCTTCGATAACGTCGTGGCTTACAAACTCGGTTTCATAACCAAATTCTTCTGCTACTATATTGATTGTTTCAGCATCCAAACGTTGATTTATAGATACCATTATGCCAATACTCATACAAGTAGCAATAATCTGGTTGATAGAAACATCCATCATCACAGCCAACTCGCTGGCCGTAACAAATTCTGTTAATTTCAATACGTTTTTGTCTTGCTCGTCACGCTCTGCTTGTTCTTGCATTCTTGCATGAACCGTATCACGTTTCTCACGACGGTATTTAGCTCCTTTTCCTTTCTTGTTTCCACCCGAAAGGCGTGCCAAAGTCTCTTTTATTTGCTTTTGTACATCTTCTTCGTTAACAACATTTCGTATAGGACGTTTATTTTGTTGTTGAGAACCTTGCGTTTTTAATTTCTTAGGAGGTTCTTGTGTTCCTACTTTCGATACATCAACCTTTTGCTTTATGAAACGTTCACGTTTTTTCTTTGGTGTAGCGTCTTCGGCTGCACCAGTAGCAGCAGGTGTAACAACTTTTTTATTCTCCGAGTTAGTACGGAATTTTTCTTCACGTTCTTTACGTTTTTGCTCTTTGGTTTTAGGTTTCGGACGGGTACTCTGATTTAGGGTATCTAAATCAATCGTTCCTACTACAACCGGAGTTTTATTCAGTATAGGTCTTTTTACTGCGAATATCTCTTCTGACTCTTCCTCCGATTCAGGAAGTTTTTTTACTTCTTCAGCTTCAGGTTTTTCGTCATTTTCAACAGTATCTTCTACATCTTCTTCAAAATCATCCTCTTTATTATCGTTATTGTCAGGAAAATTCTCTTCTTCCGGTTCCGGCTCATGTTTAGTTTCTACCTCCGGAACTTCTTCTTTCTCAGCCTGAACAGGAATTATCTCTTTCTCCTTCGTTTCTACTATCTCTTCCTCTTGTTTAGGCTCTTGTACTTCCTGAGGAGCAATCGGTTCTTCTTTCTTTTCCTCTTGTTTAGGTTTTGCAGCAGCATCTAAGTCAATATGTCCGACTGACTTAAAATGAGGTTTTTGTTCTTCAGATATATTTACCCGAATAACTTCTTCTTCTTTTTCTTCGGGTTGCGGTTTTTCATACCCTTCTATCGATACAGTTCCACCTTTTTCTTTTGTTTGGCGTTGTTGACTTATTTGCTCCGATTCTATCTTCAAAGCCATATCCTTGTTGAATTCCTTCAACAACAACATGTATTGGTCATCCGTCAATTTATAATTGGGACTTGCATCGATTTTTTCTCCTTTTTTGCCAAGAAAATCAACTGCAGTGGACATACCCACATTTAAATCTTTAAGAGCTTTACTTAATCTTATGGACATACTTTTTTTCTCATATTTTAATTACTTCTTATTCTTAAACTCACTATTGTAATAAGAAGTAAAAACTTATTTTTTTGATTTATCAATATCGTCATACCTGAATATATAGCCAACGATATTATCCGGATTCAGAAAACTTCTGAATTATTTATCATCTCCTTCAAACTCTGCTGCAAGAATCTTTATAACCTCATCAACAGTTTCTTCTTCGAGGTCGCTACGGTGGATTAGCTCATCACGTGGAATTGCCAATACGCTTTTAGCGGTATCACAACCTATTGATTTAAGCGTTTCAATAACCCACTCGTCAATTTCATCCGAAAATTCTTCTAAATAAATATCTTCAGTCTCTTCGCTTTCGTCCAATTCGCGGAACACGTCAAGGGTATATCCTGTAAGCATACCTGCCAACTTGATATTCAAACCGCCCTTACCGATAGCTTGCGATACTTCTTCGGGTTTCAGATACACTTCGGCTCTTTTTTCTTCCTCTACAATACGTATCGAAGATACTTTGGCCGGGCTTAGCGCTCTTGATATAAACAGATTAGTATTTGCCGTATAGTTGATAACATCTATATTTTCGTTACGAAGTTCGCGAACAATACCATGTATACGAGAGCCTTTCACACCCACACAAGCGCCAACAGGGTCGATACGGTCGTCATACGATTCTACAGCTACTTTAGCTCTTTCGCCCGGGATACGAGCTATTTTCTTTATTGTAATCAGCCCGTCCTGTATTTCAGGCACTTCCAATTCAAACAAGCGTTCAAGGAAAACAGGTGAGGTACGTGATAATGTAATCCTCGGATTATTATTTTTATTATCTACCATCGCCACTACAGCACGTACCATGTCGCCTTTACGGTAAAAGTCGTTTGGTATCTGTTCCGATTTTGGCAGATAGAGCTCGTTTCCATCTTCGTCCAGCAAAAGCATTTCCTTTTTCCAGATTTGGTATAATTCCGCGCTTACAATTTCACCCACTCTTTCGCTGTACTTTAAATACACATTTTCTTTCTGCAGATCCAAAATCTTAGAAGCAAGCGTCTGACGAAGGGTCAAAACAGCACGGCGTCCAAAGTCGAGAAAGTTTACATTATCTGTCACTTCTTCGCCAACTTCGTAGTCAGTATCTATCTTTTGTGCTTCGGTAAGTGATATTTGCAGGTTTTCATCTTCCAAATCCTCATCTTCCACCACTTCGCGGTTTCGGTATATTTCAAAGTCACCCTTATCAGGATTAATGATAACGTCAAAATTTTCGTCGGTTCCGAACATTTTTAAGAGCACATTACGGAATGACTCTTCCATCACACTGATTAATGTACTTCTATCGATATTTTTCAATTCTTTAAATTCCGAAAAAGTATCGATTAAGTTAATCGTTTCTTTTTTGCTCATAATTTTTATTTGAATCTAAAAATGTATTTTGTTGTTTTTATTTCTTTATATGGGAATGTTACGCTTTCGGTAACAGTTACTTTACGCTTTGCGCCTTCGGGCTTTACTTGCTTTTCTATTTCTATAGTAAAACTATCATCATCAGCCTCTACCAATACACCTGTTAGTTTTCGTCCGTCTTTCGTCAATACTTCAACCTCGTTGCCAATATTCTTCTCGTACTGTTTCTTTACTTTGAAAGGAGAGGTAAGACCGGCCGAGCTAACTTCCAGCTCGTAGTCTTCCACTTCTCTGTCGAGTTTCGATTCGATATGGCGGTTTAGTTTTGCACAAAACTCTACTGACACTCCATCAAAAGAATCAATTTCTATTAAAATTCTATTATCAGGTGTAATGTTTATATCAACTAAATAATATTCAGTATCCGAGAGATATTCGTTAACTATTTGACTGATAGGTTCTTTTGACAACATATTCGAGGGATATTCAATAAGGAAGGGGACTGTTGTCCCCCTCCCATATTCTAAAATCGGTGCAAATATAGAAAATAAATCTTTAAAATACAAACAATTATGCAACAAATTTATTTTTATTGCATATATCTGAAATGCAAAACAAGGAATATTTTCAATCCTTTACGATAATACCGAAAATGCCTGTTCCAAATCATTCTTTATATCGTCAATATGCTCCAATCCCACCGAGAAACGCAATAAATCGGGGTAAATACCTGCAGCTTCCTGTGCTTCTGCACTCAGTTGGCGGTGAGTTGTACTGGCAGGGTGGGTGATAAGCGTACGTACGTCGCCAATGTTAGTCAGGTGGCTTATAAGCTCCAATTTTTCAACAAAACGTGTAGTCTCTTTCAATCCCCCTTTAACACGGAAGGTCATTACTGCTCCGAAACCATTTTGCAGGTACTTTTTAGCCAATTCATGGTATGGGTGATCTTCCAATCCAAGATAACTTACATCAAATACCTTAGGATGGTCTTTAAGCCATAAGGCTAATTTCATTGTTGTGTCACACATCTTATCTACACGAACGGAAAGCGTTTCTACACCTTGTACAAGCTGCCACGAGTTGAAAGGGCTGATAGCAGGACCCATATCGCGTAAATTTTCGGCAACACAGCGCATTGCAAAAGCAGCCTTACCGAATTTTTCCCAGAATACCAATCCGTGATAACCGACCGATGGTTCCGAGTATTTCGGAAACTTGCCATTTCCCCAGTTAAAATTTCCACCATCCACAATTACGCCTCCCATAGCATTTCCATGTCCTCCAATCCATTTCGTAGCCGATTCCACCACTATATTAGCTCCATACTCGATAGGGCGGCACAAATACCCGCCACATCCAAATGTATTATCCACGATAAGAGGAATTTCATATTTTTGCGCTAAAGCTGCTAGTTTTTCAAAATCCGGAACATTGAAGAAAGGGTTTCCTATATTTTCGGTATATAGCGCCTTTGTATTTTCGTCAATCAATTTTTCCATTGCCTCTGCCGTATCGTTTTCAGCCTTGCGTGCTTCTATTCCCAAATCCTTAAAAGAAACAAAGAACTGGTTGTGAGTACCTCCATACAGATAAGGCGATGTTACAAAATTATCCCCCGCCTTCATTATATTCATAATGGTAATCATCTGCGCTGACTGACCAGAAGCTACGGCTACAGCAGCCACACCACCTTCGAGAGCCGCCATACGCTGTTCGAATACAGAATTAGTGGGATTGTTCAGGCGCGTATATATATAAGGAGAAGTCTCGGCTTTAAAATCCAAGTTGAATAAATCAGCTCCATGCTCCGAATTATCAAACACATAAGCCGTTGTAGGATAAATAGGTACAGCTCTGGAGTTAGTGTGATCGGGAGTGTATCCTGCATGTACCTGCAATGTTTCGAAATGTAAGGTTTTTTTCGACATAATTCTTTTATTTTAATAGAATGTAATTGTTGTATTTATTAAAGGCTACAAAGTTATATTTTTTATTGCATATCATAACATTATATCTTCATTTGATACCCGTATTTTTTACAAAAAAATATCTGTGAAGAATAATGTGCAAGATAGAATTAAATATAAATATATTGCATATCATCATTTGTTTTTGTAATTTCGCAACAATTTTTCAAAAAAAAGTCTGTTACTCTTACAAATTAAATATACATAAAATTATGGCAAAACTAACAAGAGAAGATGCGCTTCTTTATCACTCAGAAGGGAAGCCCGGTAAGATAGAAGTTGTTCCTACCAAACCATATAGCTCTCAGCGCGATTTATCATTGGCTTACTCACCCGGAGTGGCCGAACCCTGCCTCGAAATAGAGAAAGACCCCAATGCAGCCTACGAATATACATCGAAAGGTAACTTGGTGGCTGTAATATCGAATGGGACAGCCGTACTCGGTTTGGGCGATATAGGTGCTCTTGCTGGAAAGCCGGTAATGGAAGGTAAAGGATTGTTATTCAAGATATTTGCCGGAATTGACGTATTCGATATCGAAATAAACGAAAAAGACCCCGAAAAATTTATCCAAACGGTGAAAGCCATTTCGCCCACTTTTGGAGGTATTAACCTTGAAGATATCAAGGCTCCCGAGTGTTTCGAAATAGAAGAACGGTTGAAAGCCGAACTGGATATCCCCATTATGCACGACGACCAGCATGGTACTGCAATAATTTCGGCCGCGGGACTTGTAAATGCGCTCGAACTGAATGGGAAAAAGATAGAAAATGTAAAAATAGTTGTAAACGGCGCCGGAGCTGCTGCCAATTCGTGTACTTTGTTATACATGGCATTGGGAGCCAGACTCGAAAATATAGTTATGCTCGACTCCAAGGGAGTAATAAGTACGAAACGTACCGACCTGAACGACCGTAAAAAACCTTTTGCAACCAGCCGTGAGATAACAACGCTGGCCGAAGCCGTAAAAGATGCTGATGTTTTTGTAGGGCTCTCCGTAGCGGGTGTACTTACTAAAGAAATGGTACAAACTATGGCAAAAGACCCCATAGTTTTTGCTTTGGCAAACCCAAACCCCGAAATCTCGTACGATGATGCAATGACAGCACGACCTGATATTATTTTTGCTACAGGACGCTCTGACCATCCCAACCAGATAAACAATGTTATAGGGTTTCCTTATATTTTCCGTGGTGCCTTGGATGTGCGTGCTACTACTATCAACGAAGAAATGAAGGTGGCAGCAGTAAAAGCAATTGCCGAACTGACTAAAAAGCCTGTTCCTGATGTAGTTAACGCTGCATATAGTTTGAGGAGATTGTCATTCGGACGTGATTACATAATTCCCAAGCCACTCGACCCGCGTTTGCTTACCGAGGTATCTCCGGCAGTAGCTAAAGCCGCGATGAAATCGGGGGTAGCGCGTAAAAATATTACAGACTGGGATGCTTATGAGCTGACATTGATGGAACGTATGGGCAATGATAACAAACTGCTTCGTCGTTTTTACGAAACAGCCCGTCAGAATCCTAAGCGTGTTGTTTTTTCGGAATCAAATCATGTCAACATGTTAAAGGCTGCAGAGATGGCTTATGCCGAAGGAATATGCTTCCCTGTATTGCTCGGAAACGAAGAAAAAATTGGTAATATAGCCAAGGAGAATGATATTGACCTGACAGGAATAGAAATTGTAAACCTCCGTCACGATAGGGAAGAGAACCGCAGGGCATTATATGCTAAAAAACTCTCGGAAAAACGAAGTAGGGAAGGGATTACGTACGACGAAGCATACGAAAAAATGTATGAGCGAAACTATTTTGGCATGATGATGGTAGAAGTAGGAGATGCTGATGCTTTTATCACAGGTGTTTATACCAAATATGCCGATGCGGTACAAGCAGCCAAAGATATTATTGGTATCCGTCCGGGATTGAACCATATCGGAGCTATGCACATCATGAATACGAAAAAAGGCACTTTCTTTTTGGCCGATACGCTATTCAACCGCCATCCTTCGACTGAAACACTGATTGATATTGCCCGACTGACACATAATACGGTTAAATTTTTCGCTCACGATCCGGTGATGGCAATGTTATCATACTCAAACTTCGGGTCGGATAAGGAAGGAAGCCCAGCGAGTGTACACGAGGTGGTGAAAACACTTCACGAGCGTTATCCTGACATGGTAGTAGATGGCGAAATGCAGGTAAACTTTGCATTAAACAAAGAGCTGCGCGACGAAAAATTTCCATTCTCAAAACTACATGGGAAAAATGTCAATACATTGGTATTCCCCAATTTAAGTTCAGCTAATACAGCATGTAAACTGTTGCTCGAAATGGGAGCTTCCGAGTCGATCGGGCCAATTCAGATGGGACTGAACAAGCCTATCCACATCATGGATGTAGAAAGTTCCGTTCGCGACATTGTAAACATGACAGCTATAGCTGTACTGGATGCTATTGTAGAACAACAGATCAAAGAAAAAAATATCGAAAGAATCAGCTAAACTGACTATAACATCATTCTTTTTCAAAAAATCCATATTGAGACTGAACTTTCAATGTGGTTTTTTTGTTTTTTACTTTTGTTTTTTACATAAAAAATTTAGTCTTATTAAGATAATCACCTATCTTTGTAAATAATTTTTTTGAAGGTAAAATAATACATATTTAAGAGGATGAAGTTTTATAAACCGAGTATTATTTCATTGATTATTAATATATTTTCATTATCCATTACTTTTGGTATTGTCCTTGGATGGTTTCCCATAATGGATAGAACTCCATCTCCCAAACTTCCGGTTTTTCTCTTGACTTTTGCATCCCTTTGGCTTATTCTCGCCTATGTTTTCCTGCGATGGAAACGGAATGTGGGTTACTTCAAAGCTGCATTAAGACTATTTTTTGAGTCGCTCACCATATTTGCAATTCTATATCTATTTTATAAATTTTCAGCATTTGCCGATTTTTTCTCATTACGGCTTTTAACTACAAGTGTTATTAGCGTCTTCGCTATAGAGTATGTCATAATCTCTATTTATTACGCTTATCGCTATGCTACTACTTACGATATTCCGGAAGACATTGAGACGGAAGAAACAAGAGAAAATGCCGAATTGATACCAGCCCCTCCTATAAGTGAGGAAAAGTACAAATCGCTTCTTGACGTTATTTCATCCAAATTAGGAAAAGGAGTTGCCGAATACCTTTCTAAATACATAGATTTGAAGAGTGGTAATCTCAGGTTTTTGTTTGGTAATGACTTGAATGATTTGAAGTTGATTGAAAACTATCATTACTCCTCATTCATCGAAATGGAAAGGCTTAATGATTTGCGTAAAATCAATATTATGCTTTACCAACTCAATAAAAAACTGCCTGACAATGGACTTTTTATTTGTTATTTCGAATCGAAAAGCACACGAAAAAAATACATATTAAGGAAGTATAGAAAACCTCTTAATTATATAGTATATACATTCGATTATATAATAAAACGAATCATTCCCCGTATATTTATAACACGTCGTCTCTACTATGATATAACCAAAGGAAGAAATCGTATTTTTTCCAAAGCTGAAGTGCTGGGGCGCTTGTATTGTTTTGGTTACGAAGTTGTTGACACAAAAAAAATCAATAATTTAAATTTTGTTGTTGCAAGACGCATTACAACTCCAAGACCGTTGGAAAAAAGAACCTATGGGCCGTTAATACGTTTACCTCGTATCGGGAAGAAAGGCAAACGCTTTAATGTTTATAAAATGCGTACTATGCACCCGTATTCAGAATTTTTGCAGTCTTATATTTTCGAGAAAAACAATCTGCAAGAAGGTGGAAAAATAAAAAGAGATATAAGGGTTACCACATTAGGGCATTGTATGCGTAAATACTGGATCGACGAATTTCCGATGTTTATCAACCTGATAAAAGGCGATATGAAACTGATAGGAGTACGGCCTTTAAGTCAACATTATTTCAGCCTATACAGCAAGGAGTTACAAGAAAAACGAATAAAATTCCGTCCGGGGCTTTTACCTCCTTTTTATGCAGATATGCCCAAAACGCTGGACGAAATACAGGCATCCGAAATGCGCTATTTAAATGCTTGCGAAAAAGATGGTGTATTCTTGACTGATTTTCGTTATTTTTTTAAAATTACACACACGATCATATTTAAAAAGGCAAGAAGCGCATAAAAAAGCGCATTTTATTCCCTATAAACTTATAAATTAATAAATTTGCATAATGAATAAACTATTGAAAATGCATCACAGCGTTAAAACCGTATTGTTTTTCGGTTTAGTATTCATTTTTACAACTTCTCATTCAGTAAAATCGCAAGATATCCCTCAACATATATCATATACAAGGATTTATGATTTTATAGACGAGTTGGCTAATGATGGCTATTTTGAGTTAAACTCTGCAATAAAACCATATTCACGAAAATTTATTTGCGACCAGTTACTTAAAACTCAGGAGCAAAAAGATAAATTGAATAATCGCCAACGTAAAGAACTTGAATTCTTCTTAAACGAATACGCTCTCGAGCGGGATACATTCCCCAATGGGTGGCCTCATTCTCCGTGGGCTAATAAAAAAGTAAGAGCTACTCTTATCCAGCCTGCTGTTTATTATCGGGATAATATTTTCCGTGCACGCATTACACCATTGCTGGGAATGCACGTTACCCACAACGAAAACGGAAATATAATAAAACGTTGGTATGGAGCTGAGTTTCAAGGAATGTTTGGGAAAAACCTAAGCGTATGGGGTAGCCTACGCGATATTTCAATGAACGGGGCATTAATCTCAAAACCTAATTACCTGAACGACCAACCGGGCTATCAATATAAAGAAGCCAGTTATGGCGGCGACTATAGCGATTCGCGTGGTGGTATTAAATATGGATGGAATTGGGGCTCATTCGGCTTAGTGAAAGACAATATCGTTTGGGGTGATAACTATCATGGTGCTAATATCCTCTCAGGAAGAGCGCCTTCATTCCCTATGGTAACATTGAATCTGAAACCGGCACGCTGGTTCGAATTAAATTATTTTCATGGGTGGCTCGTATCAAACCAACTGGATAGTACTGAGTATTATATAGAAAACGAAATAACAAAGTATTATCGTCCTGCAAACAAGTTCATGGCAGCAAACATGTTTACCATTTCGCCTGTCCGCAATTTACATATTTCGGCCGGAAATGCTATAATATATGCAGAAAACAATGTGCAGGCAGCATATTTTATTCCAATAGCATTTTATAAGTCGATAGACCATACTTTAACAAAAGGGGTAAGAACTGAAAATCAAAACTCCATGATGTTTCTGAATATAAGTTCCCGAAATATTAAGCACTTACACTTATATGCATCTGTATTTGTAGATGAGTTTAGCGCAAAACGTTTAAAATCGGATAATCCCCAGCAAAACCCGATTTCATATAAATTAGGAGGTAAATTAAGTAACTTTCCTATACAAAACATATCTCTGACGGGAGAATTTACAAGGACTAATATAATCAACTATAAACATTCGATTCCTACTCTTACGTGGGCGTCGAATAGTTATAACTTAGGACATTATTTAGGAGATAACTCGCAGGAGTTTTATGCTGAATTAAGGTATAAGCCAATACGTGGACTTGATTTAAAGCTATCTTTCATGGACGCACGACATGGAAAAGAATATGATTATATAAGAAAGGGGACATGGAGTGGAGATAACGCTTCGATATTAGATATAATAAGCCAACCATCATTAGGTAAAGTAATATGGAGTAATCAAACATTTGCCTTCAATGCAGTGTATGAAGTGTTTAATAATGCTTACGCTATTCTTAATGTAGAACACAGCAACATACAGGGATTTGACAGTGGGGAAGATGCCGTGTTCGGAGAAAAGAAAATGACAGCTCAAGAAGCTTTAGACTATTTTACTCCTAAGTACCTACAAGGTAAAAATACAACTATTACCGTTGGATTTAGCTTTGGATTTTAGCCGTGAACAAAAACTATTATTGATTTGTTTCATCATTAATAGTAAAACTCATTTGCCATGAAAAAGCCTTTAGTTATAGGTATAACGGGTGGAATAGGAGGGGGAAAGTCTACTTTAGCCCGAATGTTGCAAAAAAAAGGTTATCATGTGTACGATACTGATGTTGAAGCAAAAAAGCTACAAGACAAAAATACTGAAATTCGCAGGCAGCTGATAGAGTTGTTTGGTGACGAAATTTACGATAATGACAGGCTTAACCGAAAAAAACTCGCAAGTATAGTATTCAGGAATCCTGAACAGCTTGCGAAGTTAAACGAAATTGTACATCCTGTTGTGCGTGAGCATTTTCTTGACTGGAAATCACAACATTCAAATGAAAAATATCTATTTGTTGAATCTGCAATTATGTACGAAAGCGGATTCGTAGGTTTTGTAGATAAAGTAATTGTAGTTACTGCTCCTTTACATGTACGCATCCTAAGGGTCGCAAAACGGGATAAAATAACTCCTGAACAAGTCCGCGAACGCATAGCGCGACAGCTGCCGGAAGAGGAAAAAATCAAAAAAGCTGATATTGTATTAAATTCCGATGGAAAGGACGTATTGAGTGCTAATGTAGAGCATATCTTTTCTGAACTTAGTAAGATTGAAGCCACTTTAAAATAATGGCTTTTTAGAAACAGTTGTCTGAAATTCTTTGAGATAAAATGGCTCAAAGTAAGCTGTATCAACAAAATCGTTTTCGCTATACTTCTTTACAGCCATATCAACCATGTTTTTAGCTAAAGGCTCTATACTATCTACAAAAATAGCATTCTGATGGCTTATCATAGTCTTACACTTATCAGCACCGTTTCCAAAGAAGTAAACCTTGTTATTGGTTAAAGCGTCGGAAAACGAATCTTCATCAATAATATCTGCCTCTACATTGCGAAAAATACTTCTATCCAACCTATATAAAGCATCATAAACCTCCATACGCCGTGCATCAATCATAGGGCAGAGTAGGGTAGTATTGGCTTCCTGCTTATTTATTTCCTTAATAACCGGAACGGTCAGGATTTCTAATGAATCTATAGCAATTAAAGGAATATCCAAACCATAACAAATTCCCTTAGCTGTAGAAACGCCAATTCTTAAACCTGTATATGAACCGGGGCCCGAACTAACCGAAACAGCATCTAATGATTTAGAATGAGATTTCAAAGCTTCTAAGGCTTGTTCTATGAACACACTTAAAAGAGCTGCATGGTTCATACCTTCATTATCCGATTTGAAGAAAATACATTCTGAACCGTAACTTAATGCAACGGAGCAAACGTTTGTCGAAGTCTCAATATGTAATATAGTAGGGTGCATGTTATATAAGGTCTACATAAATTAAATTTATACTATTTTACATAATGTAGATTATAGGAATTATATTTGTGTGTTATTGGTTGTTTCAATGACGCACAAATTTTTTTTTAATTTTTATTTTATTCATCTATAATTTTTATTGTTATGAGCAAAAAGAGAAGCAAAGGTACGGAAATATTTGAATTATTCCGTTCTTACTGTAGACACAATGGTATTCCCTTTCAAGCGGTTCGTTCACGTTCTGTTTCTTGTCTTTCAAATCGTTTTTGGCTTTCTTTTGATAAGGAGAAAGAAGTTACAATTTTTGATGTGAGATTTTCGGAGTATCGGACTTATTTAGTGCCTGAGTTGTCAGATTTGTTCGCGGTGCTTTGTGATGCTTATTATAAGATATTTGATGTTGAACATTTTTTATCTTTTACTAATGCGGTTGCACGTCCTTTGCATTATTATGAAGTTCAATCTATTCAATTTGGGAATTGTTCTGCTCTTGGCCCATCATCTGCTACTGCTACTTTTCCTTGTAATATCGTTTATAATTCTGTTAACACAAAATAATCCTATGGACATTCATTCTTACCCTATTGGTACTGTCGTTAAATATGGTAGAAAGCATTACCGTATTGTCGAAAAAAGAGATAATTGTACTATTACAAGGCTTTTACAGCCTTATTTAATCGAATCTGACGAATTGCCTTGTATTTTCTTGAAACCTCGTATAAATCACTTAATAGCTGCATGATATGGATTTAAAGAAAGTAGTTGAGCAAAATATCTTACTTGAGAGTTTTCGCACTTCTGAAAATAAAAATGTAATTTATCTTTTAGGTAAGAAATATTCTTTTTTGGAATGTAATAGTAACTGTTCTTCTTGTGCATTGTATGGAAAGGAACTTTTTCCTCTTTGTTTTGAGTGTTGTGCCTCTTGTCACCGTATATACGGTAAAGACGGTGTTTTTGTATTAAATAACCCTTTAAAATGATGAATTATGATTGTTTATCTTAAAAATATTCCTCCTGATTCTTGTTTCCGTTTCCCACGTGGAAAACGTGTTTATCGTCGTTTAGGTAGTCGTGTCTTTAATGGCATGTTCGGTTATGTGTCATAAATTGAGTATGAAGATAAATTTGGTAATTATTACTTTTCTCCTATTTATACTAAAGTAGTTCCTTGTTGATGCCTTAAAATATTATATAGTTGGTTGGCTTGTCATTTGTCCCACAATTCAAAGTAAAAAAAATATGAATTATTTAGAAGCAACTTTTTCACATCTTGCGATTGGCGATGTATTCGCCTTTCCTAACGGTCGTAAAAAATACGTGTATCAGGGTTATAGCCCTTTTTTTCATTCTTATTATTATACTTCTCTAACTAATTACAACAAGGGGTATTATTCAAAAAATGGTTTGCAAATTGTTTTTAAATTTCCTGATTATGGTACAAGATAGATTTGTCCCCGTTTCATTTGCTTCTATTAGTGCTACAAGTACTACGTTGTACACACGTCGTTTTGACCTTTTATTGAATCGCTTTTGTGTACCTCAACGGAAATTAGATGATGGTACAATAGAGGAAGTAAAGCCCCCTATTTTTAAAGAGCATCAAGGCGGCTTATCTTCTAAGGCTTCGAGAAATTTGAGGAAATCTATCAATACTCTTTTAATTGGTGTAAATGAGGAAATTTTATTGAGTGGTAAGGGTAAGGAAAATGTAACATTTGCAACCCTTACCCTTCCCTCGTCTCAATTTAAATCATTTGACACAAATAAGGTTGAGTATTATGCAACTGATAAGGAAATTAAACGCAATTGTTTTAACCAGTTAATGACTGAGTTGAAACAAACACAGGGTGTCAATAATTATGTGTGGGTATGTGAAAAACAGGTAAACGGTAATTTACATTTTCATATACTTTTTGATAAGCGTATTAATTGGGAATGGCTTCGTACCCGTTGGAATGGTTTAATCAACAAATATGGCTTCGTTGACCGTTATCAGGAGCGATTTAAATCAATGAATTTTGAACAATATGTGTCATACTGTACAAATGGTAAAAAGGCAGATGAAAAGCGGTTAAATCAGCTAAAAAAGGCTTTTGATTTCGGACAAAAAACGAATTGGAAACAGCCGAATTCAACGGATATACAGGCACTAAAAAAGGTAAATAATGTAGCTGCGTATATTAGCAAATACATGTCGAAAGGCTTCGGTCATTCTGAAAGTAAGATAAAAAAATATGCTTCTGCACTTTCAGCTAAATATAACCTTACTGATAACGATATACGTAAAATATATACTGTTGAGGGGCGTATTTGGCAGTGTTCACAGGTAATTGCTAAAGCTCGTAAATGTATCTCGTATTGTGAGGTTGATTTTATTCCTGAGCTTGATAATCTTATCGAAACTGAAAAAGATATACAAGTATTTAAAGAGGAACGTTTTACAACAATCCTCCACACTATTAAACAACTAAAACAAAAATGTAATTCTATTTATGAAACGTTTCTTTCACACATTAGGAAGTATTTTAACGGGATGGATAATTTCGATATTACTTCAACTTCTTCTAATTCTGTTTGTGATATTGTCGCCCCTGTTTCAAATCGCAATGTATTTCAAACAAAGTTATCTTTTACTTAAAAAATTTTATGAAAAAAAGGGAATACACATGTATTTGTTTCGCTGCAAATAAGGGCGGGGCATTGAAGTATAGACGAGTTACGAATGTCTATAATTTATTCAAAAACATGCTCTCTGCGGGCTATCAATTAACCGCTATCAACGTGTATGATAAACAGACGAAGCAATTTTTAAAGCAATTACGCACGCTTCATGATGCGTATCAATTTTTTATCAATAACTAATTTTATTTATATGGAACTTACAGTCAAAGAAATAGCTTTTTTTTATGGATGTAGCAGAAATACTGCTTTTTCTCGTATAGAGGAAATACGACGTTTTTTTAAATTATCGCACAAAAAGCGTATCACAAGGTGGCATTTAGCCATTTATGAGGGTATGACGTTCGATGATTTGAATTTAATTCTTTCAACTTCATTTTAAATAATATATCTATGAACGAAAAAACAAAAACATTGCAATCCGCTTTGAAAAGTGGTTATTATCGTTTCTTTCACTCGGAAAATATAGAGGATGATAGAGTAAGGGTAATTTTAAGACGTAATTTCCACCCTTTGTATTTACCAAAAGAATTAATTTTTACTTATACGGAGCTGTATTTAAAGCGGAATTATCCCGAATTTGTTCCTGATGTGTTAAAAAAATAGTCCAAAAAAGTCCAAAAAAGTCCAAAAAGGTACAGAAACGCCCAAAAACGTTTAAGTGCCTTTTTTTTGTGTCGTAATTTTGTATTGTAGTTCAGAATGAAAAAAAAATGTTTAATTCTAAAAAATAAAAAAAATGTTATTAGGTACTTATCAGCCCGTAGGCGGCAAAATCGAAAAGTTGCAAATAAATCGCCCTTTGCATGCTCTTTTGTTTAAAATTACTATCTCAGGTGGTTTGGCTTCTGCGGAAGAATTTTTTTCTCCAGATTTAAAAATAAATGTATCATTACAGGATAACCGTAATAGTGCGCGTACTAATCTTATTCCCTCGCTTCCATTAGCTCAGTTGTCAGAATTTTCTACACGTAAAGAGGGTTTTTGTTTAGGTCATTTTTATACCTTACCAGATAAAGGGGCGGTTGGTGACCTTTGTCAGCGTGTATTACTTACTCCTAATGGCAATATAGACCTTTCGGGTGATAAATATCTTTTAGTTGATTTGCTTGGTCTTTCAGATAATGTTGACAAAGTAGAGGTTTACGGTTTTGAGCATGATACCTATTCCGCTTTTAACATCAAGTATGATAAAGTATCTATCCCTAAAGGCTTATCACGTGAAATATTCCGTAATGATGGTGGTGCAAATGCGATGATATTGCCTGTTGATGGTTTCGATGAGGTTCAAATTTCTTACGTAGGCGGTGTTACTGTTACCCGTACTCTTTTTGAATTGCAGTATGATACTTGCTTAAATAATGACCTTATCGCCGCTTTTTTCAGCGAAAAAGGTGTAATTGCTTCCGCTCTTTACGGTTATCAATCAGGCCTTATAGTTGATATGTCGGGGGTTGAAAAAATAGAGGTAGTACGTGATTCTGCGGGGCTTTCTGACCAAGATTTTACAGCTATTCTTGTTAAGAGTACAGTTGATAATTTAACCAGTTATACAGCTAATCGTTTATTAGGTAATTCTCCCGCTCGTGCCATTAATACGGACGGCACTTATACGCTAAAAGGTGCTGAAATAATGCGCTATAACAATGTATTAAGTGATTCTTCATCTCGTGTACCTGTTGAGTTAGTGCGTCGTGATATGGCATCTATAAGCAAATAAGAAAGGGGGTATAATGGAGAATTTAATCCCTACTATTTTAACTACTATTTTGGGGGCGTTTGGTGGCAAAAACCAAACGCCTGCCACTACCACTACGGTAGTAAAACAGGATAATACCGTTTTGTTTGTTATTCTCGGTGTTTTCGCTGTATTTATGATAGCTATTTTAATATTAACCACAAACGGCGGTAGACGTCGTTAAAAACGAAAAAAAAATGAATCGAAATTTTTCTTATACTCCTGCTTTTCAGCAGCAAAATACTTTGCCGTATGCTCCTGTACCCCAATATCAGAACGCGGGTTATCATAATTTTCAGCAGGGGCAAAGACAACGTAAGAAACGCTCTGGTTGTAGCGTA
>NZ_QVMH01000080.1 GCF_010501035.1 Paludibacter sp. 221
ATGAATGTTGGTTGTGTGTTTCACAGAGCCGCACAGAGTCGTTCACGGAGTTTCGCAGAGAGCTATTTAGCCCTGCTGAGCTCCGTGTTTTTCTTTGTGTGGCTTTGTGGGATATTTTTCTTCATCCGTATAGCGGCTTTGAGCCCGCTTTACGGATAAAAGGAAAAGATGTTTGTCGCAAAGAACAAGAAATTAGATATAGCTGCTTTTTCAAAGCAGGACACCGGGACGGGAAGAACCCTGACTGGTGCAAGTTTAGCGTAGTGTAACTTGTGCCGAAGATAAGTGTAGTTTTAGTTCGAGCGGCAATCCGATGATATACTAATAGCGGATTTTAAATCCGCAGATAACAGCTTTCGGATTACAAATCCGAAAGGACAATAAATTATGAATCAACTATATTATATTACTCCCCCTCGTTTGTAACGAGGGGTTAAATGGGGATTACGTTTTAAACGTAAAACAACAACCCTCTCGTTGCAAACGAGAGGGAGAGAATAAAGCAAACATAATCTACCCGTAAAGCGGGCTGAAAGCCGCTATACGGGACGGGAATAAAACCAAACACTTGTAACTTGTAACTAAATAACAACTAATAATTAACCATTAATAATTAACAATTAACCCCGTGGCTTTGTGTCTCCGTGTTAAAAAAATAATAACTAATAATTAACAATTAATAATTAAACATTATCAACTCATGAACAGAAAACAATCATTTCGACAGACTTTAGTTTTGTTCTGTCTTTTTCAATTTTCGTTTTTCATTTTTAGTGCCAANAACAATTAAACATTATCAACTCATGAACAGAAAACAATCATTCCGACAGACTTTAGTTTTGTTCTGTCTTTTTCAATTTTCGTTTTTTATTTTTAATGCAACTGCACAAGTAACTATTGGTGCTGACAAAGCACCCGAAAGTTTTTCGCTTTTAGAGGTAACAGGTACTACAGGCGGTTTTCGCTTGCCTCAGCTTACTACAGATCAACGTAACGCCTTATCGGTAAGTGGTAAAGATTTAGCTAAGGGCTTAACAATTTACAACATTACTACTAACTGTACCGACACATGGAACGGTACTGCTTGGATTTCGAATTGTGGTAGCAATGTAGCTCCACAAATCACTACACAACCTCGTGCTTTCAGCTGGGCAGAAACTAAAAATGCAACCGCCCTTACAGGTATTGGTGGCGAATCGGCTACTATCCGCGTAGCGGCTACCGGAATCGGTACGCTAAGGTACAAATGGTACGAATTGCCTGCTAATCAGAATGCTGAGCCTAAGGCTGTGACTGACGGATCGAGAGGCGATTCAGATACTTTTACTCCGAACTTAAGCAAACTGGGCATGCGCCGTTATTACTGTCAAGTTACCGATGCTAACGGTAATAGTATAAACAGTGATATAGCCGAAGTGGCAGTAGGTTGTGGTGCTAAAAACGTAAGTGGTGGTTGGAGTAAATTTATGTGTTATAATTNCTAAAAATGCAACCGCCCTTACAGGTATTGGTGGCGAATCGGCTACTATCAGTGTAGCGGCTACAGGCATCGGTACGCTAACTTACCAATGGTACGAAGTAACAGCTAACACCAATGCAGCTCCTACCCCTATAACCGGTGAAACAGCAGCAACTTTTACTCCCGACTTATCTGCTTTGGGAATGCGCCGTTACTATTGCCAAGTTACCGACGCTAACGGCAATAGTGTAAACAGTGATATAGCCGAAGTGGCTGTAGGCTGTGGGGCAAAGACTGTAAGTGGAGGATGGAGCAAATTTATGTGCTATAATTTGGGTGCGACCGAGCAAAGTATAGCAGACCAAAAGGCATATAGTAGTCCTGTGTTTACTTATCCTAATAGAGATGATAACTCTGTTGTTTACGGTGACTTATACCAATGGGGGCGTACTACTGATGGTCACGAAAAGCGTACAAGTGCTACCACTACCACTTTGTCCACTAATAACGATGCTACACTTCCTGCAGACATTTCAGGCGCATTTATTAAAGCTCCTTCTTATCCGCACAATTGGGTTGATATAACAAAGGCTAATACCGCCGACCTAAACTGGCGTAGCTATAAAAATGATACTTACGATCCATGTCCTATCGGATGGCGCGTTCCGGCTCAAACAGAATGGTGTGATATTTTTCGTGTCGGTTCGGCTCCCGGTGCTGCCGAAACTGCCGTAGCTAATACTTGGGAGTGGCATGCTGCAGCTAACGGTACTGCCGGTTACGAGATTAAGCCTGATGGCGAGACTACTACTCTCTTTTTGCCCGCTGCCGGTAGTCGTCACAATGGTAATAGCGAACTCTATAGTGTGGGGACTGTAGGCCTCTACTGGAGTGGTAGCATTAGCAACACATACTCGCTCTACCTGAGTTTCAATAGTAGTACCGTATTTCCCACAGGCATTGGTTATCGTGCGCATGGCTTCAGCGTACGGTGTATTGCGGAGCTGTAAAAAACTGTTTTACACTTAGTAGGGGATTCCTGCAACGAAAACAAATACGAGTTTACGTAGCTTTATTTTACAATCCACTTGCCAGCACGTCTGCCAAGTGGATTCCTTTTATAGGCAGGTTTTGTTTGTTACAATAGCCGTTTATATTCATCAGGCATGATGCTTCGGTACTGATAATATACTCGGCTCCGGTTTCCAACGCGTTTCTAACCTTCTTTTCGGCCATAGCACCGGAGATGAAATTGTTCTTTACTGCAAAAGTACCTCCAAATCCGCAGCAGGTTTCACTTTCTGTCATTTCTATTAGTTCCAGTCCTTTTACTTGTTTCAGCAACCGGCGAGGCTGTTCTTTTATGCCGTATTCGCGCAGGGCCGAGCAGGAGTCGTGATAAGTTACTTTATGTGGAAATTCGGCTCCCAGATTTTCGATTTTAAGTGCATTTATCAGGAAATCGGACAATTCATAAATGGAGCTTTTCATGGATTCGTGTTGCCTTATCAATTCGGTTTTACCCGACAGAACTTTGCCATAGTGATGTATAATATAGCTTGTACACGAGCCCGAAGGGGATACCACGGGCATGTCGGCGTTAAAATCGGTCAGAAATTTTTCAGCTAAATCACTTGCTTCTTTCCAGTAGCCGCTATTGAATGCTGGTTGCCCGCAGCAGGTTTGCTTAGGGTTGTAGTGTACATTGCATCCGGCTTTTTCAAGCACTTTGATGGTGTTGAATGCTGTTTGGGGATATAGCTGGTCTATGTAGCAGGGAATAAATAGCTGAATGTCCATTTGTCTGTTTTTTGATGCAAAGGTAGTAAGAAAAATTGATGTGTAAGTATAAATATAACAGCGCAACATCTTCCAACTTATTATAAAACTATTTATCATATTTTTGATGCAGTTGCACTATTAATTAATTTGATTCTTGCTGGTTAAAGAAAAAAATCTATATTTTTGTAACATATATCATAATCACTAAATATATGAAAAAGAAATTTTTGTTTTTCTTTATTTCCTTATGTGCGTTTTTTACTTTGTCGGCACAGATTTATGAGCCTATAAAGTGGAATATTGAGCACAAAGTAACGGGTGAAAATACGGCAGATATAATTTTTCATGCTACTATTGATAAAGGGTGGCATTTGTACGGATTGGAAATACCTGACGACGGGCCGCGCCCAACCAACATTGTTTTTAACGAATTGAAGAATGTAGCACTTTCCGGTGAGGTTCAGGCAAAATCTAAACTGATTCGGAAATATGATGTGAATTTTGCAATGGAGCTGAACTGGTACGACAGTGAGGCTGTTTTTATTCAGTCTGTTACGTTCGATTCCGCTAAAGAAGCATTTGTAGAGGGGCATGTGGAATATATGGCATGCAACGACCAAACCTGTTTGCCTCCTACGCAAGAGCCATTTGAAATTTCTATCAACGAACAAGTGGCTAATGCTGTACAGCAGAATACTGCAAGCACACAGGCTCCCCCCTCGCAAGAGAAGCCTAAAGCTACAGCTCCCAAGATAGTTGTTCAAACTCCTCAAAAAACAGAGCCGATGAAAATTAATGAGCCGCAACAGGTTGAGATACAACAGCCTGCTGTGGAAACAAATAATGATACTGCTTTTTCAAAATACTGGACTCCTGTGATAGCAGACTTACAGGAAATGGGAGAGATGAAGTCGTCGGATTTTTCATTGTGGTGGATTTTTCTCGTTGGTTTCCTTGGAGGCTTATTGGCGCTTATCACTCCTTGTGTGTGGCCTGTAATCCCGATGACAGTAAGCTTTTTCCTCAAGCGCTCGCAAAACAAAGCAAGCGGACGACGTGACGCGGTGCTATATGGATTGGCAATTATTATAATCTATGTGCTTTTAGGCTTGTTTATTACGCTTATTTTTGGCGCCAGTGCATTGAACGACTTATCGACTAATGCCGTGTTTAATCTTTTCCTTTTCGCATTATTAGTCATATTTGCTATTTCCTTTTTTGGCGCTTTCGAAATAACATTGCCTGCCAAATGGACAACCAAGATGGATGCAAAAGCCGAGTCGACAGCCGGATTTATCAGCATCCTATTCATGGCGTTTACTTTGGTATTAGTGTCGTTCTCGTGCACAGGCCCTATTATCGGTTTCTTATTGGTCGAAGTCTCCAGCAGCGGAAGCATTCTTGCACCGCTTATCGGCATGCTGGGCTTTGCGGTGGCATTGGCTATCCCGTTTAGTTTATTTGCATTTTTCCCTACGTGGTTAAAGTCTCTTCCTAAATCGGGTGGATGGCTCAATAAGGTGAAAGTGGTTTTAGCATTCATCGAGCTTGCATTTGCCCTGAAATTCCTGTCGGTTGCCGATTTGGCTTACGGATGGCATATTCTCGACCGCGAAGTATTTATTGTCCTTTGGGTTGTTATCTTTGCCCTGTTGGGCTTTTATCTGCTTGGAAAATTACGCTTTCCGCACGATAGCGAAACCAAGCATACCAGTATTCCGGGAGTTTTCCTTGCTATCATATCTTTGGCCTTTGCTATTTACCTGATTCCGGGCTTGTGGGGAGCACCTTTGAAGGCTGCGAGTGCATTTTTGCCACCTCTTTATACGCAAGATTTTAATCTTAATACGGATGCAGTTCATGCCGATTTTACCGATTATGATGAAGGTATGCGCTATGCGGCTGCTATTAAAAAAACTGTGGTAGTTGATTTTTCGGGCTACGGGTGTGTTAATTGCCGGAAGATGGAAGCCAAGGTATGGACTGACCCTCGCGTGAAGGATGCGTTGGAAAAAGATTATGTATTGATAACTCTGTATGTGGATGATAAAACCCAACTTGACGAGCCTTTTGAGGTGGAAGAAAACGGACGGGTACGTAAGATAAAAACAATAGGTGATAAGTGGAGTTATTTGCAGCGTTCCAAATTCGGAGCCAATGCACAGCCTTTTTATGTGATTCTGGATAACGAAGGCAAACCGCTGAACAAATCGTACGCTTACGACGAAGACCCCGTGAAATTCCTGAACTGGTTGAAATTGAAATAAATATAGTGTTATTCCCTTGCCGACTTACTCGTTAACATAACGATAGAGTCGGCAAGGGAATATTTGTTTTATTACAGCTCCGCACACCGTACACTGAAGCCGAGCGCACGGTAGCTAATGTCCGTAGGGCACACGCTGCTACCATTAAAGTACAGGCTGAGCGAGTATGTACTGCTAAGGCTACCACTCCAGTAGTTGGCTCCAGATCCTACATTATAGAGCTCGCCATTACCGTTGTAGCGGTAGCCGGCGGCGGGCAAAAAGAGAGTAGTAGTCTCGCCATCAGGCTTAATCTCATAACCGGCAGTACCGTTAGCAGCAGCATGCCACTCCCAAGTATTAGCTACGGCAGTTTTGGCAGCACCGGGAGCCGAAACACCACGAAAAATATCACTCCATTCTCCTTGAGTAGGAACGCGCCATCCGGCAGGGCATGGGTCGTAAGTACTATTTTTCTGGTTACGCCAGTTAAGGTTGGCGATAGCATCAGTAGTCCAGTTGTAAGGATAAGAAGTAGCTCTAATAAAAGTATTAATACCGCCTGTTGTTACACCATCAGTAGTTGTACCACCTGTAGTTACATCTGTAGCCAAGGTGGTAGAAGTACCGCTGGTGCGCTTTTCGTGACCGTCGCGAGTACGTCCCCATTGGTATAAGTCACCGAAAACAGCTGAGTTACGCTCTGCTGGACTAGCTGTAGTACCACCATAGGTATATACGGGACTGGAAGTTGATTTCTGAGCTGCAATAGTTGTAACTGTAGCACCAAGATTATAACACATAAATTTACTCCAACCACCTGATACGGTTTTAGCACCACAACCTATAGCCACTTCGGCTATATCACTATTGATGCTATTGCCGTTAGCATCGGTAACTTGGCAATAATAACGGCGCATGCCCAAAGCAGATAAGTCAGGAGTAAAGGCTGCTGCTGTTTCACCAGCTATAGGGGCAGGAGCGGCGTTGGTGTTAGCTGTTAGTTCGTACCATTGATAAGTAAGAGGAACAACACCTGTAGCCGCTACGCTTATGGTAGCTGCATCAGTACCTATACCTAATAAAGTACCAACACCAGTGGTTTCTTTCCAATTAAATTTACGGGGCTGTGTGGTGATTTGTGGAGCTACATTACTACCGCAATTCGAAATCCATGCAGTGCCATTCCAAGTGTCGGTACATTTAGTAGTAATGTTGTAAATAGTAAGTCCTTCGGCTAAATCTTCACCACTTACGACTAAAGCATCGCGTTGCTTGGTAGTAAGCTGAGGCAAGCGAAAGCCGCCTGTAGTACTTACTACTTCTAAAGCAGAGAATGTTTCGGGTGCTTTGTCAGCACCGATTGTTACTTGTGCTTTTGCACTGAAAATGAAAAACGAAAATTGAAAAAGACAGAACAAAACTAAAGTCT
>NZ_QVMH01000081.1:0-4902 GCF_010501035.1 Paludibacter sp. 221
CCTACGCCCTATTTGGAGATACCGGATTAATGTGTCAATATCTTAATGTGCCAATATGCCAATAATTATAAAAAGAATCCGCAAACATATACGCAACTACGCAGCTTTGCTCATCCGTTACTATCGGTGGCGCAATAACCCCAATAATTGGGAGCAAGTGGCGCGGTTGGATATGTGGAATAAAGCAAATGAATTATGAAAATGCGATATACGCTTATTTCAGGCATTATCTGTTTTGTTGTGGGTTTCTTTATTGGGAGGAGTGATAAATCCGTAGAAACGCAGGTAAGATATGAAAAACAGGATACTATTGAGGGGAGTTATGGCGTGCCTGATTTAATTCCTGTAAAATCTATACTTCCTGATAAAACAGAGCTTCCGACTATACCTGTTGTATTTTGGATAGAAGATAAAGAACATATAGTTCAAAAGGTAGATACTCCGGCCATCATTGAAAATTATGCACGGGCTAATTATTATTCAAAGATACTGTATGATGATAAGTACGGAAAGATAGACTTTTCGGGGAAAGTGCAGTATAACCGTCTCGATTCTTTATCATTCAAGTTTACTCCTATCCGAGAGGTTAGAACAGAAGTCAAAGAAGGGGTATTTCAACCGTTTATAAGCGCAGGATATTGTACAAATGGCTATTTCTCTTTTGGTGGAGGGGTGTTTTATCATCGTATAGGGGTGGAGTATAGTTTTCAGTTACGAGTTACGAGTTACAAGTTACAAGAGAATTATCATAGTTTTAAATTGAAGTATTTGTTTTGAAGGTTGATGTTGAGAAGATAATAAGAGAGAATGCCTATCGTAATGCCGAAAAGAAAAAAGATTACGACCCTGTCTCCGGCCTGAATTGTGACGGAGAAAGGTTTGTATTGACCGTTGAAGATAAAAATCCCCGGACATTTTACCTGCCTATTGAAATGTCGAACTTTAAAGCTATTCGGCTATTAAAAAAATATGGCTCGATAGCTGCCTTGCTAAAAATGCAGCTAAGAGCAACCCCCACCCAAGAGCAAATAGATTATTTCTGGCTAAAATTGTGCGAAGAACGTTATAAGTACGATTTTGAGTTTTTCGCCATTTCCTGTATAACAATCGAGGATAAACAATCGGCAGAAACTATTCGTTTCAAACTCAATCCTGCACAAAGAATGTTACTCGCAGTATTCGAGAAACAACGAAAAGAGGGAATCCAAATTCAAGCTCAGGTTCTCAAGGCAAAACAAATGGGTTTTTCTACACTTACCCAAATGTACATGAAATGGATTCAGATAATTCACAAAAAGAATTGGAATAGTGTAGTTTGCGCGCATGTGAGAGATGCAGCAATAAATGTTCGTTCTATGTATGAGCGTTCGGTTAAAGTAATGCCGGCAATAGAGGGGGTTAAGTTTTCGATGAAATCGTTTGCGCTAACCCAAAATATAAAAGAAATACCGGAGCGAGGTTGTCGGATTACAGTCGGATTTGCGACAGAACCGGAAAGTGTCCGTTCGCAAAACGTAAAGATGGTTCATTTTTCCGAAGAAGCATTTTATCCGGCAACCGAGGGAAATAACCCGGAATTGTTAGAATCGAGCATCATTTCTTCTTCTACCAAAGGAGCATATACTATGATTGTAAGAGAAAGTACTGCTAATGGTGTGGGAGATTATTTTTATGAACAATGGCAGAAAGCAAAAAAACAAGAAACCTCTTTTGAGGCTGTATTTGCTCCATGGTTTATGATTCCCTTATATGAGGAGATATTCGACGGTTATTATTACCAACATAACGGAAGAAAGAAAAAAGGAACTATTTCGGAGTTTATATCAACTTTTAATGAATACGAACAAAACTTATGGAATAACTATAAACTTTGTACGCTTGAAAACTTAAACTGGCGAAGAATGATGGCAGCTACTATGCCGAGTGAAAGCAAGATGAAACAGGAGTTTCCATCGAATGACATAGAGGCTTTTCAGGATTCAGGTAGTCCTGTTTTCAAATCGGAAGACGTTGAGAAACTAAGAGCTGGCTGTTGTCCTCCAGTTGCGGTAGGTGATATGATTTCAAGTTGTTCTCCACAAATTGCAATCGTAGAACCTGAGCGGAGAAAAGAGATACTTAAAAATGTACGTTTTCTGAAAGACAACGAAGCAACTGATTTTGTTTTAAACGGTGACCAAAAGATAAGGTTTATTAAAGGTGTAAACAAATTGCATATATGGGAGTACCCTGATACTGAACAAAAAATAAGCAACCGTTATGTTGTTGTATTCGACCCACAAAAAGGAACGTCTGAGGGTGCGGATTATGGTGTTATTAAGGTTTTTGACAGGTATTGGATGAAATATGGTGAGAAACCACAAGTGGTAGCTTTATTTTATGGTCATATTGATAAGGACATAACGATATGGATAGCTGCTCAGATAGCAAGGTATTATAATGATGCTCTGCTGGTAATTGAAAGTAATACTTATGACAGCACAGACAGAAGTGGAGATGAAACGGAATTTATATTTGATACGATTGCAGAGTATTATGATAATCTGTATAGTCGTACTTCTGCTGAAAAAATCCGCGAAGGCGCACCAATAAAATACGGCTTCCAGACCAATAAGAATACCAAGCCGATGATAATAAGCCATTACATTGCTATTCTGCGTGAAAGTGGTTATATAGAAAGGGACGAGGAAACTTTGAATGAAGCCCGAACTTATGAAAAAAAGAAAGATGGTTCTTATGGTGCTAAAGCAAAAAAACATGACGACAGGATAATGGCAACGATGATAGGATTATATGTTTGCTACCAACTACCAACTCCCGCCGTCATAAAAAATGCCCCTGAAACAAGCACTATCCGCAGGACGGCATGGTAACTTCTTTGTCTGAATCCTTTTGATAATTATTTACGTAATCAATCACTTTTCTGTTTGCTTCGTCTACCTTTTTTAAATCGAAATTGATGTAAATATCGGATGTTGACTTCTTACCATGCCCAAGCCCGGCTTTAATGGTTTTTTCGGGAATGTCTAAATCGGCAGCCAGAGTTGCCCATGTGTGGCGCGAATAATAAGAAGATAGGAAAGGGAATAAAGGTTTCCTCTCCTTTTTTATTATAGGCCTTCCGTTTTTGCTTTTTGCATTGACCCATTCGACCGAACCAATCTGTTTTAAGTTTTTATTAAATCTGTTCCGGAAGTCCTTATAATTATCATAGTTATCGAGAAAGTTTAATAAATATTTTTTACCGTTTCCGTATTTTTCAATAATTCTCATTGCTTCAGGATGAATCTTTATATCATACAACCGTCCTGTTTTGGCCCGACGGTAAATAAGACGGCCATTTTTGATACTATTATGGGGTGCTTGGAGAATATCGATACAGTTTATCCCTACCATGTAAAACATGAGCATGAATAAATCCCGGTATTTTTCCTGATGTTGTTCTACCGGATAATCTCTGATGGTCACCAAATCACTAACAGTGAGGTTGCGATGGGCTGTTTCTTCATTGCTTATTGTGAAATCTTCAAAAGGGTACAGGTCTTTGCTGACAAGTTTTCGTTTAGTAGCATTTTTATAAATTGCCCTTATATTCCGCAAATGAATTGAGCGTGTGTTGACACTTGTTGTAGAAAATAAAGCGCTTTCAAAATCCTCTAACCAGCAGTAATCAATTTCGCCGAAAGTGAGAGTGTTCAGGTCGCACATTTTAGCAAGTGTATCCAATGTGTATCTATAAACCTCTTTTGTGCCATCGGTCTTACGTGTGGAAATGAACTGCTCAGCATGTTCTTTAAACAGTTTATATTCACCAAGTGTTTTTTCTTTTTTCTTTTCTTCTGAATTTTCAAATTCTTCCGGAGAATTGAGCATGATGATTTTATGTTTCAACTCCTCCGGCGATAAAGATTTTAATTGTCCCTGAAGTTGTAAAGTTAGAAGGTAATTTTCGACACTTGTAAAACGAGCTTGGATATAGCTGTTGAGAAATTTTTTGTTTTTGACTTCTCCCTCTATTTTATTTGCAATCCAATTCTCTTTAGGGATTGAAACCTCTAACGGAATGTGAAACGGTTTTTTGTGTGTAATGGTAAGTTTTAATGGAAATGTACCGTCTTTTTTTTGTGACCTTGTGTCTAAATAAAATTTTACTGATGCCATGTTGATAAGATTTTATTTGCAATATATTTGCAATAATTTTCTTCAAAAACAGGCTTTTTTCTTCAAAAATTGTCATTTCCAACAGTGCATATAGTGTTGTAAATAGGCAAAAATTTAATAAAAAAAGCCCTAATAATCATGTTTTGTGCATTGATTATCAGAGCTTTATTTGTAATGTCGGGGTAGCGGGATTCGAACCCACGACCCCCTGCTCCCAAAGCAGGTGCGCTAACCGGACTGCGCTACACCCCGTTGCTTTTCTTGAAAAGCTGTGCAAAGGTACAATCTTTTTTGAATAAAACAAATTATTTTTTCTGTTTTTTAGTCCTGTGGTGTAAAATAAGGGTTTTTAAGGTGAAAATAAAAGTGAAATCTACAAAAATATTAGGTGAATTGTCAAAATAGGACTAAAATATAGTTGTAAAATCAAAACCTATTTGAAATTGAAAAATAGGGCGTTTCAGGCACTTCGGTTAAACCAAAGTTAAACCAGAGTTAAACCAGAGTTAAACTGAAAACTCAAATATGAATGCTACAATTAGTATCACTTGCTACAAGTCTAAAAACCTCACCAATGGGGAACATCCATTAATGATTCGTATATGTAAAGACGGTAAGAAAAAGTATAAAAGTTTAGGGGTGTCGGTGACAATATCATTCTTACTGCTTTTGGAGCCGGGTTTACGTGGGGAGCAATTTACCTGAAGTGGGGATATTGATAAAAAAATCGAGATAAATTAT
>NZ_QVMH01000081.1:4932-6449 GCF_010501035.1 Paludibacter sp. 221
AATTCGGAAAGTAAAATAAGGTAATAAGGACGGTTTACTCCTACTTGTGCAATTATTAAGATTTTTCAACAGAATAAGATGTCTGATAAAAACCTTATTTTCAGCCAATAACCTTATTACTTTGTTTTGAACGGTAATAATTTGATAGTAGCAAAATTGATTATTTTACTTTTGAGACAGCTCCTTGCATTTGTTGTCTATCTATAATTCAGCAATACACCGTACACTAAAGCCGTGTCCACGGTTGTTAATGCTCGCAGGGTACACACCACTATTATTAAAAGCCAAGGCGTCCGAGTACACACTGCTAAGACTACCACTCCAGTAACGTCCGTAAGAACCTACCTGATAGAGTTCGCCATCATAGTGATTGCGGTAACCGACGGCGGGTAAAAAGAAAGTAGTAGTCTCGCCATCAGGTTTCACTTCGTAACCGGCGGTACCATTAACTGCATCATGCCACACCCAAGTATTAGCCACAGCAGTGGCTTTAGTACCGGGTGCTGAACTGCCATTGAAAATATTACTCCACTCACTCTGAGCAGGAACACGCCATCCGGTAGGACATGGATCGTAAATAGCATTTTTTTGATTACGCCAATTAAGGTCGACAGTATTAGTAACAGTCCAATTGTAAGGATAAGAAGGAGTTTTAATGAAAGAATCGGAAATGCCATCGGGAGCTGTAGCATCGTTGTTATCAGATAATGTTGTTGTTATAGCACTGGTACGTTTTTCGTGACCGTCAGTCTTACGTCCCCATTGGTATAAGTCGCCATAAACAATAGAGTTATTATCTCTTGTATTAGGGTGGCTAAACACAGGGCTTGAACAAGCCTTTTGTTCTTCTATACTTTGCTCGGTCGCCCCAAGATTATAACACATAAATGTACTCCAACCTCCCGCTACTGTTTTAGCACCACAACCTACAGCCACTTCGGCTATATCACTGTTTATGCTGTTGCCATTAACATCGGTAACTTGGCAATAGTAACGGCGCATGCCCAAAGCTGATAAACTGGGAGTAAAAGCATCTGAATCGCCTCCTGTACCGTCAGTCACAGCTATAGGAGCTGCATTGGTGTTAGCTGTCACTTCATACCATTGGTAAGTAAGGGGAGCTATTCCGGTAGCCGTTACGCTGATAGTAGCCGATTCACCACCAATACCAGTAAGGGCGGTTGCATTTTTAGTTTCTGCCCAGTTGAAAGCACGAGGCTGAGCGGTAATTTGTGGAGCTACATTACTACCGCAATTCGATATCCAAGCAGTACCATTCCATGTGTCGGTACAGTTAGTCGTGATATTGTAAATAGTCAAGCCTTTAGCTAAATCCTTACCGCTTACCGATAATTTGTTACGCTGGTCGGTAGTCAACTGAGGCAAGCGTAAACCGCCTGTAGTACTTACTACCTCTAAAGCAGAGAATGTTTCAGGTGCTTTGTCGGCTCCGATTGTTACCTGTGCAGTTGCACTAAAAATGAAAAACGAAAATTGAAAAAGACAGAACAAAACTA
>NZ_QVMH01000082.1 GCF_010501035.1 Paludibacter sp. 221
GTCCGTTTACTCTTTCTTTGGAGTTAGCGTCTGTTTCTGCTGTAAACAGCCTGTTTTCTCTTCCTGAGCCCTCTCCCAATACCTGAATTTTATACCAAGGGCCATTATCATCTGTAGATGGCACCGGAAGGCCTCCGTAAACAAGATTTTCAATTTCCTTAGCTGTCAGATAGTTATTAAACAATGCTATTTGAGAAACGTTGTATCTTCCATATTCTGTGCCTTTAGCGTAATCGCCACAGAAAACCACGTCCTTACCTGCTATAAGTTCCACACCACCTTGGCTTGCAGCTGAATTTGTACGGATAGTCCGGTCGTTATGCACAACGTAGATATCATACTTGCTGCTTTCCAGATTGACGTTAAGAATAATTCGGTTCCAATCTCCGGGAAGAAGCAGGTCTGTTCCGTAAGTACTTAGCCCAACTCCGTTTACCCTACCGGCATTTGTATTATCACTGAATGATACGAAGGTAGATCCGTCATCTTTAGCATTGTTCCAATAGAGAGCACTCAAGTTTTCATTACCACTACCACCTTTGTTTGCATCAATTTTGATATCAAACATCATGGCAAAGTTATTTACTTTTGTATCAGAACCTCCGTTTGCAGCAATACCGTGCGCTACAGTCATTCCGGACGTAACAGCACCACCCAAGTCTAACCTAGCGGTACTAACACCGTCAACCTCCTGATGGTAAATCAGAGTTTCATCCATCAAAGAAATAAGATCCTCACCTACAGTAGCTTTGAACAGCTCGGCTTCGGATTTGAATTCCCAATGCCCTACTAATTTGGCCTCGTTAAATTTATTAGGCAAATTTGTCAATTGTGCAAAAGCACTAAAAGACAATAGGCTAATACATACAAAAAATAAAAATTTTTTCATAAGCATAAATTAAAAAAGTTAACATTTATAGAGTTATTTCAATAAAAAAAGCAATTATCAGGCTACTAAGAGGTTGTTTAAATTTTCCACAAAGAAACTGTTATAGTTTTACATATGTCTTTTTCGCAATAAATTATGTCCTTTTTTGTAAAATTTAAACAAGCTCTAAAAAAAACGCAAACAGCATATTGCATCATAACACAATAATGAGTTACGCAAATATATTTATTTTTTTTATAATAAAATCTTTTTTTTGCTTATAATTAAAGTAAAATGAAGTAAAGCTTGTTTTATTTACCATGTAAGCGATTTGCTTCGCTATTAATACGTCCGGCTACGATACAAAAGCGATTTTTAGGCACATGGCTCAGTATAATATATTACGAACAAGAATTTTCATTATATTTGAACAGTATATTTGTACCGGACTTATCAATATTTTAAACTTTAATTGAAAAAATGGATTTTGTATCTGTATTGAGGCTTATTATCTACGTAGCCTATGTACTTGTTATTATAGGTACCATGCTTATAGTTATATCCGAAAACAGGAACCCCATCCGTACTTTGGCATGGATACTGATTCTTAACTTCATCCCTGTTTTCGGGCTTATTTTGTACTACGTGTTAGGACAGGATACGCAACGCAAAAAATATTTCAAAAAAAGAGGGGCGAAACACACATACAGCATCCCCAAAAGCGAATCGCTCTGCCGGAATAAAGATAAAGTACCGGATTCGTGCCACGACCTCGTAAAGTTGCTTGAACCAAGCGAATGTTCTGATGTACTGTATGGTAGCGACGTGGAAATAATGACTACCGGAGAGCGCAAATTTGCCGCCTTGATTGACGACCTGAAAAATGCAAAACACCATATACATATGGAGTATTTCCTGTTCAACAAGGATGAAACCGGAAAGGAGATAAAACAGATATTGATGGCAAAGGCTGCCGAAGGGGTAGAAGTGCGTTTTATTTACGAGAATGTAGCCAATATCACCGTACGGCCTAAGTTTTATTACGAAATGGAAAAAAGCGGGGTGATGGTGTGCCCTTTCATGAAAATGTCGTTGCCACGCATACGCCGCACCATTAATTACCGAAACCACCGGAAAGTGGTGGTTATCGACGGCAAAATAGGCTACATAGGCGGCATGAACATAGGCGACGAGTATGCAAAAGACCCTAACTGGCGGGATACCCACCTGCGGATAAAAGGACAGGGAGTGTTGGGGCTGCAAGCACACTTCCTGAACGACTGGAGCTCGTCGGGCGAAAAAACGGTAGAGAATAAGCGCGAATACTTCCCCGAACAAAAAATATATTCGAACAATCTGATGCAGATAGCCTCAGGAGGGCCCGACTCGCCCTACTCCAACCTTCTGCATGCGGCTATCCGCATCATTGTAGAAAGCCAGCAGTACATTTATATACAAACTCCCTATTTTCTGCCTACCGATGCTTTGTTTCATGCATTATATGCCGCAGCCGCTGCGGGTGTTGACGTGCGGTTGATGGTATCGGCAAAATCGGATACGGCATACATCGACCCTGCCATGCACTCGTACTACGAGGATTTGCTTGAAGCCGGCATGCGCATATACGAACATCAAACCAAGTTTATACACGCCAAAACGATGGTATCGGACGACTATGTGTCGGTAATAGGGTCGACTAATATGGATTTCCGCAGTTTCGAAGCCAGTTTCGAGATTAATTGCTATATGTACGACGCGGATATAGCGCTGCAAAACAAAGCGATATTTTTCGAAGACCTAAAAGGGTGCAAAGAAATTGTGCTCGAAGAGTGGGTAAAACGCCCGGGATGGAAAAAGCTGCTCGAATCTTTTTTACGGTTATTTGCCCCGCTGATGTAACGAAAAAGTGCCATTCAGAAAACTGAACGGCACCCTTTTTCGTATTATATACTTTTTTGTACTAATTATTTCTTCGATTCCATGCGTTTAGCATAGCGGTTCATAAACTTATCAACACGTCCTGCCGAGTCCACAAGTTTTTGTTTTCCTGTGTAGAAAGGATGCGATGAGTTTGAAATCTCTAATTTTACTAACGGATAAGTTACACCGTCGATGTCAACAGTTTCTCTTGTATTAACTGTGGAACGAGAAATGAATGTATCACCGTTAGACATATCTCTGAATGCTACCGGACGATAATTTTCAGGATGAATACCACTTTTCATGTTTGTATATTTTTAATTTTTTAGACTTTTATTTCACTTTGGGCTTGCAAAGGTACTAATTTATATGGATTTATCAAACAAATTCCGATATTTTTATCCGAAACATTCTCAAGTGGCTGAATCAGGCGTAATTTCTGATTCGATTACGGATTTTGATTTGAATATTTTGTAGTTGTCACTACGCGCCATTCAGTCCCGTTATGAAAAATAAGATTTGCCCCATCTCTTCGCAAAGTTCCTGTCAAATCAGTTTCGGCCGTTCCACCTCCTCCCCCTAACTGCACTCCTGAATAAAACAATGTTCTTCCTGAAAAAAGACTTCGTTTCTCAGCTCCAGCTACATATACCCCCCACGAGGTAGTTCCTGTTTTACTACTAGTTATATATAAATCATAACTCAAATCGATAGTACCCGAATTTTTAGCCCCCTGTACATATATACCATACGCGGTTTTAACTTTACCCGTAACATTAGTTTCCCAAATACCATAAAGCACATCTACGGACTTAAGTACATTCAAAGTACCTTTACTTCCATCACCTAAAAAAGTATGGCTCCGCGCACCTATCAGGTATTCTGTATTTTCAACTCCGGAAGCAATTCGCTGGCGGGTGTATGAAGCAATCCCAATCTGCTTATAACCACCTGTCTTTGTTATTTCATCCGGGTTATAGTACATATTAATAGCTCCATTCGCATGGGTTTTTCCTCCGGTAACTATCAGGCGGTTATCAATAGTAACAGCTCCACTTCTTTTGATATGAGCCGTTTTGCTTGCCCCTGCGTCGGTGCTTGTTCCTGCAACGTACCATGCCGTGGCTGCCGGAGAGGTGTAAGTAATATATGTACTACTCGTGCTATTGTATATCCACATGGAGTTGTCTAAACCTATGTAGAGATAATTGGCATTCGCTTTAAGGGTATTATCGTTCTGAAAATTGGAGTTCGCGTTACCTTCTTCGTCCAGTGGCGAGACATCATCAAATGCCGCCCCCGCTGTGTTAGGGCTGTTCTTGTCTACGTATACAAATGTCCTGCTTTCTTGCTGAATAGCTTCTTGCTGACGTACCCAGCCTTCGCCATCATTGTAATAAATACCTTTAAGCAGGGAGTTAGCAGCATCCTCTTTCGTGTTGTAAACCGTCATACCTTCGATGTGAGCAGCAAGTGGCGAAGCATCGTCCAACGCTGTAAGCTCTACACGGGGAAGAAGCAAACCGCCATGTTTGTTTGGAGCGTAATTGGAGCGTAAATCCAATACAGCATTCTCGTTAGGCTGAGAGTCAGCACCAATGGTTACTTGTGCAGTTGCACTAAAAATGAAAAACGAAAATTGAAAAAGACAGAACAAAACTAAAGTCTGTCGGAANTAATTATTATTTGTTTCCGTTCCGTATAGCGGCTTAAAGTCCGCTTTACGGATAAATTATGTTCACCTTTTTTCTCATTCTTATTTCTTTTGTCTTATTTCTTTTGTCTTGGTTCTTGGCTCTTGATTCTTCAATCTATTTGAGTCCGCTTTACGGATAAATTATGTTTGTTTTATTCTCTCCCTCTCGTTTGCAACGAGAGGATTGTTGTTTTACGTTTCAAACGTAATCCCCATTTAACCCCTCGTTACAAACGAGGGGAAGTAGATAAAAGCTATTATCTACGGATTTTAAAATCCGTTATTAGTACATCATCGGATTGCCGTTCGAACTTGTTCGCACCGCAAAGCGGATTGTTCCATTGGCTTGCCAAGAAATCCGATGAGACAAAGAAGTAAGAGGCAAGTAAGTAACTTTATACTTTTTCCTTTCACCTTTTTCCTCATTCTTATTTCTTTTATCTTGATTCTTGGCTCTTGATTCTTTAATCTATTCGAGCCCGTTCCCATCTTGCCCGTATAGCGGCTTAAAGTCCGCTTTACGGGTAATATCTTTGTCCTTTCGGATTTCTTGGTAAACCAAGCGAACAAGTTCGAGCGGCAATCCGAAAGCTATTATCTACGGATTTTAAATCCGCTATTTCCCCCGCCTTATCGGTAATACTCTTTTGTTTTCTTTCTATTCGGGCGAAAGATTTTGCGCCCCTACATTTATTATCTATTATTCATATTTTTAAAATATCCCGTAGGGATTTAAGTTTGGTAACAGTACAAGCCACCTTATTACAAGCGTGCCGTAGGTACGCGACGTTATTCGTATCCCCCCGCTGACGCGGATGCTACATTCCGACGTGTCGGAAATTGTAGTCCGTGTCCTGCTTGAAAAGCAGTTATATCTAATTTGTTTGCCTCAGTCCCGCTACGCCGAACATAAGCGTATCTTTCCCCTTTTATCCGTAAAGCGGGCTGAAAGCCGCTATACGAATCATGCACAGATAAATATCCGCACCAGCAATAATAAGCCTCCCAAAAACTATTTTCCTTTTTCCCTCTCCGTTTGGAGAGGGTGCCTGAAAGGCGGGAGAGGCCGGGGAGGTTGGAGGGGCAATCCCACAAAGCCACACAAAGAAAAACACGGAGCAACGTAGAAGTGAATAACACTCTGCGCAACTCCGTGAATAACTCTGTGCGGCTCTGCGAAACACACAACCAACATTCATGAGACATAGATGCTTCTCGCGACTCGGCATAAGTCGAAAT
>NZ_QVMH01000083.1 GCF_010501035.1 Paludibacter sp. 221
CCTGTAGCAAAAAACTCTCATTCCCTTAGGTCTATATATCTAGCAAAACTACAATAAATAGACCCTATTGTATTAGTCTGTACAAATGTAAGAGTAACAAAAAGCCATATTGGTTAAAACCAAAAATAATATTTTAGATTTTGATTTTGGTTTAACTCACTATCTTAGTCATATTGAGTTGAATAATTTCATATGATAATCATACGGTATACGTATGATTGTCGTATTTTTGCAGTTGTATTTTTATCAATTTATAAAATATTTATGGGACATCTACTTCAAAAAAAGAATGGGGCTGTTTTTTTTGTCGATATACTTGGTTTCGCTGCGCTAACTCAAAACAAGATTGATCTTGATGATAAAGATTATGCTGCATGGAATATACCTGGTCACTTAGGCAAACATGATAATCAATTGTTAGCTGCCACAATACTTGTTGAATTTCGTAAAATTCTACTCGATTTTCAAGCATCTTTCCCAAGTGTAACAATAGCGCAACTTTCTGATTGCGCATTCGTTTGGTCAGAGAATATACGGGATGTGATTATCGTTGCATGTAATTTAATGAGGAAATGTGTAAAAGAGGGTATTCTTTGCAGAGGAGGGTTATCATGCGGAGAAATAATAGAAACTTCCCAAAATAACAATATAGGGCGACTTATTTTGGGAGAAGCAGTAAGTAATGCAGCCAGACTTGAACAGTGCGGAGCAAAAGGTATGAGGATAATGATGAATGATGAAGTTCCCAGAGCTTTACATGATTACGATGAAAAGTTTTATAATCGTATGGAAGTGCTATTTCAGCCATTTGAAAATCCTCTGGACTACAAAATTTATGATGAATTAAAGTGGTATTATATTCCTGACATGAATGAGAATATGCCAGAGTTACGAAATGTCGATAAAAATTATATGATTGATGCTACATGTGAGAGAATTAAGCTGGCAGGACACTTACGTTTGCATCCAAAATTTTCATGGAACGCAAAAAATAGTGAAGGACAGAATCAACTTATTTCATCAATCAGATTTATTGCCGCAAACGAAAAAACTATATTCAATATCCATCATTGGTTCGATTGGAGTAATCTTGTTGAAAAAAGAAGTGACGCTACATTCAAAAAAATGATAGCACGAGTTGATCGGGAATCCCAACAAGCTATGCTGCATGAAAAAACAATATATTTCCCCGAACCGGAATAAAATGTTTTAGTTTACATGTAAGAATTTCAGTTTCAATATTCAAGATAGTCAACTTCATCATCTTGTGAAACATCAGCTATAAACGAACTTAAATCACCGAAATCCATAGCTGCTCGAAGTGCGTGATTTACAGTGGCATTTTCAGTCTGAGAACACCAAATGCGATCAACTTTGTCTTCTCCGTTATAACTATCCATTATGTGGCAACTATTACATGGATGTAATACATTTAATATAAGTAAATTATTTGTTCTGATTTGATTGCATATATCTAAAATTTCACGCCATAGTATTAAATTTATTCTTTGATCGTCTTTCACTACTCCCGATATTTTAAAGTCTTGGCTTACATAACCATGTGAAAGAATGGTTAAACACATGTCATTTTCATTTGTATTTAAACCTTGCAAAATATGAAGAAAAGAATCTTTAGTTTCTGCTGATAACCTGCAAGGTTTATGTCTATTAAAAAATGAAACTCCTGTTTTATTTACATATTCTTTATCTTCGTCAGTTAGATAATCCAAAATAACATGTTTCATACAGCTGTCTATTCTATAAATTAATTTTAATCCCACTATTTGGAGATAAATCCATAAGCATATCCTTCTTACCCATCAGATTGGGTATCCGTTGCTGCTTTGACCCTCCCATTTGCAACATTCTCAAAAGATTAAATGCTTTATCAACATTTTCGTGATACATTATTTTACCATTCGCTAAATCAAATTCATCTGTACCAAATGATGCAATTAGATTATCGGCAGTTGGCTCAGGTTTTGCAGGGTCAAGGTTTTCAAATTCATCTAATATAAATCTGGTTTCTACACCTATAAGCTCGTATTTGTCGAAAATAATATCATTCCTGATAGCCATGTTTTGTCCTGCAACTTTTCTTTGTACGCTGGGATAGATAATAGCTTCAATGTTTTTGTCAGAAGCCACAGGGTAAAATAGTTGTTGAGTTGAAGCAAAATCAGCACTAAATATATAATCCCGTGGTCTGTCTCTTGCAACCTCCAAACTAAACGCATCAACAAAGAAATCATCAATGAGATAATATATCTCTTCAAGAATATTAGTTATTTGGGGATCTATAGCTTTCCCTTTGGTAATGAAATTGCAATTTATTTTTACTCCTTTTTTTAATTGGAAGTGTGAGATTGTTATAACATCACCGTTTTGAGGTTTTGTTTCCCAATAAGCAGATGGTAAATCGATTGCACAATATAATACTTGTTCTCCAGGTTGATTACATCTCCCATATTTACAAAACTCTATAGGTGGTGCTAATAATTGTGAGATATCAGTTAAGTAGCTTACATCTTTCCCTTGTCCTGCAAAAATCCTATTATTATTTGTTATCCTGACTAAACGTTCAGGTAAGGCATTTGGCTCTTTAAAAGGGAATATATTAAAGAACCTATGGACATCCTTTTTCAGATTCTCAAATTCTTCGTCTGTCAGGTCTTGTACTTTACCAAATAAAGACCTATAGTAATCAAGCTTCTTCTTTACCTCTCCCGGTGGATTTAATTTTAATACGGGGTCTGTATTCCTCTCGTTTGCGGCAATCTTATCAATCATAATTCATTTTTAGACCATTAGATTGCAAAGATACCCATAAAAAAACACCTGACAAAAATTGCTTGACAGATGTTTCTCAATAAGTTATAAACTATCGTTTATTCAGTTCTATTTCTTTCCAGAAACCAGCGTTTTCTCCAAACCGTTCCAAATATTCCCTGCAACATCCTGTGCCGTAGTCGGCTTTTCTGATTTGGCATTTTTGCCGTCGCTATGTGTGTTTATATGAGTTTTAATGCTGTCTGTTGTGGAAAAAATATAGAGTTCGCCACAATGCAACAGCACCTCAACACGAGCCTCAAAAGGAGATATAGACGTTATATCTTTATAAAGTATAACCGTCGTTTTTGTTTCATCCGGCAATTCGGATTTAGGAACATCAGCAGAAGGATGAACGCCCGGCAATTCAATACGGTCGTCTTTTACCTCAATACCATGCAGTCCAATGACTGACTGCAACAGATTTGTAACTTCTGAGCGGGTTAATCCGCCACAACTCTTTTTAGAAACTTCTTCGGATGTACTCATGTTCGTAATCTTAAAATCATTAAACGAAAACAGGCGCAAGAGTTACAAACACATCGGCTTTAGAGGCACAGCCAAGCGCCCGCCCACTGATAGTTCGTAATCTTACGCCCTTTCGATATATGATTTTGCACATATACACGATCAGGCAGAAAGAGAAACTATCATATTCGGGTGAACTTTCGTAATTTGGCTGTTTCCTAAAGCCCCTTATATGCTGTTCTTTCCTACGTTCTGGACACAGGAGTTATATTGTCCCATGTCGGACTACAAAGATACATCTTTTCCCTTTATATATCATATTCCGGGCTTTGTATCTCATCCGACAGGGATGCTTTTAGCCCATTTAAAATCAAAAGGTTTGCGGATAAAAAAGACAATTCAGTAAAAAAGAAACCAAAAGCCGATATGGCGGCGGATTTCTTATTGAATTATCAAGCCATATCCTCTGGTATTTCCTATCTTTACAGGCTGAAAATATCGAATATATGGCTGTAAAAATAGAGAAATGGGTTGTCGCCCAAAAGAAACATAGATTGTCCGACAAACACGTCCAAATGGCTCGTGAGTTAGGACTGAATCCCGACAAACTGGGTAAAATAGACAACCATAAGCAGGAAACTTGGAATGCACCACTGCCACAGTTTATCGAACAGATATATTTCAAACGCTTCAAAAGAGAAGAACCTGTAACAGTCCCCTCCCTGAAAGATTAGATTATTGCTGACGACAAAGCTCGCAAGGAGAAGAAGAAAAAAGAGAAAAATAAACGCTCCCAAAATGGTATGCTGCCCGATGATGACAATAAGGAAACAGAGAACTCTCTAAAGCCGCTTTCCATTTCTGCAAAACTTAAACAGCTAAATGAAAAGCCCAAAGTCAAAGTCAGATTAGAGGGTGGTGAAAGTCCCGAATCCATTCTTTCAAAGGAGGCTCATATCTTTGACGAAGCTTTTGATTTTTACGAAAAAGAAAGTGTTACATTTTCTGAGTTGGGATTTATATTAAAAAAACACACACCAGATATAAACCACGTAGGTATGGCTGTAAGACATTGAAAACTATATAGGCCTATTCAGTAAATAGTTTCAAAATAGCATGAGCAGATAACAGGCTCATGCTCTTT
>NZ_QVMH01000084.1 GCF_010501035.1 Paludibacter sp. 221
CTACACCTGCTTCGCTAAAATTCAGCTACACTCCGCTACAGGCTTTGAAACTCCTCGCTTCGCTCGTCAAACAGCAAATCCTGTTTAACGCTACATTCCGCTGAATTTCTTTACGCTCACCAGCTGAGGCGGAAAGATTAGCTATGGCTACATAAAGAATAAAATAATAATTCTGCATATTTTGATGCGGTTGCTCTTAATTTTCAAAATTTACTTTTCATAAAAAGTGAAATTTACTATCTTTGCGACTGGGGATTATCTGTTCGATAGGATAACCCCCGTTAATATAAAAGCGGATATTGGATGAAGAGCAAATACTTCAAAGCCTGTGTTTTTTTTGGTTTGGTATTGACTTTGTGTGCCGTTTTTACGTATGTCCTGTTTCAGCATAGTGCACGTTTCGACGTTGAATCGCCGGCAGGTATTACCAATGATGTTGAAGCAGCTACCCCTTTTGCTGTTTTTCTGGATTCAATTCATCACAACCTTGCCGAAGATGGGGCGCTTCTTTTGCTCCAGATAGTTGCTATACTTTTAGTGTCCCGTTTTTTTGGTTTCCTTTTTGCTAAAATAGGCCAGCCTACCGTTATTGGCGAGATACTTGCCGGTATTGTTTTAGGGCCGTCGTTGTTTGGCAAAATTGCTCCTGATGCGTTTAATTTTCTTTTTTCTCCCGAATCGCTGGGCAATATATACATCCTGAGCCAGATAGGGCTTGTGCTGTTTATGTTTATTATCGGGCTTGAGCTGGATTTAGGTTCGCTTAAAAGTAAGCTCGGTGAGACATTTGTGATAAGCAATTCGAGTATAGTTATCCCTTTCTTCGGAGGGATGGTGTTGTCGTATTTTATTTATGAAGATTTTGCCGCAGGACAAACCAGTTTCCTCTCTTTCTCACTTTTCATTGGTATCTCCATGAGCATCACCGCTTTTCCGGTGCTGGCGCGCATTGTACAGGAAAAGGGGTTGACACGTACGCATCTCGGTACGATTTCCATTGCAAGCGCGGCTAATGGCGATGTTACCGCGTGGTGCCTGCTTGCCGCCGTTATTGCCATTGCAAAAACAGGGAGCTTTGTCAGTTCGCTCTATACCATAGCTTGTGCGGTGGTGTATGTGGCACTTATGCTTTTGGTAGTGCGTCCTTTCCTCAAGCGTATAGGTAAGATTTATTCCAATACGGAGGTGTTAAACAAAAGTATGATTGCTTTTTTCCTTTTGGTGCTTATTGCTTCGGCTTTTATAACCCAGTTGATAGGTATTCATGCTTTATTCGGAGCATTTTTGGCGGGGGTTATCATGCCTCCTATTCCTAAGTTCCGTATGATACTTATCGAGCGGATTGAAGATATTGCCGTCACTCTTTTTCTTCCTCTTTTCTTTGTTTATACGGGGCTTAATACGGAAATAGGCTTGGTTAACACCCCTCAACTGTGGATGATATGCGGGGTGATAACGCTTGTGGCTATCGCAGGTAAATTTGTGGGTAGTGCTGTGCCTGCTAAAATAATGGGCGAATCGACGCGAGACAGCTTGTCGATAGGGGTACTGATGAATACAAGGGGGCTGATGGAGCTTATTGTACTCAATATAGGCCTTGAAATGGGAATCCTTCCGCCCACCATATTTGTGATGCTGGTGATTATGACCATTTTTACCACTTTTATAACTACTCCGGTTTTGTCGGTGATAGACAAGCTATATTCGCGTAAGAGGGACGAGGAGGAATACCAGCAAACGCAGGCTCAGGGCATTTTCAGGGTGCTTATATCTATGGGTAATCCTGAGAATGGACGCCCGATGCTGCGGGTAGCAAAATCGGTATTGGATGGGGTTAAAAAGAGCCTGGATGTGACAGTACTCCACATCACCCCTGGAACGGACACGAACCCGATGCATGGAGAGCAGTTTGCCGATGAGAGTTTTGAAAAGGTGAAAGCGGCTGCACGTAGCCTTAAAGTGCCTATACAAGCCCGCTATAAGGTGACTGACAATGTGCAGGGCGGCATTGTGCGCACGGCAAATTATTATCGTTTCGATTTTTTGCTGGTGGGTGCAAGTGTTTCTTTTTCGGAACCTGCAAAGAGACGGTATATCGTTCGTAATATAAAGTGGCTCAACCGCTTGATTTATCGTTTTCAGAAAAGGGCAATCTTTTATCCCGGTACGCTGATAAAAGATAAAACGCGGTATTTTATAGAAAACAGCCATTGTAGTGTGGGTGTTTTTGTAAACCGGAATTTCCGCTCCATCACTTCTACGGTGCTTTTCCTGTACGACGAGAATGATGTGTTCCTGTTTCGCTATGCCCGCTATCTGCTCAAGAATAGCCCCGATGTAAACATTGTGGTATATGATGTTAATAACGTGCTTCAGAACAAAATATTGGCAGAACCTTACGAGGCACTTAAAGCGACTTATCCTAACCGTATGTCGAAACAAATGAAACTTGCCGCCGGCTCACTTGTGCGTAATAGCTTTATGCTTATAGCATACCGTACTTGGGAAACCCTGTCCGAAATGGGGAGCGATATTCTTCTGTCGATACCATCTACACTTATTATCAATAAAAAATCGAGAAAAGACCGCCCGAACTTCGACGATGAATATGCAGACTTTGACGAGCCTGTTTTCAAAGAGTTTTAGAGTGTGCTTTTTTAAGCATATTTATTCTTGAGGCTGTTTTACATAAATACCTCAATCCATAAATTTTTCATACTTTTGTCTTTTAGAGGTTGTTTAAATTTTACTCGCAAGATAAATTTTGGTGATTTTTTAGGGAAATTTTGACTTCATTTTACGNGACTTCATTTTACGATTTTAGCGGGCTAAATGAGTAAAATGAGAGGTGAAAATTTACAAAAAAGGACATAATTTATTGCGAAAAAGATATATTCAAAAACTGTAATAGTTTCTTTGGGGAAAATTTAAACAACCTCTTAGGTTTTTAATCAATGTTTTTCAAAAATATCGTCGGAATTAGATGAAAAAACTGTACTTGGTTATATTACTTCTCGGATTTCATTTGGCTGTGTGTGCGCAGGAATTTGTCTGGAAAGCGGGAGTACATTCCTTTTTTGATAACACGGAATTTGCACACTCCGAAGTGCAGATGCCACAAACTATGGCGGGAGTGCATATAGCGCCGGAGCTTGGCGTGAGTTGGAGAAAGCAACACCGTATACTTGTCGGTTTGGATGCGATGCACGAGTTTGGCAGTAATAAAGCCATTGATTTTATCGACCCTATTGCTTATTATGAGTTCGACGGGAAACCTTTCCGCTTTTATATGGGTGCTTTCCCACGGCAGATAGCGTTGGATAGATACCCCCGTATGTTTTTTACTGATTCGATTTCCAATTATCGCCCTACTGTGAATGGCTTGTTTTGGGAGTTTTATAAGGAGAAAAGCTATATTAATGTATGGCTGGACTGGACGAGCCGGCAAACGCACGAACGGCACGAGGCTTTTTTCATGGGCTGGTCGGGGCGATACGCTTTAGGCGTGTTTTACGCACAGCATTTTGGGTATATGTTCCACTTTGCAGGTGTGATGGAGCCCGAAGTTCCCGAAGGCTTGCACGATAATGGTTTAATCCTTACGTCGCTTGGGGTGGATTTGGCAGCGAAAACGGGTTTTCAGAAACTGGAAATAAACGCGGGTTGGTCAGTAGGGTTGGAGCGCGACAGAAGTTTTATTGACAAATGGCATACCCCGCAGGGCTTGCTGTCCGAAATAAAAATAGAGTACAAGGGCTTGGGGCTTTTTAATACGTACTATCGTGGAGGCAAACAGCAGGTGTTTTATGCCGACCATGCTAATGAACTGTATTGGGGCGATAAGTTTTACAGAACAAAGGAATATAACAGGAGTGACTTGTATATCAATTTCTTTAAAACCAATGTGGTGAATGTAAAGTTTATGTATTCGCTTCATTTTACTGAACAGACGCTTTATCACGAACAGGCATTGTATGCTACTTTCGATATTAATAATTTTAAGAAGAAAGGCAACGCAGATTACGAATATATTTGGAGTAACTGGTTTAAGTAGGCTTTGGTACACAAAGACAGAAAGACGCCGGGATAGAAATTCTTTGTTTTATCGGATTACCGCTCGAACTTGTTCGCACCGCAAAGCGGATTGTTCCATTGGCTTGCCAAGAAATCCGAAAAGACAATAGACGGATAAGAAAAAGATATTTAATTCGATATGGATTTATCGTTGAGAAAAATAATTGATATAGTAAAATCGAACATCTATTTTCAGGTAATCAAGCATTTGCTGGTTGCCTATCTGCTGTTTATGCTATGCAGGGTGGTTTTTCTTGTGTATAACTACGACTTTTACCACGAGCGCACTTTTGCTCAACTGCTTCGCATTTTTGTAGGGGGATTGAAATTCGATACTACTGCTATATTGTACTTCAACAGCGTGTATATGCTGATGTTTGTACTGCCCTTCAAATTCCGCTACAATGATTTATACCAGACTATAGGCAAATATGTGTATTTTGTGATGAACGGCGTTGCGCTTATGGCAAACTGCATTGATATTGTTTATTTCCGTTACACCCTGCAACGTACCACTTTCAGCGTGTTCCGTGAATTTTCTAACGAGAGCAACCTTGTGCAGATTTTTGCACAGGAGATGCTGCACAACTGGTATCTGGTGCTATTTTTCTTTGCCCTTATCTTCCTGATGGTATGGTTTTACGGGCGGAAAAAACTAAGCCTTTCTTCCATACTGATAAAATCGCCCTATGTTTACTATCCTGTTTGTACGGTGATTATGCTGGTTGGCATAGGGCTGACTGTAGCAGGCATACGCGGAGGATTCAGCCACAGCACACGCCCGATAACCTTGAGCAATGCAGGTGAATATGCCCATCAGCCTATTGATATACCGTTGATACTGAATACTCCTTTTTCGTTCCTGCTATCGATAGAGTATGAAGATTTGGATAAGCTGGTTTATCTCGACGATAAAAAGGCACTGGAGAGCGTTTACAATCCGGTGCATGTGCCTGCCGATACATTGAAGCCGAATGATATGAACGTGATGATTATCATCATGGAAAGCTTTGGTATGGAGCATTTCGGTTTTTACAACAAGGGGCTTGACGATGGGGCATATAAGGGGTATACTTCATTTCTTGATTCTATTGCGGGCGAAAGCCTCACGTTCCGTTCGTCGTATGCCAACGGGCGTAAATCGATTGATGCCTTAGCGTCGGTAATGCTGAGCATGCCCGCTATTCCGAAATCGTATGTTCTTTCGTCTTATTTCAACAACCGGATTTGCGCGTTGCCCCATTTGCTCCGTGATGATGGTTACCAAACTGCTTTTTTCTGTGGGCAGCCTAATAGCGGAATGGGTTTCTATGCTTTCTGCAATCTGCTTGGTTTTGAATATTTCTATGGTATGGATGAGTATGGTAACTCGAAAGACTATGATGGTATATGGGGAATATGGGACGAGGAGTTTCTGCAATTTACAGCACAGGAAATCAATAAATTTGAGCAGCCTTTCATGGCATCGGTTTTCACCATTTCGTCGCACCATCCGTTTAAAGTACCTGTAAGGTACGACGGCGTTTTTGAAGAAGGCGTCCATCCCTTGCATAAAACGATACGGTATTCGGATTATGCTTTCCGGCGATTTTTCGAGACAGCCTCACGGCAGCCGTGGTTCGAAAACACGTTGTTTGTGTTGGTGGCCGACCATACCAATGGCAGCGTGAGGGAGGAATATAACAATCCGGCAGGAAACTTTGCCGTTCCGGTGATGTTTTATAAGCCGGGTGGCAGCCTGAAAGATTATCGCGACGAGGTGGCACAGCAAATTGACATAATGCCTACGGTGCTTTCTTATCTGGGTTACAACAAGCCTTATTTTGCATTTGGATTTGATGTGAATGGCTCGCCCGACAGGTTTGCTGTAAATTATTATAATGGGATTTATCAAATATTTTCGGATAAGTACCTGTTGCAATTTAATGGTACTAAAACTGTTGCATTGTATGAGCTACACACGAAAATGGGAAAAAACCTGATGGACGAGAAACCGGAGATAGTGGCCGATTTGGAAACAAAAATAAAGGCTTTTTTGCAGCAATATACTACCCGTGTAACTGAAAACAGAATTGTAGTTACCGAGGAAGATTTGAAGTAGAATTAGGGAAAAGTAAAAAGAATCTTTTTGCTCGCGCGGATATTTATCCGTGCTTTGCTCGATAGAGTAAGTAATTTGAATATGGCTGCTTTTCAAAGCAGGACACGGACTGCAATTTCCGACACGTCGGAATGTAGCATCCGCGCCAGCGGGAATGCCCCACCAAGCTCTTTTGTTCGGCGTAGCGTCCCCGTCCCGCTACTGCCGCTGATAGAAGCAAAGCTCCGGCTTTGCAAAACAAATATAACTTTTGTCTCATTGGATTTCTTTGCAATCCAATGATGTGCTAATAGCGGATTGCAAATCCGCAGATAACAGCTTTCGGATTGCAAATCAGTCGTGGTCGGAAGATTTTTTCGCCACGAAGTGGCAGGTTATTTCTTGGC
>NZ_QVMH01000085.1 GCF_010501035.1 Paludibacter sp. 221
AATGGGCGTTGGGTACAGATAATAACACCAATACCACCTATACCTCTTCAGCTTCAATAACACTGAGTGGTACCGAATTCCAAAGAGCCGCATTGACAGGTGACGTTACCGCTACGGCTAACAACAACGCTACTACCGTTGCCCGCATCCGTGGACGAAACGTTTCGACTACCGCTCCTACCACAGGTCAGGTGTTGAAGTTTGACGGAACAAGCTGGGCACCTGCTACCGATGCGCAAGGAATAACTGCCGTAACCGGTAGTGGCGGTGTAACGGCTACCACTGCAAGTGGAAGTACAGCGTTGAGTATTACCGACCTGGGAGTAAGCACTGCCAAACTTGCCGATAAATCGGTTACAGCTGCTAAGTTAAACCAAATGGGTGCCACTGATGGGCAAGTTATGAAATGGAATAATACGAATAGGGTATGGGAACCTGCAGCTGTTTGGCTTGTAGGAGGCAATTCTACTGCTTCTGTAGATGTTTCTATTATAGGGTCTCAAAATAATTCTCTTAGATTTTTAGCAGATGGTAGAGATGCCGGAATAATAACATACAATACTGTAGCTTTAGGACCCAATTCTGGAACTAATTTTAGTATGGGAGTTGCTATAGGGGGAGCCGCACTTCGTCAAGCTACCGGGTATAGTTATTCTGTCGCTATAGGTTCCAGCGCTCTAACACACTGTACAACGGGCACAAATAATGTAGCTGTAGGTTATGGTGCAATGGGAGGTAATCCTATTACTCCACTGGTTATTACCGGTACGAAAAATGTGTCTATAGGAAGTCAGGCCGGCCGTGATATTACTACCGGAAATAAAAATATTTGTATAGGAGCCGGTGCAGCAGCAAGCCTGACAACAGGGTCAAGTAATATCGTCATAGGAGAGTATGATGACATTTATGCACCAACCACTGACAAAGATTATCAACTAATAGTTGGTAAGTGGATTCGTGGGGCTAAATCAAGCACTGCCCACAACTCATATCAGATAGCTATCAATAATACTAGTCTTGTTCGTGCTGATTATGCTTTTTATGTGAATACAGGTGCCAATGCATACATTGGTGGTAGTGCAGGTTGGACTCAAAACTCCGACCGCCGTTTGAAAGAGAATATCAGAAGCATTGGTTATGGCTTGCCACAGGTAATGAAACTGAACCCTGTAAGCTTTACGATGAAGGAGTCGGGCAACAAGCATATTGGTTTCATAGCTCAGGAAGTGCGCGATATTATCCCTGAAATAGTAAACGGAACAGAAGGCGATATTGAAAAAGGAGAGGTATTGGGTGTTTCTTATGCCGAGTTTGCTCCGGTGCTGGTAAAAGCCATTCAGGAACAACAAAAAATAATTGAAGAGCTGACTCGACGCATTGAAATGCTGGAGAAAAAATAATATTAACCGTGTTATTAACAGTATGTTGTGTGTTAAATGAATCTTCCGGTCGGCACAGGGCATGTGGCCGTGTGGTAGAAACATGAAACAAGCAACAGGAAAAAACGCCTCTATCAGAATCTGAGATATTCTGTAGAGGTGTTTTTGTTTTTTATTGGTTAATACCTCTTTTTAGCGCAAGTCTTTGACTTGTGCTATTGTTTCTTATAACGAGCAGCTCTTAGTTTCAGGCGCAAGTTTAGCGAAGCGCAACTTGCGCCAAATGTGTATTTCTGCTATTATACGTTCGTTTACTTTAAGGGAATAGTGTTATATTTGTATGCATATTAACAACTAACCAATGACAGAGAAAAGGAAGAAAAATTCGTTGCGGACGCATAAATATGTTTTCACGTTGAATGATGAGGAAAATAACGCACTGAACCGTTATATTGCAAAATATAAAGTTCAGAACCGTTCGCGCTTCATACGTGAGACGCTGATGATTGCCATCATAAAGAAGTTTGAAGAAGACCATCCTACCTTGTTTGACTAATCGGGAAAAGGAAATTAATAAAGTTATAGTATGGAATATATATTGCCTGTTTTACTCTTTCTTATCGGTTTTTTTGTAGCTTGGTTTGTGTTTTCGCGTAAGCAGGCTGCTGCTCATAAAAATTATGAAGAAAGGGAAAAAGAATTGCTCGAAGCGAAAACAGAGGCGGAGAAACAATACATGGTAGCTCAGGAAACTCTCCGGCTGAAGTCGGACGAGCTCTTGAATGTTCAGAAAAACCTTACGGAACAAATATCGGTAGCCAACCAATATGCTTTGGAAACAACGGCTCTGCGGACTCAGAATGAAAATCTGGTTGAAAAACTGAATAATCAGAAACAGGAGATAGAGGCTTTGCAAAAACGCCTGACGATGGAGTTTGAGAATATCGCCGGCAAAATTATGAAAGAGCGTTCGGATGAGTTTTCGGTGTCTAATTACAAAAGTCTGAATGAGATATTAAACCCTCTGAAGGAAAAGATACAGCTTTTCGAGAAAAAAGTGGACGAGACTTATGATAAGGAACTACGCGATAAAATAAGCCTGCGCGAAGAGGTGCGCAAACTTACGGAACTGAATACACGTGTGAGCGAGGAAGCCAATAACCTGACGAGGGCTTTGAAGGGTGATGTAAAGAAGCAGGGTAACTGGGGCGAAGTGGTTTTAGAACGTGTGCTGGAACGCTCAGGCTTGACACGCGGACAGGAATACGAACGGGAGCAGGTAGTGGAAGGTGCAGCCAGCTCGGTGCAGCGTCCTGATGTGATTATACATTTGCCTGACAATAAGCATATTGTGGTGGACTCTAAGGTGTCGCTTATTGCTTACGAGCGGATGGTTTCGGCCGATACTGACGAGTTGAGGGAAAAATCGTTGAAAGAGCACATCGCATCTCTCCGTTCGCACGTAAAGTTGCTGAGCGAAAAAAATTACCAGAATGCGCAAAGTCTTAATACTCCCGATTTTGTACTGATGTTTCTGCCGATTGAAGCATGTTTTTCGGTAGCGGTGCAAAATGATACGGACTTGTTTTCGTATGCATGGGAAAAGAAGATAGTGATTGTAAGTCCTACCACGTTGCTTGCCACGCTGCGAACCATCGCTTCGATATGGAAGCAGGAAAACCAAACTAAGAATGCGCAGGAAATAGCCCGCCTGAGTGGTACGTTGTATGATAAATTTATAGGTTTTGCCGAGGATATGGCAAAGATAAAGACCAATATAGAGCGTGCTTCGGTGGCGTATGATGATGCTCTGAAAAAAATGAAAACGGGCAATGGAAATATCATACGTACTGCCGAAAAGATAAAAGAACTGGGTGCCAAAACAGGAAATAAATCTCTGCCGGCTTCTTTTGAGGAAATGGAAGCAGAATAGCAGTGTGTGTGTTCGATTATATTTTTATCATCGTTAAATATTTGTGCTTAAAAAATTAAGCCTTTACTTTTGTCCCCACATTCTTCGAGCAAAAATGAGGAATGATTTAGTTAGCTACAAGTTATCAGC
>NZ_QVMH01000086.1 GCF_010501035.1 Paludibacter sp. 221
AGGACAAGACTTATAGCTTGTAGCTGATAACTTGTAGCTAACTAAATCATTCCTCCTTTTTGCTCGAAGAATGTGAGGGCAAAAATAAATCTTAAATATATCAATACAAAATTTTAACAGAAAGCAGTTTTATTACTTCCGAACCGCCGGAAGCAGTAGGTAAGTTTTAAATCTTACCTACAAGAAACTGTCCGGTGTACGATTTTTCACATTTCACAATATCATCGGGCGTACCTTCAAAAACAACCATTCCCCCTTTTTCACCGCCTTCGGGACCAATATCAATAATGTGGTCGGCACACTTTATCACTTCGGGGTTATGCTCTATAATGATAACAGTATGTCCTTTTTCAATCAGCGCATCGAACGCTTTCAACAGCGTTTTTATATCGTGGAAATGAAGCCCCGTAGTAGGCTCGTCGAAAACAAAAATAGTAGGTTCGGGCTTTTCATTGGCAAGGAACGACGCCAGTTTTACCCGTTGGCTTTCACCACCCGAAAGGGTACTCGATGATTGCCCCAGTTTTACATACCCCAAGCCTACATCCTGCAAAGGTTTCAGCCTTTTTACAATGCGTTTTTCCGCATTTCCTTTGCCTTTCGAGAAAAACTCTATCGCTTGGTTTACAGTCATCTCCAACACATCATATACGCTCATTCCATCGTATTTCACATCCAGTATATCCTGTTTGAAGCGTTTGCCGTGGCAGTGGTCGCACTCAAGCACCAAGTCGGCCATGAATTGCATTTCCACCGTAACCGTTCCTTCGCCCTGACATTCCTCGCAACGTCCGCCATCTGTGTTGAACGAGAAATAGGCGGGCGTATATCCCATTTGTTTAGCCAGTTGTTGTTCCGAATACAATTTGCGGATTTCGTCGTATGCCTTAATATATGTCACCGGATTCGAACGTGTAGAGCGCCCTATCGGATTTTGGTCGACAAACTCGATATCCTTTGCCAGATGCATGCTTCCTTTCAGCATACCGAATTGTCCGGTACGCTCAGCTATTCCGCCATAATATTTTTTCAATGCCGGATAAAAAACAGCCCGTAGCAGCGACGATTTACCCGACCCGCTCACACCGGTCACCACCGTCATTACATTCAGCGGAAATTTCACATCAATATTCTTCAGGTTATTCTCTCTCGCGCCCAGTACTTCTATATAGTTGCTCCATTTACGCCTTTTGACCGGAACAGGTATTTCCTCCAGTCCGAAAAGGTATTTTATGGTAAATGAATTTTCCGAAAGTTTTTTCATCTCCTCTTTATCCGTCCCTGCCAAAACACCGGGCACACCTTTGAAAACCACTTCGCCACCCAGTCGTCCGGCCAACGGGCCTATATCCACAATATAGTCGGCAGCCCGCATAATTTCCTCATCATGTTCCACCACCACAACCGTATTGCCCAAATCGCGCAATTGCTTCAACACCTTTATAAGCAAATGGGTATCTCTGGGATGAAGCCCGATGCTCGGCTCGTCCAGGATATACAGCGACCCTACCAGACTACTACCCAGCGAAGTTGCCAGATTGATACGCTGGCTCTCGCCACCCGAAAGAGTATTCGACAAGCGGTTGAGGGTTAAATAACCCAACCCCACATCCTGCAAAAACTGTATACGGTTCCTTATCTCCACAAGCAGCCGCTTGGCAATAGCCGCATCGTGGCCGTCAAGTTGCAGGTTTTCAAAAAAATCACGCAGATTATCTACAGGCATCAACACCAGTTCGGTTATCGGCTTGTCACCCACCCGAATGTAAGTAGCTTCTTTTTTCAGCCGGCTACCGTTACACTCAGGGCAGATGGTTTTGCCCCTGTAGCGAGCCAGCATAACACGGTATTGTATTTTATACTGATTGGCTTCCAGATGCTTGAAAAACTCATTCAACCCTTCGAAATACTTATTCCCCGTCCAAAGCAAACGGCGTTGCTCATCGGTAAGCTCGTAGTAAGGCTTATGGATAGGGAAATTAAATTTATCCGCCGTGCGTATTAACCGGTTTTTCCATTCGCTCATCACCTCGCCACGCCAGGCAGCTACCGCATCTTCGTATACAGAGAGCGACTTGTTGGGGATAACCAAATCTTCATCTATACCGATTACCTTACCAAAACCCTCGCACACAGGACACGCGCCTATCGGGCTGTTGAAGCTGAATGTATGTACCGTAGGAGTTTCGAAGACAATGCCATCCGCCTCGAATATTCTGGAAAAATGCAGTTTTTCAGAGCCGTTTTCGCCTAATATTTCCAATACACACGCTCCGTTGCCTTCGCCGAACGCAGTTTCCACCGAATCGGTTATCCGGCTAATGGACGATTGCGAATGTTCTACCACAAAACGGTCGATGATAAGATAAACCTCGCTCGTTTTAGCCGTTTCAACTTCGCCTTCCAGCACATCCTGAATCCGTACTGTTTCGCCATCAACCTCCAAACGGCTGTAACCCTGCATCTGCAAGTTTTTCAGTTGCGCGTCCAATGTCCTACCCTCCGGCACGACAACAGGGATAAGAATAAGCATTTTCGTGCCATCAGGATATTCCATCGCCGCGTTTACCACATCTTCGGCTTCGTGCTTCTTCACAATTTTTCCCGAAACGGGAGAGTATGTTTTACCTATGCGGGAATATAATAGTTTTATGTATTCGTAAATTTCGGTGGACGTTCCCACGGTCGAACGCGGATTACGTGTATTTACTTTTTGCTCGATAGCAATAGCGGGCGGGATACCTTTAATGTAATCCACCTCAGGCTTACTCATCCTCCCCAAAAACTGACGGGCATAAGACGACAGACTCTCTACATAACGCCGTTGGCCTTCGGCATACAACGTATCGAACGCCAGCGATGATTTACCCGAACCCGAAAGCCCTGTGATAACAACCAATTTATTGCGGGGAATCTCTACGTCAATGTTTTTAAGATTATTAACCCTTGCCCCTTTTATGATAATATTTCCTTGTTTCGCCATAATTTTCTGTACACAAAAATAGCCTGCAAATTTATATAGAAATCTTCGATTTCTACGCCCGTATTGATAAAAAGTCGAG
>NZ_QVMH01000087.1 GCF_010501035.1 Paludibacter sp. 221
AAATTATTAATACTTTTGTCTAATCAAACCTGTAACGGTTTTTTAGGACTAGTCAATTTTCAACTAAGACGCAAACCCAAAAGAGAAAAATGCTGTACATTTTCTTTTTCGTAGATTCTTGGCGTCTTAGCGTCTTAGCGTACTATTTTTTATTTATTAAACTAAGAATCAATAGTTTTAGTTAATTTTACAACGAAGTGTTGAAGTAAGAAATTGCGAATCTTTAAATCAGAAATATAATTATGAAAACGGAAGAAGAAAAAATCACGGGATTGCCCGAAAATGCGTCGCGCGAGCTGAAACCGGGTGAGGAGTATAAGCCCATTTTATCGCCGGATGGTAATTACCCCGAAGTAAATGTGCGTTCGGTAACGCTGGGGCTGTTGATGGCTGTACTCTTTTCGGCAGCGGCAGCTTATCTTGGGCTTAAAGTAGGGCAAGTATTCGAAGCTGCTATTCCTATTGCTATTATAGCAGTAGGATTGTCGAGTGCATCGAAACGTAAAAATGCGCTGGGCGAGAATGTTATTATACAGTCTATCGGTTCCAGTTCGGGAGTGATTGTAGCAGGGGCTATATTTACACTGCCTGCCCTTTATATCTTACAGGAAAAATATGAAGAAATAACCGTAAGTTTCATGCAGGTATTTTTAAGCTCGCTGCTTGGAGGTGTGCTTGGTATTTTGTTCCTGATTCCTTTCCGTAAATACTTTGTATCGGATATGCATGGTAAATATCCATTTCCCGAAGCTACAGCTACCACTCAGGTACTTGTGTCGGGCGAAAAAGGTGGCAGCCAGGCTAAGCCGCTTATCACAGCGGGTATTATAGGAGGTCTGTACGATTTTCTTATCGCTACTTTCGGGACATGGGCTGAGACTTTCACTTCGCGTGTTCTTCCTTTCGGAACAGTGATTGCCGATAAGGCGAAGGTATTGTTCAAAGTAAATGTAGGCGCTGCCGTACTTGGGCTTGGTTATATTGTAGGGCTGAAATATGCCGCCATTATATGTGCCGGCTCGGCATTGGTTTGGTTTGTTATTATTCCTGCTTTACCGCTATTGGGCGATGGTTTGCTCAACACTTTAATACCGACCTATGCAGGGGGTATTGCAGATATGGCTCCGGAGACTATTTTCACCGGTTTTGCACGTCATATAGGTATTGGTGGTATTGCTATGGCAGGTATCATTGGTATTGTACGCTCGTGGGGAATTATTAAGAGTGCTGTAGGATTGGCATCGAAAGAACTGAAAGGAAAAGGCGGACAAAAAGCAAGTGCCGAAGTGAAACGCACACAGCGCGATATATCAATGAAGATAGTTTCGATAGGCGTTATCCTTGCTCTGATAGCTACATTTATTTTTTTCTATTTTGGGGTAGTGAATAATCTGTTGTATGCTATTGTAGGTATATTGGTAGTAGCCATCATTGCTTTTCTGTTTACTACAGTTGCGGCTAATGCCATTGCTATTGTAGGCACAAATCCGGTATCGGGAATGACCTTAATGACGCTCATTCTTGCATCGGTTGTGATGGTAGCAGTCGGGCTGAACGGTACAGCGGGAATGGTTGCGGCACTTATTATGGGAGGAGTGGTTTGTACGGCTCTTTCCATGGCAGGTGGCTTTATTACCGACCTGAAAATAGGATACTGGATTGGAACAACTCCTGCTAAGCAAGAAACATGGAAATTTCTTGGTACATTAGTTTCGGCTGTTACGGTAGGTGGAGTTATCATGATATTGAACAAAACATATGGTTTTACAGGAGAACATGCTTTGGTTGCCCCTCAGGCTAATGCTATGGCTGCCGTTATCGAGCCGCTAATGATGGGGGCAGGAGCACCCTGGCTGCTTTATGGTATCGGCGCAGTGCTGGCTTTGGTACTTACTTTTTTCAAAGTTCCGGCTTTGGCTTTTGCGTTAGGGATGTTTATTCCTCTGGATTTGAATGTGCCTTTGCTTATAGGTGGTGCTATCAGTTGGTTTGTTTCTACGCGCAGTAAAGATGAGGCTTTGAACAAGGTCCGTCAGGAAAAGGGTACTCTTATTGCTTCCGGATTTATTGCCGGTGGAGCATTGATGGGGGTTGTGAGTGCGGCTATGCGCTTTGGCGGTTTGAACTTTGTTAATTCGGCCTGGGCAGGAAGTGCCGGAGCCGAATGGGTCGGATTGTTAGCTTATGCTTTGTTGATAGGATACTTCATTTGGGATTCGAAACGGGCTAAGGCGGAATAAGTACACTTTATATTTTCAAGTCATAAAATTTGTTCAGGGTTTCATTTATGCGTGAAACCCTGATTTGTTTTTTATGGATAGTAATGTTATAAAAGGTCTACATGTTTATGTTTAATGAATTAAATAATCTATTGATTATTAGTGTTTTATGGGATATTTGATTTTTAAAATTCATTGAAAATATTGTTTTTTCAGAATGTAGAGGTAACTGATTGATAATTATATGTTTGCGTTTTTATCATGTGTTGTATTCGGTATTTTCTTGATTTCGTTAAATATTTGCCTCAAAAAATCAAAGCCTTTACATTTGCATCTGCATTCTTCGGATAAAGGTGAAGAATGATTTAGTTAGCTACAAGTTATCAGCTACAAGCTATAAGTCTTGTCCTTTATCTTTTATTCTTTTTGTCCTTATTATCTTTTTTAATACAATATGACTTTCTCTCAGCAAATAACCCCTCAAAAAAGTGCTTTTGCAAACGTTAAAATGTTTGTAAGTAGCATTATTATGTTAGAGAGAGAGAGAGAGAGAGAGAGAGAGAGAGAGAGAGAGAGAGACTTATAAGCCTCTTCCTGAGTTGTTTGTCAGCTCTATTTTCGGACGTTTGTCCGTTTTCCAATCAAAAATCATTCAAAATAATTATATTCCTGAAAGAGAGGATAATTCTCTTTTTC
>NZ_QVMH01000088.1 GCF_010501035.1 Paludibacter sp. 221
TCGGCCAGTCCCGTTTTTAGCGTTGACGCTAACGGTTGGAGTAACGGAAGCGGTAAGGTTTGTTTCGTAGACGCAGCAGACAACGCCTCAAACAATCGTCAGATCACAACCACTTTAGGTGATTCTTACGACCGTTCAACCAGTTACATTGCTTTCCCTGAAGTAGAGATAGCAACCGCAACCGCAAAAGTTTACCTGCCTGCTAATATGGGAATGGATGCCAAGAAGGTTACCCGTACCAAAAGCGGTGCCTTGCAAATCCAAGCCACAGCTACCGACCGTGCTTCCCTTCGTATCACCGGAGCAGATGCCGTATCCGGTTCCGCCGTAATTGTAGAACACCACGATGGCGGAATTTCCGCAGGCTATCTATACCCCTTTGCTTCCCCATACACCGCATTGAAAAGCGTTTACTTTGCCGGCAACTGGGTTCGCAAGATGGACTTTGCTTCAGACAAACACGTCGAATATGTTTATGCCAATGAGAATGAGAACGGCTTTATTCTAAAAAAGCATTATGTAAAAGACGCCAATGAAACCTTTGTAGGCGGCAATCCATATTTCATAAAAACCCCATCAGATTACAATCACACTTCCGGCTACCAATTGACAGCCGATGTATCAGTAGGCGAATACTCAAAAGACTTGTATGTTTTTAATGGTACCCCCTTTACCGGCGTATCAGCTGGTGATGGCGGTAACCTTTACACCGCATCAACCCTTTTCACATCCGCTCCGTCCAATTCAGGAACCACCCGTAACTGGGTCATAGGTAATTCCTATACAGCTCCGTTAGATGTAGAAAAACTAGTAGATGCATTAGAATCAGCCCAAAATATAAAATTTGCCAAACAACTATATTATTATTTTCCGGGGCAGACCACATGGAGCCTATTCAGTATCGACGATACAGCTACTCCTCAGGTAGTGGACTTGTCGGAAATCCCAAGCCAAGCCATCTTTATGGTTCGCGTATCCAATAAAAACACCTCTACAGACAACTTTAGCCTGGGTAAAGACTTGCAAACTCATACCAGCAATGTTCTTCCGACCAAAAAGCCCAGCGCAGCTAATCCAAAAGCATTGGCAAGCACTTCGTCGTACAGCGACCTGCTGCTTACCGTAAGCCCGGAAGCATCCGGTTTCATTCACGACAAGACCGTTATCGGTTTACGCGAAGGTAGCAGCCTGTCGGTTGACGAGCTTGACATGGCCAAAGTAGAGAACAATAGCGACGGAGTGTTCCGTTTATACACCAAAGCCCAAAGCGGTGAATCCCTGTTGTCAAATGCCGTACCTTTCGAGACGGCCAATGTACGTCTCAGTTTCCATCCCGGTTCACAAACCCAGAGCTATACATTGGAAGCCTCACGCATCGAAAGCATGAATACTGAAGCCCTGCTTCTGCATGACGAACAAACCAACCAGTGGATAGACCTTCGTAGCCAGGACAGTTATACTTTCGTTTCAAGTCCCGAAGATAACCCCGACCGCTTTATGGTTTACTTCAAAGAAGTAGACACCCAAAAATTAAGCGACCTGTATGGTTACTATCACAATGGCGAGTTGCATATCAAGATGCTTCAAGAATCAGATAAGGATTCCCGTTTGTATCTTTATGACATGAAAGGGATGCTTATAAAAGAAGACATCATCACCAATTATCCTTCTTACACTACCGCTGCCGACCTAATTCCCGGCGTGTACGTAGTTCGCATCGAAGGCACCCGTAAAGTCTCATTAAAATTTGCTTTTTAATCCCATAAGTTAGTTTCATATTCCCAATGAAAACTTATATAGAGCAAAAGTAAGAACAATAAAAAAAGCAAATAAACAACAATGAAATTACATCCCCTGTTTATTCACAATCAGGGAACAACAAAAAAGATTATGAAGAATACCAATTCAATAATAATACCCAAGCAATCCCAACGCTCGTTAAAAGCAGCCGGATTAGCCTTACTCCTTTTCGTTCCGGTTTGTCTATTTGGCAAAGGGAAAGAAGTGCCCGTGGTTATGTCAGAGAAGTCAGTACAAATACAGCACAACATTCAGCAAACAAACACGAAAGGCTCAGAAACCAGTCTACAACTCAATAGCATATTGAACTCCCTTTTTAGTTCAGGCAAAGAAAGTGCTTCAACATCATCTCCTTTGTCGGGAGTAAAACCTGTAAAAAGCATTTATACCACCGACAAGAAGAACAATAGTTCGGACAAGCAAATGCAGAATCTGCCTAACATAGGTTTTCAGTCCACTTCCTCCTTATTTGAGCGAAATGGTTCACAGTCAGCAGTATCCTCTTCCACATCCGGTCAGGAAGCTATCTCTTACAAATATGAGTTACAACAGCCCGCATCCCGTCAACAGCGTGTGAACCGTGAGCAGTTGGTTTACTCCTCAACCACTTCATCCTCTCTTGCCGTAATGGTAAGAACTAATCAGTCGGCAGAGATAAATAGTGTTATGCCTACAGTATCCGCTTCGGGAATGAAGAGTTTGCGTCCGGGTGTAAAGCCTCAGATATTTGAAGACGGCGGTGGCGATGAAAACGATTTACTCCAAGGTGGTGGTGATGAATTGTTGACCGAATACAATGACACTCCTGTAGGAGAAGGTTTGATGGTACTTTTACTATTAGCACTATCCTATGT
>NZ_QVMH01000089.1 GCF_010501035.1 Paludibacter sp. 221
GAAAAAATTGTTTTTTACAACAGTATCTTTTTCAGCTATAGGAAAAAGTAAAAGCTTGTCCGGCTCGAGGACAAAAGTATAAAGCAATGAGAATATAAAAACTCTCCCTAAATCCCTCTCTCAAAGAGAGGGACTTTGAGAGCGAGAAACGAAAGAGCAGTATCTGATGAATTTGGAGATTAGAATGTAATTTTGATGCGGTTACCCTATATTTTAAACTCTTTATTCGTTGTTGTAAATAAGTTTTACTAATTTTGCACCCGGTTTTCTTCTTTTTTATATAAAAGAAATAAATTTTTGATGAAAATAATCAAGACCAAAAAAGAGTTGCAGGCTGAAATAGAGCAACTTAAATCTGCAAAAAAAACTATTGGCTTTGTTCCTACCATGGGGGCGCTTCATGCCGGACACATCGCTTTAGTTCACCGCTGTGTTTCTGATAACGATTGCTGTGTAGTAAGCGTATTTGTAAACCCTACCCAGTTTAACAATCCGGACGACTTAAAAAAATATCCAAGAGATTTGAAAAAAGATGTAAGCCTGTTGGAAGCAGCAGGTGTTTGTCTTGTTTTTGCTCCCGAAGCGGATGAAATGTACAGTGCTGAGGAAATAAACACTTGTTTCGATTTCGATTTCGGAGGGTTGGATAAAGTGATGGAAGGTAAATTTCGTCCGGGACACTTCAACGGTGTAGTACAGGTTGTAAGCAAACTTTTTAGCTTGGTAAAACCCGACAGGGCTTATTTTGGCGAAAAAGATTTCCAGCAACTGGCTATTATTCATCGTATGACCGAATTGATGGATTTCCCTGTCCGTATAGTTGATTGCAGTATCGTAAGGGAGCCAAGTGGGCTGGCAATGAGTAGCCGCAATGAGCGTTTGACTGATGAACAAAGGAAAAAAGCGGCGAAAATATCCGAAGTTTTATTTGAAAGCCGTAACTTTGTGTCTGCTAAGTCACCGAAAGAACTGGCTGCGTGGGTTGTTGATAAAATAAATGCTGTAGATGGCCTGAACGTTGAATATTACGATATTGTAGATGCCGTAAACCTGACCGGCATCGAAGAGTGGAACGATAATTGCATTGGTTGTATAGCGGTTTTTTGTGGCGATGTAAGGCTTATTGATAATATTCGCTATTAAATACTATGAATATCCGTTTTAGCACCTAAATTCTTTTTTTTCGCCGGACCGACATTGTCCGGTGAGCCGAAAAATAAGAGCAGACGGCGTTAAAAAATCTTCCCTGTTTNGAAGCGGGCAGAGTCTTGATTTTTTTGCTTCGTTTTTGCATCAAGGCAAAAATGAAGTGGGGTCACAGGGGCAAAGCCCCTTAAAAAGCACTTATTTATCAATTAGGAAAAAACAACGGATAATCGTTTAAATAAAACATATCAAATAGCTAAGCTATTAATTTGTAAGAATTTTAAAAATAAATTTATAAATCAACGGATTAAAATTATGTTGATTCACGTTTTAAAATCCAAAATACACCGGGTTACTGTAACAGAGGCAAATCTGAATTACATCGGGAGTATAACTATTGACCAAGACTTGCTTGATGCAGCCAACATTTTACCTAACGAGCGTGTAAGCATTGTTAATAATAATAATGGTGAGCGTTTTGATACCTATGTTATTTCGGGCGAGCGTGGTTCGGGCATGATATGCCTTAATGGTGCTGCTGCCCGAAAAGTGCAGCCGGGGGATATAATTATCATCATTGCTTATGGCATAATGAGCGAGGAAGAAGCCAAAACATATAAACCGGTAATTCTTTTTCCGGATACGGAAACTAACAAACTGGTTTAGTCTTAAGGTGAAAGTAGTAATAATAAAATATAATGCCGGTAATGTACGTTCAGTGCTTTTTGCATTGGAACGTATTGGCGTCGACGCCATTGTTACTGACGACCATGATGAAATACGTAAGGCCGACAAAGTTATCTTTCCGGGAGTTGGGGAAGCATCTTCGGCTATGAAATATCTGAAGGAAAGAGGACTCGACAAGTTGATACTGTCGCTAAAGCAACCCGTTTTAGGTATTTGCCTGGGAATGCAGTTGATGTGCTCCCGCTCCGAAGAAAGTAACACTAATACTGAATGTCTGGGTATTTTCGAACAGGAAGTGAAAAAATTTCCGGACAACCAAAGTTTTAAAGTCCCGCAGATAGGGTGGAACAATATATGCGGTTTAAAATCAGGCCTCTTTAAAGATATTCCGGAAAACTCTTACATGTATTTTGTACATGGGTATTATGTAGGAAACGGAGAAGGCACTATAGCGAAAACCAATTATATTCTTGATTATAGTTCGGCACTGAACAAAGACAATTTCTATGCAGTGCAGTTTCATCCTGAGAAATCGGGTGAGACAGGACAAAAAATCCTTGAAAATTTCATTAAAATGTAATTTCTAACTATTTATATGTTTTAATGGACTTACGAATAAGTTTAGAATGAATTTTGATATACAGCATAACGACTTAAATTCACAGGCAAGAGCCGGAATTATTACAACAGACCATGGCGTTATTGAGACGCCTATTTTTATGCCTGTTGGTACTGTGGCATCTGTAAAGGCAGTGCATTTTCACGAATTGAGAGACGATATAAAAGCGCAGATTATTCTGGGTAATACTTATCATCTGTATTTGCGTCCTGGTATTGATACGCTCGAAAGGGCAGGAGGGCTTCATAAATTTAATGGTTGGGACAGGCCTATCCTGACCGATAGCGGAGGCTTTCAGGTTTTTTCTCTTACCGGAAACCGTAAACTGAACGAAGAAGGTGCTGTTTTCCGCTCGCATATTGATGGAAGCAAGCATGTTTTCACTCCCGAAAATGTAGTTGATATTCAACGTTCTATAGGTGCCGATATTATGATGGCATTTGATGAATGTACTCCGGGAACAGCAGATTACAATTATGCTAAAAAGTCGATGGAATTAACACACCGATGGTTGAAACGAGGTTTGCAGCATTTCAGGGAAACTGAACCGAAATATGGTTATAATCAAACGTTTTTCCCCATTGTACAAGGTTGTGTATATCCCGATTTACGTCGAGAGTCGGCTAAATTCATATCAGACCAAAGTGGCGAAGGAAACGCTATAGGCGGGCTTGCAGTGGGTGAACCTACCGAAAAAATGTATGAAATGATAGAAGTGGTAAACGAAATACTCCCAAAGGACAAACCACGTTATCTGATGGGTGTGGGGACACCACAAAATATATTGGAAGCCATCGAACGCGGTGTTGATATGTTTGATTGTGTTATGCCTACCCGCAATGGACGTAATGGGATGCTTTTTACCTCACAAGGCATTATGAATATGCGTAACGAGAAGTGGAAAAATGATTTTTCGCCACTTGATGAAAACGGCACTTCTTATGTAGACCAGTCATACTCAAAAGCATACCTGAGGCATCTCTTTATAAGTAAAGAGCTGCTGGCTATGCAAATAGCCTCTATTCATAATCTTGCTTTTTATCTGTGGCTCGTAGGCGAAGCGCGAAAACATATTTTTGCAGGCGATTTTAGTTCATGGAAGAGAGAAATGGTGGAAATACTGGGCCGCAGGTTATAATTTCGCCTCAAAAAGCATAAGAAAATATAAGAAATTCAAGCATTTTCATATAATTAGAAATAAGATTTATATTTTTGGATAAGCAATTTGAGGATATTTAGTAACAATTATCTTCAAGTATTTTAAGTTACTTTCGTAGCCATAGCTAATCTTTCCGCCTCAGCTGGTGAGCGTTAAGAAATTCAGCGTAACGAAGCGTTAAACAGGATTTGCTGTTTGACGACCAACGGGAGGAGTTTCAAAGCCTGTAGCNTTAGCGAAGCAGGTGTAGCGGTGGCTTTTTTGTTTACTTTTTCAGCTATAGGAAAAAGTAAAAGCCCGTCCGGCTTGAGGACAAAAGAATAAAGCAATGAGAATATAAGAACTCTCCCTAAATCCCTCTCTCAAAGAGAGGGACTTTGAGAACGAGAAACGAAAGAACAATATCTGATGAATCCAGTGATTAAAATTTGATTTTGAAGTAGTTACCATAAAGTAAATTATTCATACCTTCTTACGAAAGAATGCAAATAAGCTATCAGACATTCGGATTAAAACGTATTGATACATACATTATCAAAAAGTTTCTGGGCACATACTTTTTTTCCATTGTGCTTCTTCTGAGTATTGGTATTGTGTTCGACCTCACCGAAAAACTTGACGATTTCTACGAAGGAAATGCGCCTTGGAGTGCTATTATTTTTGATTATTATCTGAACTTTATTCCTTATTATATGAATATGTTCAGCTCGCTGTTCACGTTCATCTCAGTAATATATTTTACTTCCAAGATGGCAACGAATACCGAGATAATAGCTATTCTGGCCGGAGGGATAAGTTTTTTCAGGTTCATGCGTCCATATTTTATTTCTGCATTCATAATTTTTGCAATTACCTTTGGATTAGGAGGTTATGTAATTCCTAACTCTACAAAAAAAATGCTCGAATTTGAACGGAAATATATTAAGAATTACAAAAAAGAGAATGTGCGGAACGTTCAGATGGAAATAGAGCAGGGCGTTATTTTATACGTAGAGCGGTATGAAATGAGCACAAACAAAGGTTATCGGTTCTCATTAGAAAAATTTGATGGCAAACATCTGACCTCGCGTCTTACTGCCGAAACCATATCGTGGGATTCTGCTTATAATTGGAAAGTCAATAAGTATCTGAAGCGTGATTTCGACGGTATGCATGAATACATAACCCGTGGAGAATCGTTGGACACGGTAATAATGATTCAGCCTGATGAGTTTTTTATTACTGCACAAGAAGCCCCACAGATGACAAATAATGAACTAAAAGCATATCTGGATAAGCAAAAAGGACGCGGAGTAGGAAATATACAGGTTTTTGAAGATGAATACTATAAACGCTTTGCTACACCTATAGCCGCTTTTATAATGACGTTGATGGGAGTGTCTCTCTCTTCGAGGAAAGTGCGCGGGGGTATGGGGCTGAATCTCGGAATTGGCTTGGGGCTTAGTGCGCTATATGTTTTATTTTCAACCATGTCCACATCATTTTCCGTAAACGGAAGTATGTCGGCCGCAATGGCTGTATGGTTGCCAAACATTGTGTTTCTCGTAATAGGATTGTTCCTATACATACGAGCACCTAAATAAAGAAGAAAAAAGATTTTTTGTTTCAAGAAAATTATTAATACGTTTTTTCCTATAATCTACATTATGTAAAATAGTATAAATTTAATTTATGTAGACCTTATATAACATGCACCCTACTATATTACATATTGAGAC
>NZ_QVMH01000008.1 GCF_010501035.1 Paludibacter sp. 221
CGCAGATATTTCGGAGAAAACTTGTTTGACAGACTTATGATAGCAGCTGTCGCTTATAAAAATAATTTTAGGTCAAATAACGGATAATCATAAAATTTATTTTATATCAATAAAATTTGGTAGATGTATGTATTGTTTTTGAATGATAGTTCTTTTTAGAAAAAAAATATTATCAGGAATTAGTTATTAAAGAGAGAGTATTTCAATTTAGAATGGTATTATATTTTTCGGAATAATAATTTAATATATGTCAACAGCTATAAAGTTTGAGAACGTAAGCAAGCAGTATCGACTTGGATTAATTTCTACACGAACCTTAAGTCATGATTTGAACCGTTTTTGGAAAACAAAAATACTTCAACAGGCTGATCCTTACTTAAAGATAGGCGAAATAAATGACCGTGCAAGTAAGGGTGAAAGTGAATACGTATGGGCATTGCAAGATATAAATTTTGAAGTTCAGCAAGGAGATGTGATTGGTATTATAGGAAAAAATGGAGCAGGAAAGTCTACTTTGCTAAAAATTCTTTCTAAACTAACCGCTCCAACTACGGGAATAATTAAAGCGAATGGACGTATAGCCTCATTATTAGAAGTGGGAACTGGCTTTCATCCGGAAATGACGGGGCGTGAAAATATATATATGAATGGTGCTATAATGGGAATGACAAAATCGGAAATAAGTCGTAAATTAGATGAGATTGTCGATTTTTCGGGAGTAGAACGTTATCTTGATACCCCAACAAAACGTTATTCGAGTGGAATGACAGTTCGTCTTGGTTTTGCTATTGCAGCACATTTAGAGCCTGAAATTTTGGTAGTGGATGAAGTACTAGCGGTTGGGGATGCTGAATTTCAAAAGAAGGCGATTGGAAAAATGCAGGATGTATCTAGAGGAGAAGGAAGAACCGTATTGTTTGTAAGTCATAATATGTTTAGTATTAAAAACTTATGCGACAAAGGGGTTCTTTTGAAAGATGGACAAGTTGCTTATATAGACAATATTTTAAAAGTTATAGAACAATATGAATTAGAAAATCAGAAAAATAGTACATTTGATTTGAAATGTCGAGAAGATCGAAAAGGCTCGGGAGAATTAAAGGTTACTAATTGTTGTTTGAAAACAAAATTTAATACAATTACAGATTCAGTTATTTGTGGGGATGAGTTTAATTTGGAAGTAGAAATTACTCGTTTTATTAGTATAAGAAAGAATATTGAATTAGCTGTGAATATTTGTAATATGAGTGGAGAAAAAATTATTCAATTAAGTAATTGTTTTCTTGGGGAATTACTTGAATTTGATAATGAAGTTTCTACAATTCGTTATAAAATAAAGAAGTTGCCATTAACCCCAGGGCGTTATTATATTCGATTTTATTTGGCAGATAAATTACAAGTATATGATTGGGTCGATTATGCGTTTTTTTTTAATGTAGAAGAGGGAGATTTTTTTAATACAGGAATAATAGAAAATAGTTCTGTTTTTTTTGTAGATCATGAGATAGAAGTTATTTGATTTTTATTTGTTATGTAATAGTTGTTTACTGAAAATTATATTTATATATGAAGGCTGATAGTTATAAAGTTTGTACGAGATGTATGATGGATACTACAGATAAGTTTATTGTTTTTGATAAAAATGGAGTGTGTAATCATTGTCATTCATATGATGAATATGTCAAGAATAATATTTTGTCGAGTTCGGATAAGAAAAAGTTTTTAAAAGAGTTGATAAGTTTAATAAAAAAAGAAGGAGAGGGGCGAAAATATGATTGCATAATTGGATTAAGTGGTGGAATGGATAGTTCATATGTCGCATATTTAGTGAAAAAGTATAATTTAAGAACTTTGATTGTTCATTTTGATAATGGTTGGGATACTGAAGTTGCAACAGAAAATGTAAAAAAAATCATAAAAAAAACCGGTTATGATTATTTTAATTATAAGGTTGATTATGATGAATTTATCGATTTGCAGAGAGCTTATTTAAAAGCTTCTGTAGTAGATATTGAGGTTCCAACTGACATGGCTATTTTTTCATTGATACCTAAGATTGCTTTAAAATATGATGTAAAATATATATTGTATGGAACTAATATCGAAACAGAGTCTACAATGGGAAGTAATTGGAATTACACAAAGATGGATAGGCGTAATTTGGAAACAATACATAAGACTTTTGGTGAAAAAGAACTTAAGACATATCCGTATTACAAACCAATGGAACAGTTGCTTTTTAAAATGAAAAAAATAAAGCAAATAAATATATTATTATATGATGAATGTAATTATAGTATAATAAAAGATGTTATATCGAAAGAGTTTGGGTGGGAGGCATATTCAGTCAAACATGGAGAATCAGTTTTTACAAAATTTTATCAGTCATATATACTTCCTCGAAAATTTGGTATTGATAAAAGGAAAGCTCATTTATCAGATCAAATAAATTCACACCACATAACGAGAGCAGAGGCATTGAATGTGTTGGCAACGCCTCTATATTTAACAAAAGAGGAAGAAGTTGCTGAGTATAACCATGTTCTAGATAGATTGGGTTTTACTGATGTTGAGTTTGAGAGAATAATGAATATACCTGTGAAATCTCATAATGAATATTCTACGAGTATGCTATATGGAAACTTTATTGATAGAATTATTTTAAAATTAATAGAATTCAAACCTCTTGTATCTTTACTTACCAAAATATATCAAAAAAATAAAAAATAATAATTGATGGTGAGAAAGATAAAAATATATAAAGCATTTCCTGCGTATTTAGAATATCTGAATCTGTTTTATTCAAAAAATATTGATTTGAATAAACAATCTTATATATATCAAAAGTCAAAATTAATTGATGATAATTTTCCATGGCTATTTTCATGGGAAGTAAATAATATAGATGAAAATGTTGAAATTTTTGAAACAATACATAATTGTGAATCTTTGCAGAAAGCATGGTTGACCGAAAATACGGATATAAAAGATTGGCAATTTGAAATAGTATGTGAGCAAATAAAAAAAATCCAACCAGATATCTGTGTAATATATCCTCCAGAGTTATTTGATTTAAAAAAAACAGAAGTAATTAGAGGACTTGTTAGACATGATATATTAATAGGTGGATATGATGGGATGAACCGAAAAAATATAGAACTGTATGGAGGATACGATTTTGTAATTACTTGTTCAGATTATATAAGTGAGTATTATAGAAAAAAAGGTATGTTGTCTTATGTGTTGAACTTTGCTTTTGATGAAAGAGTTTTAAATAAAATAAGAACAGACACTCCTCCCTATTTTGACGTAGGCTTTTCGGGCTCTATATATAAGAGTATTCACGATACTAGATATACATTGCTGAAAGAGATTACAAAATCAGCAAAAGTTGAAATTCGCTCTGATTTTCATGTGAATTTATATACAAAAAGACAATTAAGGCAGTTGGTGAAAAAAAGAAATTTTGATGATTTTTTGGGACAATGGAGAATAAATAAGTATAATAAAGGTCCTGTATTTGGACAGGATATGTATCAATTTTTAAGAGATTCAAAGATTTCGCTCAATATGCATGGAGATAAAATCACTTTTGCAGCAAATGTGAGGTTATATGAAATAACAGGTGTTGGTTCTTGTATGTTAACGGATTGGAAAGAAAATATAACAAATATATTTATTCCAGATAAAGAAATCATAACATATTCTTCAGTAGAAGAGGCTGTTGATAAAATTGTTTTTTTTAAAAAAAATGATAGATTAAGAAAAAAGATTGCGACAGCTGGACAACATAGAACATTGAATGAGTATACTTACAAAAAAGTTATTCCTTCCTTGATTAATTATTTAAAAAAGTTATTGTGATAATATTTTGGAGAAAAATGAAAGGTATTGATTATTTATGTGTTTAGAAAATGCTTAAATTTATCTCACAAAATGCATTATAATAATTTTTTTAGAAAAAATCGGATTTGTTTTATGATTTTAGTAGGATAAATAATCAAAATAGACAGAAGATTGAAACATGAAATTGGTGAAGATTGGGAAATTAATAGTTGTAAATGCATTGTAACCAATCTAATGGTTTTCATTTTTTTACCGTAGTCATTTCATATGGGTATTAAGCAAAGAATAAGAGATGTTTTTCGCATTTTTTTTAAAAAAATTATTCCGGAATCAAGACTTCTGTTTGATTCAAATTTTAGTTTTAATATAGTAAGCTCCAATCACGAAAAGAGTATTATAACAGAGAAAGTAAAAATATATTCTCCTTATCATATTCAAAATACGAGAATAGATGATTATACATATATATCTATAAATAGTTATATATCATATGCAAGGATAGGTAAATTTTGTTCTATAGGTCCAAATTTCTTATGTGGTTGGGGAATCCACCCTGTTGAAACTCTAAGCACTGCGCCAATGTTTTATTCGATATTGAAACAAAATGGTTATACTCTTGTAGAACAGAATAAATTTGGTGAACGAAAATGGATAACCATAGGAAATGATGTTTTTATCGGGGCAAATGTTATTATATTGGATGGAATTACGATTGGTGATGGAGCTATTATTGGAGCTGGTGCTGTTGTTTCTAAAGATATTCCTCCTTATGCGGTAGCGGTTGGTTCTCCTATTAAAATAATTCGATATCGTTTTCATCAGGAACAAATTGAATCTTTACTCAAAATAAGATGGTGGGATTTTTCAGACGAGAAATTAAAAGAGGTAGAAAAATATTTTTTTTCAATTGATGAATTTATAAAAAAATACGATAAATGAAGCTATCCGTTATAACAATAAATCTGAATAATGATGTTGGTTTAAAAAAAACTATTGATAGTGTTGTTTCACAAAGTTTTAAAGAGTTTGAATATATAATTATAGATGGAAGCAGCACTGACGAGAGTGTAAATATTATAAAACAAAATGAAGATAATATAAATTACTGGTTGTCTGAATCGGATTCGGGGATATATAATGCAATGAATAAAGGTATTCGTCAAGCAAAAGGAGAATACTGTTTGTTTTTAAATTCGGGGGATTATTTGATAGATGAAACAGTTTTACATGATTTTGTTTATAGTAAGTATGTAGAGGATATAATATCAGGAAATGTACTTCTTCTCAAGTCGAATGAAAAAGAATTGATACAATCAGTGGAAACGGAGAATATTAGTTTTGAAGTGTTTTATAAAAGTTATATTCCTCATCCGTCTTCATTTATAAGAAGAGAATTGTTTTTTGTGTATGGTTTTTATAATGAGAATTTTAAGATAGTTTCTGATTGGGAGTTTTTTTTTAAAGTATTAATAATTCATCAGGCTACTTATAGGCATTTTGAGCGAATTGTTGCTGTTTATGATTTTTCAGGAATTAGCTCTTTAGAGGAAAATCAGTTAAAGGTGAGAGAAGAACGAGAAACTGTTTTCATGAAACATATGCCGCTTATTTATGAATCATATGTAAAATTAGAAACAGAATTACTTCTTTTGAAAAAGGAGTGTAAACAGTATTTGAAAATAAAAAATAAATTAAGTAAGTTGTTTTGATATGAAGAAAAATCTTTTAATAATAACATCGCTTTTTCCCAATAAAAACAATCCTATTTATGGATCATTTGTTTATGATCAAGTGATATTATTGAAAGAAAAATATAATTTAAAAGTTTTTGTAGAACATAAAACTAATATAGGTAAGAGGTCTTTTTTTAAATTTCTATTTTTTGATATTAATAAGTTATTTAATAAAAAAACATACTATAAATATAGTGATTCTTTAGATGTTTATCACATTGAATATAAATCTTTCTCCTTTTTACCCCCTAAAATACAGTATTATTATTTAGTTCGATTTTATAGGAAGACATTATTAGATGTATCTAAAGAACACGTTTGGTTTCCGAATATCATTCATGCTCACTATTTATATAATAGTGGGATAATAGCTAGTGGTTTGAATCAAAAAATGGATATACCTTTTGTTATAACAGAGCATAATCCAATTAATTTTTATGGAGAAAACTTTTGGTTTAATAAAGCAAGAGAAGCCTATTTGAATTCCAATAAATACTGTGTAGTCTCACATCATGAATATAGACGTATGCTTACGTTTGATTATGGAAAGAATATAGATATTGTGTATAATGTTGTGAACGAGGATGATTATACTATTAAAGTTAAGAAATCAACTGGTTTTATTGTACTTTTTGTGGGGTATCCTCATCCCTTAAAAGGGATGAAAACGTTGTTTAATATAATAGCTTTGTTTGAAAGGCATAAAGTAGATGGGATTTTTTTTAATATAATATCGTCAGATGAAAAAACAAGTGAGTTTCCAGATGGTATAAGTGCTTTTATAAAAAAAGAAAAAATAGAAAAGTATTGTAGGTTAATACCCCGCCAACAGAAGTCACAAATGATGGGATACTACAATAGTTCAGATGTTTTACTTTCTACATCAATAAATGAAACGTTTGGTTTATCCCAGCTCGAAGCTTTATTGTGTGGAGTTCCTATTGTCTCAACAAAAAGTGGTGGTCCAGATGATTTTTTAACAGTTGAAAATAGTTTAATATATAATATCGGTGATACCGAAGGACTTTTTTATGGGATAATGCAATTGAAGAATGGAAAAATAAGGTTTGATCCAGAAAATGTAAGAAATTCAGTATTAGGTAAATTTGATGAAACAGTTTTTTTAGAAAAAATAGTTTCACTGTATCAGGATATATTTAATAGCACTATATAATAGAAGACTTAATGAAAGCGGTACTGTATCATACAATATACGATGCGAATCCTTATGGGCATGGAGGCGAAAAAAGAACAGCTCAATTGCGTGAAATGTTTTTAAATAAAGACATTGAAATAATTGACTTTAAACCTGATTTAAAATATAGATTATCATTAAGATATTTATTCATGGCGTTGAATGTAATTATTTCAATGTATGGATTGAACGAGTGGAAATCATTGCTTTCTTTTTTTCGTTTTTGGAAGTATTTATCTATAGTTATACCTCAGTTGGAATCTTTTTTTCATTCAGATGTAGATACTTTTATATGGGAAAGCACTAAAGATTATTATTATTATCTTCCTTTTTTAGCAAAAAAACATAACAAAAAGCTTATTGCTTATCCACATAATTTAGAATCACTTGTTCCAGGAGAAAATTCTATAATATTTAATCGAAAACTGCCTGAAAAGTTTAATAGAGAAATAAAAGTATTAGGTATGTGCGATGAGGTTTATACTATTTCTAGAGAAGAATGCTTGTTTTTAAAATTATTCAATATAAATGCATTTTACTATCCTTATTATCCTCCAAAAGTATTTGAAGAAGTATTATTAGATATAAAAAGAAAAAGAAATTTTCGTGATAATGGTAAGGAAATACAGATATTGATGCTTGGTTCTGCTATTAATCCTCCAACAAGAGAGGGGATGGAAAATAGGATTAACTTTTTTCAGATACTAACTTTAGAAAATATTAAGTTGAAAATAGGAGGATACGGTACTCATCATTTAAAAGATAAGATAAAAAATAAAAATATTATATTATTAGGAGAATTATCTAGTGAACAACTTTATGAAGAAATGATTAATACCGATGCTTTATTGATTTTTCAGCCAGCTACAACGGGTGCTTTGACTAGAATTCGTGAGTTTTTGATTGCGGGTATACCCGTTATTGCTAATGAGGATAGTGGACGTAGTTATTATGAGGATAAAGATATTTTTATATATCGTGACGATGAACATTTATGTGCCATTTTGGATCTTAAGGAGAACTTTAAAAACGTAGAAAATGGGAATTAGAATTTTTTTTAATCGTATTGAAAAAGTTTATTCAAAAACTTCAACTAAACGATTTGAGGCTTATTTGAAACGTAGAGGAATAAAAATTGGTAAGAATATATATTGGGGAACACCAAAAACAATTAACATTGATTTAACAAGACCATGTTTGGTCGAAATAGGTAATAATGTTAGAATTGATACAGGAACAACTATTTTGACACATGACTTTGGAACTTATGTGTTTCGTTTAGTATATGATGATTTTGTGTCTGCTAGTGCTAAAGTTTCAATCGGGAACAATGTGTATTTAGGTCAAAATTGTACGATACTAAAAGGGGTTAAAATTGGAGATAATTGTATTATTGGTACAGGTTCTATTGTGACAAAAGACATTCCTGCTAATAGTGTCGCGGCAGGAGTTCCTGCTAAGGTTATTTATTCATTGGATGAGTATTATCAAAAAAGAAAGAAAGCCTGTGTTGAAGAGGCAAAAGCTTATGCACGAGAAATACAGCAGTATTATGGACGTAAACCAATAATTGACGATTTTTGGGAGGAATTTCCTTTGTTTTGGAGTCAGAAGGAGGATATACCTACTGAATTTTATAAAAAAATTAAATTTCAATTGGGGCCAGCTTATGATAACTTTATTAAAAAGAATATACCTCTGTACGCATCATTTGATGATTTTATAGAAGATGCTTTAAAATAAAGAGAGATGAAATTATCAATAATAACTATTAACTATAATAATGAGAAAGGTTTATTCAAAACACTTGAAAGTGTTTTGAGACAAAATTATATTGATTATGAACAAATAATTATTGATGGAAAAAGTACAGATAATTCTGTTAATACAATTAAGCAATTTGAAAAATCCAGCTCTAAACCTTTTAAATGGATAAGTGAAAAAGATAATGGAATATATCATGCGCAAAATAAAGGAATTGGTTTAGCTGAAGGCCAATACTGTCTGTTTCTTAACTCAGGCGACTATTTTGTGGATGAAAATGTATTGAAAAATATCTTCACAAAAGAAGATAACGAAGATTTAGTTTTTGGAAATATAATTATTCTAGATGGAAAAAAGGAGGTGATTTTGAAAGGTAAGGAGAATGTTACTTTTCTTGATATTTATTTGAATGTAATTAAACATCAAGCAGCTTTTATAAAAAGAAGTTTGTTGCTCCAATATGGTTGTTATGATGAATCATTAAAAATAGTTGCAGATTGGTCTTTTTTTATAAAATCAGTTGGTTTACATAATCATACAATAAAATATGTAGATGTTGATGTGTCATTCTTTGATATAGATGGAGTAAGTGCTAAAAATGAGATATTATGTGCTAGTGAACGTGAGAGAGTTGTAAATGATTTAATTCCGTTTACTTGGCAAAATGACATATCTTTATTAAGTAAATATTATAATTTGTATTATATAGATAAGTTTAAATTTTGGCATAGTTTAGTCCGTATAATAGGAAAAATCAGTAAAAAAATATATTTAAAGAAATGAAAAAGAAACATATGTTGTTTATTTTTACTGCATTGAATGGCGGTGGTGCAGAAAAAGTATTAATTAATATCTTTAATTATTTTGATTATACTAAATATCAAGTTGATCTATGCTTGTTGTTTAATGAAGGGGTTTATCTAAATGATATTCATCCGGATGTAACTTATCATTATTTATATAATACAGGAAAAAGTAAAAAGTATTTTTTTTCAAAAAAATTATACAAACTAACAGGACTTAATTTCTTTTTACGACGAAAAATCAGAAAAAAAATCAGAGAAGAGTATGACACAATTATATCCTTCGCAGAAGGGACTTCTATACAATTTCATCAGTTTTTACTAGATCGTTCTGATAATCACATAACATGGGTACATACAAATTTCGTATTAAATCATTGGACGGCATATTTATTTCGAAAGAAAGATGAGGAACTCTTTTATAACCGAATGAATAAAATTGTTTTTGTCTCTCATGATGCAATGAAGCAATTTAATACTGTTTTTAATATAGAAGAATCTATAGAACAAAAAGTTATTTATAATTTGATAGATGTAAAAGCAATTCAAGAGTATGATGAGATACTTGATGTCAAAAAAAAACGATTTACAATTTGTTCTGTAGGCCGCTTGACTGAAGTAAAGAGTTTTGATAAATTAATAAATGTAGTAGCATTACTGAAAGATAATGATTATGATGTTGATGTATGGCTTTTGGGTGATGGAACTCTTAAAAAAGAACTAGAACAACAAGTAAAAAGAATGAGTCTTGAAGATAATATTTATTTTCTAGGTTTCAAAAATCCGCCTTATGCTTATATGAAAAATTCTGATGTTTTTGTAAGTACATCTCAGGTAGAAGGTTTTCCATTGGTTTTATGTGAAGCTTTAAGTCTTGGCTTACCTATTGTTTCTACGAAAACAACAGGTCCAGTAGAGTTATTGTTGGATGACGAATTCGGAGTGTTAACGAAACATGATGAAGGATCTATTTTTGAAGGATTGAGACAATTAATAGATGATGAGAAAAAGAGAGAATATTACTCAGAACAAGCATTGAAAAGAGCATCTTCTCTGTTTGATATCGATAAAACGATGAATGAAATATATTCATTATTTAAAAATTAAAAAGTGTAATAAATGTTGTTTGATTTTTATCCTTGGGTGAGTTTTATTACTCAAATTTGGCTTTATTTGATTGTTTTAATGACTGGTATCTATATGTGTTATAAATATCGTAAGTCATTGTTACATATATATATAATACTCTTGTTTTATCCGGGTTTTTTTGCTTTTTTAGGAAAAGAGTTCACTGATGTTTGGCGGATTATAACTTTAGGTTTTACATTCTGGTTTTGTATTGAGCGAAAAGTTTTTTCTGTTTGGACCAATAAGGATATTTTACTTACAATATTATTTACATTATTGACGTTATCTTTTTTTCTTTCATTTTTTCATTCTGGTGATCGTGTAACAGTTGTATTAAGCCAATATTCTCGTTATATAATTGCCTATTGTCTCTGGTTTATTATCCGAAAAGAAATAATAATGTCCGAAAGCCGGAGAGTTCGGTTGATTCACTTATTATATGATCTAATTTTGATGCAAATGATAATATCTATTGCTAAATTAATTCTTTTTGAAGGAGCACAAATTGAGAGCTTAGTTGGATCTTTATCTCATATTGGTGGTGCTGCAGGTACTACTATTCCTATTTTAGGTTTTATGGTTTTATGGTTTTATCGTAATGGAAAATTTCAATTAAAAGACTGGATATTCGTATTGGGTTTGATGTTAATTGGGTTTACTACGGGAAAACGTGCTGTCTGGTTTATTATGCCGATAGTCATTTTTGCATTTATGATTTATGTCCCTCGTATTAAAGTTAATAAAACTCTTTGGATTGCTATTATTATGGCTCCTTTTGCATTGTATTTGGGAGTACGTTTAACGCCAACTTTGAATCCAGAATACCAAGTTTGGGGAAGTTTTGATTTAGAGTATGCTTGGAATTATGCGATGGAGTATCAATTTGGTAAAGAAGAAGAAAATGTTGTGCCTATAATTGATTTAAAACAAGGAGATATTGCAATGGGAAGAGGAGGAGGTACAATCGCTTTAATTGAACACTTTTTTGATTTTGATAATTTATCTGTAATAGATTGGTTAGGAGTGGGCTTTTCTACGATGTATGCTACTAACTATAAAGAGTTTGCTGATTCAAATATATTCGTCCAATTGAATCATAAAGGTTCAGCTACGGGATTGTTTCAAACATATGTAACTATGGGGTATTTAGGTGTGTTTACTACAATCTTATTTTTCTTTTACATGTTATGCCAAATTAAATTAAGGCGTTTACGTTGGGTGGTGTTGGGAGTTGTAGCATGGGAGTATTTTATGTATACAGGCTTTATATTTAGGACGACTGCTTTTATGTTATTAATTGTCTTCTTTGTTCATTATTCGAATTTTTTAGTTTGGCAAAACAAACAAAACAAATTAAAATTGGATTAGAATGAAGATAAGTATTATTGTACCAATATATAATGTGGAAAAATACTTGGTTGATTGTATACGGAGTATACAGGCTCAGAGTTATACTGATTTGGAGATAATTTTGGTAAATGATGGTTCTACGGATAGTTCTCCTTTGCTATGTGATAAATATGCGAAACAAGATAGTCGAATTAAGGTTATTCATAAAAGGAATGGTGGGCTTTCGGATGCTCGAAACGCAGGACTTGGGCTTGCAACAGGAAAATATGTTGTTTTTTTAGATAGTGATGATTATTGGTTAGACAATCGATTAATCGAAGTATTAGTTGATGAGATTAACAATTATGAAGAGATGGATGTTGTCATGTTTCTTCGTGCAGATTTATATGAGGGTGAAGGTACTTATTGTTATGCACCGAAATATGACATGTCGAAAATCATAAATAAAAATCGTAATGGAGTGTTTTATTATTTGCTTATTAACCAGTTGTTTAACATGAGTGCTTGTTTTCAAATTTTGAGGCGGGATTTTTTATTAAGCAATGAACTTTTTTTTGAAAAAGGACTATTGAGTGAAGATGTGGATTGGAGTTTAAGTTTATGGTCGAAAATAAACAGCATTTCAGCAGTAAATATATATGGTTATTGTTACCGTCATAGGGAAAATTCTATAACAACAACTTATTCGTTGAAGAATTTACAAAGTTATGAGTATATGTTTAAAAAATGGAAGGATAAAATAAAAAATGAAAATTTTGATATAGGATTAAAGCAGTTATACTTGGGGTATTTAGCTTATTTAGTCCCTACATTACTCTATAACTATTTTGTAATACCTAAAAAGGAGCGAATAAAAGGATATACGATATTGAAAAATATGCAAGATGTTTTATCATATAGTGTAACAAAAAAGAGTAACAGAGTGAAAAAATCTAACCATTTTTTCGGTTTTAAGATAACATGTTTGCTTTTTGGAATATATGGGCTGTATTCAAAATTTGGATTCAAGGGAATGACGAAAATTTGGAAATAGAATGCGGATACTGATAGTGGCGAGTTACAATTCAGGTGAGTTCTCTGCTTTCGTTATAGAACAAACAAAAGAGTTAGAGAAATTAGGTGTTGAAATAGATTTCTATGGAAAGATAGGAAATGGTTATAAAGGATATCTGAGGAATAGAAAACAATTGATACAAAAAGTAAAGGTTTTTCAACCAGATATTATTCATGCTCATTATGGGCTTTCTGGTTTACTTGCTAACTTGCAACGAAAAGTGCCAGTTGTAACCACTTATCATGGGAGTGATATAAATAATGACTCTATTTTCCGTTTTTCAAAAATAGCTATCTATCTTTCGGCTTTTAATATTTTTGTATCTGAAAAAAACCGACAGAAAACAAAACTAAATAAAAATCAAGTTGTGATTCCATGTGGAGTAGATGTGGAACTGTTTAAGCCGATTGAAAAGAAAATTGCTCGTGAAAAATTTGGTTTTACGAAAGACGATAAGATTGTTTTGTTTGCTGGAGCTTTTGATAATAAGGTGAAGAATGTAGAGTTAGCAAAAAAAGCAATAGGAGTAATTCCAAATATAAAATTGATAGAATTAAAGGGATACAGTAGAGAAGAGGTCGCTGAATTAATGAACGCGGTAGATGCGGTGTTAATGACAAGTTTTTCCGAAGGTTCTCCTCAATTTATAAAAGAGGCTATGGCATGTAATAAACCTATAGTTTCTGTAGACGTAGGTGATGTAAAAGAAATCATGGGAGATACAGAAGGATGTTATTTAGCAGAACGGACACCAGAAGATATTGCTGAGAAATTACGTCAAGCTCTTAACTTTAGTAGGCCGACTATAGGAAGAAAACGTATCATCGAATTGGGTGTAGACTCAGAAACTGTAGCAAAAAAAATAATCGACATATACAAAACTATTATTAATGCGAATCAGTAGTTGAACCAGATTCTATTGTTTTAAAAAATTAGATAAATAAAAGCGATGGCAATTTTCCCCATCGTATGTATTAAAAGTCCAGATGTTGATCTGACTTTCATCGCTCTTTGAATATTTGTTTTCTCATTAATCCAGTTGAATAACGACTCTATAGGTTGTCTGATTTTGGATACTGCGGTTGAGAACAGATCTCGACGTGCTTTTTCTCTTTGTGTAATTACAGACTCTTCGCCTTTGATTGCCTTAACAGGAGTTAGCATGCATACTCCTTGGCTCTTCTGTTTTTCTGTCCAATATGGGAAGTCCGAGTAGATTTTGTCTGCAAAGATATTCCTGTCCGTAAGAGTGTCTGCTGCTTCTGTTTTGAGCACTGTCAAATCGTTTTCTGCAGCAGAGGATATCATTAGCATTTCAGGGAATGGTAATGTTCCGTCTCTTCTAAAAGCCAATGCGTGGAGTTTGAGTCCAAAGTAATACATATTCTTTGTAGAGCAGTATCCTTTGGTTGCGATCTGGGTGGCGACTTTTCCTGTTTTATTCTTTCCCCCACAAGTGATAATGGGCATAGAGTCAATGATGGATGTCATAGTGTCACAATCAGCTGGTTTAAAGGAATTAATGAGATGCTTTACAAGGTGGTTAATAGCTTCACTCATCAGGTTCAATCGATAATTGAAGGTCTGATAAGAAAGTAATTTAGGAAACCATGAAAGCAAATATTCTTTAGTGAATGTATGTATCTCTTTAATGGTGAAATATCGCTGATAGGCTCCGCAAAACAGATAGGCAGTAAGCAATTCCTGGTCCGTAAAGGTCGGATTTGCATTATTACTGAATCTCTGGCAGTAGAACTTCAGTGAAGACTCATAAACATCGCAGATATACATATATATTTTTATAAGTTTTAATTCTTTCTCCTTGGGAATCATAATTAGAAAAATGAGTGGTTTTATTCTTCTAATATGCTGATTTCCAAGTAGATGTGGAAATTTTTAATGAGATAATTAACTGAATAACAGCGTTTTAACTAACTGAATCAGAAAGTGATTTCAACTACTGATTCGCATTAATAAATAAGATTTTGAATACTTTTAAATTACATTATGGTATATCCGAAATAGATGTTTTACAGTGGGAAAAGTTACTTGAGGATTCTTCTGTTGCCTCTTTTTTTCAAGCCCCATCTTGTTATCGCTTCTATGATTCATTATCATTTTTAAAACCGTTTGTGTTTGGTGTATCTGAAGATGGAAGCTTGAAGGGAATTATGTGTGGATATATCATTGCTGATGGTGGAAGATTAAAACGATTTTTTAGTCGGAGAGCGATTATTCCAGGGGGAGCTTTGTTGGCAGATAATATATCAAATGAAGCATTGTTTCTTTTGCTAAAACAGACTAAGACTTATTTGGAAGGAAAAGCGATTTATATAGAATTACGGAATTATAACAATTATATATCTTATCGTGAGTGCTTTGAAAAGGTAGGGTTTAGTTATCAAGCTCATTTAAATTTTCATGTTGAAACGCTGGATGCAGAAAGTGCTTTAAAACAGTTAAGTAGTACTAAACGTCGTGACATAAAACTCTCGAAAAAGGAAGGAGCTGAGATTATAGAGATAAAAGAAGAAAAAGATTTAAAAGAATATTATGATATATTAAAAGACTTATATGAAACTAAAATAAAGACGTCTTTATTCCCATATGAGTTTTTTGAAAAATTGGGAAAACTTCCGGAAGGGAAAATATTTGGAATAAAATATCAGGAAAATATAATAGGGGGGAGTGTGTGCGTGCTGTTAAAAAATAAAACTGTTTACGAGTGGTTTGTTTGTGGCTTGGATGGGAAGTTTAAGAATATATATCCTTCTACACTGGCAACATGGGCTGATATAGAATATGCGGCTGAAAATAACTTCAAATATTTTGACATGATGGGTGCTGGAAAGCCAGATGAAGGATATGGTGTTAGAGAATTTAAGGCTAAATTTGGAGGAGAACTAGTTGAGCACGGACGTTTTTTATACATAACAAAACCTTTTATGTATAAAATAGGAAAGAAAGCTATAATGTTAATAAAAAGGAATTAGACCATGAATATTTTAATTGATATTGCTCATCCGGCGCATGTGCATCTAACAAAGAATGTTTATTTTGACTTGATTAAGGGTGGACATGATGTGACGGTAACTATAAAAGATATTCCCTCTGCGATATTCTTATTACAAAAATATAATATCCCTTTTGTCTTTCTGGGGAAAATGAGTGATTCTTTGTTTAGAAAGGCATTCATGCAGTTAAAGTATAATTTTAAATTAGCTAGATTAATAAGAAAGAAGAGAATAGATATTGGATTCTGTTCTTCTTTAACAGTAGCACAAGTTTCGAAAATGACAAAAATGGATTCCCTAATCCTTGATGATGATGATGATGATATAGAGCCGTTGTTTGTAAAATATGGGCATTCATGTGCTGATGTTGTTTTATCACCTGATTGTGTTCGGCGTGCTACACCCAAAGCTATATTTTATGCTGGCTATCATGAATTAGCGTATTTGCATCCTAAGCGTTTTGTACCAGACCCCAATGTTTTGAAGGAAATAGGGATAGAAGAAGGAGAAACTTTTTTTGTAGTTCGGTTTAACGCATTTAAGGCACATCATGATGTTGGTGCTCAGGGGCTTTCTTTACAAAATAAAGAAAAGTTGATAAGGTCTTTAGAGAAAAAAGGAAAGGTCTTTATTACTACAGAAAGAGATATAGAACCCGAATTCCAAAAGTATCAACTAAAGCTTTCTTCAGAGAAGATACATTCTTTACTTTACTATGCAACAATGTTGATAGGTGATAGTCAAACGATGACGACGGAAGCAGCTGTTCTGGGAACACCTGCTATTCGTTGTAATTCTTTTGCAGGAAGAATATCTGTTTTTGAAGAAGAAGAGCATGTTTATCAATTAGTATATAGTTTTTTACCTTCTGAGTTTGATAATGTGATGAAAAAGGTAGAGGAAATACTATCTTATTCGGATATAAAAGGATTATGGGCCGAGCGCCGTCAGAAATTTTTGCTTGATAAGATAGATGTAACAGCTTTTTTTACCTGGTTCATAGAGAACTATCCGGAGAGCAAAAAAATCATGCAAGAAAATCCTGACTATCAATATAATTTCAGATGATAAAAATATTAACCATAATAGGAGCACGCCCACAGATTATTAAAGCTGCCGCATTGTCACGTGTAATCCAGAATAAGTTTTCGAATAAGATAGAGGAAAAAATACTTCATACAGGTCAGCACTATGATACCAATATGTCAGCAGTATTTTTTGAAGAAATGAATATTCCACAACCTCACTTTAATCTTAATATAGGTTCGGGAAGCCATGGAGAGCAGACAGCTAAGATGATAGCAGGAATTGAAGATGTATTATTAAATGAAAAATTTAATGCAATCGTATTATTTGGTGATACTAACTCTACTTTAGCTGGGGCTATTGCTGCTTCAAAAGTTCATATTCCAATTATTCATATTGAGGCCGGATTGCGTTCTTTTAACATGGCTATGCCTGAAGAGATAAATCGTATTGTCTGTGACCAATTATCTACCTTGTTATTTGCTCCTACCGAAACAGCCATAGAAAATTTAAAAAACGAAGGTTTTTGCGATTCAAAAGCAAAATTTGCAGACGGAAGAAAACGTGAAGTTTTTAACTCTGGCGATATTATGTATGATAATTCGTTATATTATGCATCTATTGCTCCAACGAAAACAGATATAATAAATAAACTGGATTTGCAAGGTGAAAAATATATTTTAGCAACAATCCACAGAAATAATAATACGGATGATCCACATCGGTTAAAAGCTATTTTTGATGCGTTGATTAATATTGCAGAAACAAATGATATATTGATTGTATTGCCAATTCACCCTCGTACTAAAAAGATTTTGGAACAGGTGAATAATGCAGATATAGCCCAACGGATAAACAATTGCTCCAAGATAAAAATGATTCCACCAGCATCGTTTTTTGAAATTATAGAATTAGAAAAAAATGCACAAATTGTAATGACAGATTCGGGAGGAGTGCAGAAAGAAGCTTATTTTTTTAAGAAACCATGTGTTATACTTCGTCCGGAAACAGAATGGGTCGAGATTATTCAGCAAAACGCAGGTATAGTAACTGATGCAGATACAACGAGAATAGTAAATGCTTATAATGCTTTGACAAATAGGGATATAAAATATGCTCCTGTTTTTGGTGATGGGAATGCTGCAGAATATATCCTAAATAAAATAATTGAAGTATTCGAATGAAAGATTTTACATTATCAGCATATAGGAATTTATTAATAGCCTTAAAAGAAAAAGGATACTTTTTTTTTACCTTTGAAGATTGGTGTGAGGGAAAAGCTAACGGTAAGTATATTATCTTACGTCATGATGTTGATTTAAAAGTAGAAAATTCTTTTGAAACAGCTAAAATAGAAAATTCTTTGAATATTCGTGCTACCTATTATTTCCGAATTGTACCACAAAGTAATAAGCCAGAGTATATTCGTAAAATAGCAGAATTGGGACATGAAATTGCTTACCATTACGAAGATTTGGCCATTACTCAAGGAAATGTAGATGAAGGAATGAAACATTTTGAGAAGCAGTTGCAGTATTTTAGACAGTTCTATCCAGTTGTTACTGTTTGTATGCACGGAAGTCCTACTTCTAAATATGATAACCGCACTCTCTGGACGAAATATAGCTACAAAGATTATGGGATAATCGGGGAGCCATATTTCGATTTTTTGAATGAGGAGAAGGGAGGAAATGTGTTGTACTTTACTGATACGGCCCGCATGTGGGATGGTGATAAATATAATGTGCGCGATAAAAGGATAGATTCATCGAAGTCAGTTCAACCTATAATTCATACCACATTTGATTTTATTGATTGGATTGAAAAATCAGATAACCAGTTGCCGATTATGATTACTACGCATCCGCAGCGATGGACGGATAATAAACTCGAATGGACAGTAGAACTGTTTTCCCAATCAATAAAAAATAAGATAAAGCAATTGTTTTTCGCTAATAAATAAGTGCTTACATGGGCTTCTATTTAAGTGTTTTGTCGGATAAGGTATGCGTCTGAATTCATTGTCAATTATCAATTATAAGAATATTGAAGAGGCAGATTTGACTTTTTCTCCCAAGATAAATTGCTTTATAGGCAATAATGGGATGGGGAAAACGAATTTGCTTGATGCTATCTACTACCTTTCTTTTTGTAAAAGCTATTCTAATTCGATTGATTCTCAAAATATTAGGCATGATGCTGATTTTTTTGTTATTCAGGGAAAATATGATGTTGACGGTGCTGCGGAGGATATTTATTGTGGGATGAAGCGTAGGCAGAAGAAGCAGTTCAGGCGTAATAAAAAAGACTACGAACGACTGTCTGACCATATTGGGCTACTCCCTTTAGTGCTTGTGTCGCCTGACGATTCAATACTGATAGGTGAGGGGAGTGACGAGCGTCGTAAGTTTGTTGATGGGGTAATCTCGCAGTACGACAAAAATTATCTACATCAGTTGCTACAATATAATAATGCTTTGAAACAAAGAAATGCGTTGTTGAAATTGGAAAATCCGGTGGATGATTCGCTTTTTGAAATATGGGAGGAGCAGATGGTGCTTCATGGCGCTTATATTAATGCCAGGCGGAGAGAGTTTGTTGATGAGTTTATTCCTATATTTCAGGATTTTTATTCTTTTATTTCCGAAGATAACGAGCAGGTTAGCTTAAGCTATATTTCGCAGTTTGATAAATACGATGTGAGCAGGCATATAGTCGAAACCCGCGCGCGCGACTTAGTTTTGGGTTACTCTACCTGTGGAATCCATAAGGATGATTTGGAAATGTTGCTCACCGGCTATCCGATAAAGCGTGTGGGGTCGCAGGGGCAGAACAAAACTTACCTGATATCGTTGAAACTGGCTCAATTTGATTTCCTTAAACGTGTTCATAAAAAAAATCCGCTACTTTTGTTGGATGATATTTTTGACAAACTGGACTCTGACCGGGTGCGAAAAATAGTAGAATTGGTTTCAAAGGATTCTTTCGGACAAATTTTCATAACAGACACTAACCGTAAACATCTGGATCAGATATTACTACAATTAGGACAGGAAAGCTCCATCTTCGAAGTGAAAAATGGTAAAATAATGCAATAGTTTTTGATGCGTGTTTTTATTCAGTTGTATCTTTTTTGTTAATACTTGCCTTTGATACTTTTCTTTTTACGTTTTATTTGTTTAGTGTGAATTTTCTTTTTGGAAAATTTTCTCGCCGCCTGTATTTTTTAATTACATGTAAATTAGATGTTTGTAATTTTTTTTGGAAAACTTTGAACATTGTTGATAAGTTTGTTGTTTACTGTATTGTCGGTGAATGATATTTTATATAACATTGTACTTCGTTTTTCGAAGATGCATTTCTTGATATAAGGTTTTGATAATTAATCTAATTTACATAATATAAAAAAAGAATAATCTGATGGAAAAAAAAGCTGTTTCTCCGGAAGAAGTCCAAAAGGCTACTTTGGATTATTTCAAAGGTGACGATTTAGCTGCAAAGGTATGGGCTACAAAATATGCTTTGAAAGACTCATTTGGCAATACGTATGAGAAAAATCCGGACGACATGCATCGTCGTTTGGCAAAGGAGATTGCTAAAATTGAAAAAAAATATCCAAATGCTTTAAGTGAGAATGAGCTTTTTGAATTGTTCCGCAACTTCAAATACATAGTTCCGCAAGGTGGCCCTATGACGGGTATTGGGAACGAATATCAGATTGCATCTCTTTCAAACTGTTTTGTGATAGGATTTGATGCAAATTCGGATTCTTATGGAGCAATTATTAAGATTGACGAAGAGCAGGTTCAGTTGATGAAGCGTCGCGGAGGAGTTGGGCACGACCTTTCGCATATCCGCCCTAAGGGGTCGCCGGTGAAAAACTCGGCTTTGACTTCAACCGGTATTGTGCCGTTTATGGAGCGTTATTCAAACTCTACGCGCGAGGTAGCTCAAGATGGGCGTCGCGGAGCTTTGATGCTGTCGGTGTCGATAAAGCACCCTGATTCAGAGTCGTTTATTGATGCTAAAATGGAATCGGGTAAGGTAACGGGTGCTAATGTGTCTGTTAAGATTGACGATGATTTTATGGATGCGGCCATCAACAATAAGGAGTATATGCAGCAGTATCCTATTTACTCGGATAACCCTACCAATAAGAAGGAAATCAATGCAAATGCCCTTTGGAAAAAAATAGTGCATAACGCATGGCAATCGGCAGAGCCGGGCATCCTGTTTTGGGATACGATAATTCGCGAGTCGGTGCCCGATTGTTATGCCGACTTGGGATTCCGTACGGTTTCGACCAATCCGTGTGGCGAAATTCCGCTTTGTCCGTATGATAGCTGCCGGTTAATAGCCATTAACTTATACTCGTACGTGAAAAACCCTTTCACACCACAGGCTGAGTTCGATTTTGATTTGTATCAGAAGCATGTGGGTTATGCACAGCGTATAATGGACGATATTATCGACCTTGAGATGGAAAAGATAGATATGATTATCGAAAAGATAGAATCGGATCCGGAAGATAATGAAATTAAGAATACTGAGTATCAACTTTGGGAAAAAATCAGATATAAAACATTACAGGGTCGCCGTACCGGAGTAGGTACTACAGCCGAGGGTGATATGCTTGCTGCTTTGGGGCTTCGTTACGGTACGGATGAGGCAACTGACTTTTCGGAAAAAGTGCATCGTGCTACGGCATTGGCAGCTTACCGTTCGTCGGTAGTTATGGCTAAAGAGCGCGGGGCTTTTGCTGTGTTCGACGCCGAGCGCGAGAAAAATAATCCTTTCATAAACCGCCTGCGTGAAGCTGATCCGAAACTGTACGAAGATATGGTGAAGTACGGACGACGTAACATTGCGTGTCTGACAATTGCTCCTACCGGAACTACCAGTATTATGACCCAGACTACATCGGGTATTGAACCGGTTTTTAAACCTGTGTATATGCGCCGGCGTAAGGTTAATCCTAATGACAAGGATGTGCGTGTTGATTTTGTAGATGAAAATGGCGACTCGTGGGAAGAATATATCGTATTCCATCATAAGTTTGTTACATGGATGGAGGCGAATGGCTACGATGCCTCAATGCATTATACCAAAGAGGAAATAGATGAGCTGGTTCAAAAATCTCCTTACTATAAGGCTACGGCCAACGATGTGGATTGGCTGAAAAAAGTGCAGATGCAAGGCCGTATCCAAAAATGGGTAGACCACTCGATAAGCGTCACCATAAACCTACCGAATGATGCGTCGGAAGAATTGGTAGGGCAACTTTACGAAGAGGCATGGAGAAGCGGCTGTAAGGGGGTAACGGTATATCGTGATGGTTCGCGCGCCGGTGTATTGGTCGAAGTGAAAGAGGAGAAAAAAGAGAGCGACGAAAAAGAACATTGTTTCTGTTATAACGAAACCCAACTGAAACGTCCTAAAGAATTGGAGTGTGAAGTAGTCCGTTTTCAAAATGCAAAAGATAAATGGATTGCGTTTGTAGGCTTGCTGGATGGGCGTCCTTACGAAATTTTCACCGGACTGTCGGATGATGACGAAGGTATTTTGCTTCCGAAATCGGTAACAAGTGGGAAAATCATCAAGGTGGTTGACGAAGATGGAAATAAACGGTATGACTTCCAGTTCTCGAACAAGCGTGGCTTTAAAACTACGGTAGAGGGACTGTCTCATAAATTTGATAAAGAGTTCTGGAACTATGCGAAACTCATTTCGGGCGTATTGCGTTACGGTATGCCTATCGATCAGGTGATAAAACTTGTATCGGGGCTTCAGTTGGACAGCGAATCTATCAATACGTGGAAAAATGGGGTTGAACGTGCATTGAAAAAATATATTCCTGACGGAAAACCGAGCGACCAGCTATGTCCGCACTGTAAAGAGGGCAACCTTATATATCAGGAGGGATGCTTGCGTTGCGAGTCGTGCGGATATTCCCGCTGCGGATAAAATATGGTGGATGCGATATCCGTAAAATATAAAACATGCAAAATAATGAGTTTTGCATGTTTTTTTTGTTATTTTAGCGGGCTGAAATAGAATGTAGTTAACAAATAAATATTAAGTTGTATATGAAGAAGTTTATTTTCGTTTTTATTAGTCTTTTTGTATTGAACGCGTGCGAACAAATTCAGAAAACATTTGATAATGTGGCAGGATTGAAAGAAGCATTAACCATAGGCTCAAAAACCGCTTCGACCCTTTTGGGTACAGAAAATGGTTATCTGCTTGATAGTGCCGTTAAAATTTTGCTGCCGGAGCAAGCTCAAACTGCTCTGAACGCAATTAAAACAGTACAAGGATATACCAGTAATCCCGCTGTTTCGGGTTTGATAAAGGCTGTAGGGTTGGATATACCTACTGATTTTAGCGAAGTTTTGACTACTGCTATCAATCGCTCGGCCGAGGACGCTGCTCCTAAAGCTGCGGGTATTTTTGCCAATACCATTAAAAATATTAATATCCTTGATGCGGCAAGCCTTTTGTTTTCTCCTAATAAGACGGCGGCTACCGATTATCTGGAAAAAAACACATACTCCGATTTGCAAGGCACTTTTGGTAGTGTAATAAGCGAGTCGCTTAGTAAAATAGCTGTAGGTATTGGTGGTTCGTCGTCATCGTCGCCGGCTAAAAGTGCTACAGCAAGCTTGAATGTGTTGGAAGCGTGGGATTATTTTACTACTCAGAACAATAATGTAGTAAGTTACTTAGACAATAATCCGTTAATAAAAACTGTTGTAGTAGCACTTGTACCCGAAGCGGCAAATATCAAAACGATAGAAACCGACCTTGGTGCTTATGTTACAGGAAAAGCATTGGACGGATTATTCCTTAAAGTGGGAGAGCAGGAAACAAAAATCAGAACAGACGCAAGTGCCCGCACAAGCGAATTGTTGCAAGATGTATTCGGACAATTGGATAATTAAGGTTTCGGTTTTTAATCTGAAATGATAAAAAGAAGGCTGCTAAATTTCTGAAATTTAGCAGCCTTTAAAATTTTGTAAATTGTTAATGCTCGATTATGCCGGGTGAATTGCCTCTGAAGGACAAACATCTGCGCAAGTTCCACAATCAGTACATACATCAGCATCGATAACATAAATATCGCCTTCTGAAATTGCATCAACAGGACACTCGCTTATACAAGAACCGCAAGCAATACAATCTTCTGTAATTACGTAAGCCATTTTGAAATTTAAATTTGTTTGTTAATACTAATTAGTGTCGCAAATTTATAACAAAAATCTGCGTTCGCAAAAACTTTTCCTGTTTTTTGCCTATTATTTTATGAATAAGAGAGAGTATTATAAATGTTTGTCTGTTTTTATTCTCGATATTCCCTGTATCCCTCTTTTTTGACCCCTCCAATCAGTTGGTTGCAAACGTAGATGTCAACAGCGTGCCGTTTGAAGTTTTCCCATCTTTCTTTGTTTTTTGTAGAAGAGAATGAGACGTAATCTATTTTTTGTAAAAAAAAGCTCTTTCTGCTTTTTGGGCTGATATCCTTTTAGTTAATAATACAACAAAAATTATAAGATTTTTGTTTTCGTCACCCTCGGTTTAAAATAATTGATTGTTTTATATTACTTTTGTCTTCTGAATTTGTTAAAGTTGATGATATTATGGAGCCAGTTTCTTCTTTCTACCGTTTTGCCAGTGAGTTTGCATTATACACTAATCGAAGTATTTTTTTGACAGGAAAAGCCGGAACGGGCAAAACTACTTTCCTGCACAGGTTAAAAGAAGAAACAAAAAAGCAGATGGCTGTGGTAGCACCTACCGGAGTAGCTGCCATTAATGCCGGTGGTACTACCATGCACTCGTTTTTTCAGCTTCCTTTTGCCCCTTTTATACCCACCCCCGAAGGCAGGAAAGAACTGATAGGAAAGGTGCATATGCACGGCTTCCGCCGAAAGGTGTTGCAGGAGCTCGAACTGCTTGTTATTGATGAGATAAGTATGGTGCGTGCCGATGTACTTGATGCGGTTGACACTATTCTGCGCCATTTTCGCTACCGTTACAACGAGCCGTTTGGAGGTGTGCAGTTGATATTTATTGGTGATATGTTTCAGCTCTCTCCCGTAACTACTGAGGCCGAGTGGAAACTGCTGTCGGAGCATTATCCAAGTCCTTATTTCTTCGATAGTCAGGTTATAGGATTGCAGCCTCCGCTTTATATCGAGTTGGACAAAATATACCGCCAGTCGAATGCCGATTTTATCCGTGTTCTGAACGAGGTGCGGAATAATTGCCTGTCGGCAGACGGGCTGAAGCTGCTGCAAAGCCGGTATAATCCGAGGTTTCGGCCTTCTCAGGATGATACGTACATAACTCTTACTACGCATAACTACAAAGCCGATAGTATAAATACAGTAGAGCTAAAGAAACTACGCGGCAAGACTTACACCTTTGAGGCAGAGGTGAAAGGAGAATATCCTGAGAAAATATATCCTACCGACAAGTCGCTTGAGCTTAAAATAGGGGCTAAAGTGATGTTTATAAAAAACGATGCTGAAACCCCGCGTCGTTATTATAATGGCAAAATAGGTGTGATAGAGGATATAAACAAGGAAGATGGCATATTGATAAAATGTCCTGAAGATGATGAACTTATCAGCTTGCATCGTGATGTGTGGCGTAATATCCGCTATAATGCAAACCCGAATACCAAGCAAATAGAGGAGGAGGAGCTGGGCGAATTTATTCAATATCCGCTCCGGCTGGCATGGGCTATAACGATACACAAGAGCCAGGGATTGACTTTTGATAAGGCTGTGATTGATGCCGGCGATGCTTTTGTGTCGGGGCAGGTGTATGTTGCCCTGAGCCGCTGTCGTTCGCTGGAAGGGATGGTGCTGCTTAGTAAAATAAATCCACACTCTATTCAGAACGACTCGAAGATTCTGAATTACGAGCAGAATAAGCTACATGAGAACATCTTGGAAAAACAGCTCGAAGAATCTAAAAGACTGTATCGCAGGTTTGTTTTACATTCGTTGTTTGAGTTTTCCAATCTCGAAGGGCAGGCATTGTACCTGCTGAATACTACGAGGGAGCTGGAATCGTGGTTTAATGAGGAAACGATACCTTATTTACAAAGTATCTTACAGCAGATAAAAGAAGTGCGCGAAGTTGCGATTAAATTCCAGTCGCAGCTTCAAAAAATTCAGAATGAAAGTCCGGTCGACGAAGGCTTTATGCAAAGCCGTATAAACTCGGCATCAAAGTTTTTTATAGAAAAACTGGATGAGCTTCTGGTGTTCTTAAATGACTGCCCTGTGGTTTGCGAAGGTAAAAAGCATGCGAACGAATTTAATGATTCCATGAAAACATTATTTGCTAATGTGTCTCAAAAGTGCTTTTTACTGGATGGGTTGAAAGACGAGTTTGGAGTAGAGGATTATTTTATCCTTAAAAACACCTTTATTGTACCTGAGTTCGAAATTGATTCTTATACTAAAAATGCTCCTGTGAAATCCTCCACGGGCACATATCACCCTGAGTTATACAAGAATCTGACTTTGCTCAGAAATGAATTGTGCGAGCGGTATGATGTTGCGCCCCACCAGATAGCCCGAGCAAAAACACTGATAGAAATATCAAATTTCCTTCCATTGACAGAGAAAGAGTTGCTGCAAATAAAGAGTTTCGGGCCGACTAAGGTGCAGAAATATGGCAGTGAGTTTCTGAATGTGCTTCAAGCGTATTGCAGTGAGAATAATCTGACTTCGCAAATGTACAAGAAAGAGGCAAGTAAGCCGAGAAAATCAAAAAAGACTACAGAAAAGAAATCTAAACCAATAAAGGTTGACAGCAAGCAGGTGACTTTGGACTTGTATCTGCATGGGAAAAATATAAATGAAATAGCAGAGGAGCGTGGGCTGGCCATATCTACTATTGTAACGCATTTGATAGATTTTATTGATTTTGAAGTAAATGTCCGTGACTTTATTTCGGACGAAAGATTCGAAGAGACCCTGAAAATTGTGGAAAAGGCGGAGAAAAAGAAACAGTCGTTTTATGTTAAGTTAAAAGATTTCCTTTCTCCGGTAGAGTTGCAATTCTTCATGGCATGGCGGCGGAGGCAGTTTGCGCAAAAATAAGGTTTTTATCTAATAAAGAAAAGAGAATCAATCACTTTGGCTGGTTTTATTTTGCACGGGTTTTCTATTTGGATACTTTAATGTCAATTATGACCTTTATTCTATCATTTTTATTATCTTTGCACCCCGTATGCCTGAATGTAATGTGAATCATTCAGGTATTCATCACATTAAAAAATAATAAGTTAATATAATGAAAGCATTTGTTTTTCCCGGTCAGGGAGCCCAATTCGTAGGGATGGGTAAAGATTTATACGAGCAATCAGAATTAGCAAGGAATTATTTTGAGAAAGCTAATGAAATATTAGGTTTCCGCATTACAGATTTAATGTTCGATGGAACGGCCGAAGACCTACGCCAAACTAAAGTGACTCAGCCCGCTGTGTTCCTTCATTCGGTAATCTCAGCTTTTGTATTGGGAAATGAGTTTGACCCTGATATGGTGGCAGGACATTCGCTTGGTGAATTTTCGGCATTGGTTGCGGCCAAAGCGCTTACTTTCGAAGACGGGTTAATCCTTGTATCGAAACGTGCAATGGCAATGCAAAAAGCATGTGAAATTGAGGAATCGACTATGGCAGCTGTGCTTGGTTTGCCCGACGAAGTGGTTGAAGAGGTTTGCGATGGTATCAGCGGTAATATCGTGGTTCCTGCAAACTATAATTGTCCGGGACAAATTGTGATTTCGGGAGATATAGCAGGTGTAGACAAGGCTTGTGAGCAACTGAAAGAAAAAGGCGCAAAGCGTGCTTTGAGATTAAATGTAGGTGGTGCATTCCACTCGCCCCTGATGCGTCCGGCTGCAGAAGAATTGCAATCGGCTATCAATGAGACTGTTTTTAATAAACCGATTTGCCCTATTTATCAAAACGTAAATGCTTATCCTCAGACTGAGCCCGAAGCAATTAAAGAAAACCTGATAGCACAACTAACAGCACCTGTAAGATGGACACAAACGGTAAAGAATATGATTACCGACGGAGCTACTGAATTTATCGAATTAGGACCAGGCGATGTGCTGAAAGGCTTAATCAAAAAAGTAAATCCTGACGTAGTAGTAAGGTAATCCGCTTTTAGAAAAACGATTTAGAATTGAAATATAAAAAAGATGCGAAGAATAGATTTTCTTTGTGTCTTTTTTGTATTTTTGTGGTTCTGTTTTTTTGGGAAGCAGGATTATAAAACTGGAATTTATAAGCGCAAGACAAAATAATATTTTGAACCATAGTAGACACAATGGATTTTTTATGTTCTTTTGAGTAAAAAACCTGTTTTTAAGAACATATAGCCAGTTTTCTGTAGAATCTATTGTGTTTTAAAATTAAAAATCAGCTATTGTTGTATATTAAATTTATAAAATAAATAAACATATGTTCAGGACGCATACTTGTGGCGAACTTCGTCAGGCTAATTTAGGAGAAACCGTAACTTTATCGGGTTGGGTACATCGTGCACGTAAAATGGGTGGAATGACTTTTGTCGACATACGCGACCGCTATGGAGTTACACAGTTGATTTTCAATCAGGAATCGGATGCGAATCTTTGTGAGGAAGCCAATGGCCTTGGACGCGAATATGTTATTCAGATAACAGGAAAAGTAGCTGAACGAAGCAGTAAAAATCCCAATATTGATACAGGTGATATTGAGATATTGGTTTCGGAACTTAATATATTGAACAAATCAAAAACGCCTCCGTTTACGATTGAGGATAACACGGATGGGGGAGACGACTTGCGGATGAAATACCGTTATCTGGACTTACGCCGCAACAATGTGCGCAGTAATATGATATTGCGTCACCAAATGGCATTTGAAACACGCCGTTATCTCGACCAGCTTGGTTTTTTGGAAGTAGAAACTCCAATTCTTATTGGCTCTACTCCTGAAGGTGCACGCGACTTTGTTGTGCCTTCGCGGATGAATCCGGGCGAATTTTACGCCTTGCCGCAATCGCCCCAGTTGTTCAAACAGTTGCTCATGGTATCGGGCTTCGACCGTTATTTTCAGATAGCCAAGTGTTTTCGCGACGAGGATTTGCGTGCCGACCGTCAACCGGAGTTTACCCAAATTGACTGCGAAATGTCGTTTGTAGAGCAAGAAGATGTGTTGAACATATTTGAAGGAATGGTAAAGCATTTGTTCAAGTTTGTGAAAGATATAGACCTTACAGAGGCTTTCCCCCGTATGACATGGGCTGATGCTATGAAGTATTACGGTTCTGATAAGCCGGATATCCGCTTCGGGATGCGTTTTGTAGAACTAAAAGAAGCTGTTTCGGGGCACGATTTTGTTGTTTTCGACAGTGTGGAGTACGTAGGAGGCATCTGTGCCGAAGGCTGTGCCGCATACACCCGCAAACAGTTGGATGAACTGACTGACTTTGTGAAACGTCCGCAAATAGGAGCTAAAGGCTTGGTTTATATTAAGTGCGAAGAGGATAGTACTTTCAAATCGTCGGTTGATAAATTTTATTCGCAAGATGATTTGAAACAAATAGCACAGCTTTTTGACGCTAAAGCGGGAGATTTGATTCTGATTTTAGCCGGCGACAAGCGTAAAACCCAAAAGGCATTGGGCGAGTTGCGGCTCGAAATGGGAAGTCGCTTGGGATTCCGTGATAAAAATGTATTTGCACCGCTGTGGGTTATCGACTTCCCTTTGTTTGAATGGGACGACGAAACTCAACGTTTTTATGCAATGCACCATCCGTTTACATCGCCCAATAAAGAAGATATTCCGTTGCTCGACACTGACCCGGGAGCGGTGCGCGCCACTGCCTACGATATGGTAGTGAATGGAGTGGAACTGGGCGGAGGCTCAATCCGTATTCACGATAGCGAATTACAAAACCGTATGTTCAAACTGCTTGGTTTCACGCCGGAACAGGCTGAAAACCAGTTTGGATTCCTAATGAGTGCTTTCCAATACGGAGCACCTCCTCACGGGGGATTGGCATTTGGGTTAGACCGTTTTGTATCCCTGTTTGCAGGCTTGGATAGTATCCGCGACTGTATTGCTTTCCCGAAAAACAACTCGGGACGCGATGTGATGATGGATGCTCCGTCTAAAATAGATCCGGCTCAGTTGGATGAGTTGAACCTGATTGTAAACTTGAAAGAACAATAAGAATAAATACTTGAAAATAAAAGAAAAATCGTTCTTTCTGTTTAGGGATAGGAAGAGCGATTTTTTTCATATTATTAGAGTCCTTATACCACCTTATAGAATGAAAATGTCGAATAAAATTTATATTTTTCTTTTTTGTAGCTTACTTCCGTTAACCTTGTTGGCCGAAGAAAAGATTACTTTGCGTGCATATTACGGTTTTATTAATGCCGGATATGCAGAACTTTCTACCCGCGAACAGGTGCTGAATGGAGAAAAACTGCAACATACCCGGTTGGAGTTTAAAACAACAAATTTACTTGAAAGGCTTTTCCGTTTTTATTATGTTTTCGACAGCTATCATGATACGGAGGATTTTTTACCTGTTGAGTTTTCATATGATTTGGAAGAGAAGAAAGCCTACTATAATGATACAGTAAGGTACTTTCATGCTGAAAAAAAACTGCAAAGCAATCTGCATGGAGAGCGCGAACTTGAAAGCCCTACACGCGATTTACTGTCGGTTATTTCTTATTTACGGAAAATAGATTGGAGCAGCTACCAAGAGGGCGATAAGCTGAATTTCGATATTTTTTTCAGAAAAGAGGAGGTTTTTCCTGTACAGATTGAATTTCAGGGCTATAAAGATGTGTCGGTAAAGGCCGGCGATTATAATTGTATAAAGCTTTATCTTACGAGCAAAGCCCGTGACCTTTTTGACAGCGATTCGAAAGTAGCCATTTTCCTGAGTAACGACGGGAATAAAATACCTGTTTCTTTCTCGGTCGAAATGCTTATAGGTGCATTTAAGCTCGACTTGGAGAAATATGAAAAGTAGATTTCTATTTAGAGCTTGTCTAAATATTGCCTTTCAGGCATGAACATACTATTTTAAACACTTCCTGAAATTCAAGTCATCCGGTTATGATTCTTTTATTCTTATTTCGGTTGTAATATCAATTACCTTGCGATAAAAAGCCCCTACACCGCAATACGTCTCTTCCGACATTTTTACCGCTTTTTGAATCTTGTCAAGCGGAAGGTTTTTTCCTGTAAATTCAAAAACGAGGTGCATTGTCTCGTATTGTTTCGGATGTTCTTCGGTAACGTTGCCCTGTACTTCTATTGTACATTTCTCAACCGGAACACGCATCTTTTTCAGTATACTTACCACATCCATCCCTGTACATCCGGCTAATGCCGACAGCATTAGTTTTTTAGGGCTTGCACCTGTCGAATCGCCGCCTGATTCGACAGATGCATCCATCATTATTTTATGTCCGTCGATATCGGCTTCGAAAGCCATATTGCCTTTCCATTCGGCTGTTATTTTATGTGTTGTCATAATTATTCAATTAATTTTCTACAAATTTACAATTAATTGTAATTATTACAAATATGAAGCCAAATCTTTTTATTCAATTTTTATTTTACTTCCTCTGGTGTGGCTTGTAAACTCAGGCGCATACTGGCATTGTATGGTGGACATACCATCGGCAAATTCTCCGGTATTGTTTGCCCACACTTCGTACTCGAAAACATACGTTCCGGCAGGGAGAAAATTGAAAAAGAATTGAGTGGATGTGTCTTTCGTAGTTTGATAATACGATACTCCCTCGCGCCATACCATGCCCGAACGTTGAGATACGGGTTCGAAACAGGCTGCTCTCAGGTCTTTTAATGCTACAAACTCCAGATTGCGGTCGGTAGTCACTACAAGCCGTATCACCACTTTATCTCCTTTTTTTACGGATGCCTGCTCTATTGGCAACAAAGTTGTTTTATTATCCACAGTTCTTTCTACAAATAGCTTTTGGGTAACTGATAACGCCCCTCCGTGCTGTTGTACCTTATCTACATCCTGATAGTATTGCCAGTACATAGCTCCCCATGCAATACCGGCATCCGTTTTCTTTACTGTAATATTGCCCATGCGTGGGGTGATGTTGTTGTTCGGAATGGTTTCTTTGATATAGCCTGTTCCTGCTTCTATTGACGAAGGTTCCAACAGTTTGTTATTTATCCTGATTTCGACCTGACTATCGCTTTGCAGCCAGTCTGTACCATAATTGAGTAAAGAATATATTGCATCTACAGTCGAAATAGGCGAATCCCAGCGTTGTGTCTGCTTCTGTTTTAGCAACCATATTTTCATCTCATCCACGTCTTTAGCATCTTGTGTTATTTCCGAAAAAGCCTCTGATATAGCTACCTGAACGCTTACAGGACGCTCGTTCCATAAATATCCGGCTTTGTTGCCGGCCCAGTAAATGCCCATTTCGTCGGTTTTCATGGCATTCTCTTTCAGCGACTTCAATATGTCACTTGCCAACGGGCTGTTTCCGTTGCGGTGACTTATCAGTGCTGTGGCCGCCTTGCCATATAGAGTTGCTTTTGTCCAGTATTTTTCGGCTTGCGAGGTATAAAATTGTACAGCTTCTTTGGCTGAATTATGTAGCGGAATTTGTTTGTATTCCGAACGAACGTGCAGATAGAACCATTGCATATCGCTGATAACCATCGAAGTGTTGTAATTTTTATTATTCTTTTTCAAACTGTCAAAATCCCGTGCTATTTCCAGGTCGATATATTCAACAGCTTTTTTTATCCAATCGGGTGCAGCCTCTGCCGCTTTAGTCATTTTGTTGTAGCGTGCCATGCCCAGCAATATCTGTTGTGTGACATACCGGCTCTCGCTCATGCCATCGTACCATGCGAAACCACCCGATGGTTTTTGCAACTTGATTAGCTTATTAAGATATTGCTCTTTTTGATTTTTTTGCTGGTTCAAATCAAATAATAATGCAATCTGGCGTTTTTGTTCACTCTCATCTTTAGCTGCCATAACCCAAGGTGTTTCTTCGAGCAGCATATTTTTTAGCTCTGCGTTTTTCTCCAGATTCGACAATAGGGCTTCACGGCTTCCTCCCTCTTGTTTCCAACGGTCGAACATTGCACTTGTTTTCGGGTTGGCATTGGCTATATATCCGGCCAGCCCGTTCACGTAATAGGCTGTGAAGTAGTCAATCGCATTTTCGTTTTCGGGCGACGACAGGGTAGGGAGTGCCTGTACTGCATACCATGTAGGATTGGACGCAAACTCTATTGTAAGGTTTTTCGAATCCACTTTTTTAGCTTGACTTATCAGGCTCTCGAAACGGAAATCGCGGGTTTCGTTGCCCCTTACCGTCATTGGCATACTTTCGGTAACCAGCACTTTATCGGGCAATACAGGTAGGTAGCGTTGTTCGCCATCGCTGAATTTTCCGGCTTGGGCGGTCACTTTTGCTATAACCAGTTCATATCCCGAAAATTCGGTTATTTCCCATTCTACCGCTTTTGTTTCGTTTGCACTTAATGTAACGTTTTTCGCTTTATTATCTTTCAGTTTTATAACCTGTTCGTTTTCAGGATTGAGCAATTCAAGTTTTACGTTTGCAGTCAGGGCGTTTTCAGTCAGGTTAATAACGTTTGCTACTAATACCAGTTTATCCGAGCGGCGTACGAAACGCGGCATATTCAGTTGTACCATCAAGTCTTTTTGAGTGATGGCTTCCGCTTCCGCTTGCCCGAAGTACAAATCGGCAGTATGTGCCAGCATTTTTACGTTCCAGCGGGTCAGGCTTTCGGGCACCGTAAAACTAAACTTTACATTGCCATCTTTATCCGTTCTTAGCTGAGGGTAGAAAAATGCTGTTTCGTTGAAGTTGGTACGAATTTGAACTTGTCCGGTTTCTTCTATGTTGCTTACGCTCAAAGAAAGTAAAGCATCATCTTCCATTTCTAAAACCACATCAGACGATTCTCCTATCATCATATTTCTATCTTCTACTACTATTGCTTCGGGAGATGCGGGCGCTTCCATGTTATTTTTCATCCTTGCTGTTCCCCGGATGCGTATTGGGCCTCCCCCGTAGTAATACTGAGACATACTCAGTCCGAACCAGTTTAGCTGGTTCAAGTATATACCGTGTGTTTCGGCGGTTTTTATTTCGAAGTATCCACCGGCATATCTATCCTTGAATCCGTTTGCCGACCATCCCCGTGAACTTGAATTTTTCAGACGATATGCAGGGTTAAATACCCAGTTATGCGGGCGTATTACATCTAACGACGCATCGTACATTCCTACCATCAGTTCAGCGATAGCTTTGTCGTTGACTGCTTCGGGAATATGTACTGTCCATGTGGCATTCTCTCCCGGTTTCAGCTTATCGCGAAATACGCTGAATGAAGGGCTTAGTTTCTTTTCCTCTGTTTTCCGCTCAATTTGTACGGAACGGGAGAATACTTCCTCATCTTTTACAAAAGTGAACATAATATTCACACCGTCGGCATATTCTTTTTTCAGTTCGATATCAAAATTTCTGATTTCGTTATTCAATACAAGCCATTTACTTTCCAGCACTTTATTGCCTTGCATCAGTTGATAAAGCACGTGCACATCGGTAGCCGAAGTCCCGAAACGGATTTGAGCACTTTCTCCTGTATTCACCTTTGTTTTAGGAGTAAGCAGATACAAATAGGTTTTTACCGGTGGACGGTTTTCATTCGCATCGTAAAGTATAAATGTATTTTCGGTTTTTACTTCGCTGCCTTTTGCGTCTTTAGTAGTTAATACTAACTTATAATAGCCTGATTGCAGGTCTTTAGTGTCGATTTTCAGGTTTTTATCTTTCGTGTCGAATTGTCCTGAGCGTACTTGCCTGCTTTCTTTCAGTCGGGTGGTGTCGTCCAGTTTTTCTTTGTAAACATCAGTTTTTTCTAATTGATAGAGGGTGTAATTTATAGCAGAGTTAAGCTCTTTCCCGTTCAGAGTTTCGGTATGTACCTTGATAGCCAATTCTGTTTGCTTATTGTGCATTTCCGGCACTTCAGTTACGATAAACAGCGATTTATCTCCTACCGAAATGCTTTGTGCTCCCTGTTGCGTTTCTCCTTTTGTGTCGGTAACGCTTGTCGTCAGCGTGTAGGTGTAAAACTGTTCGCGCAGGAGGCTGTTTTTGCTACGTATCTTTTCGGGGGTGAAATCTATTTTAAATTTTCCGTCCGAATCGCTTGTTATCATACCGCTTGCCACTATTTGCTCAGGCGTATAGTTCCACCACAACAAACGATGGTTGCGGCGTGTGATTGTATATTTGACTTGGGCATCGGGCACTGCGTATCCTGCATATGCTTTAACGTTACCCTCGAAAGTGAAGTTCTCTCCGAAATTCACTTCCGTTTCAGGCTTATCTATATTCACTTCGAACGTCGGGCGTTTGTACTCTTCTACATAAATAGTGGTAGAAAAACTGCCCGCTTTCAGTTGGTAAGCACCATTCAAGCCGCTTTGGGGTAAAGCGAATTGACTTGCAAACGAGCCCAGCTCGTTTGTTGTTAACTCAACAGAAGATACTTTCTGATTATTTGCATCCAAAAGTTCGACAATGAAGTTTTGGTTTGTCACCACTTCCTGTTTCTGAGTCAGGTAAGCTATTCCCTTAAAATATACGGTTTGTCCCGGCCGGTAAATAGAACGGTCGGTGAATAGTGATAGCTGGGTTTTGTCTTCAATCTTTCCGGAATAAGAAGGGTAATAATAATTGTTAGCTTCGGAAGAGAAATACTTGTCCTCGCCTTTTGAAAAGAAATAGATGTAATAAGAACGGTCATTAGAAACATTGAATAGTCCGCTTTCGTTTGTTTTTGCTTGCGAGTGTTCATTCAGAGAATATTTGTTTCCTTCCCATTTGGAATAGGTTATATCCACATTTACACCCGGTACAGGCTTGCCGCTTACCCGGTCGAGGATATACGCTTCGGTATTGCTTTTGTCTGTTTTACGTTGAATAAAAGCAAAATCGGAAACCGTGAAAGCTCCATGTGCTTGCTCAGTTCGTTTTGTACTTCCTTTTTCCTTTACCGTAAATTCGTAAATGCCATAAGCCGGAGCGGTAATTGTAATCTCATTTTCGTCTGTAGTGAAATTTTCATTTTTTTCGAATGTAAGATTCTTTGTTTCAATCAGTTTGCGGTTGGGGTAGGGCTTCCGGTTGTAGCTCTGGTTGTTCTGATAAAAAACATAATACTCGTTTGCAGTAGCATCTATCCGGTAGATATCTAATTGTAAGTTGGATATATTTCTGCTATTGACCTTTATTTTAAGTTTGTTGCCGGGCTTGCCTACGGTTGGATAATTAATATCAATGTTTTTTTGTGTGATGCCCGCTTGTATGTTTTTCAGATTGTTGATGTATTTATAGTTTGGATATTTTTCGATACCCTTTTGGCATATGTCGTAAGCTCGTTTGTTGTAATCGTTATTTTCAGTCAAATAATCATATTGTCTGTATATGTAATAATCTGCCGTTTTTTCAAACGCCAATACTACTGCTTGGTTAGAAGCATAAACCTGATTCAGATTTTCGAGTGCAGCGATGTATAGTTCATCTACATCTATATTCTGGGAATTATTATGCACAAAGTCTAAGCGTTGCAAATCAATAAACAGTAAGGCGGGAACGTTATCCTCACTCAAGCGAAAAGATAGTAACTGCTGATAAATTTGGATGATTAAGTTCTCTTTTGAATCATTGTATTGTGTTTCGGGTTGTACTTGTACAAACTCCTTTACGGGCGAAAAATAAGTATTTGCATTCAGTGGATTTTTTATTAATGCTATCTCGTTAACTGATTGTAAAATAGAAACGGCTCTCTGTCCTAAAAAATCAAACAAAGTAGGTTGGAAATCGGCACTGTCTTTTCCTTTTTCAATCAAGGCTTCGAATTGGGAGGTATCGCTCTTTTGCAAAACCGGCTTTGCTTCGAGAGATAGCTTAAGTTCGTTCGCTATTTTGTCGAAAAATATATTTTTACTCCATTCATTTATGTTTTCAGGTGTGAATCCTTCTATCGCTGTACGTTGGTTTATGGTATATTGCTGCCCTCGGTAATACATGGCGTGCAATTCAGCCGTCATCGAATGTAACAATGCTGCATCAACAGGGTTGTTGTAATTTTTAGTGAAATTTTCAAATTCTTTTATCAGGCTTGGGGCTTCATCCGGATTCTTATCCATAGTAAAGCGCATCTTATAGATATAGGCTTTTACTGTTTGTGCAAAATTGTTTGTTTTTTGGGCTTCGTCCAAAATGATGTTTACTTCTTTTAATGCTGATTCGGGTAATTGTTTATCAGCATATTGTTCTATTTTTTTCCACTGTTCGGCGAACTGATTCATCTTTTTTTGTGCTGTAATTACATTGGTTGAAAACAGAATAAATACGGACAGGGTAAGAAACAAATTTCTCTTCATAATAAATCGATTTGATAATTCATGTTGTAAAAAGGCAAATATAGTATAATACCAACAATATGTATTTTGTATTCACTAATATTTACCAATCATTTAGATTCGTTAGGCAGAATCATTAGCTCTATAACAAAAACCGGACTCAAATCGTTCTTTCGATTTTGAGTCCGGATATAAAAAAAGTAAATATTTTTGTTTTCCTGTCTCACAGGATTTCAAATCCGATGATACCACTGTTGTTTGTTTCCGGCACAAGTTACGCTTCGCTAAACTTGCGCCAATAGGGGGCAGGTTAAACTTTAACTTGGGCTTACAGCCCGCCAGGTTTGCTATTGCAAACTAACCCAAGGCGACGCTTCGCTTTGCCATTGGGCTAAATTAAAACGGGCTTACAGCCCTTAAAATCGGGATTATTTTAACCTGTATCACGGGATTTGCAATCCCGTGCTTTGTTAACTGCGGATTTGCAATCCGATGATGCCACTGTATTTGTTTCCGGCACAAGTTACGCTCCGCTAAACTTGCGCCAATAGGGGGGATACAGAGTACCTATAGGGGGCTTTAGAAGTCTTATTTTTTCTGTTCCTTAGCCCAACTGTCTTTTAGCGAAACGGTACGGTTAAATACCAGCTTTTCAGAAGTTGTATCGGGGTCTACATTGAAATATCCTAAGCGTGTAAACTGGAATTGCTCCAGAGGTTTTGCTTCTTTCAATGCCATTTCGACACGGCAACCTGTCAACACTTTAAGCGAATCGGGATTGAGCAGTTCACGGAAATCGCGTTCGTCAGTAGCCGGATTTTCTACGCTGAACAGGCGGTCGTACAATCTTACTTCGGCTGGTAGGCTATGTTCGGCCGAAACCCAATGGAGCGTTCCCTTTACTTTACGGTTAGCACCCGGCATACCGCTTTTTGTTTCGGGGTCGTACTCACAATATATTTCTTCGATATTTCCGTCGGCATCTTTTTTTACTCCCGTACACATTACAATATACGCGCTTTTCAACCTTACCTCTTGCCCTACAGTCATTCGGAAGAATTTTTTCGGCGCGTCTTCCATGAAATCTTCACGCTCCATGTACAATTCGCGTGTGAAAGCTATTTCGCGTGTTCCTGCGTTTTCATCTTCCGGATTATTTTCGGTTTCAAGCATTTCTGCCTGTCCTTCCGGATAGTTGGTTATAATCAGTTTTACGGGATTGATAACAGCGTTTACACGGGTAGCTTTTTTATTCAGGTCTTCTCTTATGGCATATTCAAAAAGCCCTATATCGTTCACACCATCGTATTTGGTATAGCCAATTTTGTCCATCAATATGCGGATAGATTCGGGTGTATACCCCCGTCTGCGCAAACCGCTGATAGTGGGCATGCGTGGGTCGTCCCAGCCTGCTACTATACCTTCTTCTACCATTGCACGCAGGTTGCGTTTACTCAACAGGGTATAGGTAAATTGCAGTTTGTTGAACTCGTATTGACGTGGGCGGTAATCGCCTTCGGCAAACTGGTCGATAAACCAATCGTAAAGAGGGCGGTGGGGCACAAACTCCAATGTACATAACGAGTGTGTCACGTTTTCGAAATAGTCCGATTGTCCGTGTGCAAAATCATACATCGGATATACTTTCCACGTATAGCCGGTACGGTGATGCGGGTGCGACGTGATAATGCGGTACATGATAGGGTCGCGGAAGTGCATATTGGAAGATGTCATGTCTATTTTTGCACGCAACACCATTTTGCCTTCTTCTATCTCGCCGCTGTTCATTTTGTTAAACAGGTCGAGGCTTTCTTCTACCGGCCGGTTGCGGAAAGGGCTTTCAACTCCCGGAGTGGTAGGTGTGCCTTTTTGCTTGGCAATGGTTTCGGCCGATTGTTCGTCTACATACGCTTTACCTTGTTTAATAAACTCGACTGCCAAATCAAAAAGCTGCTGGAAGTAATCGGAAGCATAATATACGTTTTTCCAATTATAACCAAGCCATTGGATGTCTTCCATGATGGAATCAACATATTCTACATCCTCTTTTACCGGATTGGTATCGTCGAAACGAAGATTACAGATTCCTCCGTATTGCTGAGCGATGCCAAAATCAAGACAAATGGCTTTGGCATGTCCTATGTGCAAATATCCATTAGGCTCGGGCGGAAAACGGGTTTGAATTCTTCCTCCGTTTTTACCGTCTTTCAAATCTTGCTCAACAATGGCTTCGATGAAATTTAAACTTTTTTTTGGCGTTTCTTCCATAAGTTTGTTTTAATTAAAAAAGATAAAGTATGATAGATGAAATAGCCAATCTACCGTACGAGGTATATTGGCTATTTTCATTATTATGTAAGTATTAATAAATTACTGATTTTTCGAGCCGAAAAAACAAATTTATTCGAAATATCCTTTGATAATTCCACGTGGTGAGTTGCGGACAAAGAGCAGTATTTCATCACGCTCTTTAGTTGCCGGAAGCTCAGCCTCGATGCGTTCTATCGCATGCGAAGTGTTCATCCCCGAAAGGTATAGATAGCGGTATATATCCTGTATATCCCGTATTTGTTCGTTTGTATATCCACGGCGGCGTAAGCCTATCGAGTTTATTCCTGCATAAGAAATAGGTTCGCGTCCTGCTTTTACAAAAGGCGGAACATCTTTATTCACCTTCGAGCCTCCCTGAATCATCACATGAGAGCCGATATGCGAGAACTGGTGTACTAAAACACCTCCGCTAATAATGGCAAAATCATCAATCACCACTTCGCCACCCAGTTGGGTCGAGTTCGACATGATGACATTGTTACCAATGATACAGTCGTGAGCAACGTGGCAATAAGCCATCAATAAGCAGTTGTTGCCTACTACGGTTTTGCCTTTTGCGGCAGTACCACGGTTTATAGTCACATATTCGCGAATGGTGGTGTTGTCACCTATAATTGCTAAAGTATCTTCGCCTTTAAATTTTAAATCCTGAGGAACTGCCCCGATTACTGCGCCCGGAAATATAGTACAATTTTTCCCGATGCGGACACCTTCTAAAATGGTTACATTAGAGCCAATCCGTGTGCCTTCGCCGATTACTACATTTTTGTCAATTGTTACAAATGGCTCGATTACCACTGTAGGGGCGATTTTAGCATCAGGATGAATATAAGCTAAGGGTTGTTTCATCTTTTATTAATTAGTTTTTTCAAAATGACCTGCGAAAATAATCAAAATATTTTATAAAACTGCAATATTAGGGGATATTTGCGTATTCCGGAAGTATGTAGAATGTTTTTTTACTTATGATAATATCTGTTAACATGCAAAAGGTAACCGTCTCAAAATTACATTTCAGAATATGGAGGCGTTTTAAAAATATATTCAATAATGTATGTGTTTTCGTGTGGATTATTTCCTTTTTGGTTCAAGATTAGTTAAGTAAAGATATGGATTACTAAACTAATCTTGAACCAAAATATTTTTAACTACCGAAAACTTTCGACCGCCAAAATGGGTTGTATAGAAATAAAACAAGTACAGCTTTTGCTTATTAACAATTATCAAAAAAAAATTAAATATGTAGCTTCTATAGTTTTTTATTACATTTGCGGCTTTAATTTTGGCAACAGAGTATAATAATTAGTAGAAAAACATTATCTTTAAAAGCAAAAAGCCTATTTAAAAAAATACGGAAAAAGAAATTGAATTTTCAAGTTGAATTGCGTACATTCGCAAAATTTAATTAAACAAGTAAAACACGATAAGGGAGGTCATTATGTCAGAAGAAAGAACAAGATATTCGGATGCTGAATTAGAAGAATTCCGTCAAATCATAAACGAAAAACTGGATAAAGCACAAAAAGACTACGAGCAACTAAGAAAAAGCCTGAATAATCTGGATGGAAACGATGTTGCCGATACTTCGCCGACATTCAAAGTATTGGAAGAAGGCGCAGCCACTCTGTCGAAAGAAGAGGCCGGACGGTTGGCACAACGTCAGATGAAATTCATTCAGCACTTGCAAGCTGCTTTGATTCGTATCGAAAACAAAACATACGGAATTTGCCGCGAAACAGGCAAATTAATTCCGAAAGAACGCCTGCGTGCCGTGCCACATGCCACACTAAGCATCGAGGCAAAACAGGGAGAAAAGAAATAATTTCTCAAACAAATTTCATTTGCCCGCCGCCGGCAACCGCAACAACGGTAATGGCGAGCTCTACAACGTAGGGTCTGGAGGCAACTACTGGAGTGGTAGCCTTAGCAGTACGTACTCGCTCAACCTGAACTTCAATGGTAGTAACGTGTACCCTGCGAACCTGAACAACCGTGCGAACGGCTTAAGTGTACGGTGTATCTCAGCACTTAACGGTAAACTTTTTTTATTTGTCCCTGTACTATAACATATGTAGCACAGGGGCAAATTTTGTTTCAATACCTTAGATACTACATGCAGCAAAAATACACCTGATTATCAATAATTTATCATGAATATGTCATAAATTGCTCATTTACAGCAACTTCAAGAGACTGCAATTGTAAACACCTGATAGCCAGACATAAAAAAACCTACTAAACACAAACCCTACTAAATATTATGTAGACCTTTTGTCACTCAATTCGATGTGTTCGAATTAAGAATTCACAAAATATTAATCCTAAATCTTAAAAGCCTGCCCGAGAAAGTAAAAAACTTTTTATCTTTGCGTTTTTCAACAATATTGTGTACTAAACAGAAGTAATTTCATTTTCCCCCGATAGAACAAAGCCCCATGTCGACAAAATTAAAATCCATCTTACTGATACTTATCATCCTTATCATCGATCAGGTTTCGAAGATATATATAAAACTAAACTTTGCAATCGGGGACTATGTAGAGGTCTTTAAATGGTTTCAGATATACTTTATCGAAAACAACGGGATGGCTTTCGGGATGGAATTTGGAGGCAAACTATTCCTGACCCTTTTCAGGATAGTAGCTGTAGGATTCTTGATTTATTACATACATATTCTTATTAAGAAAAAAGAACGGACAGGCTATATACTCACCATTTCGCTACTGATGGCGGGTGCTGCCGGAAACATATTCGATTCGGTTTTTTACGGCGTTCTGTTTAGCGAAAGTACGCCTTGGCAAATAGCTACCTTTTTGCCCGAAGGCGGCGGATATGCATCGCTGTTTCATGGCAAAGTAGTAGATATGCTTTATTTCCCCATTATAAAAAATGCTGCGGGAGAAACCATATTTTTTAGCCCTATCTTCAACATAGCCGATTCGGCCATTACAGTAGCCGTACTACTTATTCTTATATTCTTCAGAAAAGACCTGAATAATAGTATGGAAAAGGCTCCAAAACAAAAGAAGACAGAAGAAGCTCAATAAAAACAGATATAAACAAAAACCGACCAGCAAGGAATGTCTGCCAAAAGATACATATACATTTTAGTCCTCATCATTACCTTTGGGGCTTGTTCCAGCAAGCCTAAAGAAGTATTGAGCATGAACGAAATGACAAATCTCTTGGTAGAGATGCATACCTTAGACGGCATTATGGTTACCGGTGGATTTCGTCATACAAGCACAGAGGAAAAGAACAAATACTACGAAGCTATACTGGAGAAATATAATATAAAGCAAGCCGAGTTCGACTCTTCATTAATATGGTACAGCCGCGACCCTAAAAGGTTTGAGAAAATTTATGTCCGCGTAGTAGACAAGCTTGCCGCAAACGAAGCCGAAGTAAAAGCAGGCAAATATCACGAAATTCTTCCCGACAATTCATCAACTATAGCCATGATGAGTGAGGGGCTGTGGAAAGACTCTACCAACTTTACTCTAAAAGGCTCTGTGCGCAACCAAATGAGATTTGCCATTGCAGACAGCAGCTTGCTGACCGATGATAGATACATGCTCCGTTTTACCCACCGCATAGCACGTGAGGACTCCTGCTCCAATCCTCACATACATTTTAATATCCACTACGCAAACGGACAGGTGGACAGCATTTATCTGCCAACGCATCACGATGGGAAGTTACGTGAATATACGCTAAGGTTACATGCCGATAAAATGCAAAAAATAGACTCGCTGACAGGTAAGCTGTTAGCCTGTGATTCCTGTGCTGACATTGCTCAAAACGCATATATAGACAAACTAACGCTTATAAGAAAATGGAATTCAAAAACACAAGATAATCTGAGAACCGAAATAGAAGCAGTGGAAGCAATGCGGACTTTCCCCTACAAACTGGTAGAATTGCCATCGGAGAAATTTGATGTACTGTTCAGGAAAAACCAGATTAACCCACTCGACAGCACTTATTGGCAACAGGGCAAATAAACGATGAAAAAACGATTTTGCAGCCAATACCTGTTTTGCTCACCCTGCGAAATACTGAAACAAACGGTAATTGAGCAAGATGAAAAATCGCGCACAATTACAGATTTATTTCCTCTGAACGGGAGGAACTCCGAATCGGCACATACCCTGTTTGTGGACGGAATAATCTCGGCCGAAATCCTTTCAGCTAAGGCAAATGCAACTCCGGCTGAAATAAATATGATACAGGAGAAATACAACTATATCGACTTATCGACCTCCTCGCCGCTAATAATGCCGGAAGAAAAAGGGAAAGACCTATTAATTGACTTCGGTACAAACGCAGTAAGCGAGATTAATAAAATCATATCGCAGAACATCGTGTTTTTCAGCCGATATTCTATTTTTGAAATCATAGCCTCGTGTGTATATTTTCCGGCCACAGCTTTAAACAAATCCGCAAAGCTGGCTTTGGGTAGAAATACCAATCTGATTCAATGGAGAGGGGTTGACTTAGTTAATAAAAAAATTACGGAGAAAACACGAATATTTTCGTTGTAAATTTTCCGGCACATAATTAAAGGAACAAGCCATTTAAATACATCCAGACGATATACCTGAAAAACTTTCCGAGCAACATAGAGGCAGCTACAATCCACACATTACAGCGAAAGAACCCCGAAGCTACGGCAATAACATCGCCTATGCCGGGAAGAAAGGAGAAAAAGGCCAGCCAGTTTCCGTGTTTTTGAATCTTGTCTGCAAATTTATCTATCTTCTCTTTTTTCACGCCTGTAAACTTTCTTATCCATTCCAGTTTTCCAAGCCGCCCCAGATAATAACATGTCATTCCCCCCAGCCAGTTTCCTGCTGTTGCCACAAACACACATGTCCATAAATCGAAGCCACCAAAGGCTAAAGCCGTAAACACCACTTCGGAGCTGAACGGAACAACCGTGGCTGCAAGAAACGATGCAATAAAAAGACCCAGATAACCTAATTCTGTCAATCCTATCATCTTACCACATGAAATTATAAACGACAAACGCCATATTCAACACCAGGAAAACAATAAAAAGGATGGAGTAAAAATTGGTTTGCTTGGTGGAGAAAACATTGGAAATAAAAATAGCAAAACACAGAGCGATGAACGGAAAAACCGTTCCATTAAAACTATCTTGAAAAAAGAATACAACCACAAAATAAATCAATAATGTAAGGATAAAATTAATATTCTTCCGTGTAATGCTTCCATTTCGGCGAAAATCGGCATAAGTCCCAATCAACGTAATAAGAAAAATAGCCAACAACAAACCTATGTAAATCTTTGTCGGAAGTTGCAAGCCTTCCATACTGAAGCCCAGAGAGAATGTTAGATTAAATAAATCTGCAAACACTATATCCGGCGAAATAAAATATCTGATGGCTGCATATATTATCCATGGTACAACAGCACCTATTGTTGAAGCCAAAAAGGTTCGGTACGAAAGGCTCCGAAGCACAAGAAAACCAAGCCAGCAAACCGGTATAACGAATATCAAATCGTTTATCAATAAGCTGGAAGCCGCGATAAGTAAACTTCCTAAAAAGGCCTTCTCCATCGCAGCCCGGTCGTGATACATATTGAAGAACTGAAACAATGCCACAATGAAGAGCATCAACGCAATATGGGATTGGTACATTATATGTGCAGGCTCCCACACAGCAATCAATAAGGAGAAAATAAAAACGGGTAAAAAGGTACGGCTGCTAACAAAGGAAAAACGATTAATCAGATGCGAGAGTAATATGGAATTGAGCACGGTAAAAACAAAACTGACTATATTTTTCCATAAAAAATCAGTATCCGGCAATTTGAACAAGACATCATTAAAACCGGTTTCACAATGAAAGAAAGCTCCCACATAAGTAATTCCCCAAATCAATGTTCCTATTATTACATACAAAAAAATTAAACCAATGGAAGGATTTACTATTTTCTTTAACTCTATTTTCATGTCTGCATTATCCGGATTTGTGAAAAACAAAAATACACAAATTTATAAGAAAGAATTAGAAATTGTTCGGAAATTAGATATATTTTAAAAGAGTATGCTGACTTGAAAAGTCAAACTTTCATATGAAACAGTCCGATGTGCCAGACACCGCAGGCATGCGCCCCAATGTCGTAAACTTAAGCTATAGTATTTTCCGTATAGCGGCTTCAAGTCCGCTTTATGGATAAGTTCAGCATAATCTGGCGCAAGTTTAGCAGAGCGTAACTTGTGCCGGAAATAGGTGCAGTTTTAAACTGCAAAAGAATATGGGCACAAGTCACAGACTTGCGCCAAATACAAAAAAGAACAAGCCTCTATTGGCGCAAGTTTAGCGGAGCGTAACTTATGCCCCTGATAAGTACAGTTTTAAACTGTATCTGTTTTCACCTTACCACGCGAAAGATTCGCGCGGTAGCTAAGGGGCTGCAAGCCCAAGTTAAAGTTTAAGTTGCTTTCATTTTGCTGGCGCGGACTTGTAGTCCGTGTCCTGCTTGAAAAGCAGTTATTTAAAAAAAGCCTCTATGGGCACAAGTCACAGACCTGCGCCAAATACAAAAAAGAACAAGCCTCTATTGGCGCAAGTTTAGCGGAGCGTAACTTATGCCCCTGATAAGTACAGTTTTAAACTGTATCTGTTTTCACCTTACCACGCGAAAGATTCGCGCGGTAGCTAAGGGGCTGCAAGCCCAAGTTAAAGTTTAAGTTGCTTTCATTTTGCTGGCGCGGACTTGTAGTCCGTGTCCTGCTTGAAAAGCAGTTATTAAAAAAAAGCCTCTATGGACACAAGTCGCAGACTTGCGCCAAATACAAAAAAAGGACAAGCCTAATAAACAAAAAAACTCGTTGATATGGGATAATATCAACGAGTTTGTATTTATATATGGAATTATTCCCTTACTTGCTTTGTAGCCAGTTATCCATCGATTTGGCTGCGCGCCTTCCGTCGCCCATGGCAAGTATAACGGTAGCCCCGCCACGCACAATGTCGCCTCCTGCAAATATCATGGGTACATCCGATTGCATTGTTTCTTTATCTACCTCTATCGTGCCCCACTTGCTTACATTCAGTCCCTTTACCGATTGGGGAACAAGCGGATTGGGCGATACACCTACGCTCACAATTACTTCATCTACATCAATAAGTTTGGTTGCTCCCTCAACTACCACCGGCGAGCGGCGTCCCGATTCGTCAGGCTCGCCAAGTTCCATCACCTGAAGTATCATTTGCTTAACCTGTCCACGCTCATTGCCTATGTATTCGATAGGATTATGTAATGTAAGAAACTCAATACCTTCTTCCTTAGCATGTTTTACTTCTTCAAGACGTGCCGGCATTTCTTCTTCCGAGCGTCTGTACACTATCATGGCACGCTCAGCACCAAGGCGTTTAGCAGTACGTACTGAGTCCATAGCAGTATTTCCACCTCCAATTACAGCTACATTTTTTCCTTTGAACACAGGAGTGTCCGATTCGTAGTTAGCCGCATCCATCAGGTTTACACGGGTAAGATATTCGTTAGAAGACATAATGCCCACCAGATTCTCTCCTTTACAGTTCATAAAGCGGGGCAAACCTGCACCACTCCCTACAAAAACGCCGTTGAAACCTTCTTCTTTCAAATCGTCAACGCTGATGGTTTTCCCCACAATGATATTATTCAGGAATTTCACACCCATCGCACGCAGGTTATCTATTTCAACATCTACAATGTCATTCGGCAAGCGGAACTCAGGAATACCGTATTTCAACACGCCCCCGATTTCGTGCAATGCTTCGAAAACCGTCACATCATAGCCGTATTTTGCCATATCGCCAGCAAACGAAAGCCCCGCAGGGCCTGAGCCTACTACAGCTATTTTCATTCCGTTGGCAGGAGCCACTTCCGGAACGGATATATTGCCGCTTTCACGCTCGTAATCGGCTGCAAAACGTTCAAGGTGTCCGATAGCAACAGCTTCTTTCTTCATCTTCAGATGAATACATTGTGCTTCGCATTGTTTTTCCTGCGGACACACACGTCCACATACGGCAGGCAAAGCCGATGTTTCTTTCAGCACTTTTGCTGCTTCCAGAAATTCGCCTCTCTCTATGTTTTTTATAAAACGGGGAATATCAATACTTACCGGACAGCCATTCATACAAGTAGGATTGGCGCAATCTAAACAACGCTGCGCCTCCTGCATTGCCATCTCCGCGGTAAGCCCTAAGTTTACTTCTTCGTTATTTTTGTTGCGCACATTCGGGTCTAATTCCGGCATATGTACACGCGCAATATTTGCTCTGTCTTTTGCTTTTATCTTATTGCGTAACTCAACACGCCAAGAAGGAAGCCCCCCTGACTCCCCCCGACGGGGGGGGATAGAATTAGTATTGTTTATCGAATTATTATCCATTATTTTCTGTCTTTTTCAAATATTTTCTTATTTGCAATCAAAAAGCCTCCCTTGCGGGGAGGTTTGGAGGGGCCTAATTGTTTATCTTTTTCATATCTTCCTGCTCCATGTCCTTGTAACCACCAAGGCGCATCATCATTTCATCAAAATCGACCTGATGTGCATCAAATTCAGGACCATCGACACACACAAACTTGGTCTTTCCTCCTACGGTAACACGACATGCACCGCACATTCCTGTACCGTCTACCATAATGGTATTCAGAGAAGCTATCGTAGGGATATCATGCTTTTTAGTAAGCAAGCTTACAAATTTCATCATGATTGCGGGACCTATCGTAACACACATATCCACTTTCTCGCGCTGAATTACCATTTCTATTCCATCGGTAACCAAACCTTTATTGCCATATGAGCCGTCATCGGTCATGATTATCAATTCATCAGAGTACTTGCGCATTTGTTCTTCGAGGATAATCAGGTCTTTGGTACGGGCAGCCTGTACGGTAATTACTTTATTACCGGCCTCTTTCATTGCTTTTACAATCGGCAACATAGGTGCAGTACCTACACCACCGCAGGCACATACTACTGTTCCGAAATTCTCAATGTGAGTTGCCTGCCCCAGTGGCCCGACAAGGTCGGTTATGTAGTCGCCTTCGTTCAGCGAACACAACCGGCACGATGAAACACCCATACGCTGTACTACCAGCGTGATAGTGCCTTTCTCAATATCGGCATCGGCAATAGTGAGCGGAATACGCTCTCCTTTAGCTCCCACCCTTACTATAACAAAATGTCCGGCTTTGCGTGCTTTTGCTATTAAGGGAGCTTCTACTTCAAATTTTACGACATTAGGCGAAAAATATTCTTTGCTAACAATCTTATTCATGCTGCTTTTAATTTGTTTCGGAGTGCAAAATTACATAAAAATATGGATTTTCTAAACAAATAGAAAAATATAGCTTGTATTACGTATTAAAAATGTCAACTATCATATGTTTGGAAAACAAAAAAGGCATTCTCTATAACAGAATACCTTTTTTATAATGTATGTACGCGTAGTCCGAAATTTATTTCTTGACTGCTTTCATTATCAAGTTTACTAAAAGAAGCAATACTACTGCTCCGGCTACCGACATCAGAATGCTTCCGAGTATGCTTGTAGTGGTGATTCCCAGCAAAGAGAATAAAAACCCTCCCAGCAAACTACCAATGATACCGATAACGAGGTTCATTATGATTCCCGAACCGCCTCCTTTAACTATAATGCCTGCCAACCATCCGGAAAGCAAGCCGATAAGTATAAACCATAACCAAGACATAAAATAAAATTTTTAAATGATTAATATTAAGATAAATGTATTTTCTAAAAACAACGTTATTGCAAAAATAGTTTTTTTTCAACAGGAAACAAGAATATTATAGAATTACAACTGCAAATTGTTTTTCTATTTCACTTCTCAGATTTATTTTTACTTCTTCCATATCCACTTCTTTGCCCAACTCTTTCTGCATCGAGGTAACTCCTTTGTCAACAAAGCCACATGGGTTAATATAGTTGAAGTATTCAAGTTGAGTATTTACATTCAGCGCAAAACCATGCATGGTAACAAAGTGCGAGCTACGAACTCCGATAGCACATATTTTCCGTGCTTTTTTATTATCGGCATCGAGCCATACGCCCGTAGCCCCGTCAAGCCGCCCCGATTCGACACCATACATCTTCAGCATATTTATAATAGCTTCTTCTATTTTGTGGATATACTGTTTCAGTCCTACACCAAGCCGGTCTAAATCGAAAATAGGATAACCAACCAATTGTCCCGGCCCGTGATAGGTAATGTCCCCTCCCCTGTTGGTATGAACGAATGTAGCATTTTTGGCCTGTAACTGTATCATGTTCAGCAGCATATTCTGCTCTTTGCCGCTCTTTCCCAATGTATATACATGCGGATGCTCGCAAAAAATAAGGTTATTTTCTGTAGGCAAGTTATTTTTCTTACGATTAATCGTATCGTTAAAAATAAGCTCTTGCTTTTCCCATGCCTCGTTATAATCAATCAATCCCCAGTCAGTGTATTTCATGTGTTTATAAAATTATTCAATAGATTTACTCCTATAACTCCATCTAACTTCATTTATTTCTTTCCATCCCTTTACTCCTAAACCAATTTAAACCGCACTCTCCATCGACCGTTTTCAAAATCGTGGCTTATTATCCGGAATCTGCCCAACTCCGAAGTATTTTCCACATGCTGGCCTATGCACGCACAAGCGTCATAGTCGCCTATTTTCACAACACGAAGGGTGTCATCTACATTGTCAGGAAGTTTTGACAAGTCAAGTATCTGTTCGGCATCTTCCTTTTTCATAAACTCTATCGTTACAGGCAGATTTCGACCGATTACATCATTTACACGGGCTGTCAGTTCTTCAATCTGTGCATCGGCAGGACATTCAGCCAGAAAATAATCGCACTTCGATTTTTTACGTTCGATGTGGGCGTTTTTTGAACGTTCGCACCCAAACATACGCACCATTGTTTGGTTAAGTATATGCTCGCATGTATGCATAGGCGATAGTTCCGACGATTGAAACTTGGACTTTCCGTCCTTTTCTTCTGTATTCATTCTTTCAATTTAATAATAAGTACATCGTATCATGAGGCTGTATTTTACACGACACATAGGTTTAGTTAGTTCACACATAGGAACACATAGCCTTGCAAAAAAAACGTTTCACGGGACTTAAAATCAGTCGTGGTCGGAAGATTTTTTCGCCACGAAGTGGCAGGTTATTTTAGCCCAATGGCAAAGCGAAGCGTCGCCTTGGGTTTAAATAAATTAACTATTCAGCGCGCTGAAAGCGCAGGTTAAACTTTAACTTGGGCTTACAGCCCGCTAAGTTTGCTATTGCAAACCAACCCAAGGCGANAAACGGGCTTACAGCCCTTAAAATCAGAATTATTTTAACGTCTAAAATCTTCCGACCACGACTGATTTAAAATCCGCTATTAAGATATCATCGGATTACCGCTCGAACTTGTTCGCTTGGCTTGCCAAGAAATCCGATGAGACAAAGATTTCCGTATGTGCAACTAATACGAGCAAAACAACATAAACTAATTCACTTCAAAGTTTATTTTCCGCTTCGTTTTTATAAACACAAATATTGATATTCCTATTTGTACAATAACGAAAAGCAAAAAACAAAAGAGATAATCATTTTGTTTGACAATAGCACTTGTAACCTTTTCAATTAAGTCAGCAGGCACTCCGCGCTCTTCCATTCCCACAGGATAATACATCAAGATGGTAATATTATCCAATATTTCATACAATAATCTCAGAATCAACAACAACATAAACGCCAAATAACACCAGAATAACCATCTGCGCCTTTTATTGAATCGCACAAGCTTATGTTCCAATATATTTTGATTTTTCTCTTTTCCGTCTTTTTCTATAGTCATTTTTTTCAAAGGATTGATTTTGCTAACAGATTTTATTTACAGTTTTTCCAACAGGCTTTTGGGAAGATAAAAAGTTTCGTTTTTATCAATATACACTGCTACGCTCTCCATATCAAATGGCTTACCATTGAGATAAGCAACTGATGAAAATGCAGGAATTACCAGCTTCTTACGTCCTTTTTTCACTTCCAGTCCTACAGAGCCGTCCTTAGAGGTTTTTATAGAGTATTTCATTCCACCGAAAACCTCCGTATGCTTAGCAAAAATCTCTGCAGTAAGCTCACTCAACGGTTTTTCCAAGCCTGCTGCATCCGACAGGTATTGATTTATTTCTACATTGGTATTCATCCCTATAGGAATATCGCCCTGCGGATGATAAGCCGCCAGAAATACATCTTCGCCGGTATGCCCCCCGGTGGTAAACCCGAAAGAGGTTCTTTCGTTCATAATCTCGACTAATACAGAAACAAGGTTTTTGCTATCGCCGGCTTTCATATAATCTTCGGGCAAATAGTTTTTCGACCCTAAAACGTTTTCATATTCTTCGTCCGAAATTTCTATACCTGTATATTCCTTAACAATACCCTTGATATCTTCGGGTTGGCTTTCCAGTATTATTTTTTCCAAGCCATAAGCCGTTTTCTTATAGTTGGAAACGTTTTTGAACAAGCTGTGTATGGTTGCCCTGCTGTATCCATGCCCGCGGCGACCTATCGTAAAACCGCTGTTACCATGGTCGGGAAGCACAATTACAGTGGTATTGCCATCTTTCTTTGCAAACTCCATTGCAGTACCTACCGCATTGTCAAAAGCAATAAACTCGGTAATACAGCCCACCGCATCATTAGCATGAGCCGCCCAGTCAATCAGGCTCCCTTCTACCATCAGAAAAAATCCGTTTTCGTTGAGCGACAGCACATCAAGAGCCTTTCTGGTCATTTCTTCGAGCGACGGGAGTGTTTCGTCACGGTCGAGGTCGTAAGGAAATTCTTTACCACCAAAAAGCGCCCATACTTTTCCTTCTTCAATACTTCTGAATGCCTCAACGTCGTCTTTAATATACGTAACCTGTTTATTCTCAAAGTGCTTTTTGATTGTTTCCGAGATATAATCATTTCCTCCTCCAAACATTACATCCAGATTTTGAAACGCCATTTGTGGTGCAATAGCCTTATAATTGTTCCGGGCATAATAGTGAGCAGCGCAATCGGCCGGAGTAGCATGCGGAAACTCGCAGGTAACTACCAATCCGGTAGCTTTATCCTGTGTAATGCGTGCTGCCTCAAGTATAGTGGCTAAAGGCTGATATGTCATTTCCGGATCAACCGGAATCAAATCATTGTCGGGGTCGGCTACCGGATATATCGACACATTTCCTGCCTGCTGGGGTATTCCGGTCATATAGCACGATGTAGTAGGCGCAGAGTCGCCGATTGGGGCATTGGACGAAAATGTCTTTACCGTACCGCAAAGAAAAGGGTCGATATAAAGCCCCTCGCCCATATTATTATAAGTTTTATACCAGCGCGCCGCCGACACAACCCCCATAGAAGTTCCGTCGGGAATCATTACTATCACATTTTTAGTAGGACGTACCGTATTTTTATATTGCCCCTGCGAAAAAACTACAGGACATATAAAAAGAAACAGCAAAACAACAAAAGATACATTTATTTTTTTCACGAATCTGTAGTATTTAAATTAACGAGGAACAAAGTTACAAACAATAAAATTAATGCAGGGCTTTATTCCTGATGTTTTTCTCAACTTTAGGATAAGAAACCTTTAATTATAAATTTTTTTTATATACTTTAGCTTTTGTGTGTTTCGTCAATTGCAAAAAAATATGTATTTTTGCACGCAATATTTTTCATAGAAAATACTCTCCGTAAACAACAATAAAAATACTAACTATGTCATTTATTGCAGAAAAAGTTACAATCGAAGGTTTGACGTTCGATGATGTTTTGCTCATTCCAGCATATTCCGAAGTTCTTCCCCGCGAGGTTGATTTGTCAACCAAGTTCTCACGTAATATCAAATTAAATATTCCGTTTGTTTCGGCAGCTATGGATACTGTTACCGAAGCCAAACTGGCTATTGCCATTGCCCGCGAAGGGGGTATTGGTGTTATTCATAAAAACATGTCTATCGAGGCACAGGCACAGCAAGTGCGTTTTGTGAAACGTGCCGAAAACGGTATGATATCCAATCCGGTAAGCATATTGCGTGACAAAACGGTGGGCGAAGCATTGGCTATGATGGCCGAATATAAGATTGGCGGAATACCGGTAGTAGATACCGAGGGACATTTGGTGGGAATTGTGACTAACAGGGACTTACGTTTCCGTAGAGATATGGGGCAGTTGATAGACGATGTGATGACAAAGGAAAGATTGATAACAACCCAACAATCAACGGATTTAGAGTCGGCAGCAGATATTCTGCAACAGTATAAGATAGAAAAACTTCCGGTGGTTGATGCTAATAACAAGCTCATTGGGCTGGTGACCTATAAAGACATAACTAAGGCTAAAGACAAACCTTTGGCTTCGAAGGATAAAGACGGACGTTTGCGTGTAGCAGCGGGAGTTGGTGTTACACACGATACGCTGGAACGTGTAGATGCATTGGTTAAGGCGGGTGTAGATGCTATTGTGATAGACACGGCTCACGGACACTCCAAAGGTGTTGCCGAAAAACTGAAAGAGGTTAAAAAAGCATATCCGAACGTTGATGTAGTAGTAGGGAATATAGCTACGGGCGAAGCTGCCAAATTCTTGGCTGATGCCGGAGCCGATGCGGTAAAAGTAGGTATCGGGCCGGGCTCGATTTGTACTACACGTGTGGTGGCCGGAATCGGTGTTCCGCAGTTGTCGGCTATTTATGATGTAGCCAAAGCGTTGAAAGATACAGGCGTTCCGGTTATTGCCGATGGTGGTTTGCGCTATTCGGGCGATATTGTGAAAGCACTTGCAGCCGGAGGAGATTCGGTAATGATGGGTTCGATGTTTGCAGGAGTGGAAGAATCTCCGGGCGAAACAATTATATTTAACGGACGTAAGTTCAAGTCATACCGTGGCATGGGCTCGTTGGAGGCAATGGAAAAAGGCTCGAAAGACCGCTATTTCCAAGATATGGAAGGCGATGTGAAGAAACTGGTTCCCGAAGGTATCGCAGCCCGTGTTCCATACAAAGGTACGCTTTACGAAGTGGCTTACCAGATGCTTGGCGGTTTGCGTGCCGGAATGGGATATTGTGGCGCATCTACTATTGGTAAATTGCAACAGGCTAAGTTCACACGGATAACAAATGCAGGTGTGACCGAAAGCCACCCGCATGATGTGTCGATTACAAGCGAAGCTCCTAACTACAGCAGGGGAGAGTAATAATACGGAGAAATTTTTAAAGAAAATTCGATAATTTTATAATAGTAAATGTATAACTTTAATCTTTGTGGCTGTTTTGCAGGCCATAGATTAACACAAATTTAATTATGAAAGCACTTAAAATACTGTTATTTTCTTTGTTATTTATTTCGGGTAGCCTTTTGGCTCAAACAAAAAACGATCCGGTACTGATGGAGATAAACGGAAATCCTGTTACAAAATCGGAGTTTGAGTACATCTATAATAAAAACAACTCTACGAACTCGATAGATAAAAAGACGCTTAACGAGTATGTAGATCTGTTTGTTAATTTTAAATTGAAGGTAGAAGAGGCTAAAGCTCAGGGGCTTGACACTACTGCTGCGTTTATAAAAGAGTATAATGGTTATCGTTCGCAGTTGGCACGCCCTTATCTGGTGGATAAAAAAGCAGAAGAAGCTGTGGTGGAAGAAGCATACAACCGGATGAAAGAGGATATAGAGGTAAGTCATATTCTTATCCGTATTCCGTTTGAAGGGGCTACGGCTGCTGATACGCTGGCTGCGTGGAAGAAGATAAAGAATGTAGAAAAACGTCTTAAAAAGGAAAAGTTTGATAAAGTAGCCCGCGAGGTTTCAGAAGACCAGTCGGCTGCCGAGAACAGTGGTTATCTGGGTTGGATTTCGGCTTTCAATACTATTTATCCGTTTGAAACGGTAGCTTATAATACTCCGGTGGGAGCAACTTCGGCTCCTGTTCGCACAGTTGTGGGCTACCATATTATAAAGGTACACAACCGCCGCCCCTCGCAAGGCGAGGTGCTCACTTCACATATCATGTTGTTTACTGAGAAAGATGATAAGGAGCAAAATAAGGTTGCGAAAGAACGTATCGACTCGCTTTACCAACGTGTATTAGCCGGCGATGATTTCGGTACGCTCGCAAGTAATTACTCCGAAGACAGGGGTAGTGCAATACGCAACGGTGAGCTTCCTTGGTTTGGAACAGGACGCATGGTGCCCGAATTTGAAAAGGCAGCTTTTGCTCTGAAAGAAGTAGGCGATGTAAGCAAGCCCATACAGTCGGCTTATGGATGGCATATTATAAAATTACTGGACAAAAGAGGTATCCCTGCTTTTGAGGATGTAAAGGCAGATATTGAGCGTAGGGTTAAACGTGATGAGCGGGTCAGCCGTGGAAAAGATGCTCTGGTGGATGCGTTGAAAAAAGAATACGATTTCAGGATACAGCAGCCAAGCGTAGACGAGTTTACAAAACTGCTGGATGGAACGGAATTGGGCGATTCTGCATATATAGCTGAAATATCGTTGCTTAATAAACCTCTGATGAGTTTTGCAGGTAAACAGTATTCGCAAGTCGATTTTGCACGCTTTATAAAATCCAATTCGTATTCGGCAAAAAGTATTCCGTCTGAGATAATGAAAGAAAAACTTGATGCTTTTGTAGCCAAAGAGTTGCTTGATTATGAAGATACCCGGTTGGCAAATAAATACGATGATTTCTGCTTTTTGTCGCAAGAATACTATGATGGTATATTGCTGTTCGAAATAAGCAATAAGGAAGTGTGGGATAAGGCATCGAAAGATACCGAAGGACTTAGCAACTACTTTAACGATAACAGGAATAATTATACATGGGATAAGCCGCATTATAAAGGGCGTGTAATCTATGCTAAGGATAAGGCAAGCATGAAAGCCGCTAAATCAATCATTAAAAAAGCCCCTAAAGACTCGATAGACAAGCAGATTCGTACACAACTGAATGACAGTATTCAGTACGTTAAGGTAGAAAAGGGCTTGTTTGTACAAGGCGATAACAAGGTGGTGGATGATAAGATTTTTAAGGCGAAGGAAAAGTATGAGCCTACCGAAGAATATCCTTATGTATTTGTATCAGGTAAATTGCTGAAATCTCCTGAGGATTACACTGATGTACGCGGACTTGTAACAGCCGATTATCAAACTTATCTCGAACAGGAATGGATAAAGTACCTGCGTGGGAAATATCCGGTAGTAGTTAATGAAGAAGTTTTGAAAACGGTTAAGAAAAACTAATGAATAGAATAATGCAAAAATAAAAGTCATATCTTTGACTTTTATTTTTGTGTTTATACACTTTTGCCTGTGAGCAAAAGTATTTTTTTTATAATTATTCGTTTTTAACGCCCATACTCTATTATCTTCGCCCGACCGACCTTGTCCGGTGAGCCGAAAAATAAGAGCAGACGGCGTTAAAAAAATCTTCCCTGTTTGAGCGACGAAAGGAGCGAGTTTGGAAGATTTAAGCCGTCAAACGCTAATTTTTCGTGCGAGGCGGGCACAGTCTTGATTTTTTTGCTTCGTTTTTGCATCAAGGCAAAAATGAAGTGGGGTAACAGGGGCAACGCCCCTTTGATAAATATATTTTCTTTAGTACTACAGATATAATAATATGCGGATAAATCCGATTTTGATATGCCTTTCGGCCTTAATAATATTGCTGCTTGCTTCGTGCGATTTGAAAAAATCCGAATCGGGCAGGGTGCGTGTTGCCGAGGTAAAAGGGAATGTCCTGTATTATGACGAGTTGGAGCTGGTAATTCCGCCCAACTTGCATCGCTCGGACAGCATCGAGCTTGCTAACAAATACATACGCAAATGGGCTACCGATATCCTTATGTATGAAAAAGCAAAGCAGAATATATCCAACATGTCGGAGATAGACCGTTTGGTGAATGAGTACCGTAAAACTCTTACTGTTCACCAATACCAGCAACGCCTGCTGGAGCAGCGGCGTACCAAAGAGGCGGATGAGCATGAAATGGCCGATTTTTACGAGAAGTTTGGCTCGCAGATGATAATGAAGGAGAACGTAATAAAGGGCTTGCTGCTTGTTGTGCCGAAAGATGCTCCCCATATCAACGATGTTCGTAGTTGGGTAAAAGTGGCCGACGAGGAGTCGGTTGAGAATATCGACAAGTATAGCGTGCAGAATGCTGTAAGTTATGATTATTTTGCGGATACGTGGGTGCCGTTTTCAGAGATATTGGCGAAAACGCCGTTGCAGGTAAAGAACCCGTCGAAATTTATATCTTCGAACAGTATGGTGGAGGAGAATGACAGTACGCACCACTATTTTTTGAAAATAACGTCTTACTGCCTGATAGGGCAGCAGGAGCCTTATGAACTGGCAAGGGGAAAAATAGCTGATATCTTGGCTACAAAAAACAATGCCCAGTTTATTTACGATTTCGAGAAAGAACTTTACGAAGATGCTGTTGCAAACAAAACAGTCAGATTATATTAAAATTAGTTATAAGTTATTAGTTACGAGCCACAAGCCTTATGTTTTTGAGTATTGACCAATGGCTTTTATCTGAAACTTAACGATACGATACATTAAATTTCGCTTACAAGTTTAGTCATAATATTTTTTCAACAATGAATAAAAAAGCAATTTTGTTTTCCCTGTTTCTTACCTTACTTTTTCCTGTAGCATTTGCACAAACCAATATAATTGATGAAGTAGTTTGGATAGTGGGCGACGAAGCTATATTCCGCTCGGAGATAGAAGAGCAGCGTATCCGTGCACAATACGAGGGAGTAGCTTTTGATGGTGACCCGTATTGTGTTATCCCTGAGCAGCTTGCGATTCAAAAACTGTTTTTGCATCAGGCTGTGCTTGATAGTGTAGAGGTGAGCGAAGGGCAGGTAATGGGACGGGTTGAAATGCAACTGAATTACTACATATCCCAGATAGGCTCGAAGGAAAAGGTTGAAGAGTATTTTGGTAAAAATGTAGTGGATTTGCGCGAGGAGCTTCGCGATGTGGTGCGTAGCCAGATGATAATACAGCAGATGCAGCAGAAATTGACTGGTGATATAAAATCAACTCCGGCAGATGTACGCCGTTTTTATAACGCTTTGCCGCAAGACAGTATCCCTACAGTTCCGGCTCAGGTCGAGCTGCAAATAATCAGCGTAGAGCCTCCCGTTCCTCTTGAGGAGATAAACAGGGTGAAAGACCGTTTGCGTGAATTTTCGGACAGGATAAACAATGGTTCTGCCGATTTTTCGGTGTTGGCGCGCTTGTATTCCGAAGATACTGAAAGCGCAAAGCGTGGAGGTGAGCTCGATTTTATGGGTCGCGGGCAGTTAGTACCCGAATATGCCGCCGTGGCATTTAATTTACAAGACCCTACTAAAGTTTCGCGTGTTGTGGAGTCCGAATTTGGATTTCATATTATACAGTTGATGGAGAAGCGGGGCGACAGGATAAAGACAAGGCATATTCTACTGAAACCACGTGTGTCGTTGGATGATAAAAACAAGGCTACCCATAAGCTGGATTCTGTAGCTGCTCTTATCCGTTCGGACAAAATGACTTTTGAGCAGGCTGTGCTCCATTTCTCACAAGATAAAAATACGGCTCTGAATGCGGGATTGATGTTGAATGAGAATACCGGCTCGTCGAAATTTGAATATCAGGACTTGCCGCCTGAGGTAGCAAAGGTGGTGTATAGTATGAATGTGGGTGAAATATCGAAGCCATTCTCGATGATTAACTCGAAAAACAAAGAGGTGGTGGCTATCGTAAAGGTGAAGTCGAAAGTAGAAACACACAAGGCTAACCTGACGGATGACTATCAGATGTTGAAATCGTATTATGAATCGAAAAAAGGGGAAGAGTTTATAACAAACTGGATAAAGAAAAAACAACAGGAAACCTATATCAGTATCGACCCAGACTGGAGTAACTGCGAATTTCAGTATCCGGGATGGATAAAGTAAAAAAAATATCCGTTTTTAGTGCCTACATTCTTTTTCTTCGCCGGATCGACCTTGTCCGGTGAGCCGAAAAATAAGAGCAGGCGGCGTTAAAAAATTTTCCCTGTTTGAGCGACGTAAGGAGCGAGTTTGGAAGATTTTAGCCGTCAAACGCTAATTTTTCGTGCGAGGCGGGCACAGTCTTGATCTTTTTGCTTCGTTTTTGCATCAAGGCAAAAATGAAGTGGGGTCACAGGGGTAAAGCCCCTTAAAAACTTATATATCAATTAGGTAAAATAACGGATAATCGTTAAAAAAATCTGTTTCTTATCTCTTAAGAATACAACCGAATGAGTATATTTTTCCAAAGAATATTAAATAAGCACACTGTTTTGTTATTCAGTGTGTTATTTTTATGTGCAAGGGGCTTTGTAGCATATTCCCAGTCGGCAGATACTCCACAAGTGCAACCGAAGGATTCTACAGCTAGGCAGGAAAAAACTACAATGATTTATTTGGAAAAATCGGATTCTGTAAATTATGATGAGAGCCGACTTCCGGGTGCGCAGATTATTTTTGGAAGCCCTGTTCGTTTCAGACACGATAACGCTGTGATGTATTGCGACAGCGCGCATCTTTATAATAAGGATAATTCTTTTCATGCGTTTGGTAATGTGCGTATTGTCGAAGGCGATTCGATATTTATTTACGGCGATATACTCCGCTACAATGGTAATACCAAAATGGCACGCTTAAGAAGAAATGTGAGGATGGAGAACAGCACTGCTGTGCTTACTACTGATAGCCTGAACTATGACCGTGCGGCGGATTTGGCTTATTATTACACCGGAGGCAAGCTGCAGGACGACCAAAATACGCTGACTTCTGTCTGGGGGCAGTATTCGCCCGATACGAAGCAAGCCTTGTTTAAGAACAAAGTGCATCTGGTAAACGAATCGTTTACGATGGATGCCGATACCCTGAAATATAATACTGATACCCACGTTGCCGATATTGTGGGCGATACTCACATTATTTACGACGACGAGACAAATATTTATTCCACCAATGGCTGGTATAATACCGATACGGAACAGTCAATGTTGATGGACCGCTCACTGATTGTACATGCCGATGGTAAAACGGTGGTAGGCGATACGCTGTTTTACGATAAGCAGAAGCAGTTTGTAAAAGGCTATAATCTGGTAGAAATGAGCGACAGCATACAGAAAATTACCTTGTGCGGTAATTATGTGTTTTACGACGAAGCAAATGAGTACGGATTGGCTACCGATTCGGCATACTTGATAGACTGGTCCTCGGCCGATTCGCTTTATCTGCATGCTGATGCTTTTCATTTGTTGAAGGACTCTACGTATGATGTGGCTCAGGCTTTTCATAATGTCCGCTTTTACCGTAGCGATTTGCAGGGAGCTTGCGATTCGCTGGTGTACATGGGGCGGGATTCGGTTGCCACTATGTATGGTGAACCTGTGATTTGGAGCGGATTGAACCAGATTTCGGGCGAAAATATCCAAGCATTCATAAAGGATGAAACTATCGACCATATTTTTATTCCCCATAGCGCGATGGCTATACAGAAAGTGCAGTCGTTGGATTCGGCGATGTGCTACAACCAGTTAGCGGGTAAGGAATTGACTGCTTTTATGCTTGATGGCGAGCTTGTAAAGGTGGAGGTAAGTGGAAATGCCGAGACGATATACTGTCCGGTAGATGAGGCGGATAATACTGTGGTAGTGGTTAATAAAACGCAAAGCAGCTATGTGACGATGCACTTTAAGGAGCAAAAGATAGACAGGGTAGTACTTACTACAGTGTCTTCGGGCACGGGCTACCCTTTGGGCGACTTATCGGGCGATGAACTTTATCTGAATAATTTCTTTTGGATAGAGGAGCAGCGCCCACAAAAAAAGGAGGACATTTTTCTTACCTATCCGGGCGGACGACACAAAAGCAATGTCACACATACACGTTCGGCAGCCTCTTCTACAGAGCCCGTATCGGCTGCATCCTCTTCGCCTGATAATGAGAATGGAACACAACAGCGAAGAACTACACGAGACCCAAACCAGCGAAGATAATATTAGTATTGTAAGAATGTTGAAGCGTGTAGCCGTTGAATTGTAAAACAAACAATTTTACGCTGTTAACCGTTAGTTATAAATCTTTGCATGATACTTAAACTTTAAAGCTATATAATATGAATCTTTTACAAGCTATTGATTTACGAAAATCGCGCCGTTCTTATTTGCCGTCACCTATCGAAACTTCAAAATTGAAATCGCTCGCTGAATTGATTGATAAATACAATGAAGAAAGCGGACTGTCGATGTATTTGGTAGAAGATGGGAGCCGTGCTTTCAACGGGCTTAGTAAGAGCTATGGTATGTTCAAGAATGTTCGTACCATAATTGTTTTGAGGGGTAAGGAGTCGGATGCTGACTTACAGGAAAAATGTGGTTACTATGGCGAATTGCTGGTATTGGAGGCTACAGCCATGAATCTGGGTACTTGTTGGGTAGGTGCTTCGTTCGACCAAAACGACCCGGTTATTACTACTGCTAAGGATGAAAAATCAGTGTGTGTCATTACAGTTGGCAATGTAGAGGAATCGAGCAGTTTTAAAGAAAATGTTATCCGTACTTTTGCACACGGTAAAGCGAAACCATTGGAGTATTTTTATAAATCGAATACTACACCTCCTACATGGTTTTTGGAGGGTGTAGCGGCTGTTAGCAGAGCCCCCTCGGCCATAAATCACCAGTATTATACCTTTGAGTATAAGGACGGAAAGGTAAGTGCGTCTACTCCAAATAAAACCAAATTTGATATGGTGGATTTGGGGATTGCTAAAGCTCATTTTGTTGTAGCAGTGGGAGGGAAGTTTGAACCGGGAAATAATGGGGCGTATTTTAAAGATTAGCAACTTAATATAATCCGTATCCTCATGTACGTTGAGAGAGAAGGGGTACGGGGTAGATACAAAAAGGTGTTTAATATCATTTCTGCATATTAAACACCTTTTTTCACAAACGATCTTAAATTAAAAAATAGAAAGAGATTTTCGTTATATTCGTATAAACACAGCTATTTTAGTATTCACATACTTAAATATCTGCTTCAAATTCAATTTTCTGCCCTTCTACCAGTCGGTCACATTCTATGGTCAACACAGGAGTTTCGCCTCCCGAAGATATTTCGTATAGCTTTTCTTCACCGGGTTGCAGGTCGATAAGCGAATCTTTACACCGAACTCCATTAACGGTAATGTATGCGTTGTAATAGATGGGTGCAACTCCGGTATTTTTTACTTTTACGCGCGATGTGTTTTCTTTCACTCCAAAACCGGTTATTTTGTAGCGGTAACCGCACGCCATGCTTGCCTGCTTAATGCGCTCTATTGTCTGGTATTTAGTCTGGTCGTTGCCAATCATGTAAGTAATGTGGAATTTTTCCGCTTCACTTTCAAAGTTACGCCCATGGATGCCATCCGGATAATCAAGCACATGCTTTTGGTCGTCTGTGGTGTAATAGCTGAACTCGCCGCCTGCAGGTGAGTGTTTATATCTGTTGCGGTCGAAAAAGTTCCAGCAACTTGTGTTGTAGCTCGCATGGCTTTTGTGCATAAACGAGTCGTCGAAAAGACCGAATTTTAAGTCTTTCAGTGTCGGATTCATGACAAAAGGCCCGTATTTATTGTCCGATGCATCGATTGAAATATTCCAAGGCGTATTTTTAAAATTTTTACTCATTTCCTGGAAAAAAGTTTGTTGAAATTCCTTTGAGGGGAACGTTCTTCCGGCTATCATAGGGCCGTCGTAAATATGATATTCGGCCCAAAGCCCGAATCCGGTTTGCAGAAAAGCCAGCCGGGGGTCATTATCATACTTTTCGGCAAATTTTTGGTAAAATTCGAGATGAAACCGTTGAAGCTCGGCGTGCCGCCAATCGGGAAAACAGGTTTCGCGTCCTTCGCTCATTCCTATTGTTTCTTCATAATCGGATAAATCGCGTATATATTGAGGTACAGCACTTTCTTTATCGCCAACGTACACATAGCGGAAACGTACTACTGCCTGATGTCCACGCTTTGCTACTTCGTTCAGCAGATTATCAAATTTGCTCCAGTCGTATATGCCTTTTTGTTTTACTACATCGCTGTAAAGCAGGTAAGAGTATTCTAAACTGATTGCATCGGATGTTCTTTTTCCACTTGTTGTCCACAGCACGATTCCGGTCATGGGTTGCACGGATGTGATTTCGCTTTTTAAAGAAACTTTTTTGTAACCGTCAGCGTTTTCGGTTTCCTTTGTTTCATCCTGACCGTCTTTGCCGGTAGGGCCATTTGTAGACGAACAACTGAATATGGAAAAGGCAAACCCTAAAATGAATATGAAAATAGAATTTTTCATAAGAGATATGTTAGTTTATAAATGATTATCTGCAAAAATAGCAATGATGTTACGGATAATCGGAATTATGCATGAAAAAAATAAATACGTAAGTTTGATACAGGTTGACTAAACAAGCTCTTTTTTATAACCCATTGAAACAAATTTTATTTGTTTTTACAACACTGTTTATTTACCCTATTTGAAGAGATTATGAAAAAACCAAATCAAAAAAGTATCAAACTTACGTTATTTATTTTGCTTTAAATCAGGTGTTATTATCTTATTATCAATTTTTCAGAATAGTTTTTACCATCTATCGTTAGCTTTACAATGTAAACTCCCTGAGCCAGATTTGCTTCGGTCGAAGTTGTGTTTTCGTCGGTAAATACTACCTCTCCGGTTAAAGAGTGAACAGCAACATTGTACGTGCCTTCCGATTCAATCATTAATTTTCCATTGCTGTTCCACACACGGGCTTTGTTTCTACTGTCTGTTTCCGATATATCGGTAGAGGGGTTCGGACTTACATTTTCTAAAGTGAATTTCTGAACTTTCAGATTTGCTCCCCATGTAGTGTTATTTTTTACTTTCAGCATATAATTGCCTGCCGGTATTGCCGAAAAATCTAATTGAGTGGAGATAGTCTGTTCAGCAAAATCGGTTTCGTTTTTTTGGAACCAGATTTCTTCGGTAGTGGCAAAAACCTGTTCGTTGGTAGCTATGTTTACCAAGTAAAATTCCAGCTTGCCGCCAACGTCACATTTTCGTGTGAATTTCACATCATATTTAGCCTTGGCAGGGATAGTAATAGCCCAACTTGCCCAATGCAATGGATTTTGAGCGGAATACCCTCCCGATTGAAAATCGAGGTAGTCGTTGATGTTTTCATCTTTCATGAAAGGCATGTAATATGCGTTGCCTGATGTCAATTCCAGTATTTTTTCATTTTCAGCTACAACGGTTCTTGCTTTTACTGAATATGTATTTCTTTATGCAAAGTCATAGTTGTTGGCTGGAGAGTAAACAGCTTCTGCTTCTCCTGTTTTGTATGATATACTGATGCCGAAATTATCAGCAAGGGGGATTTTAGTTCCGGTAAATCCTGCTTCGTACGAATTTGCCATTTGGATCTTTGTAAATCCGGCCTCAGCAAACGACTCGTTGTACGACCGTTGTATAGACTGGTCAGACCAGAACATGCTGCTCCCGTTCCAAGGCGAAATAACACTGGTAATATCATAGTCGTTGCCGGCATTGATATGTAACCACGAACTTTTTTGTCCGGTTGTTTCATCTCTGTCGGCATCAATATACGCTCTCAGAGCATCGTATTTCGTGTCGTTAAAAGCTTCGCCACTGGTAAGCTCCATCATATAATAAACGTTGTCTCCATCGGTGTAAACTTTTACATAAGGGTATACGCCCGGCTCGCTTAAGATGGGTACGTTTGCCCAGTCGGTTTTACTACCGTCTATCGCAATAGTTTGTGCATTTATAGATATAAAAGCAAAAATCGAAATAAGAAGAAGTAATGTTTTTTTCATGTAGTAAAATTTTAATAAGTTAATAAAAAAGAATTTTTATAAGGGATTATAATAGCGACAGAGATTAATCTGCCGCTATTATGGCTACTAATTTAGTTGTATAGTATGTAACTTATTGTATCCATTTTCGGCATCCCATACTTTTTCGTTTGCCAATCGGATGCTATATTCAGAACGATCTTTCAATGTTGATTTTGGATCGGGAAGATTCAGATATATATTGTATGTTTTACCAGCCATATCCGAAGGTAGTGTATAATTAACGTTAATGGCATATTCACCGCCGGCAAACCAATAGCGCGGATCTACATCTAATACCACAACTTTCTTATCCGACGCATTTGAGGTATTTACAAACACAAGTTCTACCATACGAGGATTGGCGGGTGCGGCGAAACCTACATTTTTTAAATTAATTTTTGCTTCAAAATTTTCGCCGGCTTTAGGATTTTTAGTAAAACCAGCCCAAGTAAGCGCTAAGCGATAGCCCAAACGCAGCTTTATTTCTTCCATACAGCCATCAGCTCTCCACGAATTCAATACATTAGCATGATAGTCGTTGTTCAGGTAAGACCAGTGAAAGTTTTCCATTTGTTCTAATGCGTTTTCGCACTCCGAATAAAACTTACAAGTACCGCAAGTTTCGCCACCCATGATGGTATATTTAGTATCTGTATGCCAGAAAGTGCGTTGTTGGCTGTTTTCAAACGTACCAACGTCGTTGGAGCTGGCAAGGAAACAATCGTTGTGGCCTGCAACGCGCGAAAGGTCAGAGCCATTATAAGCGGTGGCTAACGTAATGGTATCTGATATAGTTATATTGAAACAACTCATTTTATGTTTCGGAGTCCGTAAAGCAACCATACGTTCTTGAGGTAGGGCATCAAGCAATGCATCAACCAATGTACGGCGCGCAACATAATCGGCTGCAGTAGCTGTGGAGTTGAAATTGTTGGTATAATACCATTCGCCCCAAACACCTACAAAACCGGCTTCCATTACATAAATAACATCAGCATATTCTTGGAGATAAGGTTTGAGTTGCTCGATATGTTCCAACACAAGGTCTAATGGTGCATCCCATGGCTTGTCCGATTCGCTTGATGTATAAGCAAAACGGAGTACGCATTTAGAACCGCCTTCGCGCAATGCTTTCATATTGGTTTCAATACGTTGTAAGTATTCATCCGAAATGCGTTTGTCCCGAAAATCATTCATATAATAAATTGTCAGAATCAGGCTGAATCCCTGATTTCGACAGCTTTGCACACTTGCAGTGGTCAGCACATTAGTGGCAGAGGATTTGTATTCGAAATGTTTGTGAAACCCACGTTCGGGGTTTATGAACGATTCGAACGATTCTGTATATACTGTTTTATCCAAATGCGGATCTTCTTCTGTCATAATTATATCTGTTGTAGCAGTATTCCCACTACAATTCAAGGTAGCTGAATAAGTAACATAACTTACACATGTAGCTGAAACGGTATAAACTCCTTTGGCCAACTCTATTTCAAACACACCATTTTCATCTACTGCTACGTTGGAAATAACCGTGTCATTATTAGAAATAGTAATGGTAGCGGACGTGGGTTTTACGGTTCCCGTAAGCAAACAATTAGGTCCTTCTTCTACCGGCTGATTGCAAGCAAAAAGGACTAATGTTAAAGGAAGGATAAGGCAGAATGCTTTAAAAATATTTTTCATCTTATTTATTTATTAAAGAATGCAGGTACAAATCGCTCTGTCAAGCGATTTATACCTGCATCGCTAACCAATTAAAACTTTATTAAAGAACGCGTTAACTCTACTGAACACAAGTTTTTTACCTTTATTTCGCTATTGTTACCTTAAGGGTGTTTGCGTAATTAACAGTACCGTCTTCTTCCACTGGCAAGTTAGGCAACAAACCTACTGAACTCCAGTTTTGTTGAATATCAACACCAACTCCGAATGTATCGGCAAATGTAGGTGCTATAAGAGCAATAAGTTCACGAGTAATTGCAATTTCAACTTTATTGCCGGTAGTAGCACTTTTGGCAACGCCTGAACCGTTAGTGAATGAAGCTCCCCATGCGTTACTTTCGTCTCTGGGTAGTTCTCCCCATTCCCAGCCGGTTCCACCAACTTCGCCGCACCATTTGAATCCTGCGGGATCGAAAGAAACTGCCTGGCCACCGTCAAATAAAGCACCTTCCAACATAGCTTCAGTACTTGCATCTGCAAATTGGTCGCCATAACCACCTGTAGCTTTACTGTTGTCCGCATCAAGATAAATATGGAAAGGTACCCAGCTTTTATCTGTTATTTGAGCGTCGTCAAATTCAACCAATAAATAAATATAAAGATTATCGGCATAAGCTTTCAGGCTTTTCAATGCTGTTAAACTTGCATTTTCAGCACATACAGTGCTTGCTACAGCCGAGCCTAAATCATCCCAATCGCTAAAATCTCCGTCAATTGTAATAGCTTGTTTTTCAACTACTACACTTTCTGTTGTTGAGTCTGTTCCACCCTCGCCCGAAGCTGTTAATTTTACACTATAGGTTCCGTTTGCAGCATAAGTGTGTACAGGATTTGTTTCTGTAGAGGTTTTGCCATCACCAAAGTCCCAAGCATAACTATTTGCGTCCTTACTTGCATTGGTAAATGTTACTTTCAAGTCTTCTACTTCATACGAAAAATTAGCTCTTGGCTTTGCTGTTTCATTTTTACAAGCAGAAACAGCGAAAATAACAACTCCTAAAAGGATCAAATTTGAAAAAATGTTCTTTTTCATATTGTTTAATTTTTTTGAATTAATAATTAGTTTTAACTATAATAAAGCATATTGGTTTTTAATTGGTTTTCAATTGATTTAGTATCCCGGATTTTGAGTTATTCCACTAACTGAATGCTCATCAAACGGAATTGGATATTGTATTTTATTGTCATTGTAATCTACTACTTCCCAAGGTTGTACACCGGCAAAGCGTCGGTCCATGCTCCTTTTATTACGATACAAGTCGAATGCGCGATGGCCTTCGAAAGCCAATTCCAAGCGGCGTTCGTCAAGTACAACGTCAAGAACGCTTGTATATTCGTGCATTTGTGTCTCAGTGAACAGGGCATTGCCCGAAAGCCCTGCACGGGTACGAAGGACATTAACATCGGCCAACGCCTCTGCTTTTTGGTTCAATTTAGCATATGCTTCGGCACGATTCAAAATAACTTCGCCCCAACGCAACATTACCGGTGAACTCAACATAGGGTCGCCATCTTGATACGAAAATTTGCTTACATAATAATTTGGGAATGTATTACGGCTTACCATTTGTTTGGTAAGGCGAGCAGGACATTTCACACCTTTATATGTTACATAATATTCTGTATATTCACCGTTTACCAATTCAGATTCTACATAATACTTAGTTCCTTCATCGGTAAAAGTGTATTTGCCGGTAATACCATCCAATGTTACAATACGTGTTTCGTTACTGCGGAAATCATCATCCGCTGTTTCTACCGGGAAAGTAACAACATCCTTGCCCGAGGCTGCATATTGTGGCAATACATACTGATAGCGGATGTCTTGCGGATAGCGTTCGTACAAATTATTCAAGGGATCGGATGAATAAACTTCTCCCCAGCCCATACCATCATTGATGTACATAGAACCTAACGATGATTGTCCCTTAGTTTCTAAAGCTGTATGAGCTACTGCAAAAAGAGTTTCTCTTGAGTTAAGCGCATTTGCAAAATAGCTTGGAAAATTTGTATCTAACTTAGAAGCAGGGTCAGCTCCGGCCAACATCTCATTGACTGTATTAATTACATCCTGATCTTGACCCATGTACAAATATACGCGAGACAATAGTCCTAAAGCTGCATCATGCGAAGCATAACCTGCATTACCACGGGCAGAAGAGGTAGTCATAAGTTCAGCTGCTTTTTTCAGGTCTGCCACAATTTGGTCGTATACATCGCCTACGCTGGCACGAGTAGTAGTAGATGTATTAGTACTTGTGCGTAACACAACACCCATATTGTCGCGTCCCAAAGAATAAGGTTTTGCATAAAGTGTTACCATATGAAAATGGCACATAGCACGCAAGAAGTAACATTCACCTTTCAGTTGATCCGATGCTGTAGAAACACCATCCTCCAACGATTCGATAACGGAATTAGCCGAATAAATTACTTTATAAGCTAACCACCATATAGTACCTACGTTTTTCAAATTGTCGGTCATTTTATAACATGTAGCCTGATACAGTACATCCTCTGTACGTCCCGACAGGCTAACATTATCACTTTGGTATTCTGTCATCTGAAAATAATGACGTACATACGTGTTTCCACTTTGATAGCCCAAATACTCTACTTCGTCTTTTAGTAAAGCATAGCAACCATCTGTTACATATTGTGCACCACCTTCGTCTGAAAGTAATAATTCTGCATTCAATTCATCTGATGGATAAAAATCCAAATCACATGAAACCATAGATACAAGCAGAAAGGGCACTAATAGAAAAAAGAAAATATATCGTTTCATATTGCTTATTTGTATTTAATTAGTTAATTAAAATCCTATTTCTACACTTAATAAGAACGAACGGCTTACAGGATAGTTATCGCTATACATACCGGCGTGGTTATAAGTAGTTTTGGTAAGACTTACTTCGGGGTCCATTCCTGAGAATTTTGTAAACGTGAACAAATTATCACCTGTCAAAGAAACTCGGCAATGGTTTATTTTTGCTTTACTCAACATCTGAGCCGGGAAATTATAACCAACGGTTACATTGCGGATACGGAGATAACTTCCATCTTCCAAATAACGAGACGAAATACTGTTAGACAATTTATTTCCATTCAATACCGCTTTAGGGTGCGTAGCTTCATCGCCCGGATTTTCCCAGCGGCTCCAACCCATGTTGTTGTTTTCCAGCGATAGTTGGTTATAACCTAAGTATGCACCATCCGAATCATTGGCCATACGGTTGTAATTATATACTTTATTACCATAAGTAAAGTTGGCGTTTACATTAAGGAAAATGCCTTTGTAACTTACACCTGTGCTTAAACCTCCCGAGAATAATGGAGTTGCTTTACCTACTACTTGCTCGGTAGCTTCATTGTAGTTGTTAGTTGTACCACGGGCTATTTCATTACCATCTGCATCGTAAGTTATTTTTTCCCATAGCGGGTCGCCATTAGTAGGGTCTACCCCCATCCATTTTTTCATATACCAGCTGTAAATGTCTTGTCCTTCTTTTACTTGCTGAATTACCGAATTAACAGTTTGATAGAATGGAGCGTGGTCTGGTGTATAAGTAACACGGTTTTTGTTAAAACCAATATTGAAACCAACATTCCACATCCAGTCTTTTGTTTTAACAGGTGTTGCGTCTATTCTATACTCAATACCCTGATTGCGAACACTTCCTGCATTTTCCATAATTTCAAAAAATCCGGTAGAAGGTGCTACGGGTACTTTCAATAAGATGCCTGTATTATCGGTATTATATACATCAAGAGACATTTCTATACGCTTTCCGATATTGGCATCAATACCCACGGCTGTCATCTTGGCTGTTTCCCAACAGAGGTAATCATTGGAAAGACGTGTAGGACTTGCGCTTACTTTGTCTTGATAACTGCTGTTCAATGAGTATGTAGCTAAATACTGGTAGTTTCCGATATTATTATTTCCTGTCAAACCATAGCTTGCGCGAAGTTTTAAGAAAGTAAGCACATCGTTTCCTTTAAGAAAACTTTCATTGCTGATAAGCCACGAAGCTGCTACTGATGGGAAATATCCTACTCGTTTTCCGGGAGCAAACATCGAACTTGCTTCTGCACGGAAAGAGGCTGTTAAGAAATATCGTTTAGCATAATCATATTGTGCCTGACCAAAAGTAGACCAGCTTGCACCCGGAATTTCATATCCTTCAATACTGTTAACCGTACTGGCATTGAGAGCATCTACACCATCGGGCATTCCTGTACCGGCAGCAGCAGTATATTCCGATATCCAATGACCATATTCCCAACCAACCATTCCGCCAATACTGTGTTGACCAAATGAATGAGCTGCTTTCAGCATATTTGTAGTTCCCCATGAGCGTGACATACCAATGCTATTGTATAAATATCCGTCGGCATAAGAGGCATCGTATGAACGAGGGTCAATATACTGCACATATTTCCATGAGCTTTCGGAAAAACGGTTTGAAGATGTAGCTGTCAACCAATCTGTAATATTCCAATTAAGTTGCACATCGGCAGTAATACCAAAAGAGTGCGATTTTGCATAATTGTATTGTTCGCCGTGCAAAGAGTTCCATTTGTCTTGCGAATACCATGCGCCGCCGGTATCCGGACGTTTTGCACTATCAATATACACCAATTCGCCATTAGCATCATACGGATTGTCCCAAGGCATTTTTTTATAAGCATCATTCAGTACCATCCAACTGGAAGTCTGGTCGGTATTCGAATTTTCAAAATTCACACGCACGTTCATATTCAATCTTGATGCCAATTGGGCGCTCAAATTCAAACGTGCCGAAATTTTGTCGTAACCCGTATTTATCAATGTTCCATCTTCATTATAATAGTCTAAACTGGCATAATAACCTACTTTTTCATTACCACCGGAAAGTGACAAATTGTAATTTTGTATTACACCCATATCAAAATACGCACCTTGCCAATCAAAATCCTGCGAAAGTAAAGATGCCGGACGTTGAGCTGTAAACAGCGTGCTGCTATACATCGACTTGTGGAAATAATACAATTCCTCTGAATCCATCATTTGAAAATTACCAAACAATGCTTGTTTAGCTCCCGCGCTTGCTTTGAAATTGATACGGGTAGGTTGGTTTTTCTTAGCTGCTTTAGTTGTAACAACAATAACACCACCTGCTGCCGAAGCTCCATATATAGCTGTAGCACCTGCATCCTTCAATACAGAAATGGTTTCTACATCATTCGGATTGAAACTTCCTCCTGCTATACCATCCACAACGTAAAGCGGGTCGGCAGCAGCACCGATAGAACCTGTACCCCGAATACGGATTTCAGCTGCACTGCCCGGCTGTCCTGTAGAATTAGATATTTGAACGCCTGCCACTTTACCTTGCAACATGTTACCTACGTCGGAAGAAGTAACATCCGTTAAAGCTTCAGCCGAAATAGTTACTACTGCACTGGATAACTCCGTTTTTTTCTGGCTTGAATATCCCAAAGAAACAACTTCATCCATCATAATAGCATCTAATTCCAGTGCCACATTCAAAGTTGGTTTAGCCTGCATCTCTACCGGCTTGCAACCTATAAACGAGAATACTAAGACCGAATTCTGAGGTACTTCGATGGAATATCTTCCATCCATATCAGTACTAGTGCCTACACTACTACCTTTCACCATTACATTTGCCCCTATTAAGGGTTCTTGGTCTTCTGCAGAAATCACGGTTCCCTGTACTCGTAAGGATTGTGCATGCACACCTATCGACACAAAGAGGAAAAAAATTAAAATTAATTTTAAGTGTTTCATAAAATAAAAGATTTAAATATTAATCAATAAACTTCGATCAAATAGTTTCTTGTAAACTCCGGTTCTATATATGGACTGTCGCCCGATATAGTATAAGTTTTCATATCGTCTGTAGCATATTCGCAAACAGTGTATTCTCTACCTTTTTCCAAACCTCTAAGCTCAATTTTACCGTCCCATTGGTCAGCGTAAAAAGCGTAGTACATTTTTCCATCCTTGCTGATAGCATGTGTTTCGGGGTTATCAAAAGTTAGGTCGTATAAATTCAGATAATCACCTTTCGAGAGCATTTTGTCGTTATAAATGCCTACCCATTTTTTGTATAGCTTTTCTTTTTCGGGAGTAAGCAGGTACGATTGCTTTACATGCGGATTGTCTTTCGGGTAGGTGAATTTAGAGCCCACTACCGCACCTATACCTATCTGTGTAGGGAAATCGTCGCCATTGTCGCTCAGTTCCACGTGGTCGGCATAATATGCTATTTCGTCGAAAATAGCGCGGTATACCTTACCTTTCAGACGTATTTGCCAGCTCGATGTAGGGTCGGACGATACCGCCTGATTCATATACGGCATGTTGAAAAAATTCATGGCCGTTCCGCAAGGGCAATTCTGGATAACTGCATAAGGTTTTATCTCGCGAGCAGTATTGTAGATATCTTCGAAAAAAGTAGGAAGCAACTCCACAGCCTGTTCGGGATAATCCAATTTGCTTGCAGGGTTATGGTCGGGTTGGCAGCAGTTGAGGTGTTGCCCGTCCATTTTCAAGCCGTCGAAATCCCATGTTTTCAAGAAGCGTTTAACCAATTCTTCAGTATATTTTTTCGTTTGAGGATTTACAGGCGACAGGTAATAGCTATCCCACCATGTAATAAATTCGGGTGCCCATTCCTCTGTAAGTAATTGCATATCAGGTTTTTTCTTCAATATGTTTGAGCAGGGGTCGGCAGCGAGGGGTGCCCACCATAGTTTGGCTTTCATGCCGTGTTTATGAATAGCGTCGGCTATCCGGCGCATATCTTTGTCGCCACCCGGAAAACGTTCGTTTGTTTCCCAGTCGCCTTCGCAAATCTGGAATCCGTCGTCTACGTCTACCCATCTGAAACCGAGTTCTTTTACCTTTGGCAAGGTGTTTATAACTTCGTCGATGGTAAACATACGCTCATAACCCCAAGCGCACCATACAGCTTCGTAGGCTTCCTCTTCCGGCTCGGCAAATTGTATTCCCTGCGATTGCATGTAGTGCGAGAATTGTTTCAAAGGGTCGAAGAAGTCGCCTGTGTGTACACTTACGAATGATTTATATGTTTCGATTACATCATCTTTTCCAAAATTTATAGGTTCGTCGTATTCGTATACAATACCTGCCGTAGCATAATCGTTGTACCTGCCCATTTCTACAGGAAGCGAAACCAGTTTCAAAGTGTTCTCAGTTAGTCCGGCAGCAAAACCACCGTCTTTTCTCCATAAATCAACCACGGGGATTCCTCCGCCGTAGTCGGAATTATTCATTCCTAAGTAGTTCTTTTGATAGAAACCATTTGTTACAGGAAGAATCCAATCGTCGCGACGGTTGCTTGAGCTTGCTTGTAGCGACCAGATAGGCATTTCCGTATCTGTTTGCTTCATTCGTAGTTGATGATTTGCCCAAGCTGTTACAGTAGCTTCCTTGTCGCCCATGTTTACGTATTGGATGTTGAAAAGCAACATGCCGCTGAAATTATCCGGAACAACGATTTCTACATGTTTTTCTATTTTGAAACCGTCTTTGTTGTACAATCCGGTTAAATTGTAAACCTGATTTCCGTCTTTGTCTGTCGATGTGGTTACTCCTTTTAATGAGAAGTCTTTTGCTGTAAATTCACGCGTAACCAAATAGTCGGCTGGCACAAAGCCATTATAAAAAGCTTCAGTTTGAGGATTCAGCGAAGCTATTTTTACATGCATCTTATCATTTACTGAAAATTTAATATCTCCGTTGCTGATTTCTACTTGTTTCCCACCGCAGGAGAAGAAAAGTAGGGATGCAAAAAGGAGTATAATAAAATGTATTTTTCTCATGGGTAAAATCTGTTTATTAATTTATGGTTTGTCTATCTGTTTTCTACCATTGCATATTTATCGCTTAGTAAATCTACAACCGCATTTGTTGCTTTTGGAAATACCTTCCGAAGGTCTATCTCGTCAGTTGTCTGGAGTATCTGTTTCAATGCACGCATAAATGTGTCTTTGATTTCTGTAGCCAGATTTACTTTGGTGATGCCGTTTCGGATTGCTTCTTTCACTTGCGAGTGGGGTATTCCTGAGCTACCGTGCAAAACCAGAATAGTGTCGATAGCAGCATGGATTTCTTTTAAGCGTTCGATGTTTAGTTTGGGTACTGATTTGTAAAACCCGTGTGCAGAGCCTATTGCGATGGCTAAAGCGTCGATTCCTGTTTCGGCTACAAAACGGCTGGCTTCGTCTACGGTAGTATATCCGCCCGATTGTTCCTGTCCGAGTTTTGCAATAAATCCTAATTCGGCTTCTACGTTTGCATTGTATGCCTTTGCCCGTTTTACTACTTCGCTTGTTATACGTATGTTTTCGTCGAAACTCTTTTCGCTTGCGTCAATCATTACCGATTCAAACCCTTCGTCGAGGCAGGCTTGCACCAAATCTACCGAACCGCCGTGGTCAAGATGCAACCATCCTTCGACCTGATAGTCGGCCAATCCCTGACGCGCCATAACTACGGCTTCTTTAAGCCCCATGTAGTCGATGGAGCTTTTTGTTAGTTGCAAAATGGCAGGAACCTGCATTTTCGAGGCTGCTATCAAAATCCCCTGCAGGGTTTCGAGGTTGTAGAAGTTTGTGGCCAATATGGCTTTTTTCTCCTGCTGATACTGTTTTAATTTTTCCTGAATGGTCATAGCAGTATGGTTTGTCCGAAAACTTCTTTTGCTGTTTTTACTATGTTTTCTTTGGATATAAAAGCCCCTGTACCTCCGGCAGCGGTGGTGTTGATGGCTCCTGTCAAATTGCCGAAAGCCTGACATTCTGCGGCTGCTTTACCCTGTACAAACTGGTTGATGAAGCCTGCATTGAAACTGTCGCCTGCACCGATAGCATCTACTACATTCGTATTCAGAAATGCTTCCTTATTGTGGCTGGTGCCATCTCCTGCAACTAATAATGACCCTTGATTGCCACGCTTAATGACGCAAAGATTGATGTATGGTTTTATTTTATTGATAGCCTCTTCCAGATTTGCCGAGCGGGTAATAAAGAGCAATTCTTTTTCGTTCGGCATGAAAACTGATACTAAGGGTAATATCTTAGCGTAGTCGAAATCCCATGCTTCAACAGGATCCCACTGAGTATCGAGCGATGTTGTCACACCTTTGCTTTGGGCAAATTTCAAAATGTCAATCAAATCGCGCTTTATACCCGACTGCATGAAAACGGAAGATATATGTATGTGTTTAGTTTCGTCAAAAACCGCCTTGTCTATATCCGCAAAGCTCATCATATCCATAGTGCCCTGATATGTTACGTTAGCACGGTCTTCGTTGTAATTCAGAACAATGGTGGCTCCGGTTGCCCCTTTATCGGTTTCTATCAGGAGTGATGTGTCTACTCCTTTTGCCTTTAGGCTGTCTTTTACCAGTTTACCAAAGTTGTCTTTGCCAATCATCCCTACGAAAGCTGTTTTTGTCCCTAATGAGGCCGTATTTGCAGCGAAAATGGCTGTTGAGCTTCCGAGGGTCATAATCATGTCTTTTGCAAATTTTTCTTTGCCTATTTCGGGTTGTCCGTCTATATTGTTTAGAATTAAGTCGACATTTAACTCCCCTATGGCAATTACATCAAATTTTTTCATGATAGATGGTCGTTTAAATTTATAAGATTGAAGGCATAATAATATTTGTCCATATCGTGTTCTATACGTCCCAGTACAACTGCTTCGGCATCTATCCCGTGGCGTTTCAGATTGTCGTACAGGCGGTAGCGCGCTACTAATGCTTCGGGGTGTTGCCATATGTAGCGGCAACCTGTTTTCACCAGCCAGTTTTGGCGTTCTTCGGTTAGTTGATACAGGTCTTTGCCTGTTTCGTCATCTTGCAGCCATTTTTTCCAGCGGTTCGATTCGTACACCAGTTTCCACAACACGTCTTTTATGCGCGAAAGTTGTGCAACTGCTCCTTCGTCGTAATATCTTTTTTCGGTTTCTTCCAATTCTACTAATGCTTCGTACTCGCTTATAGTAAATTCGGGGCCTACGTTGGCAGCACCTATCCCGCAAAGTGGATAATCTTCCGGGTTTTCAACTCCATCAGTATAGTGTCCCTTTATATAGCTTCCCAATGGGCGCACTTTTTCAGTCAGGTTTTTTGCCACTTCTTTATCAAATGTGGTTGTATGTAGGTCGGTGCCTACTTTTCCTACAATGAAGCAAGGCCACACATCTGCAAGCCCATTTTCAGCAAGCCCTTTTTGTAGTTGTGATATGAAAGTGTCGAAAGTACTCTCGTCCGCCAATCCGCCATGTACCTCTTCTGTGCCTACTTCGTACGAGATGGGAGAGAGGTTTTTACTTTTCCGGTAGTTTTCGGCATGGACTATTAATTCCACGGTTCTTTCAGCAACTACATTTATATCAATAATGTCTCCTTTCGGAATGAAAATATCCACGGTAGGGTCAACGTGAATTAAATCGTATCCGGCAGCGATAGCATCTTCGAACGATTTTTTTACGCCGTCCATTGCTTTTTTCAAGTCCCATTTTTCAACGGATTGTTTGTCTTTCAGCCAGGGTCCTCCGTGGTCGATTGCTACAATGTAAGCCCCCGTGTAGTTAATGGCTTCTGCTTCGTTTGCCAGCATTTTGGTAAATTCCATAGGCGTTAAACCTGTGTAGCCACCATCGCTGTCAACCTGGTTTAGTGTTGCAGCAAATTTTATCGGTGCATTATTTCGTTTAGCTGCACGGAAAGCTGCTTTTATTACTGATGTGGAATTAGGACAAGCTGCAAAAAGCGTTCGTGGAATACCCGTTTCAGCTTTCAACCGGTCTATCTGTCTTAATATATTTTCTGTCTTTGCCATTATTCGTTTACTTCTTCGTAATTATTATATATTTTCACTCCTTCTACTACTCTCGATATGTTTCCCGAAACCGATGGGCTGTCCGGATTGAGACCGAAAGTAAGTGACTTGAAAAATCCCAATAGCTGACCAATAAATACATACGGAATGTAATTATAGGCAGAGTTGTAAGGGTTGTTTTTTTGCAAGATGATTTCGAGGTCGAAATTAACATTCGGAATTTCAATTTTGCGTTGTGATACGGCTATCTGGGCTACTACTTTGTTGTTTGAATTGATTTGCTCTACCAGGTCTTTTTCATACTGTTGTACATATTCATCTTCTGAAAATAGGTATATGAGCAAAGTCTCGTCGTTGATAACAGCTTTTGGTCCGTGGCGGAAACCTAAGAAAGAATCGAACATGCAAATCACTTTTCCATCGGTCAGTTCCTGAAGTTTCAGGTGACATTCTTCGGCTATTCCTTTCAGTTCGCCCGAGCCAAGAAATACGGCTCTGGAAAACTCGCGTTGTGCAATTTCTTTTATTGCCGATTCGTATTTTTGCAGGGCGAGCTCGGCATCTTCGCTCATATGTTTGATTACAGATAGTTGTTTCTCAAAATCGTTTACATCTGCAATGAGCATACATGTCAGTAGCATAGTAGTGAAGCTGCTCGTCATTGCTAAGCTCAGGTCGTTGGTTTCGGGTGGTAGCAATAGTAATAATGTGTTTTCGGGATTTGCATTCACTGCCAATTCTCCGTCTTTATTGCATGTGATGATAATATGTTTTACTTCGGCACACATCGACTCGGCAATTTGTACTGCTGCTAAACTTTCAGGACTGTTGCCCGAACGCGCAAACGAAACCATGACGATTTTTTTATCGAAAGCAAAAAAAGACTTTGGATGCGTTATTAAATCGGTGGTAGGAGCAGCCTTACATTGTATTCCTTTCTGCGGTAGAATAAATGAAAGCGTATTGCCGATAAATGCAGAAGTACCTGCTCCGGCTAATATTATTTCATATTCATTTGAAATGAAATTCTTCGAAATAAATGATTTTATATTCGAAAGTTCATTTGAAATGAGTTGATATTCTTTTATCCACATTTTGGGTTGCTGGAATATTTCCCTGTAGGTGTTTGTTTGTGTAATATTTAACATGACTCTTGTAATAAAATTGCGTTAGTTTCGATTTTGCTTGAATCGAAAGCAAATGTATGTTTTATCGAAACAATCATAAGTTAATGATTGTATGTTGTAAAGCATGTTTTTGTAAATTCGGTATTAAGATTATGAATAATAAGTAGTTAGATTTTAATGTGAGATTAATATTGTGTTTCGAATAGTTTCGAAATGTTTTTTATTAAATTATTTTATTCTCTGATTGGTTGGTACTCTAAAATTTATGATATATCTTTGTTTTCTCTTATTAATTCGTTAAAAACTATGGAAACAATCGATTCGACACGTGAAAGAAGAGCTAAAATACTTCAGGAACTTACACTCTCATCTAAAGTGCATGTTTCAGATTTAAGTGAAAAGTTCAAGGTTTCGGAAGTTACGATTCGGAAGGATTTAAATGAATTAAAGAAAAGGCACTTGCTTACCCGTACGCGTGGAGGGGCTATCCGCCTGCCTGAAACAAACATTGGAAATGATACGACGATAAGTGATAAGCAGCTGCATCATTATAGGGAGAAACGCTCTATAGGGAAACTGGGCGCCTCGCTTATAAATGAAAATGAAACTATCCTGCTTGATTCGGGAACAACTACTTTGGAGATTGCAAAAAATCTGCACGATTTTCAGAAACTGACCATTATTACTAATGCAATTAACATAGCAATTGAACTGCTGAAATATAAGCGTTTCAGTGTGATAATGCTGGGAGGGCACTTGCGCGAAACTTCACATTCCACAGTAGGGCCTTTGGCTGAATCGACTTTGAAAATATTTTACTGCGATAAGTTGTTTTTGGGAGTAGACAGTTTTAATCTGGAGAAAGGTGTTTCCACGCCTAATATAGAGGAGGCCAATATAAACCAGACCATGATGTCGATGGCCAAAGAGACTATTGCTGTTTTTGATTCCTCTAAGTTTAACAAACGGAGTTTTGCTTTTATTGCTCCTGTAAGCAAAATAAGTACCGTTGTTACGGATGAGGGTATCCCTTCGGAAATAAAGATGCAGTTGAAACAAATGGGCATTAAAGTGCATGTTGCTAATGTCAGGTGAAAAACTTTCTTTAACAGATACAGATCTTTATTGCTTTTCATATTATCCGTTTTCATTGTTAATTAAACTGAAAATATAGTTTCGTTTTTGGTTTATGTGATTTTTTCTTTTTAAAATTGCATACAATTTAATTTTATAAAATATAAATATGAAAATTTACGATTATCAGGTAAAAGATGCTAAAGGTAACTTGGTAAGTATGAGCGATTATCAAGGGAAAGTGCTTTTGATAGTAAATACGGCTACGGGTTGCGGATTTACCCCGCAATATAAGGGCTTGCAGGAGTTGTATGAAAAATATAAGAATAAAGGATTCGAAATACTTGATTTTCCGTGCAATCAGTTTGGTCACCAGGCGCCGGATACGAATGATGAAATACAGAATTTCTGTGAGTTGAAATATAAAACAACATTTAAGCTGTTTTCAAAAATAGAAGTAAACGGCAAGAATGAAGAACCGCTTTATACTTATTTGAAATCGCAGAAAGGCGGATTTTTTAATCGAAATATTAAATGGAATTTTACTAAGTTCCTGGTAGACAAAGATGGAAAAGTAGTGGAACGATTTTCTCCAGCTACCAAACCGGAGAAGTTGGAAAGTAAAATACAGTCTTTATTGTGAAAAAAATAGATAGCAAACTATTTTTGTATAGTGGCTTAGCATTGTTGCTTGTGTCTCTTGTTTTAAGGATTTTCGGATTGTCTGCCATAGCATGGACTTCGTTTTTGGGCTTGGCTGTTGTGCTGAAATCCGTTTTCTTATTCGATGTAATGAGAGTTAAAGAGTTTAAAATGAGCCTCTGGCTGGTTCTGATTCTTGCTGGGGTTGTAATGATACTTGTGTCATTATTGTTTAAATATGTATTTCCTATGCCGCTGCTCCGCAGTATTCTTTTTTATGGTGCGATTACATTAAAGGTATCGGGGCTGATATTAATGTTTGTAGAAAGGGTAAATAATCAGAGAGATGGAAATAAATCCGCTTAAATTAGAAAACCAACTTTGTTTTCCGCTTTATGCCTGCGCTAAAGAGGTGGTTCGGCAGTACAAGCCTTTTCTGGACGAAATAGGGCTGACATATACCCAGTATATTACTATGATGGTGATGTGGGAAGAAAAAAGCATGAATGTAAAAACATTGGGGGAGCGCTTGTATCTGGATTCGGGAACGCTCACACCCTTACTTAAAAAACTGGAGAAACAAGGCCTTATTATTCGTCAGCGCAGTACAGAAGACGAACGGAATGTGATAGTAACCATAAGCGAAGAAGGAGAAAATCTGCGGCAAAAAGCAGTTGAAATACCTTTGAAATTAGGCTCATGTATTCCTATTGCCATGGAGGAGGTGCAAACACTTTACGTATTGCTTTATAAGATACTGGGGAGTATTAATAAGCAGGATTGTACAGATAAGAAATAAATACTAATTCAAAACAGTTTCTTAAAATCTCAGTACATGACAAAAATGTCGAATGTTTCTTCAATCCGTTATAGGTACTCTTTTGACCTTGTCCGGTGAGCCGAAAAATAAGAGCAGGCGGCGT
>NZ_QVMH01000090.1 GCF_010501035.1 Paludibacter sp. 221
GGGTGGTTATACTTCTCGTTCGGGTGGTGACGGTACTGTTAATTTGGGTTCTCGTGGTGCAAGTGATGGTACTTTTGGTAAAGTTCGTTTGTAATTTAGTGTATAATTTTTTAATATAATAAAATGGAAAAAGTAAAAAGTTTTTTGAAAGATAAATGGTATATTGCTGTAGGTGGTGTTGCTGTTATTGCTATTATTTTCTTTTATAGCAAAAAAAAAAGTAGAAAACGCTATCGCTATGGACGTTAATACTTTAGGTGATTATCCGAATATTCAAAAGGATTCTCTCGGTAAACGGAATAATAACCCTATGAATATTCGGGTATCTGCTTCTAATAAGTGGCTTGGTAAGGTAGCCAGTGATAACGATTTTGAAAAGTTTATTTCGATGTTATTCGGGCTTCGTGCGGGTATTAGATTGTTGAAAACGTATTACAATAATGGTTATTGTACTATTTCTCAAATAATTAATCGTTGGGCGCCTTACACGGAAAACAATACAGAGGGTTATATCTCTGCGGTCGAACGTGGTACTGGTATTAGTAGATATACTATACTTACGTTCACACCCGAAATGTATTACCCTATTGTACGTGAAATGTGTTATTATGAAAGTTATTACGTGCCTACGGCAGAGGAGTTTACAACTGCTTACTTGATGGTATAAAAGGGATAAGGAAAAGTATTATGTGGAAAAATATAGTTACTCTTTTTGGGGGTAAAAACGTTTTAGATTTTGTTTTTAAATTCTTGCTTTTTGCGGTTGTTTTGATATGTGTTATTGTCTTTATTCGTAAAAGGCAAAAAAGTGGCGGTTCATCGGGTGTTTCTGATGCTGATATCCCCGATAAAAACGGGGGTGTTCCTACTCCTAAATATGCTCAATCTTTGGCTAATCGTTTGCTTGTTGCTATGAATCGTCCGGGTACTAATGATAAAGAATTAATTGCTGTTTGTGAACAGTTGGAAAAGTATCCCGGTCTCGTTACTCTTACTTCTCAATCTTTTGGTTATAAAAAGTACTTTTTTGGTGTGCGTGATGACCTTTTGGGTGCTTCCATGGATTTATGGCAATGGCTGGATAAAGAGTTATTTGATTTTGGAAAGGATTTGGAGTTAAAAGAACGATATCGTGCTTTATTTCGTTCTGGGGGGCTTATTTAATTCTTTTGAGGTATAAAAAAAGAAAAAGTTCGGATTATCCGAACTTTTTACTGCTTTTCTGTGTATAGTGTTAGTGTGTATATTTCACATGCTTCTCCTTTATCATTTGTTGTATATTCTATTATATCTGTATTTCTTTTTTTTGTGAATATCTTATTTGTTTTATTTGCTTTTAGTTCAAAATCTTCTGTTGCTCTATGGTTTAGTTCCTTTTCAAATACCCCGTTTATATATATATCTAAATTTTCTCCTGTTACATTTTGTATTCTTAGTATATATGTGTTGTTCTTTTCACATTCTTTTTGAGGTTCTTCGGGTTCGTTGTTTTTTGTAATGCAACTTGTTGTAATAATGGCAATTGCTAACAGGTGTAATAATTTTTTCATAATGAATAATAATTTTTTAAATGAGTATATTGTTTGTTTAGTTGCAAATGTAAGTATTTTAGATAAAATATTCACACTTGATTTTTTGACTACAATTATTGTGCTAATATCTCAATTTTTTATAAGTGCTATTTTGAAAATGATTTTTGAATTTATAAATACTAAAATAAAGAAAAGAAAATGAAATTGTTAACTGTAACTTGGGAGTGGGTTTTGAAATTCCTTGAATTTTTGTTTAATGTACTGAAGTATTTTATACCTAAAAAAGGGGGTAAAAGTGAAAATAAATGATGAATTTTTGAGTATAGACCATTTAAAGGTTTGTGCAGGTGAGATGCTCGGAGTAGACCCTGAAAAAATAAGAGTATCCTTACAGCAGTGTATTTTGGGTGTGGATTCTACTCTCAAATTTAGCGGGGTTGCTTTTATTTTACGTGCTAATTTTTTACGTACTGCTACGGGTAATGGTAATTTTTTTGTTTGCTCTCTTAAGAATGATAATACTTGTATTGTTAATTATAATAGTGGTAGTATTCCCCGTATTTATGAAATATCTACTTTTGCAGATAAAATAGTTACTTCTACTTCAGGAGAGACTTGTTTTGTTTATTATGAATTTACGGTATTTTGAGTATGAGGATAGGTAATGAATTTATGAGCATGGACCATTTAAAGGTTTGTGCTGGTAAGTATTTTGGTGTTGACCCCGAGAAAGTAAGGGCTGAATATGTTGTTAAGGAGGTTGGTCGTGAGGGTTATAAGGGGCTTATTTTTTTTCTTGGTGGTTCTTTTATTACTTGGAATACTGCGGGTGCTAATAGTAATTATCGTATGGGGTATAAATTTTTTTATGGTAGAAGGCTCATGTATTCTTATTCTTCTAATACGGGAGCTGTTTATACGGAGGAAACTCCTACTATTTCATCTCGTATGGGTTATAATGACTATTTCGTTTCAGATATTGTTCTTTCGTTTGAATCCAATGTTGATGGTAAAATGTTATTTTGGGGGTATGAGTT
>NZ_QVMH01000091.1 GCF_010501035.1 Paludibacter sp. 221
TGGGTCGGGTAGGTCAGCACCCTTGCGGGTGCTTTCCCCCCTAAGAACCGTGCGTGAAAGTTTCCCCTCACACGGCTCAAGCAAACAATATTTCTTTTTAATTAAGAATATGCTCATAACTTACTTCTTCTTTTTATGTGTAACACTTTGGTAACAGCTATCATGAACCAGACTGAGATGGTTTTTACCATTCTCTTGCCGGTTCATAGTGTGCCATGTAGTTTCCGCTGTAATAGGTTCTCCACACAACACACAGTTTCGCTTTTGTCTTTCCCACATTGCAATGAGTGACCTCTTCCCTTTGAGACTCATTTTCATTTTGGCAGTTCTTCTCTTTTCAAGATATTGCCTCCATTCAGGGTCGAAGGGATTGACTTCACATTTCAGTTGAGGATATCTTTCAATTTTCGTGTAGAACAAAATAGTAGCCGGAACATAATATTCCTCCTTTTTCTCGTTCTTCTTTTTAACTGCAAATACCCAGTCCCGACCATCAATTCTGTGGAAGTAGCGGTCTTTAATCCACCCCTTGCACTTGTTACCATGCCTGCGGAGTGCCCACTGCCATAACTTCTTGAAGATTTGATGGTCTGCTTTGCGGAAGACTGTAGAGGCTGCACTATATTTGTAATAGTTCGCCCATCCGTTGAGTATCGGGTTCAGTCGCATAATCAGTTCATGTTGTGTGCCGCCACGGGATCGTTTGATTTCGTATTTGACTTTGCTCAACATGCGCTTGATTCTGTCTTTGGCAGGTTGTGTTAGCAAAGTGTCTCCGAATTTGCGGACATTGAACCCAAGAAAATCGAAGCCATCACTAATATGAGTGATTTTGGTCTTTTCTTCAGATAGCGTCAATCCTCGCTCTGCAAGGAATTGGGCTACCAAAGGTTTAACCTTTTGCTCCAATAGTTCTTTGGTTTCACCCGTGATGATGAAGTCATCTGCGTAACGAACCAACCTTACTTTGGGACAGTACCATCCCGTTTTTCCGGGAATATGCTCCCAAGGAAAGTTTGTTTCCAAAAGTTCCTGTAGCCCGTCGAGTGTCATATTAGCGAGAGTCGGAGATATAATACCTCCCTGTGGTGTGCCTTCTTCTGTCGGAAACAATTCTTTGTTGTACACAAATCCACATTTTAACCATTTCTGTAATATGGTTTTATCCGTAGGGATATTTTCCATGAGCCAATTATGGCTTATGTGGTCAAAACAACCTTTAATGTCTCCTTCCAACACCCACTCGGCAGAACATTTTCTTGAAAGTAGTGCATGACAGCGAGCCATTGCATCCGCAGCACTGCGGTCTTTTCTGAAACCAAAGGAGTAGTTATCCGCAGTTGTCTCGGATACTGGTTCCAATGCCATCAGATAGAGGGCTTGCATCGCTCTGTCTTTCATTGTCGGTATGCCCAGCGGACGAAGTTTTCCGTTACTCTTTTTAATATTCACTCTTTTCAACGGTTGAGGTTTGTAGCCTCTTCTTTTTAGTGTTACAATGGCTTTGAATTTTGATTGTGGAGTTGACCAAAGGACGTTGTCCACTCCCGAAGTTTTCTTGCCATTATTAGAAGTAACTCGTTTGACTGCCAATGTTTTGGCATAGAACGAGTGGGTAAGTGTCCATTGCAAGGCTTTTACCTTACCATACTTACCTGCTTTCTGAGCTTTTACAATACGCGCTTGCAGCTTATTAACCGCCTGTTCGCACTTGTTCCAGTCTATGCTTTCCCAAGTTTGCTCTCTTCGGTCAGAAGACGCACACGATTTTTCACTTTCGTACATTTGCTTTTCCTCTTTCATAAGTTCTAAAAGTTATCTTGTAAAACGTTACCATACCGGAAGTCTGCCCGTTTTCACGTCAAGTAATGTCGTCAAGGTCAATTCATGATTTTGACTCAACTTGTATCTATTCCATTACAGAACAGCGTTCGCTTTCTCCGGTTTTCCTTTACCCGCATATCCATCGGATTACCTTGCGGCTTTCCTACCCTTACGGGAGATATACAGGCTTACCGTGTTCTACACCAGTACCAAGATAGGGTTAGGTCTTGCCTCTTCGCCGATGGCTCTGTTGTTCGCGTAACCCCAAAATTCACAGAGTTATCCAGCCACGTTACCTTTTGGTTCAAGCCTGATAGCATTCGTAGGCTTGTTCGACTTAACGACGTTTATTAGCAATTCACTTTCGTTGACCATACCTTCCGAGCCAAGCTCCCCGACCCGCATAATGCTTGCGAGCTTTGAAATCCCCTTGCGGTTCTTTCTTACCCTTTCGGGAGGGCTACCTTGTCCGAGCAGCTTGATACCCTTATATAAGCGCACCTGCTCGTAGGCTACTATTGGCGAAACAATAGGTCTAATCTATGTTAGACAGCTACTGGTGTAACTTTCACGTCACAC
>NZ_QVMH01000092.1 GCF_010501035.1 Paludibacter sp. 221
AAATGATTGCCTTGCAAGCAAACCACAGGCTACAAGCCTGCGGGAGCAGGGGGAAAATAATAGTAATATAAAATATGGATATTTAGATAGTTTTCGCTCTTGTAAAGTAACTGAAACAAGACGATGCGATATTGATGTCAATATTCCTTACTATGGTAAATGTACCATTGGATTTGATTATAAAGTCAAATTCGATGGAACAGAAAATCCATGTATTTACACAGGAAATCCACAAACATATTGTAATATATTTACCTGTAAGAAACATTAATCATTTGATTAGAAACCAACTTCTTGGAGATATGATGTCTCCAAGAAGTTTATAACTTTATAAAATATGAAACAGATATTTTACATCCCTATATTATTGTTGTTTATTTGTGGATGTTCGCCCAAAGAGATAAGAATCCTAAATGCAAACGAAATAATTAGTATTGATCTAAATCGTGATATAGATCAAGAAGTTGTAAATAATGCATCTTTATTTGTTCAAGAAGTACTATATATTCCGTTGGAAACTGCAGATGATTTTTTGATAGGGAGAATTAACAAATTGATAATTAATGATGGTTATATTTACATCTTCGATAATTTGTCAAATAAAATTTATCAATTTCATAAATCCGGTAAGTTTTCTAATCAAATAGGAGATATCGGGATAGGACCCAATGAGTATATTAAAATAGCATCTTTTTCTGTAGATCAACAAACTGGAAATGTGTTCATTTATTGTGAAGTAAAACAATCTTTATTTGAGTATAATTCAGCTGGAGATCTTCTCGGTATAAAGAAAATAGGTTTGATCGTAACTGATATTTTATGTAACAATGGATATAGTTGGTATTATGAGCCACGGATGCCTAATGAGCTTTTTTTTAAAGAGATATTTCCAGACCAATATCGTATAGTAGAAATGAAAGATGGTGAATTGAAAAGAACATATTTACCTTTTAGATATAATAGCAATTTTTTGAGAACAAAATTGACGGCAGCAACAAATCAGCCCATTTATTTGTATGATGACAATATAAGGCTGGCAGATGCAATTTCAAACATAGTTTATGAAATAAAAGATAGTGTATCTTCTTTATATGCCATTGATTTTGGCAAATATACAATACCTATTGATTTTTATAAGAATTCGGAAAATATCACTTTGAGAAAACTAAAAAATGTTCAAGATAGCAAATACTGCAAATTATTAGACTTTTATGAAATAGATAAATATATTTATATAACCTATTCTGTGTCTGAATATAATAATTTGGTGTGCTCCTGCTTGTATTTAAAAGAGGATAGGAAGGCAATAAATTTAGGACCTATTTGGCTCAATAACTTTGACAATATTATGATGCCCCAAATACATGGTGTAGAAAAGGAACATTTTATTGGCTATTTTGAAGCAGATTATTTAAAAATGATGATTACAAGTAACAGTAAACCTATATCATCAAATTTAAATGAGCTAAATCTTAATTTAGAAGATACAGATAATCCGATTATTTGTATTGTAAAAATGAAATAGAAGCGTGTTTCGGTTATTGCCTTAGCAAACTTGGAAGCACTGGCTGGCGAGAGCAACGGTGGAGGAAGTACCAATGAAAACTGGGGATGCGGCGGCAACCCAACGTACGTCCCAAATCAAACACTCAAGCATGTTGTTTGTATCACTTTTTGGCGGGATAAATTGAAGTGTAAAACAGAAAGTAGGGTATGTTGCGACCCTGCAAAACAGACAAACTGCAATGGAGACCTTATTTCAATAGGCTTCTGATAAAAGTAGTTTTAATATAAATCAAAAAGGTTTGCTATTCCTAACATGACGGAATAGCAAACCTTATAAAAACAAAATAAAATGAAATACACTTTTTATATTATAATACTATTTTTTTTACTATTGTTTAATGGTTGTGAAAAAACAAAACATTTAACCAGTGACCTGAATTTCAAGAGCATTGATGTTAATCCGGATAATGCACGTGAAAAAATCTTTTTGTCGGATATATATTCCGACATTGACTATATCCCCCCGCTGCCGCGAAGTTGTACTTCGTGGTTTGCTCGGTAAAAGAGCAAGGTTTNCAAATGATTGCCTTGCAAGCAAACCACAGGCTACAAGCCTGCGGGAGCAGGGGGAATCTGAATCTGAAAAAAGAAAGTAATCTTTCGGTTATTGCCTTAGCAAACTTGGAAGCACTAGCTGGCGAGAGTAGTGGTGGAGGAAGTACCAGTGGAGAAGAATTTGTTTTTACTTGTGGACGTTCAGAAGGACGTTGTTGGGAAGTTGTTTCTGCATGGGGTCCGTATTGTACTTGCGAATTTACGGGTTGGCGAAAAGATTTTTGCGTTTTTGCATAACAGTTAATAATAATCAATAGGAGTTTTTATTCCTATTGATTATTTTAAATAATAAATCATGAAAAAACAAATACTAACTATATACTTTTTATTAAGTATATTCTTGTTCTTTGGGTGTCAAAAGAAAGAAGGAGGCGTCTATATTGACATTAATCAAAGGGATAAAATATCTCTTTTAGACATTTTCAGAAAAGTTGAATTAATTCCTTTGGAAACAAATTCCGAGTCTTTAATTAAGTTAATAAACAAAATCATTGACCATAAAAATCATTTCTATGTTTTAGACATACATTTAGCTAATGTATTTATATTTGATAATGAAGGAAATTTCATTAAAAAGATAAGCAACAAAGGCATGGGACCCAATGAATATATAAATATAAGTGATTTTGAGATTGATACTAAAAATGAAAAAATCTTACTGTTATCATCAGTTGACAGAACGATACATTGTTATAGTTTGGATGGTAATTTTGAAAAAAAATATAAACTCCCTGATATAAAAGGAGCTTATGGTAGTTTTAAAATACTTACAGAAGACATTGTTGCATTTTGGACTAGTGATTATAAAAACAGGATAAAATTGTATTCATTAACATCTGGGGAATTAATTGCCGAAAATTTTCATGAAGAAGAAAATAATTATAATATATTTCTTAGAACAAGATTTCCATATAAGAATTTTTTAGCAAGGTCTTCTCAAAACACAGTTTACAGCATATCAACTGATGGAACTATTCGTGACGCTTACAATTGGGATTTTGGAAAGTACAATAATAATCCTAAAAAAATGAAAAAATCTCCTGAATTTACAAGTCGGGTAGCAATGACTGATTTTGTCAAAAAAGTATACGCTTCTGACATAGTTAATTATATTTTCACTCTACATGGAGGAAACTCTCAGTACATATATACCCAGATTTACCGAAAAGATAATCCCATAAATATCTTTTACGACAAAAACACTTTAGAGAGCATCGTTTTCTCAAAAACTGTTGAAGGTGCACATATTTATCCATTTTTATGGGAAGAAGAATATGTTATTGGTATTCCTGACTGGCAATATAATATGGATGAAACTGTTCCGGATATTATTTTAGATAAAGAGAACATCGAAAAGAAAAGAAAGATAGATGATTCTGACAACCCTGTATTAATAAAATACTATTTCAAGAAATGATAAAAACAACCAAGCATTACTTAGCAATATATTTTCTCTTTTCGTTGGTTATAGTAACATATTCATGTTCAAAAAACAAAAACAAGAAAGATGAATTAGCAGAATCCACTATTGAGAAAATAATTATTGATATTGAAAAAAATAATATCAATCAAAAAATAACAAACCAATTCGTTTTCCTAGGGAATGATTCCTTAAACAGCGTTAAATTAAATAATTACATAAAGAACAACAAACCTATATTTTTTTATTTCTCTTCATACAGCTGTTCTCCTTGTATTGACAGAACCATTGAAATACTAGAGAAAACATATTCAAATTACAAAACAAATAATAATATTGTATTTATATCTCCTGATTACCCTAAACGTTTTAGAGAAAATTGCTATGGGAAACCGCTCTTAACATTAGAATATTTTCAATTAGGTATTCCAGTAGAAGAAAGAGGATTTGATATTCCTCCTTTCTTTTTTATTTTAAATAACGATTTAAAAATAGAATCCATACATGTTGTGAATAAATTAGATTTTTATCGAACAGAGCAATATCTGAAAGAAATAAAGTTGAGGTTGCAAATATAATGGTATCTGATGATTGGCTTTTAACCCCCGCTGCCGCGAAGTTGTACTTCGTGGTTTGCTCGGTAAAAGAGCAAGGTAT
>NZ_QVMH01000093.1 GCF_010501035.1 Paludibacter sp. 221
AGCGAAAGCAGAGTCAAGCTTGCTTGAGCTATGCTAAGCGTAGGTGCTTCAACAAGGTTAATTTTTTGCTTCCTTTTTCAGCTATAGGAAAAAGGAAGAGCCAGTCCGGCTGGAGGACAAAAGAATAAAAATGAAAATACTATAACTCTCCCTAAATCCCTCTCTCAAAGAGAGGGACTTTGAGAGAGGGAAACGAAAGAGCAATATCTGATGAATTTGGTGTTTAAAATGTAATTTTGATGCCCTATTTTTTTTACTTTTGTAACTGTATTAAAATAACATAATAAAAGAATAAATATGAGAAAGTCAAGCGTTATCATAACCAGTATTTTTGTGTTGCTGGCAGTATGTTTTTCATCGTGCAAGCAAACTAATGAGAAAAGCCCTATGCAACAGAAGGTAGAAGAATATGCTTATTTCGATTTAAAATCGGATTTAGTAAAGAATTTGTCAAAAAAGGAAAAACAACTGATACCCATATTTCTGGAAATAGCAGATATTATGGATAATTTGTTCTGGAAACAGACTTTTGAGGATAAAACGGTTTTGGATACGATTCAGGATAAGTGGGCTAAAGACTTCGCAATGATAAATTATGGCTCTTGGGACAGGTTGGATAATAATCAGCCATTTGTTTCGGGTTTCGGAGCAAAACCCTTGGGATGCCAATATTACCCTGTAGATATTACAAAAGAAGAGTATGAAGCATACAGTAATCCTGACAAAGGAAGCTTATACACTGTTCTTCGCCGTAATGCGGATGGCTCGTTAAAAACGGTGTGGTACAGGGATGAATATAAAAAGGAAATTACGCAAGTTACTGATTTGCTGTCTAAGGCTATTGAGCTGACAGAGGATGCCGGACTGAAAAAATACCTGACAGAGCGCAAAAAGGCTTTCGAAACAGATGATTATTTTGCGAGCGATATGGCATGGATGGACATGAAAGAGAGCCGTCTGGATTTTGTTGTGGGGCCTATCGAGAATTATGATGACAAACTGAATGAGGCGAAGGCTTCTTATGAAGCATTCATCCTGCTAAAAGACGAAAAACGCAGTAACGAGCTTGCCAAGTTTGTAGCTATGCTTCCGGCACTTCAAAAGGAACTGCCTTGCGAGCCTCAATATAAAATATTTATTCCGGGTACATCGTCCGACCTGAATGTGTATGATGCCGTGTATTATGCCGGCGACTGTAATGCGGGAAGTAAAACCATTGCTATAAACCTGCCTAATGACGACCGTGTACAGGCGCAAAAGGGCGCACGACGTCTGCAACTTCGCAACAGCATGCAAGCCAAGTTTGATAAAATAATGCTTCCTATCGGCACGCTGGTAATGGAGCCGGACTTACACCAACATCTGAAATTCGATGCTTTTTTCTGGAATGTGACTTTCCATGAAGTAGCGCACGGATTGGGAGTGAAAGAAACGGTAAACGGCAAAGGTGCTGTAGATATAGCATTGAGGACTGAAAAGACATCGTGGGAAGAAGCAAAAGCTGATATACTGGGCTTGTTCATGGTCTGCAACCTGATTGATAAAGGAGAGATTCATGGAATATCAGTAGAAGATGCTATTACAACTTACATTGCGGGTATTCTCCGTTCGGTTCGGTTTGGTGCGGCAAGTTCGCATGGTAAGGCTAATATGATGTGCTACAACTATATGGAAAAAGAAGGTGCTTTTACACGCAATGATGCAGGTAAATATCACATTGATTTTGAAAAAGCTAAACAAGCAATAAATAGTTGGTCGGCACTTATACTGAAAACTCAGGGCGAAGGCGACTTTGAGTTTGCACAAAAGTTCAGGCACGAAAACGGAAGTATAGGCACTGCTTTACAACAGGATTTGAATCGGATAAATGAGGCAGGAATCCCACGTGATATACGTTTCAATCAAGGCTTGAATGTATTAGGTTTGAAATAAAGTCGGTAATACGATTATATAGAAAATAAAATGACCAATCCGATTTGAATTGGTCATTTTATTTTCTATAATTGTCTCGTCCTGAAATAGCGTTACATAAAAAAAGTAATGTTATGAAAGAAATTA
>NZ_QVMH01000094.1 GCF_010501035.1 Paludibacter sp. 221
CATGAGCCTGTTATCTGCTCATGCTATTTTGAAACTATTTACTGAATAGCCCTATTGAAGAAAAAGAATTCTATCCGAATATTTATCTTAATTTTCCATTAATTCCACCACCCCATGCTTTTATCAAATTAATTTATCCAGTTTTTCTGCTATTTCATCCGTTTTCGGGAGTAGTTCTTTGTATGTATCGGGCAGTTTCGTTGTAAGGCTATATGTGGCAATTCCTATAGGTTGGTTAGAATCTTTCAAAGCATACTCCACGATAGTACGCTTTTTAGATTTACAAATTATGATTCCGATTGTCGGATTTTCATGCGGTAATTTTACAGTGTCGTTTAGAATATTGAGATAAAATTCCATTTTTCCTTTGTATTCCGGCAGAAATTTACCTATTTTGAGTTCTACAGCAACCAGACATTGGAGTTTACGGTGATATAAAAGCAAGTCAATAAAATATTCTTCTCCTTCTATTTCAATGCGGTATTGGTTTCCGATAAATGCAAAATCAGTACCGAACTCAATAAGGAAAGAACGTATGTTTTTTATTAATGCCTGCTCAAGCTCATACTCGGAATGTTCGTTATCTAATTCCAGAAAATCGAAAGTATATTCATCTTTAACAGCTAAAATAGCTTGATTCTTTATGCTATCTGGCAATGTGTTTTCAAAATTATGTTGTCCTAACAGATATTTCTCAAAAGACTGTGCTTCTATTTTATGGATTAGCATATCTTTCGTCCACCCGTATTTTTTAGTGGAGAGAATATAGAATTGTTTTTGCTGAACATCTTTACACTTGGTCATTATTACCAAATGCTTGCTCCAACTAATTTCTCCAACTAATGGTTGGAGAATTTCATTACCTTGATATTCAGAATAAAACTGAGCCATTGACCACAAGTTAGAAGTTCCAAAGCCTTTTATTCCCGGAAACTCTTTTTGTAAATCTAAGGATAATGTTTCTACCACAGATTTACCCCAACCTGATTCCTTTTGTTTTTCTGTAATTCGTTTACCTATATCCCAGTAAAGCTGTATCATTTCTTTATTAACTGCTTTCATCGCTTCGTATTGGGCAGAACGGATACGTTGCTTTATCTCAACAAGGAATTGTTTATAATCGGTAGGTTGAATATCGGTCATTGATTTTATTTTTTAAAGCTCAAAGTTAAGACTTTTTTGCTTTTATATGTATAATCTGTAAAATTCAAGCAATTTTCACTTCTCTATATCTCTCCAAGCCGGAAAATAATTCTGTTCCAATAGTTTTTGTAAGTCAGACTCCCTGTAAATGATTTTACCACCAAGTTGTATATAAGAAATAATACCCTGATTACGGTAATCCTGTAAAGTCCTTCGGCTTATCTTTAAACGTTCCGATACTTCCTGATCAGTAAAATACCGTTCACCATTCAATGATGGTTTGGTTTCTGCCTGAGCATCTTCCAAACAAGCCTGCATTTCATCCAGACTTGTAAAAAATTCTGTTATCTGTTCGTCCCTTTTTGTAATTAAAGTCATATTCAGGTATTTTATCAAAGATGTGATGTTTTGTTTGCTAAAAGGAATTTTTCAACATCTTTCGCTTTGTAATAAATCTTATGGTTTATTTTGCTGAAACCTATTTTCCGTGTATCCTGTAAAGTCTGCAATGTTCTGGGAGAAATGTTCAACCGCAAACAGACATCCTGATTATCGAGCCATTCATCCAGTTTGTTATTCTGTTTATTTTGATACAATGTTTTCACCCTTTTCTTAAAATCCTGAAACCTTGATTTTATTTCATCAAAAGTGCTTTTGTCTATATTTACAATTTCCATAATGTTCATTGAATTTTAATATTATCGTAATCAGTTTGGAAACAGAGAGCAATCAGAAATTATCATTATCATCATAATAATAACTTTATTACTCTCCGTTATCTTTCCTCTATAATTATCATCTTCTCTAAGCAACAAATAGCTTAGAGAAGGTTTCGGTTTTGGCGCAGCACATGACTCCCTCTCCTCATTTT
>NZ_QVMH01000095.1 GCF_010501035.1 Paludibacter sp. 221
CTTTCCTCTAAAAAGGTATTAGTTACTCAGTATTTCATTTTCTGTACTTCGCTCTGTTTTATCGCTTTATCTTGTTGTTGGTTTTGTAAAAGACATACAATTCCCTCCAACAGAAGAATCTGTCAGACAGTTTCCATGATTTAAGTTTTACTACTTTCCTCTGCGAGTTCTATGTCTCATACGGGCGTCCAATTCCCTTGTAAAGCTTCGGCAAATTTGCAGGACTGGTTTGGTTAACACAACAAAGATACTTACCTTGCAATCAAGGGTATATCAAGACGTAGCTGGGCTACGGTTGATTCGAGTTTGTTTTTGTTATCGACATTTTGTAGATGTCGATAAAGTCCTCTTCTTTAGTAAACATATGCCATACGGCCACCAGGATTTTACGGGCAACGGCCACAATGATTTTCATTTTGTTTTTTTTACGAATGACAGTCTGTGTGTAGCTAAAATGACTAAAGAAACAGTTTTGTGTTCGACTGGCAGCCCATGCGGCTTCAATAAGAGTCTTTCTCAAAAATTTATTTCCGTGAGTTATCTTGCGACTCTTAATTTTGCGATTACTTTCATCGTTACGTGGCTTGAGTCCACACCAACCTATCAGTGCTGCGGCTGTACAAAACATCTTCATGTCCACCCCGGCTTCCGCAATGATTGAGGTTGCCGTGCGTTCTTTTACACCGGGGATGGTTTGGAGTTGTGCTAGTCTGCGGGGGAAATGTTGTTGGCACAAGGCCGTTAGTTTCTCCTGGCATTGGTCGCGATGTTTTTCTGCAAGTGCTATTTCTTCAAGATACTGACGGATGCACTCTATGTCAACACTGCTGAAGGTGGCTGTCAATGCTCCAAGAATGACTTGGCGACTATGCTTATTCAGGGTGCGGACATGTACATGTGATATGAGTTTCTGTGGGTCGGTCTCCCCACAAGCGATGGCCTGTGCAACCTTACGATAGCTCTTCCCTCCGATATCGGAAACGTAGTTGCTCAATCGCATGCCGCAACGCTGGAATGCAGCATCTAACTTGGTTTTTTTATAAACCAACTCCTCATTGAGGTCAAATATCCGACGGTTATACTTGCGAAGGTCTTGAATAAGGGGTTCTGGAACATAACTACCTTTTATCAATTCCTTAAGCATACACTCGGCTATCCACTGCGCATCTTTTACATCGCTCTTACGACCAGGAAGCTGCTTGATGAAATAAGGGTTGGCCAGCTTGAGGGAGAAGCTCTCGCAAAGTTCGTTCCAGATGGGTATCCAATATACCGAGGTGCTTTCCATGCCAACTTCACTAACGTTGAACTCTGACATTTTAGTTCCCAACTGGCGGATCTCTGTGGTCAACGTACCATACTGGGCTTCAAATTTTATGCCCGACCAATCCATTATACAGAGAAATACACTATCTTTGTGAATGTCGAGGCCAGCTACGATTCTGTTTGTTCTATCCATATGAGGTATTTTAAAATTACAACCTCGAATTTAATAATTTATGAGCTACGAGCTCGGTGATAGACGGGGAAATTTGCGCTGCCCTCGACTTTTTATCAATACGGGCGTAGAAATCGAAGATTTCTATATAAATTTG
>NZ_QVMH01000096.1 GCF_010501035.1 Paludibacter sp. 221
CTCTTACATTTGTACAGACTAATACAATAGGGTCTATTTATTGTAGTTTTGCTAGATATATAGACCTAAGGGAATGAGAGTTTTTTGCTACAGGTAAGCATCTTGCTATATCGTGAAAAAGATTTCCTCCATTCCCTACTTTATCTTCATTGAGTCTGGACAGTATCTAAGGCTACGATTCTGTAAGCTTGCGTTAATTAAGAGAAAAGACGAGGAAGTATTGGTCTATACAGTATTAACTATAAAAAGCATATGTATGGATTCAGGACAGCTATTTCGCCAGTGTGTTGGCATTGACATCTCTAAAAGTACATTTACAGCGTGTGTATGTCTGTATTACATTTCTGATTTGACACAATACAGTAGTATTGAAACTTTCAAGAACGACAAATCAGGATTCAATCAATTTGTTAAATGGAGCAGGAAGCATATTCTAAAAAATAATCCTGTTACATATTTAATGGAGGCAACAGGAGTATATTATGAGTCGTTGGCTTATCATCTTCATAAGCTCCATCTACAAGTAATGGTCGTACTTCCTAATAAAGCAAAACACTATATGCTTTCAGAGGGAATAAAGACTAAAACCGATGAAGTCGACGCTCGCAACTTAGCTTTGATGGGTGCCTTTACTCCATTAACAAGAACATGGAGTCCACCAAATGAATTATATCGCAAACTGCGCTCTCTTACTCGGTTAAATTCTGAACTTATGAAGCAGAGGACTAGAGTTAAAAACAATTTAGAGGCAATAAATCACACGGAATTACCTGAGCCATTTGTAAAAAAGAGTTATGCCAGAATGCTAAAACACATAGATGATTTATTGAAAGAAAATGCCCAAAAGATTAAGGATCTAATCAAAACAGATAAAGAGTTATACCTACGCATTAAAAAACTCGAAACAATCAAAGGTGTTGCATTAACCACTGTAGTTATCATACTGGCAGAAACGCAAGGATTTGCCTTAATTTCAAACAAGAAGCAATTGGCGAGCTATGCAGGACTTGATGTTGTTCAGAGACAATCAGGAAGTAGTGTTTGCGGAAAAACAAGAATTTCTAAAAAAGGCAATTCCAGAATTAGAGCTGCTTTGTATATGCCTGCTATTGTCGCTTCTACGTTCAATCCTCAGTTCAAAGAGGATTATACTAGGATTGTACAAAAGCACCCCAAGCAAAAGAAAATTGCCATTACGGCAATACAGAGAAAATTACTATTGCTCATGTATGCAATGTGGAAAAATGGAGAGTCTTACGATCCAAAGAAATAGACTCTTCCGAGGATGAAGAGATAGAGTTCTTCCTTCGTCTTGGGCGATAGCCCAAAAAAAGTAGGTAACCCATTATAGATTACCTACACAAGATAGACTTCCGTTCGATGTGTCGATGGGAGCCTTCCTTCGTTATGAACAAAGGTAGAAAATAATTGAAATAAATTATTAATGACAAACAAATTGTTTATTTGAAAAAATTGTTTTTTACAACAGTATCTTTTTCAAGTTGCTTTTTCAACTCCGCTTGTGCATCGGCT
>NZ_QVMH01000097.1 GCF_010501035.1 Paludibacter sp. 221
TGTCTCGTCCTGAAATAGCGTTACATAAAAAAAGTAATGTTATGAAAGAAATTAAGAATGAGTACGTAAGACGCACGCAAAGGGATTACAGTGTATCCTTTAAGTTATCAGTCGTTTCAGAAATAGAGCGAGGCGAATGCAGCACAACAGGAGCCGTACGCAAATATGGGATTCAATCTCGCTCTACAGTAGTTGGTTGGTTACGCAAATATGGTACCTTTGACTGGGAAAATCAAACGCCTAGTAATATGCCAAAGAGTAAAGATCTAAAGATTCTGGAACTTGAGCAAAAAATCAAGCTACTGGAAAAGCAGAAGGCTTTATTGGAGAAGCAAGCCGAAACTTCGGATAAGAAAGCTATCTTCTTTGATATGATGATCGATATGGCGGAAAAAGAGTTTAATATACCTATCCGAAAAAACTCCTTACCCGAACAATCGACCGATTCTCAGAAGAATACAAAGTGAGCAAAAACTCCACCTGTGGGTTGCTCGGGGTAAGTAGACAGGTTTATTATCGTTCTATCCGTTCAAGGAACAAAAATCAGAATAAAGCCAAACAAGTTGTAGCTATGGTAGAGTCTATACGCAGAGATATGCCACGCATTGGCTTTCGTAAGTTATATTATCTTCTTTATGCACCATTAAAGGAACTAAAGATAGGACGCGATAAGTTTTTATCCATCCTAAAGGCTAATCATATGCTGATCAAACCCAAAAGAAACTATCGGATAACTACCGACTCTCATCATCGCTTTAGGAAGCATAAAAATCTTATAGCCGATATGCCATTAAAACATCCGGAACAGGTCTGGGTGTCGGATATAACTTATATTGGCGGCAGAGACAAAAACTGTTATTTGGCGCTGGTTACGGACGCATATTCTAAGAAGATAATGGGGTATGATATCTCTAACAGCTTGGCGACTGAGGGTTCTTTAAGAGCTTTGAATATGGCTATAAAGCAACGGCACTATAAAAATAAGCTGATTCATCATTCTGACCGAGGTTTGCAGTATTGTAGCAATGATTATCAAAGATTGTTGAATACGAAAAAGATAATACCAAGCATGACTGAAAGTTATGATCCTTATGCCAATGCAATAGCAGAAAGAGTTAACGGTATACTTAAACAGGAATTTTTATTGGAAGATTATCGGGTTGACATCAAGACAATGAAACTTTTGGTAAAAGATGCTGTTCGTATTTACAACACGAAAAGACCGCATTGGTCATGCTATATGAAAACACCTGATGAAATGCATAAACAGAATAGAATAGAGATCAGAACGTATAAAAGCAAAGATAGTTGTCGGGCTAGCCCGACAACTATCTCATAAATTATTAATACTTTTGTCTAATCAAACCTGTAACGGTTTTTTAGGACTAGTCA
>NZ_QVMH01000098.1 GCF_010501035.1 Paludibacter sp. 221
CCTGTTGTCAGAGTTGTACCGGTAGCACTGTTATATACTATCATACCATCGAAATAGGTAGGGAAAGTAATACCGTCGGCAAAGCCTTCTTTTACATCGGTGAATTCGAAGGTGGTCAAGTCTACACTTGGGATAACCAGTCCTTTACCTATGTTATTTCCTATGCCTGCTGAGAAAAAGTTTGTACTGCCATCAAGAAATACGTTTGAGCCGGGAATACCGTTCAGAATGGTACCGTTGCTCAGGAGCTGCGCATGCGTGCTCAGTATTGTTACAAATAGTGTTATGCTTAATAATATTATTTTTTTCATCTTGTTTGTGTTTTATCGCGTTGCTTCATCCTAAGTTTACTCTCAGGGATGAATCCGGGATATTTCTATTTTTAATTGTCTGTCATCTATTACCGGTGTATATGCCGGTTTTTATTTGGAAACGCTTATCCATCTGCTGCCTGTATTGTCCCAAATAAACACTGCACCTCGTCCGATAATCATACTGGTACCCTGACCAAGAATCCATCCGGTAGCAGCATCGACAAAGTTATTACCTGAGCCGCCCGAATTATTATTCATGATGTAAACAGTTTTGCCATCGTGAGCGGCTGTTAAGGTTGGCATAGTGATGTTTACCGAAGCGCTGTGCTCGGTAATCACTACATCGTCGTCGGCCTGTACGGTATAGGAGCCGGCTTTTACCGAAACTATTTTTTTGGTTGGCGAACCGGGAACCCATTTTTGTGCTGTAGCATCCCATGTGAGGGTTTGTCCATTGGTAGCACCCATCTGGTGCAGCTTGTCGGCGGTAACTGATGCGTTGGCAAGTTTGCCGGTGGTTACGCCCAAGTCGGTCAGGCTTACGGTAGTTGTTGCACCCGAAGCTGTTGCGCTTACACCATCGTCGCCCGAAACGGCGGTTACCTCACTGGGCAACACAAGGCGAACCCAAGCGCTACCGTTATTGTAATACAGGCCTGCCGGAGCTTCTGCGTTACCGGGAGTGTTATACACTATCATACCCGCTACGTGAGATTTTAATGGGGCATAACTGCTGGTAGAGGTAAGGCTGACGTTGGGCAATAGCAAGCCCTGATTGCTACTTACTAGCTCCAGAATAGCCGAGGCATTTGGCTCACGGTCGGCACCAATAGTTACCTGTGCTTTTGATTGAAAAATGAATAATGAAAATTGAAATAGACAGAATAATACTAAAGTCTGCCGGAAAAATTGTTTTCTGTTCATGATGATAATTATTAATTGTTAGTTATTAATGTTTAATTATTATT
>NZ_QVMH01000099.1 GCF_010501035.1 Paludibacter sp. 221
AACTAATTCGCAATGAATTAGTTGGGATTAATTGTTTGATTTGTGAATAGCCCTAGATAAATGTTTTTTCAATTTCCCACCTGCTGATGATGACAAAGTGCTTTATCGGCATTTCAAATATTGGATGGATTTTTTGGTTGATGAAATAAGTGTTTTTAATAACCCCATAATTATATCGTTAGGCGAACCATTAATAAGGCAGTTGCTAAATTGCACGAAAAGAGATGTTAAATATTACTGGGATTATATTGGGAATACAAAATCTGGACGAAATTTTAAATATATAGATGCAAAAAATAATTACTTAGGGCAAAGAATATTCCCCCTCGCACATCAGCCAACTTGTAAGAAAAATGACTTTTATAAATTGTATTTGGATGATTATTTGAAGTTTATAAATGAGACTATTTTATCGGATTAATTCATTACTAAAATGATATGTTGCACATAATATCCCACCATCCAGTGAACGATAATCTGATAATTCCCATTCTGAACCGATTGTTTTTCCGATAAAAGAAACACCTTCGCCCAACATGAAAGGAACAGTGTAAATTGTCAATTCATCCAGCAGTTGAGTATTGATTAAAGATGTGATAAGTTTACCGCCCCCAATAACTACCAAATCGGATTCTGTATCTTTTTTTAGTCCCTGAATAACATCGAAAGGATTGTCGGTTATGAAAGATAAATATTCTTCCTGAATAGTATTTATGGGGGTATTTGCGACAACAAAAGTCTTTTTACTTTTGTATGGCCAACCACCCCCACCGTTCAAAAATAAAATTATAGGTATTTGTGCCGGAAATCAGCGTTTCTGCGGAACTATATACTTTGCTGATAGATTCTTTTACTTCTTTTGTAATCCAATCTATTTCACCATCTTTACGGGCTATAAATCCATCAAGAGATACAGCTATTTGCGCTTTTAAGATTCCCATATCAATAGGTATTAAACAGTTATTAAACTGTTCGCCAGCCCATCAAAAAGAAGCGTGGAACTCACACTGCTCCGATACGAGGTACTGGCATACCTAAGAATAGAAGACAGGCAAGCCCACGCTATACAACGATAGCATAGACATTGCACAGTTGTCCCTATTCTTTTGAAAATTGCCAGTTTTCGTATCGAGACGTTCTGCGAACGTTATGTTATATATCAATTCTGAAAGATTAACTTTCAGCTTTTTATCTCAAATTTTCTTCTGCAAATTTATATAGAAATCTTCGATTTCTACGCCCGTATTGATAAAAAGTCGA
>NZ_QVMH01000009.1:0-49532 GCF_010501035.1 Paludibacter sp. 221
TCCAATTCTTTTGTTTGGATAATAATGTATTTCATATAAAATAATTATTAATGTTCAATGTTTAATTATTAATTCTTGTAACTACTAACTATTTACTCTTTAAATATTTTACTACTTTGTCTATTTCCGCTTGAGATAATGTGCGATTGTAGATAATCAGGTCGTAAAGAGCCATTTTAACGAATCGATTCGCATAATACGTCCGACTTATATAAAGTGTCGGAGATTCTTCTGTATTGCTTCCTTGTACAATACTATCGCCATTAAAAGAATCGGGAGTTGCCACATTTATCTGTTTAAAAGATGATAATGGTTTTTGGGTATTGGTTCCTCTCGAATTGATATACCAGTTTGCAGTGTTTGCCTGTTTGTAAATACTAAAAACAATTCGCGCATCAAGTGTTGTGCTGTTTGGAATAACCATAATAGGAGAAAGTGGCAAGCTTTCTGCTTCTTCATCAGTAAGTAACATATCACACTTCATAAATATTGTGAAATCAGTCCAGTTGCCTGCAAGGGGTGGGATGGAATGTGCGAAATCATCCACCCCGTCAAATACCAATGCTCCGGGATATTCGGGTATCTGTTCGATGGTAATAGGGGTTATCTCGTCGACTGTATGGCCTTCTTTTAAAGAGAAATTTGTATTTATCTGATAGTAAGTACCTCCTGCTATATCGGTCGAAAAATTGAACTCATAGATACCATCCTCCGTGATATAAAAAAAACCACCATCCGGTAAACGATAATATACAAATAAATTCAATACTGCATCCCTATTGGCATCCAGTCCGGTAACCCTTGCTTTAAAGTTGATAGAGGTACCGTATATTTGGTAGGTATTGATGGCACCTGTTTTATAAGGACGGTATTTCAATAAGCTATCTGTCTTTTCGAGATATTCTATGTAATCAGGACGGGAGTTTCCAAATGTATTGAAGTTTTCCAGATAACCATTGTATCCACTCATTTGGCTAAAAGCAAAACCATTCAGCGCAAGGTCTGTGCCATTACCGCTTAGGTCGGTTGCTCTATCTCTGTCAGCAGATTGATTATTCTTCCGTGAAAAATCNCTCCAATGGATTAATCCCGGCAAGTCCGATGGCTTAAACCGCTTTTGCGATGCTATTACTCCAAATCTATTCATAATTACCCCTCCTGATATTCATATAGGCCTATAACCGAGAAATCCGTATCACTTACCCGAACAATGGCAACAGCTTGGTCTATGTCGGGAATAATAAGAGAGGTATGCTCACGGTTAAGAGTAAAGCCGGCAGCACAACTTATTTCAACTGTACCTGTACCATATTTAGTAATGTCGCAATGAAAGGGTGTAGGGGTATCTCCAGTCAAGGTCAACACTATGTTTTCGTTTCCGGTAATGATGGATGCTCCGTTGAGCGTTGAGTTTAAATCAGAAGATTGATTTATAGGCGTTGGTAACGGAGACGACCCTCCGGAGTTAAAAAGTTTCCTTAATTTTTCCTCTGCATTTTCAGGAGTAAGCATTTCACCGTCAACCTCCACGCCGTTTTCAAACGTTTCATACTCCATCCGCGCATTGTTTCCTTGTTTGTAGAAATAGATAATACTGTTAGTCCTTCTGGCATACATATCTCCGTACGCTCCATACCACACACCTTGATTGTCTTTCTGTAAAGAATAGGTTTTTGTCTCGTCATTAGTGATTATTATAATCATAATATATTAGTTTTTAATTATTGCTTAATTCTTATCTCTTATCTCTTACCCCTAAAACTCAATTCTCCCCCTCCCTATACACCCCTACCGTTTTTTCAACCATCCCCTCAACACCAAATCTCTCCTCATATAATTTTCGGACATTTTCCGACAGTTCTTTTCTTCTTTCTTTATCATTTATCAGCCCGATAATCTTATCTGCAAGTTCATTCGTATCAACGTACAGGCTGAAATTTTCAGAAAACAAAGGTTTTATCTTTATTGCGGTTTTGCCTGTGAACATTTCATCCAACCCATCAACCGCAGTAGTGATAATAGGAAGCCCGAACATAGCCATCTCGATAGCCGCATAGCTGCATTGTTCTTGAAGCGAAGCTATAATACCGCAATCGGCTTGCGTGTATTGCTCTCTGAGCTGGTCGAAAGGGATATTGCCCAATAACTTTACATAGCTGCTTTGCGAAAAGTGATGTTTCAGTTTTTCATCGTAAGCACCCGCAATGTTAAGCCGTACTTTATAACCTGCAGCAGCTACTTTATTTACTGCCTCGTGAATAAAGAATATACCTTTACCCGCATTGAGCGACCCAACATACAAAATATCAAACACCTCCTTATCTTTAAACGACCGCTGAAATCCGTCTCCTGCGTCCTCAATTCCGTTTGGTATTACAATACTGTCAACCCCCGCAGCATCTTTCACATATCGTTTCGCATTTTCGGTCACGCAAACTACTTTATCCGAATGAGTATAGGTCTTTCTTTCATAATCAGTCGTTATAAAACTATCGTCAATCCCCGCCTCAATACTTTTTTTGTATAGCTCATTAAACCGTTTACGGTTGCTATTGTACAACCCCTTCCACGGTATGCAATGCAGGTGTGATATTATCCTGCACTCCGCTATCTGAGCCTTGATGTATACAGCCAAGTCAATCAGGTTCAGAGTATGCAGGTGCAGGATGATGTTTTCTTTTCCGGCAAACAGATGGTTTAGCTGGTCGTAGATAAATGCCGGATGCTTTTGTAGCATATCCCCTTTGTGGGGTGGATAATACACGGTGAAATCATTCCCTTCAGGACGGAATACCAGCTCCCGTGTACCCTGAAAAAATGTGATTGTATGCACTTCTACATTCGGGTGGTTTTTCAATCCCTCTTTTAGCTGTTCAATATACCGCACCACGCCCGACGGATTCTGATTGCGTATGCTCAGGATAAAAAGATTTATCGTATCACCGAATTGCTCTTTACGGATTAAGTTGCGGCAATCACGCTGCTCTTTCTGTTTCGAAAGGCTTATTTTATCCACATTATCGCTCCTGTATTTCAACAGCACATCAGGCAGGTTAGCTATTTTACCATGTTTGCTTATATCTATCAGTAAATTGTAATCGGCAGAATACAAGTACCTTTCATCGTAACGAATACCATAACGCGTAAATACATCACTCCTTACCATCAGGCTTGGGTGTGTGCAGGGATTGTCTTTTTTCAGGAACTCTTTTATGTCCTCCCACTGTGTCAGTTTTTTTTGCGGGGACGATACTCCCTCTTTGCTGAAATATACAATATCCGACCCTACAGCAAGATAATCGGAGTTTGCACGAAGGAATCTTATTTGTTTTTCAAAACGTCCGGGAAGCGAAATATCATCCGCGTCCATTACAGCTATATATTTGCCTTTAGCGATGTCTATCCCCTGATTACGCCTTACATAGTTACCCTTTCTTTCATCATTCCTGATTAAACGGATACGCTTATCCGTGAATGTTTCAACCACGTTAACGGTTTTATCCGTCGAGCAATCATCCACTATGATTAGCTCAAAGTTATTGTACGTTTGTTGTAAAATGCTTTCAATAGCTTCTGCAACCGTATTCTCCATATTGAATACCGGCATGATTACCGAAACCTTTTCCGACGATAGATACGCTTTCACTTCATCCTGTATACGGCCGGCAGTAGCCGACATTATCTCTTTTTTACGTTGGCTTTCCTGCGTAGGTGACAGGCGGTAATGTATCAGGGCTTGAGGGATGGTGTAAAATTTTGCCCCTTTTTTAGCCGCTTCTACCCATAGTTTGTAATCCTCCGCGCAGGGGTAATCCTCGTTGTAGCACAAATGGTGTTCTTCAAGAAAACTTTTCCGCATCATCACAGTAGGATGGAAAAGAAAGTTTCTTTCGGCTAAAACATACAGGGGATTTTCGATAAGCTCTTTGCCCGAAGCTGCCACCTTATCCCCTGCAAACATCCACGACGAGCAAATGTCAATATCCGCATGTGCCTCCATGAAATCATACTGCACCTTTAGCCGTTCAGCCAATGCGATATCGTCCGCGTCCATCCGTGCAATATATCTGCCTTTGGCATTTTTAATACCACGGTTAAGGGAGAAAGCAACCCCTTTGTTTACACCATTTAGCAGCAATCGTATTCGCTTATCCCTGTAGGCCTGTATAATCTCTACGGTATCATCTGTCGAACCATCATCCACTATGATAAATTCAAAACTGTCATACGATTGCTGTAAAATGCTTTCAATAGCCTCTCCTATAAAAGAAGAAGCATTGAAAGCCGGCATTATTATGGATATTGCACACATAATATAGTTACAAGTTACTAGCTACGAGTTACTAGTATTTTTTATTTTTTATTTCTTGATTCCTCGCTACCCACTACCCACTACTATCTACCCACTACTTACCCTAAAACATACCCCTCCGTTTCTTCCGAAATCTCAAAAGCCTTTTTAAATGCTTCCATTGCTTTCTCTTTGGTTTCGGCTACCGGGAGGTAATTCTCGGTAAAGATGCTTTTCAACCGTTCCATCTCAGCATACTTATTTTTTACGTCCGTCGTCTTTTTGCGAATAGAAGCAGCTATTTTGTCTTTCTTCGATTTTTCATCATTATACTCTTTCAACAGGCTTTGGTATTTACTTTGAGCTGCCGAGTTTGCCTTTTTAGCCTCTTTGATAGACTCAAAAAGTTCTGCCGAATAGCACTTTTCCTCTTTCAATGCAAATGCCATATTTGCCTCTTTTTCAATCTTCGTAATGCCTGCCGATACATCCATTTTTATATCCTTCAGAGAGCTGCATGCTTTCAGATAGTTTGCAACTGTATTCGCTTCCTCAGCATTCAAGAAATACAGCGACGTACCCTGTATGTTAAACAAAGTAACATCCTGCTCCGCTATTTCAGTCAGTTCCGGCTTTGTTGGTTTAGAGAGTATCTTCACGCCTTGTTCAATGGCTTCTGCATCTATAAGAGTATTTATATCACTCTCGTTTAATGCCAATATTTCCTGTTCTGTAAGTTCGTCAAATCTTTTTTTCATAATAAATTAATTGTTAATTATCAATGTTTAATTATCATTCTTTAAACACGGAGACACCAAGACACGGTGCTTCGGTTTATTCAAACTTTTACCCCACTAGTCACTACTAACTACTAGCTATTTTCCGCTCCAAAGCCCATGCTTTACCACTAACAGCCATAAGAGCGGCATTTAGTCCGTTGATATTCAATAGCCCTCTTGCAGCATCAGGATTATCAACGCCCCAAACATCCGACATACGGTCGCCATAATCGTTTTCAAATCCGGAAATAATACTGTGTGCAGCTCCCGAAACGTTATGTAAACTTTCTGTCAGCTCTCTGATATTCATAAGTCCTCCAAGCGATTTTGAATCTTCAACGCCCCAAACATCCATGAAACGAGCACCATAATAATAATTAGAACTGGTCCCAGAAGTAAAACCGGAAACGATGTTATTCACTTCTCCCGATGTTGCAAAAGCAATTCCTGATGTATAGCGTAGTTCTCTATCTAGTTGGTCGATATTGAACAGCCCTCTTGCAGCATCAGGATTGTCAACACCCCAAACATCTTTGAATCTACTACCATAACCGTTTTCAAATCCGGAAATAATACTATGTGCAGCTCCCGAAACCTCCTCAAGCATCCCCGTTACAAGACCTAAATCTTCGGTTATGCGTGGAATTTTTACTGAATTAATTTCGGAAACGGTATCTTTCAACTCATCCAAGTTTCCCGACACAGTGATAAGTTTAAATCTATCTTTCTCAATAGCTACCGATAAGCCCGAAATACCCGATAAACCATCGGCTATTGTATCACTACCGGTTCCCCACACACTGGTAAAATTGGCATTGGCATTTAAACCGCCTTTTATATCTACAATATCAGCTGTAGCACTATTTGCGGCATTCAGGGCATCGTCAGCCACACCGCTGATGGTTCTTATACCGTTCTTTAAAGAAGACAACGGAGATTCCCAAACACTTCTTCTGATATTCCAGATATACGAAGTTGGCAATATATCGCTGCTTGTTACGGTTATTACAGCAAAATTAGGTTCGGTATAAACCCCTTCAAGCACCGCCTCTTTACCTGAAATAGCTGATGGAAAATCAGTAAACATCACTTTCCCGGTAATATAGATATTGCTCGGAAGGCGTAAGGAGCTCAACCAACTAATAAAGCCGGCAGTGTCCCCCTGCAAGGGGTTGGGCTGTCCCGGATTCATTGCCATCCATTCCGCAGCTTTCAGGTTCAAATCAGACAATACACTATCATTATTTATACTGTCAATCAGATATTCCCATTTACGCAGGTCGCTGTTCCAGTAAGCAATGTTCTTGGGGGTTGCAACCAAAGCAAACCAACCATACTCTCCTCCCATTGGGTAGCGTACATACAAATCATTGATAACATTCACTGGAGGCTTTAGATACTGGAGTACCGGAATCTTTTTTAGCTCCTCGCAATATGCCTGTTTTTTATTTTCTCTGCATTTATTCATATTCTTAACTTTATACTCCCAACTAGTCACTAGTAGCTAGTTACTAATCACTGCTTTGTTACCACATTATTCCCTCTTACAACCTGTAACCCCGGATACATTTCAATAGCACGTTGTTCCAATGCTCTTGAAAGGTCGTATTTCTCAAACATGGTATATACGGTACTGGCACATAAATAAGCAATAGGCTCTATAAGTTGCTCGTTTAGTTTTATATCTTCATTCGGGGAATAATTTTTCAGAGGTTTTGCTATCGGGACATAAATAGCCTGCTCTATTCTATGTTCAACCATTGATGGCGACAATGAATAATAATTTAATACCTGTTTCACTTCATTCCCTATTGACTTATTAGAAATAGTACAAACAGGGCGGATTGCGCTACCTCTAGTCCACTCGTTGGATTGAATAGACGATACCTTCTCATCTTCTATCGTTGCCTCAAAAACTGCTTTTTGCCAACCTTCCATTTTAAAGGAAGTCAACAAATAAAAATCATCCGGAAGCACTACATATCCTGTACTATACGATAAATCCGGAATGGGAAGTAAATTACTGAATGATTTATTCTCAAACCATGTACGGGGCATTACTTTTATACAGCGTCGCCACGCATCAGCATAACTGCCCTCAATGTAACGGTCCACTTGTGCCATATCAGCACCGAGCAATGACAGTCCTTTGTTGGTAGACATATCTGCCTCATTCATTATAAGCATTACGCGGTTTATAAAATCTACTTTCTTCATTCTGCCGGAGTTTATTTAATAAAACAAAGGCTGTCAGCCTTTACTGACCTGACAGCCTTTGTTCTCTTTTTTGTCTTACTTAGTCTTCTTTTTTCAGGTTAGGGAATGAAACGCCTAATTCGGCTGCTTTCGCAAAAATCTTTTCCGGAGTACTTACATCGGGACTTGTTGCAGGAATATCGTAAGGCTCTCCCGACAATACATCTTTTGCTTGTTGGAACGTGCTTACTTCAGGATATTCTTTTGGTTCTCCTTCATTACTATTAACAGGTTCTCCTTCTTTTCCTTTCTTTGTCTTTTTCACTTGCCCGTTCTGGTCGCTGAACACAAGTTTTATTCGTCCGGCTTTAAATAAGTCAGATTCTTCTATTCCTTTCTGAATTTTTTCATCGCTTGTCTCAAACAATGCCAGTTTTGCATCTCGATATGCCTTTTTAAATTTTATATATTGACGAGCTCCACTTACTTCAATCGGGAGCGTATGTTCTCCGCCTAATGTCTTAAAACTATATCTTTTCATTTTATTTATTTTATTCGGTTATTAAATAAAAGCAAGTAGTACCGCTCTAAAGAAGATACTACTTGCTTGTTTCTTTAAATTAATTGAATGCGGGCGTGAGCATATTCATTCTGCAACACCAAACCGAAAGTGTCAATATATACTTGTGATTTACTATCCGATTGCCCTAACTTTAGATTGTCTAATGGAATGGAACGCCATTCGTGCTTATATTTAATTAAATAAGTATCATCAATTACCAATGCGCAGTCTGCCATGTCAACATCCTCAAATGCTGGCTCCGCACAAACAAATAATGTATATTGTCCGTAAATAATCTTTTGAACATCAAGCCCAAAAACTTGACCGGGTTTACCGGGAAATATAACCTGATTGTATTCTATTTTATTAAGGGTTTCAATGACATCTGCACCTGCTAAAAGCGTCTTTGTATTGCTTGATTTATTCCCGACAAAAATAGTTTTCATCATAGAAATTAAGTCGGCTGATGTTGCATTTCGTGGCAATGAGAAATCCTTTCCTGCTTGCCACCAGATACCTTCTTGGAAATAGGTATCCTCTTCTTTATCTCCATTAAATTTATTGGCAATCTTTAATTTACGTTTTTTACCTAACAACATGTCAGCCTCAGCAGTCATCTTATGCTCGAAAATTGCATAATCTGTCAATTCAGTTTTATCCCATTTTGCATCTGCTCCTGTACTGGATATTCTGAAGAAAGTAGTTTCCTCTGTTTCCAGTATCATTTTTTGCATATACTGTATCTTTTTTGTAGGAGTGGCTGTCAGTGGAGCTGTCCGGCTTTGCTTTTCCGAACCGGTTCTTGCACCTCTCACTACAATGGTTCCGGCTGCGATAGAAGGAATGGTATTATCGGATGCGCCGGATTGTACTCCATTGACTGGCACAATAATCGGTTTCCCGGTATTATCCTTATCTTTTACGTAGGCCTGAAACCATCCGTCAACTGTTGCTCCATCCTCTTTATATCCATCAATATTCTTAAAGAATAAGGTTTGGTTTATGGCAATCAATTTATTGTCTGTCAAATCAACTACATCCTGAACTGCTCCCGAACCTACATATGCGGTCGCCAATGTTGTTGTTAATCCTTGAGCTTCAATTTCGTGGTATTCAATTAAGGGGTTTGTTCCTTTTTTCGTTCGTCCATGATTTGCTGCAATAGTGTAGAGAGGGGCTAAGTGTGGCTTTATTACTACGACCTCACGTTCTATTGTTGCTCTTACAATATCCGGCGACTGCTCATTGGCCATTTCTAACGAAAGGGCTTCTCCGTATGTTACTGTACCGGAGTCTGCACACATAGCATCTACTCCCGTTATCCCAAACAGTGAGCAGAAAAACATAATGGCGAACAAAAACAGTCCGCTGTTTCTCATTTTTTCAAAAATCTTCTTCATAATTTTCGTCTTATTTTAATTTTGATGTTAGTTTTTACACATCTCTTTCCACAAAGGCATCTGCTACATTAGTTATTTTATTAGCGTATCTTTCAGGAGATGATGTTTTCTTATTCGATTTTTGTCCTGTCAAATCCGGCATTGTATCTGCAGGCTGCTTTTTATTTTTAATTTCCTCAATGGCCTCATTTTTAGCCGCAAGTCTGGCTGCTTCCAATTCAGCCTCTTTATCCGCATCATGGTCTAATCCTTTGTGGACAATTTCAATGATATCGCGAGAGATTGAACGTTCCATGAAAGCCTCGGCTATATCTAAAATGGTTTCATTTATTTCATTAATGGCTTCTTCATCCAAGCCGTTTTCTTCTGCATAAGTTTTCAAATCATTTTCATAGGTATTGAAGTTATCTTTTATCCGAGTGAAATTTGATTTGTATTCCTCTTGTCCCTTGCGAAGCTCCTCCAACTGGTCATCATTCACTTGGTCTATAAGGTTACCAAAGGTTTTACCTAGTGCATACATCAAGTTTTCACCGTTAGCTACCATTGCAATAAACTGAGCAAAACGAGGGTCTTCCGAGATAACAGCAGACAATCGCTCGTTTGCGCCGTTAATTCGCTCATAATTCCCTTTCAGCTCATCTCTTTCCGTCAACCCTATACGGCCAAAGTCAAAAAGAGAATCATCATCCGGCTCATCTGCTATATCCGGATTGTACTTTTTATATGCTTCTAAAAAAGCGGCGCGGCCTCTTGGTGTCTGTCCTTCTTCTGGCTGCTCTGTAGCTTGAACTTGAATTTTTGCATCTTCCATAAATCTTGTTCTTTGTATTGATTTGGATTATTCTTAAATGAATACAAATGAATGATTTTTTTAAATTATTATTTGCCCAAGATGAGAATTATTTGTAGATTTAATACTACATTTGTAGTTTAAAACTGCTATTATGAAAAATACAACAGAAAGAGATACATATATTTTATATTTATGGGAAAATAAAAAATTAAACTTTGATGAAATTGCTCAACAAAAATTACCAAGTTTTCTTTCATTGAAAAGAATAAGGAATATCGTTTATAATGGAAAAAGCAATTTAAAATTGGAACATTCAAAGGAAATATATAAAGTTTTCAAACTTAAATTTTTGGAAATCAAGGATGTAAATAAAGCTATATATTATACATTCAATAATCAACCCGAATATTGTCTCCATGAAAAAACTATCAGACGTATCATCAACAAACAACTTAAACTAAGAGCAAATAATGATAATAGCCATTGATTTCGACGGTACTATTGTAGAGAACAAATTTCCCGAAATAGGTACTCTCCTGCCCAAAGCAAAAGAGGTCATCAATTCGTTATATGATACCGGGCATTATATTATCATTTGGACATGTCGTTGCGACCTGCATCTTACTTCCGCTGTTAATTTCCTGCTGAATAACGATATAAAATTTCACCGCATCAACGACAACGAACCAACCAATACAGCCAAATACAACAGCAATAGCCGCAAAGTATATGCGCACATGTACATCGATGATAAAAACGTGGGAGGCTTCCCGGGATGGAACAAATGCAAAGAAGAAATCGAAAGGGTGGAAGCTGAATATAATAATCTGAAAAAATAAAAATCAATCTTGATTCTTGATTCTTGATTCTCTAAGCTTTAAAATATATGAAACATCTCTTTATATTCATTTTCATTATAGTATACTGTTTCTGGGGGTTGGAGCTTGGAGTTACCTCCTCTTCTTCATGGTGGACGCATCTTACATACTCATTCCAGCACGCTAATTTTTGGCACTTAATCCTAAATTCCATTTCATTTTTTATGTTCTTCCGTGTACTACAAAAAAGAATAAAACCTCAATTATTAGCTTTTAGCTCATGGCTGATAGCCGTTCTTGCCTCCTTTCTCTTATTATCCCCCCTTAGGGGGGACTTAGGGGGGCTTCCTCTCGTCGGTGCAAGCGGCATGGTTTACGCGATGACAGGTATATATATTGGGCTTGTGCTATCTGACGCGATAACACGGAAGATTAAAATAAAAAACAACTTCTACATTTTTCTCGCATGCCTTACCCTCAGCTTAACTCTAAGTTTCCTCAAAGAAAACAGCGCCTTTTCATTACATTTAATATGTATGCTATCTGCATGTATTTTGTCTATGCTTCTTAATATATTTACTAAAAAAAAGTCAAATGAAAATCAACTGCTCACATTTCGAAGTAATCAAAAGAACTGAAATCACGCGTAAGCCAACAGCAAAACGAGTATATAAAACCAAATTTAATTATAAAGTTAAATTCATTGCTGGAGGTATAGGTATAACCAACATAATTTATGACATAAATAACAAATTGTGTTTATATGTTATTGATAATTATGATGAATATAATATAGCTGTTACAATAAAACCTACATCAAAAAAGAAATTATCACCAATGACTAGTTTTATAAGAAACCGTACTGCTCACATTCTGTAAAAGATTTAATAACTTCTATATTTTTCTTGTTTGTCTTACACTCAGCTTAACTCTAAGTTTTTTCAAAGAAAACAGCGCCTTCGGACTACATTTAATTTGCTTATTACTCGGAATTGTTTTTTCATCGCTCACATTACATGTTAAAAAAAATAAATAAAATGATAATCATTTATTTTTGTAAAAAAATGTACATGAAAAACCTAATTACTTATATCAAACAGCATTTCTTAATTGTTTTTATACTTAACATTTCAGTTATTGCTATATTATATTTATTTGTTATAAACCCATATCATGAAATTTATGTTCTGAAAAATAAGCATTTTATTATGGCTCATGGTAATAATCTATCTTTAACTTACCGTTCATTTAGCCTTGAATTTAATGGAAATGGAGAGGATTTAAAATATCATGCATTAAAATATGAAATGGATAGCATAATATGGAGAGAAAAAAAGGACAGAGGGGAAGATATGGTAATTAAGGATGCAATCGTAATAACTGATAATTTTCCGATATATTGGGTTCTAGAAGATGAGTGTATTACTTATCATCTTAAAGAATACTACTATAGCACTGAATTTCATGAAAATAAATTTGAAAGTAAATTAACTATTGACGTTGATTTGAGCGAACATCGAGAACACACAATATTATACAGGTACAAAGGAAATTTTTTTGGAATAAATGAAAAAAAATTTAAGATAGAAATGAATTATACCTGCTTTGATGATACTCCAAGAGGGACACAGGGATTCCTAATCAAAGCACCTTTTAACTTCGATATTGAAACATTTCCTCCCTATCAACAGCTTTTTGATGAGAGTTTAGTATATTCTGAATCGGATAACGATTTTTTGGATTATGTTTATATAAAAGGGGAAAGGACAGACAACACTTCGAAACACGAGACACGAAATCTCGTTATTGCTACTTTGCTTGGAGGAATTATCTCTCTCTTATTTACTATGTTTTCAAAATACATTGAAAATTATTATAAGCGAAATAAATTAAAAAAGCTTAATGTTAAAAAAGATATGGAGAAAGAAAAATTAAGAGAAGATAATAATACTAACATAAATGTGTAATCTGAAAATGTAAAGGAGGCACTGTCCGAATCCGATTACCTGTTTTACAGTTTACACAAAATTTGGGATACTGCCGTAATTGCATTATACAAAACTAGCTTGTCTCCCGACAAGCTAGTCTCTTTTTACATGAAAACACAACTTATTTAAAATTCAAAACAGTTTCTTACTCCAACGCATCAACTATTTCATCATACTTCTTTCTTGTTGTATTGATTTTTGCATCCATCCTGTCGTCGGTATATTTTTTCTGACCTTTCAGGTACTTCCTTATGTCGCTGACAGCATCTTTTTCAAGCTTCAGTAAATTTTTGTATTGCTTTTTGTTTTCATCCAGTTCTTTCAGCCGTTTTTTAGCTACTTCCGAAAGGCTATCACGTCCTTTATCCAACACCTGCCACTCCTTAGCTTCTTCTATAGCATTGTTGAATCTGGTCATATCGCCCTCATCACTAAACAGGTATTTATCTATAATGGATTTCAACTCACGTTCAAAACGCTTTTCATTGTCATATGCCAGCGAAACTCGTTTGGCATAATCCCCGATACTTTCTCCTTGCTGAATCTTTTGGGCGGTTGCTATACGGATACTCTGCGGAACATTCGTAAAATACTGATAAGCCATAGCAGCTCCGCCTTTTTCTTTTATTCCTTTCTCATAGCCGTTATATATATTTTTCCATGTATCGAAATTAATACCCGTATTGAACTTAATAAAGGTTTTAGTTGCAGCAAGTGCCACTTCTTCGCTAATAAACCCTTCTGCTTTGGTAGCTTTTACTATTTCATTATAAGCTTTCTTTATTTCGCTGCTCATCAAATCCTGTGGCTCAAATCCATCTATAACAGCACTTATCATACTACCACCAAGTATATTATCTATAGGAGAAGTAGCTATTGCTTTTATTATTTCTGCTTTCTTTTCATCGTCATCATCTCCCGTTCCCCACAATGCTTTTTCCGCAAGCTGCCAAATCGTATTTAGCATCACACCAAACATAACGGCATTCAATACCGCTTTTCCATCCGCATTCAACACTGTTTTTAAAGCATTGCTTTTGGCTGCTTCCTCATTCATGCCGGCTTCAAGATTCTTTCGCACAAGTGCTTCGTATTGTTTTTTACTTCGGGCTAATTGTAACACTCCTTCTACTTGTTTACGTAAGTATCCGAAGTTAGCATTCATAAAGGTAGTTAATCCTCGCGCCCAAAGTGTTTCTGATTTTTGTATAGGCGATAGAAATACATCCATAGCAGATTGCTGGCTCTCATTTCCTGCTATTGCAGCATCAAACAGGGCGCGTTCGTTAGCCTCCTCTTCTGTTAATCCTTGTTTCTTATAAATGCTTTTTTTATAGTCGTAAATGGCTCTTCCTCCTGCCGATATGGCCAAACCGTCTATAAATTGATTCGGCTTCATACCTATTTTAGTCAGTACATTAAAGAAATCATCTGCCTTAACGCCTGCTTTTCCTAATATCTTTTGCTTTCCTGCTGCTTGTTCGCTATTCTGCCACCCATCAGATAGCAATTTTTCGTTTCCAAATGCTCCTGAGCTTACCCGCTCTTTAAACCCCGGTAAATGGTCTAACGCCCATCGGTAGTTCCGGTAAAGCATGTAAGGGTTAAGATTAGATATCAATCTGGCCTGATATACCGGGTTAGCTGAATAAGCCATAAATGCAGGGTAAGAAAGAATTTGCTTGAAAGCCGTATTTATTCGGAACGCAATTGCCGCTCCGGCCAATTTACTGTTAAATCGTCCTGCCCAGCTTTCAGGGTCCAATACTTTATCTCTTTTTGCCTTAAGGGCTATTCGTGCACTATCTTTGAATTTTTCAAAAGCCGTTCTGTCGTTGGCATCTACAAGGTTCCTGAAATGCTTATTGCTCAATAAGGAGTTCATATCTTTACGCAAGCGCGCGTAAGCATTCCACTCTTCCATTTCATGCCCATTCTGCATAAGTATATCAAAGGCGTTAGCATTCAAAGCTATTTCGTTCTTGTTCCTTTTACGCCCTATAATTGCCCCTGTCATAGTGCTCGGCAAACCAAAATCCAGTTCCCGTCCTATCTCTACCGGCTTGGAAATATCTTTCTCATTATATTTCAACGGAAAATAATTTTCAACTGCTGCCATCGATGTGAAAAATACACGCTTATGTGTATCGTTGTATTTCGTACGTCTCGATGGTAAAAATTCACTTTGTACCCAATCGGCAAACGCAATATATTTATCTCCCAGCGTTTCTTTTATTTCGTCAATAACTGCTTCGTCGATAAGCATGTTTCGCAGTTTTTCACGTCCCTCTGCTTGCTTCCATGTCATGTAAATATACAGTAACTCGCCCTTGGTCATAGAAGCGGTTGTTGTTACGGGAACTAGCTCTCCATTTTCACCTTCTTTTTCAAATGTCTTATAAGTTACAGCAGCTCCGCTATCTTTCCGGCTATCATTTATTACTTGGTAAAATTTCTCACCGAATATTTCTTCTGCTTTTTTTGCAACCTCCTCTTTAAAAGAACGCCAGCCTTTTTCAAAATTTATTTCTGCTTGCAACGCTCCTTCTTTCCCTTTCATCCAACGTTCATACATAGAGCCGGCCCCTATGGGATGATTTCGGTCTAGGCTTTTCAACATAAAATTAAAACTACCGAGCGGTGACAATAAAAACTCTTTTACTTTATTATGAGCCAAAATATCTTTTACACGCTCCCAATTTGATAGTTCTTTATCCTGAGCCTGCGTTTTTATTTCTTTGTCGTATACCGCCTCAATAGATTCGCGTGCTATCTCATTTCTTCGTTTAAGCTCATGCTCTTTTTGCTCTATTAATTTACTCTTGCCGGTATTTATCAGAGAGTTCAACTCATTGATAACATTATCATACGCCTTATTCGTATATTGTTGCTCCGCAACACGTTCTTGTTGTAGCGATTGTATAATATTCCTGCGGTGTCTGTAAGCGGCTTTTAGCGCCTTGTTGTTTACCGGGTCTTCTTTTTTAAGTTGCTCTATCTGCTGTGTGGCTTCCACATTTGCCCGGCGTATCTCATCATCTATCTGACGTACATTGTTATGCCCTACATTAATGGCAGACAATAGGCGGATAATTTCTAAACTTCCAAGCGTTTGTGTATCTTCCGGTGATAGAATGCCATTCTCCGCATTGCTTTCTATTTCTGCGATACGCTCATGTACCTCTGCTTCAGACAAATACTGATTAGTCCGTATATATTCTACTGAACGCCGCGTATCATCGTCAACCGTTTTTGCTATGGATACACCTTTCTTATTCCAATCAAGTATTTTGGTATTTAATAATGCATTCAGTGTCCGGCGGTTCTTGCGGGTTTCTATGCTGTTCAACGTTCTGTCAACCGCAAGCATGGCTGCCTCTACATCCTTTTTGCTTGTCGGATTATTCAAACCGGCCAATAAGCTGCGTAATTCTCCCAACCCCATCCAATCAGCCAATTCGTTATTCAGATTATTCCTGATATAACTTTCCAATTCATGAGCTGTCTTCCGGGTACGTTCCAATATCTCTGCCTTATTGCCTCCGATTTCGTTTATATCACCTACTTTTCTTGCAATGGCATTGCGCTTATATCGTAGCTTTTTCAGCGCTACATTTGCGGTATTGAGCTCCTTGGTTATTTCGCTGATTTCATTTGCGATATTATTTCGCCAGGCATTTATTCGTACCGAATAGTCAAGTAATGATTCGCCCGATTCTATTTCCGGAGGAACTATTCTTTCGTTTCTTTCTTTTTCTAGTGCCTCTACTTGCTTTTCTGCTGAACTCTTTTCTGCTGACAAGCTATCTGCTTTTTGGGCAAATTCACTATTGCTGATTTCTTTTTTTAAATGAGCCTTCCGAAGAGCATCTTTTTTCTTTTCAATACTTGCTATTTTCTTATTCCATTCATTTATCTCTTTGGCAAACTCACCAATACTTTTATCCGGAGAGTATTGGGGCTTTTCCCCATCCACCTGATAACGAATATCATTATCGGCAGGGTTAAATCCTCCTGTATTATCAGTAGCCGATTTTATTTGGTTAGCTGCAAAGGCAACGTAATCGTTCGTGGGAGTCGCTAAATCTCCATAATCAACACCATCACTTACGTTGTTGAAAATAACACCATCTTTTCTGCTTTTTCTCGCATATTCAGCCCATTCATAAGTATCTTTCCATTCTCCATTATGCTCGATGTCACTGAAATGAGAACCTTTTGCGTCTATCACTAAAGGATTTCTTAAATTTAAAAATGTTTCATACACCGTACTTCCATAACCGCCTGCGTTGTCAAATTCGCTATTAAAAAAATGCCCGCTTTGCTCATCATAAGTGTTTTTGAAGATGGTAAAATCACTGTGCAAAGTGTTATAATCCTTTGTCTTTTCATTCCAAACTTGTTTTACTTCTGTATTATTTGTTCCATGATATACCACCAACGGCTCACCATTTGCGTCCACCACCTTGCTTGCGGTTTCAGGAGAGTTTTCCCAGTCACCAAACCATTTTTTAAAATTAGTAGTCCGTACTTGCAGCCATTGTCTTTCATTCAAATTAGTAGGTTTCCCATTGGGAGCAAGCATGAAAGTGCCGTTATCAATGCTATTTTGCCTGACAGCATCCATTTCCGATATTTCCTGCAACCTCGCTTCTGTAGCCGGACGAATAATATCATCAATAACATGGATAAATCCGTTTACATCTTTCAATACATTACGCGGATGAAGGTCGGATACAATGTATTTCCCATTAGTAAAGGTCGTGTCATTGATTTTTGTATAACCTTTTGACTGCATAAATCCGTCAATATCTTCTTGTGTAGCTTCAACAGCATCCGGCACATAATCCTGTTTTAGCACTACTTCAACAATAGGAATGCTATTCGCTCCAAAATCATATCCGGTTACTCCCTCTATGGAGTATGCATCCATCGGAAATATACTGTTATGCGCCTCCACCTGTTCCAGTAGTTGCGAAACAAGCATATTCGAGTTCATAAGGTTGTTTGATTTGTAGATTGCTCCCGTTTCTGCGTCAATGGCTAAGGTGTTTTCATTGCCCCCGCCACGCATAGGCATACCGAGCGAGTACAAGTCGTCAATCCAAAAACCTTGTTCTTTGGCAAAGTCAACAGCAATACGTTTTTCAACGTCCTGTCTTTTTGTTATCGGGAGTTGCGAAGAATTTCCTCCTGTACCTTTTCTAAGTCGAGAGGTAAGACCCGTTCCGAAAGAGTTTTCATTGCCCCTTCGTAGTTCAGTCTTTCGGCTTCCGAGTGGAATGTCGGAGTCTTCTTGTTGTGCGGTTGTTTCATCGTTTACAAATATACTGTTTTTTTGCGGATTTTCCAAATTATTATCTTGCTCTTTATCTACTGATTCTTGACTCTTGATTCTTGACTCTTGACTCTCTACAATCTTTTCTCCACCCAACAATTCACCCACAGCCAAATCCGTAAAATCCTCTAAGGTCATATCCTCAAGCTTAATGTCAGATGATATATTCAGCTTGGCTTTTATCCATCCCCACACCTCATTCAGCCACTCTCTTAATTTATTAAAGTTACTTTTCCCTTTTCCCTTTTCCCTTTGTACTAACAACGCCCCTTTATCTCCAATGGCCATAGCCAATGCCTCATCTACCTTACCTTCTTCCGAAAGATTACTATAAACCGGATTTTCATTTACCCGCTTCCAGTACTCGCTGTCTTTTATCAGTTCAGCTCCTTTTTTATACAATTCCGAATTATTCTCTTTCGTAAAACTATTCCACAAATGCCCGAACTCATGGATAGGAGTATTAGCGTTCATTCGCTCCGGATTCAGGTAAACTACACCATCAGACGTAACAAAACCGTAAACCGTACCATTCGGATATTTCATGAACTGAACATTCAGCAATGTTCTCCAATCCGTATCAAGGTCGCTTATTTCTTCTACAGCAGCTAAAAAGTCAATAATTTCGTTCGCAGCATCTTCCCACTCTTTGATATTGTCAACCTGTTTTCTTATAACTCCTGTTTTATCTGAATAACCCACTGCCGAATTATCCTTAACATTCACCAGAGATAGGTTATGAACACTACTATCCGAATTTCGATTAAAGTTCCAAGAATGGTCTTTATTCATTCTGATTGAAATAGGCTGTCCACGATAAACCGCATCTACATATTCATTTCCATTGTTATACCGTTCTTTGACAAAGTCTATTAATTCCTGTGCACTTTCTGTCTCTATTTTCGGATTATGGTAAAACATGGCTCTGACACGAGAACTATTCTTTTTACCGGACAACTCCATTAATTTTCTATCAAACTCCCCTTTATCTGTCACAACATCCTTTGCCAAGCCAGTTTGTTTTAATTGCTCAATAAGAGAATCAAACATCTCTCTCGATATAGGAGTGAAAACTGTTGAAGACTTCTGAATAGAAGAAGTGTTTTGAAAACGAATTTCATTCGTGTTGTCATATCCCCACTCATTTATATCGTTACTATCCCACCATACATAGCGAATAGGAACTTCTTCTTTTATAATTTTATATTCACCTTCTCCAAACCGATGCTCTCCGTGCTGTTGTGCATATGATTCGGAAAATGTAACCCAGTCATATTGTTTTAATTTATCAACATCAATATCCTTTGGAATTGCCCTATATGCAGTAATAGTAATTTCAGAAAGATTCTTTCCTGCATTTATTGCTCTTTTTACATTGTTAATAGCTGTAAGGCTTTCATGCCCTGCTGTTGTATCATAAGAGTAGTATTTAGCCCCTACTCTTGTGTCAAAATAATTATCAGGCTGATTATGAAAACCTCTTACTACTTCCGATAGATTAAATTCATCTCCATTATCCAAAGCCTCTTGTAGTGATTCATATCCCATACTCGAAGCTGCATGCCCATCACGCCAATCTTCCCTGACGTTCTGAAAACGAATATTTTCGGCCGATTTATCAGGTTCTTGACTCTTAGTTCTTGGTTCTTGGTTCTGAATAGAAATATACTCCACAAACGGCTTTATTCGCCTGCCGTCCATTTCAGCCCATTTCCTAAACGTTTCTACATCGGTTGGAGTTATATCACCTAAACCCTGCCAACCATCTTCATAATTAGACAAATAAGCCTCTCTCGCTTCTTCCAACGAATTAAAACCAATCATCACCTTATGCTCATCAAATACAAAGTCTTGATTCCTGGTTCCTGACTCTTGGCTCTGAACAGGGGCAACTTGGTCAACTACATAAATCGTATCACTCATCGGATTAGGACCAATAAACACATCTATCTGCTCACCGTCCTTGCTTTTTGTGCCGCGAATATATCCGTAGTCATTCTGCATGGTTACACTCCATTGAGTCCCATTTTCATCCACACCCGAACGCACAGAACCTTTAGGATTTTCTATGGTTACATCAAACCCCTGTATATCTACATGACCTTTCTTATAATTTCCTGCTTCTTTTTGCGCTTCGGTAGGATTGGTATTAACCTGTTCTTCTGCTTCTCTTATCTCATTATTTTTAGCTATATTTTGGGCAAACTCAATTATATCTCCGGTAAATTTATTGTCTGTAGGAGCATTAATATCCTCTGCTGTGGAAGGATTAGAGAAAGATTCCTGACTATCAACTCTTGGTCCCTGATTCTCAATATCAATAATCTCAATTGCATGATTTATACTTTTCATCAATTCCTCTTCTGTTCCGGGAAACCAAGATTCTATTTCCATCCGTCGGGATGTATTGTCAACTCCAATACCATGTTCGCCAAGAGACACATGGTAACCGCTTTTCGTTGGTTTTATAGACAATACATAATTCCCCTTTTTAGCTAGTATATCATCTCTACCTTCAAACAACGTCCCTTCCCTCCATGTACGCTTATCTACTGTATCAAAATAATCATTCAACCTGTTTTCTAAGTCCACGGGGGAGAAATTATCACCATCCTTTGGAACTTCAACCGGAATAGCTTCTTGGGCTGTTTGTGCTTCCTGATTTTCAACCGGTTTGTTTTCAATGTTTGCATCCTCCAACTCTGCCGACAAGCCTTCTTTTATTTCCTGACTCTCGGTGCTTGATTCTTGACTTTCTTTAGGGGTTTCCCTCAGTACCCCAATAACTCCATCAATGCTATTCTTCTTGTTTTGTAATTCTGCAATCTCCGTACGAGCAGCTTTCCGTTGATTTATTGAATCTGCTTTTCCTAGTTTTTTTTGTGCGGAAGCTATCTTATTGTTGATAACCTCTGCAACTGAAAGCAATTCTTTTATTGTTTCTGCCGTTCCTTCCTCACTCTCATAAAGCGTAGCAAATGCTTGCGGACTCTTTTCTAGTAATGCATCATAGTCTATTTCACCATTTTCTTGCTTGGGTGCCGATTGCCGTATAATTTCAATAGGGGATAATGATTCTTCTCTAACAACACCTGATTGTTCCAAAACTTCTTTTTCTCGGACGCTTTCCCGCAATGCTAACTCCGACTGTATCTCCTCTTCTAATTGAATCAGCTCATTTTCTTGCTGTTCACTCAATACGCCCGATTCCAACGCGCCATTTATCTGCAATAGTTGCTCGTTTAGTTCTTCTATTGTTTTATCTGGAAACAAGTTGTCAGCTCTTTCTTCATTCGTAAAATCCGGCTGTTCTACCATATCTCCAACCTCAGCGTCATTTTTCGGAACTTGTGCGAAATAATCGCGTACGGAGCTATTTATATAAGCCTCTTGTTGTTCATTCTCTTGGCTATACCGGTCATGTAATTGCGCTATACTATCTTCTAAGCTACTTTGGTCGACAATCTCCACATTCTCGGCTGTTGTAACCTGCACCTTACCAGCTTTATCAAAGTAATAAATTGCTTCATCCGAATTTTCAACATCAACAACATAAGGATTAATTTCGTTATTTTCATCAATACCCAAGGTCACTCCTCCAGTTATAAAAACTCCCTGAGCATTTTCGTCTCCCAATATATTGGCCGACACTAATGTTCCGGTTTTTTGGTTCACGGAATTTTTCAATTGCTGCTCCGCGCTAATTAAATTCTCATTGATTAAATTCTGACGGGCAGCCTGCAACTGCTTCTCCAACGCAGCTGTAGCTATATAATTAACGATAGCCTCTTTTTGGTCAGTCGACAAAGATTCATCTTGCAATACTTGAGATACAATCTGCTTTTGGTCCTCAATCACCAAGCCCGCTACATCAGGATTAAATGTGAAACCGGTATCTTGCAATGCTTCATCCATCGCCCTTTTAGCTTCAACAAAAGTAATCTTTGAATATACATAGTTATTTACATTGTCAAAATCAAAGTTTTCCGGTAATACAGGATTTACTATATTTTCAAGTATAGTGTTTTGTTTCCGGTTCCGTCGTGCTAAGTCTCCGGCACGATAAGCGGATGTTCCGGCAGTAACACCGCCGAACTGAGCGCCTCCTCCGGCACCATATACAAAAGCATCCAATACGCCCTCAAATGGCCTGTATGTTTCCGATACTCCCGTAGCAGCGTCTATTGCGTTTTCGCCTAACTGGGAAACAACCTCTTCAGCTCCTTCTGTTACGGTTTGAATAAGTGCGTTGATTCCGCCTTTTTTTAGTATACCTTTAACGGTTGTTTCCGTCATTTTAGAAAGGAAAGGCTCTATCATCTTGGCATCCACCTTTGCGCCCAACTTTTCTGTTATACCTTCAAGCGAACCTGAAACGGCAGCATTAAGCATCTTTTTCCATTCGGGCATATCTTTTGTGTCGGGGTCACTCTCCAGTTCATTCAATTTTTGCCCTGCAGCAGAAGTTACTATAAGTGGTAGCCCTGCACCCGGTATCATAGCAACAAGAGAAGTTGGAGCTGATTCTGTAGCAGTTAACATAATTTCGCCCAAACCGCTTAAAATCTTACCTTCTTTAAACAGGTCGGAATATTGCACTTTACGTCCTGCACCCGTTTTAGGGTCTATCATCGTGCCATACCTGTCTGCCCGTTGCGATATTTCAGCTCCTTTCTCTTGCAATTTATTGCCTAACCCTAAATTCTCCTGCTTATATTCTCCTGCTATAACACTATTCATCACGTGGTCGGGAATATAATCTCCTCCCATGGTAATTGGTATTCTCGAACCTTCTGCTGCTTTTTCTACCATGCTCAAAAGTCCTGCACCTGTATTCACTACACCTGCACCGAATTTCTCCAGCAAATCACCTGCCCATGTATTCCAGAATCCTTTTTCTCTTTCTACAGCTTGTTTTTTCGACTGATAAGGGGCTGCTTCATTAGTTGGCGGGAAACCCATATCAACCGAAAATTGCTCATAGGGAACAGTAAAGTCCTTATCGCGCGATGTTAGGTTATCATACAATCTACGACGTTTATTTGCATCTTGCATGTCAGTAGAAAACTGTTCTAAACTTATGGTAAACCCGCTGTCACGCGACGTTAAATTATTATGTAATTTAGTCAAATTCTCATTCATAATCAATACCAGCCATTTGTACTACCTGTTTGGGTAGTCGTCTGTTCTACATTCTGTTGTACTGTCGAAGATGCCTCCTGACGGTTTAAATGAGGTGGATAGCTCAAAGGACGCCAGATGAAATTATTCATATCAAACCCGGGCGCTTGCTTTTCTAATGTGCCATTCTCATATTCCTGCAGGTAAGCATCTACAAATCTGTCTTCGTCTGCATATTTTGTAACTATTTCACTACGTCCATCATCATCCATTACCTTCTTCTGAATAAGTAAACCGTATTTTTTCAACAAATCCGGACGGGATTTTATAATGTACGACATCATGTTCGATTTCTCAGCCGGAGTAACAGTGTATTGCCGCCGTTCGCCATATTCGCGAGTTACGACAGGAGCGGTAGTTGTAGTATTATTTTTATTTGGTGTTACGTAAAATTCTGTACGGGGACCCGGTTTGGTAGGAGGATTAGCTCTCGCCCGTTCCTTAATAAGCTTCACTTCGTTATCAAAAGCCTTCTTTTGATAGTTCAATTTGTCTTGCCTGTCTTGTTCTCTTGCTATTTCTTCTTGCGTCTGCCTATCTTTATACATCAACCATTGCCTTTTCTCGCCACGGGCATCCATAGCTGCTTTCAACATCTGGTTGAAGTCCTGCATCTCTGCATTGCCCCGCATGGTCTGATATCGGGTTAAATCATTATTATACTTATCCCGAATTGCGTCCAACCGGGCATTAGTCGTCTGGCTACTGGTGTTTCCCTCCCTGTTACGGATATGCGCTCCTTGGCCATGCGCGAACATCTCTGCAAGCGACGAGAAACTATCGGTCAACGCCGATGCAAATTTTGCGCGCTTTTCCTGCTCCGGGGTAATTTGCGGTTCAGGCTTGCTATAATTACTCATTATCGCCTCAACGATAGGTTTACCCCCTTCTTTCCAATCGCTTACAAACTGGTTGTAATTAAATGCGGGCATTTCTTCTATCTGCTGTTCGTATTGGTTGTATGATTGTTTTTTTTCTTCTGCCATAATTCATTATTTTAAACTAATCACGAGTAGCTGGTTACGGGAAACTCGGTTTGCGTCTCAATGGAGTTGTTCTCCGGATAAGCAAACTCTTTATATCCTCGATAGCTTTATCCAACCGTGAATAATAGGTTGCCGCATCGTTTGGCGATTTTGTCTCAAGCCATCGGTAACAGATATTATCTATCAGGTATTGCTGTATCTTTATGTCGATACTTTTTCGGAACTGCAACGGAAAATCATTGTGCATCTCAAGATAAAGGTTGAAATCACGGTCAACGCTGAAATCCGGGAACTCCCGATATACAGGTTCTAAGTCGGTAGGAGTATCTGCTAAATAATTAACAGGTATCTTTGTTATTATATCTGCATGTGCCTCACCGAAAAGACGCCGGAATAATACATCATATTCCTCGTCCATTACCAGCTTATCAAAAAGGCTTTCTTTGCTTCCGTCTTTAAGTTCCGTAAAACGGCGTTCAGCCAGCAAACTTGTTTCCTGCTTCACCAGCTGCTGTATAAGGTCGTGCGTATATATAAAAAACAGTATCATTAATAATTGACAATTAATAATTAAACATTATAATTTCACCCTGTTCAGCATCTTTTGATAACGTATATACTTCTCCATCGCTTTTTTCTTTTCTTCGGTAGTCTGAGTGTTGTTCCTCGATAAAGAAGTAGAATAAAAACACTTTTGTTGTAGTTCAAGGTAACTCATGTGCTTAGGCAGCCATCCCATGCGCTTGCAGTACTTAAACCCATCATTATCTATACTGCGCAATCGGATAATGGAATCACCGTTTTCTTTTATTCCCACCTGCATGGAGATGACAAAAAAACGTCGGTTCTTAGCTTTCTGCTTGATGTCTGACAAGTGTATCGCCAGCTTTAATTTAATGGCTTCAATATAAAGTATGAATGATGCCTTCGTGTGAAACTTTAATTCTCTGATAAATTCAGATATCCGTTCCATGAGTGTAAGTCCTTTTTTTACTTCCATTGTGTTTCCTTTCATAAGAGTTGTATTTTTATTTATTTTTACTAATCACTACTCGCTATTCGCTACCAACCACCCGCTACCATCAAGCTAACGATGTGCCGTTATTCGGGTCTGAAATACCATTACCTCCCGATGGGGTATAATCATAATTTACATCACTACCCGCTTGGGGTATGGCGTTATTATTTCCTTTGTTGTTTCCAAAGTTGATGATGCTCGACCAGTCTGCGTTTCCAAGTCCTTTTATCCCATTATAAAGCATGTTGTTTGCGCTTTGGGCCTGCTGTCCCAATGTGTCATATTCTAATCCTTGTAAACTGTATTTACGTGACAAGTACCTGTCCTGAGCACGGTCTTTACGGAGCTGTCCACGAGCTGCAAGGTTTCCGTACAAATCAGCTACGGCTCTGTTGCGCATTTCCTTATTTGCGGCTGCCACCTCCGGGGTTGCTCCGGTTACAACCTGATTGTTTTGCTCTGCCTTCGATTGCCTTTTCATGTTCTCGCGCATCTGTCTGATAACGTTTTGTGCTTCGGCTGTTTGCAGATAATCGCTGTAATAATCTTTATTGAACAAGGCTTCGTTTTCCGCGTTCCACTTATTACGTTCACGTTGCATTCTTTTTCTCTCTTCACCCTCTTTTACCGCTCCGTATGCTGTTTGAGCTATATTTGCTATTGCGGGTATTGCTGCTAATGGTAATGCCATATTTTTAATGTTTAATATTTAATTATAATCCTTATTACTAGTCACCGGTCACCGGTAGCTACTAGATAGCCACTCGCAACTACCTCATCTTATCATTCGTATAACTGTCCGCTATCTCAAAGTCAATATGTCTTATTTCTGTTTCTTCATCAACATCAGCTATTAGCGACAGAAAGTAATTCCTGTAGGTCGAACGTGTCATCAGCCCCAAATCAAAATCTTTGTAATCCTGTCCCTGCACGTTAGCAGGCATACCGAAACCACGCAACAAGGTATGGTTTACACCGTCGTTTGAACCGTACAATGCTAAGAATGCTTTGTTGGCGGGCAAATTGGACCGGACTTGGTAAAACAAGCCTCGCACTATGGCGCGTTGTAGTTTTTTCACCTCATCGATACCGAAATATAAAGGACGAAGCGTAAATTCTATATGACTTACATTCGTACCCGACTGGAAGTAATCTTTTATCTTGTTACCCTCTGCTACTAATAATTTAGGATACGTGTTACCCACTTCGTAATCTATCCGTTCCGTCGATTGATAGATATTCCGGGTATCAAAACAATACACATAATTGAAACCATAATCTTTGTTGACGATGATTAATTCATTCTCCGTGGGGTTATAAATAAGGGCTGAAAGCGTTTTAATATATTCACGAAACGAAACAAGTTGCTTTTTATCACCGTCCAAAACCATACTTTCAGGAAATTGCTCTACAGGTAAGGTAATACATGTCGTTTCGTTGCCGTTGATAATATAAATACCGCGCTGCCCTACAAAAGCAATTCCGTAAGGCGTGGGGCATAGCAAACCCAAAACAGGTACTTCCCGCGACGAAGATGGAGTAACATTAGAATACACAACCTCTCCACTACCTACACTCAGCATAAAGAATCCTTGTGTAGTCGCTATATACAATGGATACATTCCGAAATTACGGTCCGATACATTCATCACATTGGCTGCCATGTTAAGTATTTCACCATTGCTCGCCATATAAGTGTTGATAGCTGGAAAATAAAACGGATTGTTTAATTCGGAAACACGTATTTTATTCTGCTCTTTATAAGTTGGTATTTTATCCCAGTCTAAGTCAGAAGGTATTTTAAACATAGAAGCTAAGTCTGTTATTGGATGTATTGTCCCAATCTGAGGTGTATTAGTGCTTCGTGTCTTGTAGTTTGCACGTAAAAAGTAAGATATATTAAGTGAATTATGCGCTGTTAGTTCTTCCGAAAATATACATCGGAGTATATTGGGTATTTGTCGTGTTATGACATAGAAACGTGTAGCCCTTGAATCGGGATATGAAAAATAAGCACTGAAAAAAGCTCCTTCTTTATCATTAGCCTTATATTCGGATATGGCATATTTTTTTACATTGTCAACGTTAAGTTCAACTACAATATAACGAGGAACGGTTAACAATTCTTCCGCTGCCGAAACATCATTATAACGGTTTCCATTCCATTGGAAGTAATCCGGACTGAATCCTTTGAAAAACGTTGTCTTTATATCCGACAAGTGAAGCCTGCTGTTATAAATCAATGCATTTCCCGCACCTATATTATGGTGACTGAAACTATCTGTCGACATTTGTTCTTGATAGACAAGATTATCTAAATTAGGAATCAGGTCTTTTGCTACATCCGGAAATTTTACATCAACACCTTCCGAACCTATTTCTAAGCTCCGTATATGATAGAAAAGAGATTCTTCCTTAACAGTATTGATGGCCTCTAATGGTATTTGTGTTTTCACAAATTTGCCGGCGGCTTCTATAACAGGATGAATATGTTTTACAATTTTATAACCTTCGGCTATAAGTGGAAATGGAGTCCAAAAATATTCATGATAAACCTCGTTTGGTTGTTCTTGTCCTGATTGTATATCTTTTCGTATGTTCTCTATGTTGGATAAGTTTAATGCTGGACTTAAAAAAACATCCACCGACTTGATTATATCTTTAAAATCATTTAGCGTAGATAAATCGTAATTCAACAATACGCTGTAAGCCGTAATTGTGGCGCTAAGGTTATTCCTATAAACGCCACTACTACCTCCTGATTCAGCCTTCAAAGTTGCATACTTAGCCGCCAGTATTCCTCCAAATTCATGTTCTAATTCTTTATATTTACTCTCATGCTTTACCTTTTCAATACCGGGAAGCAGTAAAATAGGAGGTGAATGTTTTATTAAAGAGTTATCGTGCAGCCTGAAAGCATAACGTATCAGATGTCCGTCAAACAATACTGATTCGTTTTCCTCCTTTATTTTGTTGATGATTCCATAAACTAGTGACTTTACATGAAGTTCTATTTCTTCTGAATCAGGATTTACGCCCCCTGTCCAACTCGAAGTATCCGTCTTTGTATACAAATGTGCATCATCAGAACCAAACTGTATGACAGGAAGTTCCGGGAGTACTCCTATAAGTTTATAATCATTTTCTGTATAAAGGGCATAATAAATATCATCCTCCGTTACAAATGAAAGGGTATTTCCTATCTGTTGTATGGAGTTTATTTTTCCGCTTACGCTTCCTATTTGGATAGCAACATTATTTATATTGTAATAAATCGTTGATTTTTCCGCTTCGAGTATTACACCTATCCAGTTCTCGTAATCCGAATTACTATGAACTACAATTATATCATATTTACGGTCTAGCTCCTTTATTACTTTGCGTGGGGTAACCGGATGCAATGCGCCGTTTTTCTTTCGCACATTCACCGCCTCAGCACAATCACCCTCATTATAAAGCGATGTTGTACTTATACCCTGTATGTCTATGCTTTTTTTCATTACTTATCTGCTCTCTATCCCTTACTAATTTTTCATTTTTAACTAGTCACCGGTAGCTAGTAACTAGTAGCTACCCACCAACTCCCTCCGCCTGTTGCATTATCATTTCCTGTACGTCAGGAGGCAAGCTCGATAACTGCTGCTGTACCTCCGGCGAAAATTGGTATTGCTGTAATTCCTGCTGCAATTCAGGTGGGAGCTGCGCTCCTGCCATTGGCTGTCCGGCCATAGCTGCATCTTTCACTTCCTGTTCTCTCTTGTTCATATAATCCAGTAGCTTGTCTTTAAATGGCAGGTTCCCTGCTTCTATCATCCCTCTTAAGTCAAGTACGTTATTGGTGTCAAATTGCTTCAGTTGGAACAACAGGTCATTTACCATCAGGCGATATGCAGGCGTGTCCGTATTTTCAACTACTGCTATCTCTACATCAATGTTTTTTACTTTGGGTGGGTCATAAAGTAGTCGTTTCCCGGAGTTTTTATCAAAAATGTATCTTCGTTCATCGTAATACTGCTGCATCAGCTGTACATTCATCTTATCCCTCCGTACACGGAACGAGTTGATTGCCTCAAATATACCGTTCAGGCTGGTCGCGGAGTTTTGGCTTTGCTGTGCATACATTTGCGCAGGAGTGCCTGAGGTTGGCTGCTGGCCTTGCAATGCCCCGTAAACACCGCTCACATTCTCCGATAAGCGCAAATACATATTAACCACGTTTAGCGGTGTAAATGCCTGAGCCACCGTGTTTACATATTCGGGTTTAGTATGGGGTGTTCTCGGGTCGGGTTTATAAGGAATGACGGAATCGTAATCAGTCGCTTTATCTTGTATATACTCTATTCCGTAACCATTTTCATCGTCTATGTAGTTGGTAGGCATGAACAGCAGCGACTTTGCGCTATACTTCGACAGCAGCTCCGAAATCGCCGATAGGCGGTTTATCTGCTTATTGGTATCTATCAGGTCTTTGACAAATGGGTATATCTTGCCACAGAAGAAATCATGCAGCTCAAACACAATCGGAGGCATCTCATGCCAATACGGGTTCATCCCCTCATCCAATACCTCGCCACAGGGTGTAAGGAAATAGTATTTCCAGAAATTCGCGGTACCCCATTCATAGTCTATCAGCAACATATCTTCCTCATCCACACCCATTGCGCCCTGTTCCTGTATTCTTCGGACGTTTTCCTTTTTAATATCCGATTCTTTTATCTCGAAATCGGGATAATACGTACCGTGCAGGTAATCATGTATCCAAAAGCACTCTTTACTCTCTTTACGCCATATTTCAATCACCCTGCATAAGCCATACGCCTCCGTACCGGGAACAAAGAAATCCAACTCCAAACGCTGGTCGGTAAATGTTTCCGACATTTCATAAATACGCTCCTCGCTTCTCCCACCGTAAAGCCGACGCAGTTTCTCACCCCTGCTTTTACTGCCTTTGGAGAATAACCCGACAATATCATCTGCCGACACATCGTAAAAATAACCTACTAACGAGCAGTCCGTATAGCGCGGGTCTTTCATTGTGTTATCCACGAAGAAAGAAAAGGGGTCGATAAAATCGTTTACTACATCCTTTTCTCCGTCTCTGCTTGCGAAATGGTTCTTTGTCACGGATACTCCGGATATAAGCAATTGAAGCAACTCCGCCATATCCAGTTTCCACAGCTCATTCTTACGGTACAGGGCATGAAGCGTAGCGGTAAGTACTTCGCTCTCCGCTTGGTTCTCGTCTTTTTGTGCTATACAGGATGGGAGTGTCTTGTTCGAACTCCAAACACCTACAATTGTGCGTAATACATTCCGGATGATGTTATACTGGCTAGGTTGCAAGCCCTGCTCTACAAGCAAGGCACGCTCTGTCACGATACGGTGCTTCTTTGCGTCATACACACGGTCCGAAAATTGGTCGCCAAAAACAAATTCTTCGTTCCGGCGTATATCTGTGCGCCACTGCGCCATCGATAGCCAGCAGTTGTAGGCAGACATCAAAAGGTTTGATTCGTGTTTTATATCACTATCCTCTAGGTCTGCTCTGCGTTGCTTCCTTTTCGCATTTTGCGCCGTTTTGCTGTACTTTCGTTGGTAGGCTTGTATATTCCTGCGGGTTTCTTGCATAAACTCAAAATAAACTCAAAATTGCGCTTTTTTGAGTTGCTATTTTGCCCAAGATGAGAATTTATTTTATCATTAATCTTAAGTCGGCTATTTCTCAACAATCATCTTTGTAATTTAGTCTCTTTTAAAATATCCAATCATATATACAACTATGGCAAAGAAAGAGATAACTCCCTCTGCGGATGAAACAACAGTAGTCAAAAAGAAAAGGGAAAAAACAGGAGGAAGGAAGAAAGGCACACCCAACAAAACTACTGCAGAGATGCGTAGCTGGCTTAACAAGTTTGTAGGTGACAACTTGAAAGAATTTGAAAAGAACTTCAAAACGCTGGAGGTAAACGAAAAGATTAACATCATCACCAAACTTCTTCCCTATGTCTTACCAAAGCAGACAGAGAATAAACTATCGTTCGACGAAGAAACAACCAAGGCAGTTAAAGAAAGCATGGATAAAGTAAATGAGCTGTTTGAATAATAAACTATTCCCTAATCACTAGTAGCTAGTAACCAGTAACTGAAACATCTATTTCCCTCTATTTTAGATAATCCGGAGCTTATCATTTATCAAACCAAACAACCAAGCACCTGAATATCAACCAACAGACCGATTCCTACTTCTTAATTCCTACTTCTTAATTCTAAATAATAAAACAGTTTCTTCCCTTGAAAGCGAAATTAACATTCCGCTTCCTTTCGGGAAGTATAGGACAAGCTGCCGGAAATCAAAAAAAATCATTCATACTTGGACAAAAAAAAATTTGGCTCTTATATGTAGCCAAATTTTTATATAACTCCCTGATTTTTAAAGGATGTATTTTTACCTATTCTGATTTTCAATACTTTAAGCATGCCCTTATCGGCATTTCGCAGATTTTTGCTGAATTTTCGTAAATTATTTATTGTTTTGCTATATTGTATTGCTTACTTAAAAGCTCCTTATATTCCTTTTCCTGTGGCGAAATAATCGTCTTAAACCGAGCGTGGCTATCCTCGTAGTCACGCACAAACTCACGGATGGTTCTATACTGTTTAGGCGTTATTAATCCTTCCTCCAACTCGCTTTTTGCTTTTTCAAGGTATTCCTCCGCACCCATATTAATAATCAATTCGGCACGCTCTATTTCGCTTTTTCGCGCGCCTTTATCGGCACGTACCGTCCGCATAAAAAATAAGTCTTTCCAATCCACATAAAACCACTTCACAAGCCGGTTTATATTCTGGTCTGAAAAGAACGAATCCGCCCTCTCATTATGGCGTTTATACACTGTCTCTACTCGTAGTATTTTCAAAGCCTCTCCATCGATAGGTTTGGCCGGGATGCGCTTTTTATCCATCATCTCCCAGCCTTTATCATATATCTTAAAGTATTTCCGTATATCTTTATGCTTTAGCGTCGTCTTTTGACGGTTTATCCGATAGTTAGCATCAATGAACATGATTTTATCCCGGAGCGATATATATTTCACCAGTTCAATAAATGATAGCGGGTCGTAACTCACGTTCAGGTTCAACCCTAATTCAAACTGTACCACCCTTGTTTTATATGCTGTCAGTCCGTTTTCAAATAGCAGCATCTCAAAAGCGGCCTTAGCTTCCGATATGGTAAACATATTATCATTTCGTAATTTCCCAAAGCTCCTTTCATTCCAAAACTTGTGCAAGCTCGTTTTTATAGTAACTTTCCCGCGTACTATTCTAACCTCCACGCCTGTAAGTTTAGAATACTCACTGCTCCGGTATTCCGATAGAGTTCCGCTTTCATTCGTCCAAACATGCAAACGATGAAGACGTGCCAGATGCACACTTTCATCATCGCTTACCGCAGCACGTATCGTTATCTTATCGAACACAATCTTGTTTTAGAAATATTCTCTACAATAAAATCCTTTGCGTGGTTGATAATCTTTAAAATCCACACTTTTAAAAGTAGCTTTATGATTGCACCATCGAGCCATATCCTGTTGCCATTGAGGAATAATCTGGTTGTTTGTAAAATCTCTGTACGGCTGTGCAAAAGGAGATACTCTTAATTCTTTTGCTTTATTCAATCTTTCATAACTATCATTCAAGCTCTTCAACAGGCAATACACGAATACCTTCGAATTATCAATGCCATATTTATTGAGTTTATGCAGGGCTGACAATAGTGGGAGTAATTGCTGTTCTGTATCATAAGCAAAACGTATATACCGTATCCACTTTATTCTCGACAGTAATTCTGCAATTTCATCTGTTACCAACCGGCTATCTAATCCCTGATTGAAATCAACCTTACAACCGGATTCAATTATATCATTCAAATGTTTGATACAATCTTTACTTGCAAGAATATTATTATCAAGCAATATCGCTTTATTGAATCCATTTGCAACTCTATAAATATCCGATACGGTTCTTATATACCCCTCTTTCTGTGGAACAATACACCATGTACACTTTCGTATACATCCACGGGTAAGAAAACCATAAGCCGTTTTAGCATCATACCACTTTGATATGGGATAAATTGAATAATCAGGCTGGGTATTTTCTATGTATTCCGGCAAACTCTCATATCTCCCATATCCTGTTCCGCCTTTTATTTCGTGTATAGATGCTATAGGATGTTCATAGTCAGGAGTAAATGTAAAAACCTTACTCATATAAACTATGTCATAATAATAACTCCCATTTAGCCACGAGTACCAATCTACACTATCTCCTTTCTGTTTATGATAAGCAGATATTTTCATCAAAGCAAGATTCGGAAAATTATGCCCGTCTACATCTATTAATCCTACTCTCATTTATACAATTCAGGATGCTGCTCCCTGCTATAGACAAAGTTATTTTTACAACGCATATTTTCTTCATCAACAATTCGGTTATGCTGGACACATTTGTATCTGTTTGGCGATTCCTGCCGAAAATGGTCACAATGCTTACATTTTATAACTACAGTCATGCTAATTTAATCTGAACTTATCTTTTTTCGATTTTGGTATCAATACTTCTTTTACTATATTCTGAACATGCAAGGTCAGTACCCCGTCATCGTCGTCCAATAGTGCTCCGGCGAGGGAAAGAAGTATTATCTTCACATTAGGATTAACCGTTTCATCCGCAAACTGCCTCAACCTTTCTATTTCTTCCAATTTCCTTTCATTGCTCATATTCGTATCTATTATATGCTTCGGAAAATTCTTCAGGAATATACACATGGATAGAGGTAGGTTTGGCCAACTCTATCATGGTTGTAAAAACCCTCTCCGGCTCATTTTTTTCTTCCGAGCGCTTTCTTTCCTTCTTTATTAAGTAATCGTTTATAAGCATCATGGCCCGGTCTACGGTAAATGTGTGAACTACCGCTATCGAGGCGGTATAATACTCCCCATCTACCTCAATGCTAAATTCTATATGATAAAACTTTTTCTCGCTGTCCGACGAATTTTCATTTTCCGTATCCGTGTCAGCTTCCGCAGGTTTTACCGCTTTCAGATTATCAATCAGAATAATATCTGCACGATAGTCTTTTATCTCTTTAATAAAAAAAGGAGAAGTATAATTCAGCTCAATGTAGTCGTTAAGAATAAGTATTGCATTATCAATACCGTTTGCATAAAACAGAAACTTATATTTCTTTCTGTTCATTTCTACAATGGCCATGTGAGGAAACAAACAAGTACTTTCCTGACAATAAGCAATCCGGCGTTGGTTACTTACCTCTATTTCTTTAATCTCTCCGCTCTCCATGTGAAACCGTATCTGCGACAGAATATCCTGATTTATCAGTATGCCCTTTTCAAAAAGAACCTCGTTCCTTTCTATGCTTACTACCTCTCCGCTATCTTCGTCTACAAAATTTTCCACCCATGATTTTAATACTCTATTTGCCGTGTACCTGTTCAGCATATTAGCAGGTATGGAAGTCTTAAACCTTTCTTCTGTATGTTTGGTCGCTATTTTATTCCTCATCTTCTTTGTGTTTTTTAGGTGGATTTACTTCAAAATATATGTTTTCAAGAAATTGAATATACCGCTCCAAGTCCGGTTCGTAGTCAAATTCCTTTACTATTATCTCACCGTGAACACGGCAAACAGTCTTTTTTCTAAGATTGGCAACTATCTTTATTTGGTTGCCAAAGTCGTGCGTTACCTCCTCCACGCCCAACTCCGAATGCTTAAATGTTGTTTCCCACATAAGTATTTTATTTAAAGTTATTTTAATTCTCCTTGCCTTACCACTTCCGGCTACTCATTAACTAATTCAAGTTCGCTTTCGAGACACTCCGTTAATGAAAGATTAAGGCCGTTTACTTCGCCTTCAATTACGATATACGAATGCTCGTTAGGCTCTACCAAAGCCCCGTTTTCTTTGCTGATAATACAGCCGTCTTCTTCGGTTTCAAAGCCGATAATACAGCCTACTCTCCGTTCCGTTTCTCCTTCGGGGATAAATGTTACTTTGTCGTACAAATTAAATTTTCTCATGATTTATATCTATTTTTACTGAATTATTGTATATTGGTATATATATTTTTCGTTTAAAATTGTATTATATTTCTATCGGATTTTCGTCCCATTTGGGACAACTTTTAAAAGTGCCGTCCGGGAAATCCCGATATGCCCCTTTTGGTTGTTCTTGTCCGTGCGATTCTTCGTCATAGCTCCATTCATCACGCCAACGAACCGGAGGATATTCGCAAAGCCACAAGGTTTCAATACCATTTTTATCTTTGCTTAACCACGCCATAATTCATAATTTATCTATTTCTTGTTCTACAGCATTCCAAAAATCCCATTTAGAATTCAATCCTCCTGCATACATAGGGATTTGAGATTTTAGTAAAGAGATTTGTTCTTTTGCTCTTTCTTTAGCCCATTCCCACATTTCATTGTTAGAAACCATGCAGCGTAAATATCCTAAGGGCTGATAAATACTGTTAACTATTTCCCGTGCTTTTAATTTTGTTTCTTTCATAATCTATTATATACCTGTTATTGTTACTTTTACTTTATGACAGGTCTAAAAAGGTAATTCATCATCAGGTCGGCAATCCTCAATAATATAATGATTGTCTTCTATTGATTTAATCGTACAAAGCACGTATGCTTTTTTCTTAAATAAAGTTGCCAGTCGCTTAGCTTCGTTTTCCGCAGAATCCATGCTTTCATGTTTATACGTTGGATGTCCGCACCCTTCCACAAATACCATGTAAAATGTTTTCATTGTTTTACTTTTTTAAATAAAATGTATAATAAGATGTACTGTTGTTTTACTTTTCTGCAGTTATTCGAAAACATCGAGTAACTTATATTACTCTTGTTTTTTGATTTTACATTCATCACAATAATACATTCCATCATCATTTCGACCGTCTTTTTTCCACATGTCAGTCATGCAACAATCGCAATAAACGGCTTCACTATTATCTTCACATGCACCACAATAAAATTTGCCCTCAATCTCATAATAACACCCCTCTGAATAGCTATCATACATCTGTTTACAATCATCGCACATTTCGATATGGTCAGGGAGTATTGAAAAGTGTTCTTGTAGATACCATATAATTAAACTCGATTGTTCTGGTGTCAAGTTTAATGGCGTACATCGTATATTTTCAGAAATTTCACCCTGCAAAAAATCGTGAAATTCTTGTATCCACTCAACATCACTCCACTCCCTATTGCAATTATTTTTTTGTAATTTGATTTCATTTTTCATTACTCATACCCTCCCAATACTTTCATTGATTACTTTAAAAGAATTGGTTAATATAGCTGTGATTTCATTATACCTTTTAGCCTCAATATGACATCCGTATAATGTAATAATCGTATCTAACTGCTTCCTCAATTCAATGCATTTATCCAATAATTCGGGAGCAGTAGCGATAAGTTGGGCATTAGCTTTTACTTCATCCGATATTTCATTTTCAATGTGTAAATGGCAAATTATTTTTTCGCCTGAGCCGATCGAAACTTGTTTGTAATCAGCCAAATCTATTTCAACTGATTCCCACTTACCTTGTGTTCCGTTAAATTCTTTCATAACTATTAATTGGGCGTGATGTTTTTTGTTTCGATAATTTCACCAAGTCTAATAATAAATACATTGTCATCGGGAGCGCCCCATTCCTTATGCCCTTTCCCTACAATAATTCCTTTTAGTTCAAGTAATATTTTAGGAGATTTCGAAGAATAACCATTCCTAAATTCGACATGAGTATATACATCATTCATCGCATTCATACAATGTTCGTGTCTTCCGCCACAACTATTATATTTACAGGCAACAAAGCCACCCATAAAGCAAAAAGTGAGTCTTTTCATCCAGTATGGTTTAATCTCTCGATATTCTTCTTTCTTATCTCCGGAGAGTACCATGTCGAACCATTTCTTTTTTAAGGTCAATCGTAGTATTTTCATAATTCATAATCTATTATATATCTGTTATTGTTACTTTTACTTTATGACAGGTCTAAAAAGGTAATTCATTTATTAAACTTATCTGCTATTTTCTTTGCTTCGCTATAAGAACCACGAAATGGGAACATGCCATCATATACAGGTTGCCACGGCATATACCATGCTGCTTTCACCTCTACTTCGTAAGTGCCTATTCCACCTTGTACTACTCTTGCTTTCATTGATTAAAAAGATTATATTTCTTACCTACGAAAGTAAAAGGAAGATGACCAAGGGTTATATCCAACTTCTTCATAACCGAATGTTTCAGGAATATTTTTCCAACAAAACCGTCCTTACTCCGGATAAGCCAATTGATAAAGTCGTACAACTCACCATAGTTATATTCCTTCCCCTTATCCATAAGGCCTATTTGATGCAAATGGCAGCAATCCATTGTTTGCTCTATCACCTGCTTTGCTTTCTCAAATGTGATAATAGGCTCCACCGAGCTAAATGTTTTAAACCCCATTTCGTATAGTTGACGCATAGCTGCAATGCGCTCTGCATTGGACGAGGCATTTGGCTCACGCTCATCATGCCCGGTAAGGGTGAAACCTATTGCCACATTCTTTTTCCGTAACGACGTCATATACTTGGCCGAAAAGTAAAGCCAGCTCTCACTTTCTAAGAAATCGGCTCTTTTTGTAAGTATCTTTACAGGCACGTCGTTATCCAAACATATCAAAGCGGCATTGAGTGTCAGCTTGATTGTTTCAGTTAGCATAGGGTCGGTAGTGAACGAGAAAAACAAACCATATTTCTGCAACTCCTCTTTATTTTTCAATAGCTCGTATGTGAATATCTCAATCGCCCTGTTTGGATTTACAAGCATCCGTTTCAAAGTGGGAGATGTGCTCCAATAAATACCTAAAGGATATTCTTTACAGTAACAATAGTCGCAATCATTTGAACAGCCCATGTAGAAATTACACGCCCATCTCGAATACTCTCCGGCAGGACCGGCAGGGTTGTAAATTGCTTTTCCTTTGAATGTTTCCATACTAATGTCTTTTATATTCAGGGTTGCTTTCTCTAATTTTATTCTTCTCATAAGCCATTCTTAGCAGTTCCGATGCACATAAATCTTTTTTATGTTCCATACCAATGCAATATGCCAAATGAAGAAGCACGGCAAAGGAATCACTCAACTCATCTATTATCCTATCTGTATTATCCATCCCACGCTCCCTGTTTAGCATTTCTATATGAAGCTCATTCACCTCCTCCTGCAATTTCCGGTAACGGCGCTCTACATCTGTACCGTACTTTTTATCAAAATAATTTATTACTGTATTTTCCTGAAGTGTTTTCATAATGTGTAAATTGTTTATGCAGTTACCCGTTCCGCTATTAGTTTTTTATTCCGGTTTAGCAGTTTAAGAATCCTGTCGTGGTATTCCGTATTGTTATTGTGCTTTCCCCTACATTGGTCTACTTTCATTGTTTTGAGGTTAAACTCTATGGTTTCTACTCTTGTTTCTTTTAGTTTGGCCGAGAGGATTAGCTTATTGTCTTTTTTAAAGTATTCGTTTGTAAATACACAGTGCTTCAGTTCATCCCCTTCCTGCTTAAATTCTTCAATCGTCTTCAATGGTTCTATTACAAGTTCTCCATCCGAAATAACAAGGTCGATAAAACGTTCTATAAATTCCCTGTACACCTTCTCCCTGTCCGATTGCCATTTCAGTTTTTTCTCTAACTCTACACGCTTTTTATCATTCAGGAGCCTGTTGTATTCTTGTTTCAGATTTTTAGGGAACACGTAGTTCTTTTTATCGAATGGTATCCCGAAGTATTCCAGTAGGCTTAAATAATCCCCTTCCATGTTTTTCCGCTCCTGAATCTTACGTTTCTTCGCCACAAATCGGTCATGCTCCTTCCTTAAATTCTTAGGACATACGTATTTTGCATTATGCAGGTCTTTTTTGAAGTAACTGAGCAAGTCAAGGTAATCAAGCCACAACCCGGCATCTTTCACCATATATTTATTCCGGAGGCATATTTTTATCGAAGCCCAGTATTTGTCTATACTTCCCCTTTTTGAATACCATTGGCCAAGCATACTATATTGCTTTGCTTTCAACAGAGTTTCGGCTTTAGGGTCATGAGGTAGAACTTTAATCGCCTCCAAGAAAGTAAAACCTTCCAATTTGTGATTTATGCCATAAATGCTGTACATCGGCTTGAAAACAGAGGCGGGATGATATTTATAAGGGTAAACATCGTATTTATCACCACCGTAATACCGGGGGTAATCTCTCCGTATCTCCATATCTCCATTCCACGAATCACAATACCAGTTTGTAGTGTGATTTTTGCCGTAAACCTCTCTTTTACCATTCGGCAATATCCAATGTTGCAATATCTCATCAAAATAATACCTTGCTTTTTCACCTGCCCTGTGGTACGAACGAAGCTCATAGTTGCGGATAACCTGAAACTCTCCGTATATCTCAGCATAAGCCACGTATGTCCGTTGCTCATCGGTGGTTTTTCTCGATTGCGTCACTTTTATACGTGTATTGCAATGGGGACAAACAGCTTGTTTGCGTTTTACCATTTCCGGCGAAAATGTTTCACCGCAGTCCATACACACTACACGCTTTTTTGTAGCATATCCCCTGTGCTCTAAACACACCTTACTCGCCCATGGGAGTATTTCATTCTCCCTGTTAAAAAGATATTGGGCTGATTCTACTATTTCTCGCTGTAATCTAGTTCTCGGTTTCATAGCTTTATCAGAATAACACTAATTGCCCTACGTCTTCTTTCTTTTGTTTTGAGGTTCTTTTTTTAGTCGAAACTGTTTTATCTTCACTTGTCGGTTTGGCTGCTTTATTATCATCTTCATCTCTTTTGTTCTCGGTTTTATGGTTTACCACCACTTTAGCGTTGACCGGTTTACCTACATCAATATTATCTTCGTCATAATAATGTACTGCCATAGAGTAAATTTCATCATCATCAAAGCCGTTACAACCTGATTTTTGAACCGAATTCAGAATATAAGTAATGCAATCCTCTATATTCTTATTGGGTTTGGCATAAGTTTCCGCAAAAAGTTCGTCCTCTTTTGCCCGGTTATCTAAATAGGCTTTTATCGTTTTTTTAAATCCATCGGATGCTTTCATATAGCTATGTGTTATGAGTTAATAATCGAGGGCATAATAAGCAATGTAATGCCTTCTGTTTTGGGAGTGATGAGAGCTGCTCTCTCCGGTTCCGAAAAGTGCAAGGTACAGGATGATGTTTCAACCGAATTAATCAGTGCAATCAGGTAAGATGCTTTAAAGCCTATCCTAAGGGAGATTCCGGAGTAATCTACAGGCATTGTTTCCTTTGCCGACCTGCTGTAGTCCACATCTTCAGCATTTAAAGTGATGGTATTTGTATTAAGCTCAAGGGTCATTAACGACGTTGCTTCATTCGCAAATATGGCAATACGTCTCAATACTCCTAAGAAATCACTTTTATCAACCTCAACCGATAATTGGTTGTCTGGAATAACACTTCTGTAGTTCGGATAACGCCCCTCTATCAGCCTGTATATAAAACTGTATCCCTTCGACCTGATTAATATGTTTTTAAGGGATATGCCCACTTCTACTGTATCATCACAAACAGCAAGCATAGATGCAATCAGTTTAGCGGCTTTGGACGGGATAATAGCTCCCGTTTCAAACACGGAATCAAAAGGATATTCACGCAAAGCAAGCACATGGGCGTTAGTAGCTACAAAAGATAATTTTCGTTCCTTCAATTCCATGTAAACACCGCTCATCACCGGACGAAGTTCATCGTTACCCACACAACCTATCACCTGATTGATACCCTCAATGAGCAATTTTTTCTCTACCGACAAACAGGTATTAGCGCTATTATCTTTTATTACAGGGAATAAATCAGGATGATGCGTACCTAACTCAAACGTACCGGAACTATATTTCACTTCCGTTTTAAAATCATTCACCTCGATAACCAATGGTTGGTCCGGAAGCTCACTGATTGCATCAAGCATCTTTTTTGCGTCAATACACCAACGTGCACTACCCGAAATGCTTATACACTCTATTTCTACCGTTATCATACCCGATATATCAGTTCCCGATACTTGTAATGTATTTTCTTCCGCCTCAAGCAAAAACTGTTCGGCTATCGGGTTTACTTTGTTTGGCTGTACTATTTTTCCAACCAGACGGAGCTTGTTTTGTAACTCCGATTTTGAGACTTTAATTGTTGTGTTCATGTAAGTTATTGTTAAGTAAAGTAAAAAGTTCTACCTGTTCCGAAGCTCTCTTGTTTGATTGTTGTCTGAAATGGGAATTCTGTTTTAGGTATTTTATCTAGAGCCTCTTTTATTTTAGCTGCATTAGTGAAAAATTTATATTCGTTCCCATTATATTTTATTTTTAAGATATATCTTCCATCCCCATGACGGGTGGTTATGTCTTTTTCAAAGTCCAATACTTCTATTTCACAATTAATTATTTCGGTTATTTGTATTTTGGGAACTTGAAACATATTTTTACCAGTTTCAATCTCAATCCCAAGTTCTGAGAATTTCTTCATTGATTATGGTTTTGATTAAATGTTTGGAGTTACAATGTTTTGCCCATCCAAGCCATGAACATATTTTTATCTTATATTCTTTGGCAGTAAGGTTTTTCTTGTTGAGTTTAGCGACACGCTTACAGAACCGTTTTTTGATTGATTTACGCATCAGAATGTATTGATGGTAGAATACGTACCCTACAAAGTCAATCCCCCGTTTATTGACAGGAAATACCTGATAATTGTGTTTTACCTGTAGCTTGAGGTTATTGTTCAAGTATTGCTCTATCTCTTTGAAGAGGATATGCAGATATGGTTTATCCAGTGCTAAAATGACTATATCATCGGCATAGCGGTAATAGTACTTAACTTGCTTCTGTTCTTTCATCCAATGGTCGAAATAAGACAGGTAAAGGTTTGCAAGGAACTGTGACAGATAATTTCCGATAGGCACTCCGGGTGCTGAATCTATTATGCCATCAAGCAGGTTTAAAAGGCGTGAATCCTTTATCTTCTTCCGAATAATGATTTTCATTACTTCGTGGTCGATACTTGGATAGAACTTCTTTATATCAAGTTTGAGGCAATACCGGGTTTCTTCTACATTTTTCATATCACGCCGGATGTGTTTTAAGGCTCCGTGTATTCCACGTCCCTTGATACAGGAATATGTGTTGGATATGAAAATGGTATTCCATATACTTTCCATCACATTCATTATTGCGTGGTGCACTACTCTGTCTCTAAACGGGAGACGGTAAATGGTCCGTTCTTTTGGGTCGTGAATGATGAAAATGTCGTATTCGGATGTTTTGTATGTACCGGAAAGAAGTTCGTGTTGTATCTGATTTAGATTTTCGTCCAGATTCTTCTCAAAGAGCTTTACTCCATACCGATTTGACTTTCCCTGTCTGGCTTTTTGGTAAGCCAGATAGAGATTATCAAATTCACATACTTTTTCGAATAAGTTATTTATCCGTTTCATAGCCTTTGCTTTTCTTATCGGAGCGTTCGGGTTATCCTACTAACACCTTTTGAATTGTTGTTTTTTGCCAAGGGGCAAGGTCTTTGTCTTTTTAGAAAATCATTTCTGCATAGGTGCGAACTGCTACCTGCATTCGCATTCGAGTTATCGTAATTCGAATCGTTGAACGTGAAGCCTGAAGGAGACAGCCACAAAGACAAACAACCTTTTGTTTTTATCCTAATTGAACGTCTTTCCAAACATCCAAGAACGTTTTTCCTATGTAATCGGAGGTTTCCTCATTCAGAACGCGAAGGCGCGAACCGCTACCCGCACACGCAATCGAGCGATCGTAAAGCGAACCGTAGAACGCGAAGCCCGAAGGAGACATGATAAACCAAGGATACCATTTGGGTTGACTAAAGTTGCCCCAGTCTATTTCTTCCGGATTATTTTCTTTTTCTATTTTCCGGGCTGCTTCTACTATGATTTTTGCAGTATAGTCTGCTTCTTCATGTTTTCGCATGTCTTCCGGATAAACAGAAAAATCTATTTTAGGACGTCCGGTTTCGTTATAGGCATCTTCTACTGTTTTTAATCTATCTTCCAGTTGTTCTTTTAATGTTTTCATTCTTGCTATTATTTATAGTTGTTAATTTATCCTAACTGTATTTTCTTCCAGATGTCAAGAAATTGCTTTGCAACGTAGATTGCTTTCTCTCGCGTTTCAAAATGAAGGCGCGAACCGCTACCCGCATACGCAGCCGAGTAAGCGCAAAACGAAACGTCGAACGCGAAGCCCGAAGGAGACATGATAAACCATGGACGCCATTTGGGTTGATTATCATTGTCCCAATCAGGAATCCAACCTTCGTTTATTGCCTCTGAAATGACATTCATTTCATATTCGGCTTCAAACTTTTCTCTCATATCTTTAGGAAGGTTGGAGAAGTCTATTTTAGGCCGTCCAGTAAGTTTGAAGGCATCTTCTACCGTTTTTATCTTTAATGTAACATCTTCACTTTCAAAAATTTCTTGTCCGTAAATTGCTTCGAGTAGCTTTTTCCCGTCGTTATCAGCATTACGCCATTTCTTTATGATTTCTGCTTTTGGAATGCTTAATTGTTCGTCTATTTTCATATTGATTGTATTTTTAAGGTTATTGAATAAATTCTCTCCAAAGGTCAAGGAACTGTTTGCCTGAATAGTTTGCTAATTCTTCAGATTTGTAGCAAAGGCGCGAACCGCTACCCGCATCCGCAGTCGAGCGACCGCAATTCGAATCGTAGAACGCGAAGCCCGAAGGAGAATCGTTACATTCAAACCATGGATACCAACGGCGCACATCGGAATCGTAAATATCAAACTCCCGTCCTTCATTAAGGGCCTTGGTAATGGTTTTAAGTTTACGATAAGTGATTTCGTCTTTTGTAAAGCCAGCTTGGAGTAATTCGTCCTCGTTTATAGGTTTTTCGCCCAACTCGACACAAGCATCCTCATATGTTTTTATACGGTCGGTTACTTTTGAAGAAAAGAAGTCTTTCCCTGCTTTTTTTTCTAAAAGGGATTTTACTTTGTCAGAAGCTCCGGCGTATATTTGGCGGGCTTCTTGCGGATTGATGGTAAATGTTTTTTCATTCATAATTATATTTCTATTAATTTATGTCCTTGTGAATGGATGCTTTCAATTTCGAAGAAACTCTTGAACTTTTTCCGCAGTTTGCAGATATAAACATCCATGCTACGGCGGGTAAATTCGTCTACATTCTTCCAAATAGAGGAAAGTGAGGTGTCACGTTCTACAATTTCTCCTTTATTGCTGTAAAGCAGTTGTAACAGTAGAAACTCTTTTTCGGTGAGCCGGGTAGTCGTACCGTTAACCGATACTATACGCTGTGCGTCATTAAAAATAACTTGGTTCATAATAATGTTTTTTATATTGTTCTTATTTTCATTCAAGTACAGGCTCTACTCTTCACGCCTGAAGAAAAAAAATGTGGTTTTTATTTGCTCTGATAATCAATGTTTATTTTATTAGAGCCTGTACTTGGTTATGAATATGAGTTCCAGTATCGTTTTATCTCTGCTCCGGTATAAAGCCTCCGCTTATTTACACGGTTATAGATACATTTTATATATCCTTCCTCCGTATGTTTCCGAAGCGTATCACGGCAAATACCCAAAATCTTGGCTGTTTCTCCAATAGGATATCGGTCATTATCTTTTATTTCCGGCATCGTAGTTGTCATATGTTTCTTATTTTTGTACAATACACTCTTACACCGTCTTCTATCTCTTTTTCCGAACAAGTAAACATTTTTCCTGTTTTTGGATTTTTGTTCAATCTCGATACTGCCGATTTTAAAGTACCTAAAACAACATCCCTGTATTTGAAATCCAAAAAATCCCCCGGCTGCATCTGTAACAAGGTTGCCTTCACATCTATTTTTTTTACTGGTTTTAGCCTCTCTTTTTTATCCATATCTACTATTTTATTATATTTGTATCTTATCTCATTTGGTTGCGTTTTAGTTACACGTTGATTGCATTGCAAATATATGTAGATATTTCTACAATAAAAATAATTCTCCGTAATAATTGTAGAATAATCTACAATTTAGAATGTTTAAAAATAACTCGGGATGGAAACAACTATTAATCAAAGAATTAGTATTATATCAGAGAAACTTTGCGATAACAATATTTCTGAATTAGCACGCATTACAGGGGTGAATCAACCAGCTTTAAGAGATATTGTTGGTAAAAAACAAGCAAAGCCAAGATACGAAATACTAAATAGAATTGTAGATAATTCGACATTAAACATTAATGCTGATTGGCTTTTAACAGGCAGGGGAGAGATGTTGAATACACAGCAGAAAGCTAAGCCGTATAAAACAAAGAAAGAGCAAAAAACTATTATTATTAACTCTACCGACGAATGGGAAGTGAATAATAAAATAACAGAAATGAATAATAATGGCTGGAATGCTATTAACACATCCATATCCGAAGCCGGATTGCAATCCGGTGGGGTACAACGCCACACAGTAATTTTATTTGAAAAATACGATTCTTTCAACACCACCTCAATAGTAGCCTCGCCGGTTCCGGAATACAATAAGATAGATGGAAACAATCAAGATGAACTAATAAATGAGCTCAGAAAAGAAATAAAATCCTTGGAACAGGACAAGTTAGATTTAAAACAAGACAAAAAAATTTTACAACAGGATAAAGAAATACTAAATAGGGAGCTTGAGAATAAACAAAAAACAATTGATAGACTTTCGGCTGTTAAAGAAAATGATTTTATCGAAAACGCTAAAAAAGGGGCAACTTATAAGGATAGATTACGCAAATAGTATAATCCTAGAATGTACATTTCTGTTAATCATAGGTAAGGAGAGGCTTAATTAATTCGTATTTTTTACAAAACCAACAGCTTATATGTGAAAGCAAATATACAAAATTTATCTTAAAATTAACAACATTGAAACAAAATCATATATGAAAAAAACACTATTACTTTTAGCCTCAATCCTACTGCTTACTTCCTGTGATAACGAACCCCTCGATGGCACACAATTAGATGTAGAAACTAAGTTGGACGTAGAACTCGTAGGAGGCACACTTATGTCTTGTGACGAAGAAAGTCGTGGCTGTACCGAATGTTATTTCATTCGTCTTGGTGCTGAAGCTGGTTCTTTTCAGCTTAATGTAAAATCAAACACGAAATGGACAGTCGAAATTTTTAATTACTTAGAAACTGGAAGGGGTGAAATTATTATTCCCGTTGAAGGATTACAAGCCACTCCTCTATCGGGACAAAATGATGGCAAGGTGAATGTAAGATACAAGCAAACCATTCTAAATCCCTCACTGCCACCTGTTCACGCAGTGCTATCTTTTAAGTATTTCTCAAATGGATTTGAAGAAGAAAAAATCATAGAAATTTCTCAAGAAAAAACCATAAAATAAAAAAAAACGATGCTCACAATTGGATGTCTACTTGCAGGCTTATTAGCCTTTCCTTATTTCAATAAAGGTAAATTAGTACACAAGATTATTTTCGGAGTATTTACTGTCTCCATGGTCGTATTCGGAATCTATATTTTTAAATATTTTGGAATAATCGACAAATGGTATATTCGGCTATTTGCACCATCAGTAATTGTATTTATCTCAAATTTCATGATACACATGATGTTATTCTTTGTTAGTAGCGAATACAGAAACGAAATCGAAAAGAAATAATTTTTTCATCCCTGCCAATTCCTGAAAAAACATGTATCTTAAAAATTATTACTCAATATTGGGCATCTCTCCACGAGCCACGCAAGAAGAAGTAGCGATGGCATACAGAACTATGGCCAAGAAATGGCATCCGGATGCAAATAGCAATAGCGACACCACTTCTCAAATGCAATTAATAATAGAAGCAAATACCATTCTTAGCGATAGAGATAAAAGAAGGGATTACGATATAAAGTATTACACACAATTTTATCAAAGAATACAACCACAACAAAAAACAGAAGTAAAAATAGAAAAATGCTATTATTGTGATCGCAATTTGGCAAACAAAGAATTTTCATATAAAACAACACTCTACAAAGAAACTAAGCGAACTCACTTTCCACAGCGAAAAGTTTGGTTCAGCACTGTAGATATCGAAATACCAAGATGTGGAGCATGCCATAAAACACATAAAATCAGCTCGAATTTATTCTTATTCTTACCACTTATTTCTTTTGCCGCATTGGGAATTATTTTAGGACTTATCAGTGGTTTGGAAAACGATTGGCTTCTTTATTCAATAGTAGGTCTACTTTTGGGATGGTTTTTGGGACGAATTTTATCTGCAATTGACAAATCAATCATAGTCAAAGATGCCGGAATAAAAAAAGAATCTGATATATCAGCTTGCGAACTTGTAGTTGCATTACATAAAAGAGGCTGGTCTAAAAACAAACCAACAGCATAAAAACTCCATATATTTTCAAACGAAAGATGAGCAGAAATAGAAAAATACTCTTAGTTATAACTATCGTAATAATTGCATTTTGTTATGCTTTTTTGCTTTATTTGACAATCGATAACACTGATAACACACCACGAAATCCTCGTGTAGCAAAAACACATGAGACTACACGTCAATATAGCTCCCATCAAACACACAAAAGCAAGTATGCCGGCTATCAACTTCAAAATGGATCGTCGCCTTTCGACTCTTGTTTTGGTAAAGGAATTTACAACGGAAATGCCACATTAACCATAAAAAACGGAGCAAGTTCGGATGCCGTCATTTGTCTGTATAGCATTGCTCTCGATAGAACAATAAGAAATGAATACGTACAAAGAAATACAAATTTCACCATGACCGACATTGCGCAAGGCAGATACAAAATTCGAGTTTTTTATGGGAACGACTGGAATCCAGAACTCGAAAATCCCTGTGGAGGAAAAGGATATTTCGAATCAAATGTAAGTTTCTCAGAGTTTGATAAACCCCAGTACTTCGAAGACAGTTATAATGGTTACACTGTTGCTACGGTAACTCTTTATACCGTGACAGGTGGAAATGCTTCAACCTCTCGTATTAATCAATCTACTTTTTTCGAAAATTAAGTATTTATGTGAATACATTACTATTGTTATTATTTAAGAATTCAGAATGAAAAAGCAACTATTACTCATATCGTTCACCTTATTCTTAGCTTCATTCTCACTCAATGGAACAGAGAACAAAATAAAAAGTAGCACACAAGAAACTAAAGTAACTATCTGTACCGGTAATTCAGCTACCAAATACCATAAAACAAATAAGTGCCGGGGGTTAAATGCTTGCAAGGGCGAAAAGAAAACAGTAACAATGAAAGAAGCAGAAAAGTGGGGGAGAACCAAGTGCAAAATATGCTATAAACAATAAACATGCTTGCTCAAATACTCACCAATCTTCTTCATGAGCGCAAGGTAAATAAAACGGCATTTGCTAAATATCTTGGGATTCATCGCACTACACTTGAAGGCTATTTAAGTGGTAAAACATTCATGCCGTCTGATAAAATAGTTAAAACAGCCAAGTATTTCAATGTTACAGTAGCTTATCTTTTTGGAGAAGCTAAAGACGTAAAACAAGGAGGAACGGATTTAAAAATTTTACTATTCAAACAACAAGAGCAAATAAACAAAATGTCAATACAATTAGAAGAACAAAATAAAACCATTAATAATATTGCAAATATATTGCAAAAAAAAATCAAGTAATCATTTTGATTTGATTATCAGACTCTTAATTCTAGCAACGTTTGCTTTGGGAGCAGGGGGTCGTGGGTTCGAATCCCGCTACCCCGACATTACAAATAAAGCTCTGATAATCAATGTACAGAACATGGTTATTAGGGCTTTTTTTATTAAATTTTTGCCTGTTTACAACACTATATACACTGTTGGAAATGACAATTTTTGAAGAAAAACTCTCTGCGAAACTCCGTGAACAATTCTGTGTGGCTCTGTGAAACACACAACCAACATTCATGAGACATAGATGCTTCTCGCGACTCGGCATAAACCGAAATTG
>NZ_QVMH01000009.1:49572-65070 GCF_010501035.1 Paludibacter sp. 221
TCTTTCGCCCTATAGTGATGCCCCTCCAAACCTCCCCACAAGGGAGGCCTTGTGGAAATCTGATAAAGAAAGGGCTTAAAAATAAACAGGGAAAAATATAATAAAGGAATAATACAAACAAAAGTAACCTCAAATCCTCCCCTTGAGGAAAAATCAAAGATAGCGGATAAAATAAAAGGAATAGTAGGAAAGTTGCTATCGGAAGCCTCCCCTTGGGGGAGGTTGGAGGGGCTTTAGTTAAAGTCTCTCTAACATAATAATGCTACTTACAAACATTTTAACGTTTGCAAAAGCATTTTTTTGAGGTGTTATTGGCTGAGAGAAAATCATATTATATTAAAAAAAAATAACATGAGCCTGTTATCTGCTCATGCTATTTTGAAACTATTTACTGAATAGCCCTTTTTATGCTTTTAATAGCAGCGTAGCGTCCCGCTACGCTGAACAGAGAGGGGTGTCTGTTTTATCTTTTTATGGTTTTCACCACTACCCAGTTGTTTTTTTCGCGGAAGTATTCCAGTTTCAAGCCGTTCTTGTTTGCTTCAGCTTCAATCACGGGAATGTCTTCCTTGTAAAATCCGCTCATATATAGTTCGCCGTTGTTGGTGAGGTATTTGGCATATTGGCTCATGTCTGCCAGCAGTATGTTGCGGTTGATATTGGCAATGATGATGTCAAAACTCATGCCTTGAAGCAGCTCCGCACCCCCTAACATGATTTTTATTCCTGTAGCATTATTTAGTTCGATGTTTTCCTGCGAGTTTTCGGTACACCAAGGGTCGATGTCGATAGCCGTAATGTCTTTCGCTCCACGCATCGAGGCTAATATGGCGAGCACGGAAGTACCGCAACCCATGTCAAGTACTTTTTTATCGTGTAAGTCCATTTTCAGTATTTCCTCAATCATCAGGCTTGTGGTTTCGTGGTGCCCTGTGCCGAACGACATTTTGGGGTCGATAACAATGTCGTATTTTGCCTGCGGAATGTCTTTATGAAACGAGCTGTGTATAACGCACTCGTTACCTATAACTATGGGTTGGAAAAAGTTTTTTTCCCATTCTTCGTTCCAGTTTTTTTGTGGGATGCTTTTTATGGAGTATTCGATGTTGTTTCCGAAAGGGATATTCTTTATTGTTTCCTCAAATAGTCTTTTATCAAACTTCTCTTCCTGAACGTATGCAACCAGTCCTCGCTCGTTGGGTACGAAACTGTCGAAGCCTATTTCGCCCAATTCTGCTGCTATAACGTCGGCAATATACTCCTCGAAAGGAGTGATGGATATAGATATTTCGATGTAGTTCATTTTATTGTATTAATGAGTATTCAGTTATTTGATGATTACTTTTATAGTTCTTGTTTTTCCGTTTGATAGTATGATGTGTACGGCATATATGCCGACAGGCAAGTTGCCGGTCGAAATTATCTCTTCGGGATTATACAGGGTTTTGTTCAGTATTATTCTTCCTTCTAAGGAGTGTAATATCATTTGTGCGTTGGTGAAACTATGGTCGTCAAACTTTATTCTCAGGGTTTTAGACAGGTTGTCAGTATATACATATATGTTGTCGGAATACGTAGGCGTTTCGCCAAAGTTTTCAGCTAAGATACTTACCGCCTTTTCAAAGTTTGGTATGCCGTACCCCAGTTGGTCGGTAGGTGTATCGTATTGGTCAGCACTTTTGAAAACAATTTCGGATAAATCAGGTAAGCTGATGTAGGATAAGTTTTCTTTTGCCAGCTGTAAGAAGCACGCCATTATCCCTGTAAATACCGGAGCCGAATAAGAGGTGCCGTTTCCGGTAGTAACCCCTTTGCTGTTGACGTAGGCGGTGGTAGTTCCCATAGCTGATACTTCGGGCTTGATGCGCCCGTCGCTCGTTGGGCCGAATGAGGAGAATGTACTGGCTACTCCCTCGCTTGTTACTGCACCTACGGTTATAATTCCGTTGGCATCGGCAGGTGCTCCTATCTTTTTCCATGCCTTGTTGCCATCGTTGCCTGCTGAGTTTACTACCACTATCCCTTTCTTCGAGGCTATTTCTGCCGCACGGCTCATCCTTACGGTTTTCCCGTTCAGGTCGTCGTGTGTGAGGTTCAGGGCGGGATTGTCGAATGTGGTATAGCCCAATGATGAGTTTATCACATCTATCCCAAGACTGTCTAAGTATTCTACCGCCGAAACCCAGAAGTCCATTTCCATCGGATATTCCGACTTGTCGTTCTCGGTTCTTACCAGCCAGTAGGATGCTTCGGGGGCTGTTCCTATGTATTCGCCTTCGATATTTCCGGCTATGATAGAGAATACGTTAGCTCCGTGAGCATTTTCTTTGTATATGTTTGATTGCGGGTTAACGAAATCGCGCGTACCCAGCAATCGGTTTTGAAGGCGGGTAAGGTTAAATGCCGAAATTATGTCAACGTTTGAAAATCCGGCATCAATTACTCCTATATGTATGTTCTTGCCCTTGTACCCAAGCTTGTGCAGGTATGTTCCATTTACCTGTTCTATTTGGGTGCTTGCATATCCGTAGTTATTTCCTTCTTCGCTATCGCTTAAGCTGCTTTTGCTCAGAATCGAAATAGTTTGGGATTTGTCCTCGATTATTTTTCCGGTGTACTTGGTTGCTTGTATGAAGGGAAGTTGTTCTATCTGGGTGATTCTGGCTGAATCGTTGCAGGTTATAGTTGCTCCGTTAAGCCATTTGGACGTATTGTGAATTTGAAAGCCCTGTTCTTTGATTTGTTTTAAATATTCGGGGTTTACGGGTAAGTCTGTTTCGTCAAGGCTTATCTGAAAATACATACGGCGTTCGAGTGCCCGTGCCGATAAAAACTCGGATGGGTTGGATAGGGAAAAAGGGGTGTTGTTTTTATCGGTGAAGTGTACATGAAAAAAATACTCGGTAGCGACAATAGTAGCCGGACAGCAAAAAAGCAGAATAACTATAAGGATATGTGAAAAGTGGTTTTTGCTGTTTTTCATTATTTACGCCCGGTCTTTTGAAATAATTTGTTATAAAAGGTCTACATATTTTCAAGTCGATAGCCTGTTGGGGCTTCCCTGTATATTGCTGATAATCAAATAATTGCAAAAAAAGGAGGAATTTTCAAACCCTTTGATAATCATGTGTTTATGAAAAGGTGGAATATGACCTCTGAAAGTTTAGCAGACTATTATCAAGCGCAAAGTTAGAATTTTTATTTGAAAAGGTTTTAGAAATCGTAATATATTAAAAATATTTAAATTTAATCTTTTTACTTGTAGTGTTACGAAAACTTCGTAGATTTGCGAAGTGTTCGTAGTGTTATGAATTTATCGTAAAGTAATAATATATTATTTGGGTATGGAAAAATTGACCTATCAGGAAGAAGAATTGATGCTTATTATTTGGGAGCAGGGCAAGGGGTTTATTAAAGATTTCTTACAAAAGATGGAGGAACCGCCTCCGCCCTATACTACTGTGGCATCTGTAGTAAAGAATCTGGAAAAGAAGGGTTATGTTACGTCGAAGCGTTACGGCAATACGTATGAATACTCTCCTATAGTGGATGAGAATGATTATAAATCGAAATTCATGTCGAACGTGGTGCGGAATTATTTTGAAAATTCGTATAAAGAAATGGTGAGTTTCTTTGTGCAGAAGCAAAAAATATCAACGGAGGAATTGCAGGAAATAATAAAATTAATCGAGAAACAATGAGTGTTTTTTTTATTTATTTTTTGAAGGTAAATATTGCGCTTGCTTTGTTTTACTTGCTTTTCAGGCTTGTTTTTTATAAAGACACATTCTGGACGAGCCGTCGTATATATCTGCTCTCTTCCATCTTTATTTCGGTGCTTTATCCTTTTATTTCGTTGGCTGCATGGTTCGAGGGCAGGGAGTCGGTTCAGGCTTTTGTATTGGAATGGGCGCAGTTGCAGGAGGTGGTTATTACCCCACAGGTTAGCAGCGGCTCGTCTCTTTCATTTACGGGGCTTATCCGGGCTTTGTATGTGGCGGTGATTGCATTTTTTTTCGTACGTTTCGTCGTGCAGCTCATATCTGTTTTGCGATGGAGACGAAAAAGTAAGCCTTCTGAATTGTATGGTATTCCGGTCAGGATTTTGAAAGAGGATACAGCACCTTTTTCGTTTTTTCGTTCCATTTATATCAACCCCGCTTTATATACCGACGAGGAGGAATTGAAGGAGGTTTTGGTTCACGAAAATACGCATGTGAAACAATATCATAGCCTTGATGTGATGTTGGGCGAATTCCTGACTATGTTTTGCTGGATGAATCCTGCAGCGTGGCTTCTGAAGCGCGAGATGCGTCAGAATCTTGAGTTTTTGGCAGATAATCATGTGGTGAAATCGGGATACGATACAAAAGGTTATCAGTATAACTTGTTGAAAATAGCGTTGCACTCGCCTGATACTCATATTGTAAATAAATTTAATGTATTACCCCTTAAAAAAAGAATTATCATGATGAACTTACAAAAAACAAAAAAATCGGGATTAATCAAGTATTCACTAATCCTTCCGTTGGTTTTGTTGCTGATTTTCTCCAGCAACGCCGAAACTCTGCTTTCTTCTGTTCATAATATGGACGAAGCACAAAGTGTAGAAACTGAAACTGTGACTGCACTTCAGGATGAGCCTGAAGAACAGGTATTTATGGTTGTAGAAAAAATGCCCTCATTTCCCGGAGGTCAGGAAGCGCTGTTCAAGTACATATCAGAGAGTTTGAAATATCCTGCCGAAGCTCAACAAAAGGAAATACAAGGACGTGTTATTTGCCAGTTTGTAGTAAACGCGGATGGTACAGTTTCAGACGTGAAAGTGATGCGCAGTGTGAACCCGCTTTTGGATAACGAAGCTGTACGTGTGATAGAAAACATGCCGAAATGGACACCGGGCGAACAACGCGGGAAAAAAGTCCGTACTCAATACACAATACCTATAAATTTCAGTTTAGGTACGGATAGTAAGAAATCTGGAAAGGCTGTTGCTGCTCAAAACATTGCTGAAAAGGAAATTTTTTCGATTGTGGATAAAATGCCTGAATTCCCCGGGGGACAGCAAGCTATGTTTGAATATTTGAATAAAAATTTGAAATATCCTGCCGAAGCTCAAAAGAATGGAGAGCAAGGGCGTGTTATAGTTCAGTTTGTAGTTGAAAAGAGCGGTAAGATAAAGGATATAACTGTAATAAGAGGAGTTTCTTCATCATTGGACAAGGAAGCTGTCAGAGTTGTAGAGAATATGCCTGACTGGACTCCCGGCGAGCAACGCGGGCAAAAAGTGGATGTGAAATATACTTTGCCGTTTTCTTATAAACTTCCCGAGGAGGAAGCTGCTAATGAAATAGTAATAATGGGGTCGGGGGGGGCAAATATCGATAAATAAATGCATTAAAAGCGCATATAGGTTTACTTGAATTCGGAAATGGGAACGGCGTAAAGGCTTGTTCCTGTTTCTCTTTTTTTATTGATAATTCTTTTTTTGTTAGGCGTTGTAAATAATATAAAAGTTTCGTTAGGAACGCCCCTCGCTGCCGCACGATTATAATCGTGTGGTTCTTTAATTCTTACTCCATATTTGGCGCAAGTCTGTGACTTGTGCCTACTTATTATTTACGGTTTTAAACTGCATTTATTTTCGGCACAAGTTGCGCTTCGCTAAACTTGCGCCAGTGGAGGACTTTCTAACCACGCGAAAGATTCGCGCGGTAGCAATGTGGCTCTTTAATTCTTACCCCATATTTGGCGCAAGTCTGTGACTTGTGGCTACTTATTATTTACAGTTTTAAACTGCATTTATTTCCGGCACAAGTTACGCTTCGCTAAACTTGCGCCAGTGGAGGGGAAATAATATAAAAGTTTCGTTAGGAACGCCCCTCGCTGTCGCACGATTATAATCGTGTGGTTCTTTAATTCTTACTCCATATTTGGCGCAAGTCTGTGACTTGTGCCTACTTATTATTTACGGTTTAAAACTGCATTTATTTTCGGCACAAGTTATGCTTCGCTAAACTTGCGCCAGTGGGGGGCTTTCTTACCACGCGAAAGATTCGCGCGGTAGCAATGTGGCTCTTTAATTCTTACCCTATATTTGGTGCAAGTCTGTGACTTGTGGCTACTTATTATTTACAGTTTAAAACTGCATTTGTTTTCGGCACAAGTTACGCTTCGCTAAACTTGCGCCAGCATCCGTGCAGCACTACACCGAGCTGAGGCATATTACTACCCCCGTCAATGCGAATAAAAAAATCCGATACTATTGTTTTAGTACCGGATTTTTTTCTACAAACTTTACATTTGAAAAATCCTTATCTCGCCGATAGGGATTTTTCTGATTTTCAGAACTTCTTATTTTATTATTTTCAGAGAGTTTTTGCCACTGTTTACGATGTACATTCCTGCGCCGAAGCCATTCATGTCTATGTCGTTATTTCCTTCGGCTACTAATTTACCTTGAGCGGTGTAAACTTTCAACGCGATGTTTTCGGGATTGTAGATAATTCCATTGATGTATTGGATGCTTTCAGTTTCGTTAGCCGAAAGTCCTGTTCCACCGCCCGGTCTTGCAGTAATTTCTACTGCGCTTACGCCGCCATCACCTTTGTCTTGGTTCGATACGATAGCTACTATACTTGGGGTGTCTTTTTGTACCAGTACATTGAATTTGGCATTTGCAGCACCTGTTTCGGTTGGAGTGCTAAGCTCAGTACCGTTTACGAATACTTTTATAGCACGTGATTGTAGTGATGAAGTAAAGCTAAGTTGCTCGCATGCTCCTACGAAGAAGTAAATTCTGGTTTTACCTTCGGATATACGTTTGTTTGACGCTTCTTCTACTGCTTTAGCAAATCTCCATTTCTTTTCGGCATCGAAACCATATCCCGATTTAATCCATGTTTCAGTTCCGTCGAATGTTACAGCTCCGGTTGAAGTGTATGGGCTTACAGCTTCGAGTGTTAAGGTTAATTCTCTTGTGCTGTTGTCGGCTCCGGTAACGATAACTTTATCGCCATCGATAGCTACTTTTGCTCCTTCCGAGGCTTTGTACGATTCCAAAGCAGGTGCAGTTGTTCCTTCCAGATAATATGCGGTTACTGCCTCTTCAACAATGAATGCATCGAATGAGTTTGAAAATACGATTTGAGTAACTTCTTTTGGAGCTTCAGCTCTTGTCATGTTTATTTCATACACCTGAATATCTCCGTTTTGAGCTTTTACGGTTACAGTTGCTTTTCCCGGAAGCTCGGTAACTTGTGTGATACCTTCGATTGTAGCAGCAGCATGGTTTTTGGTTGCGCTTACTGTTGGTATTGCTGCGCCGTATTCAACTACTACATCGTAGTTTAATTGTGTAGCGTCGAATCCATCTATCAATGCACCGTCGAGCAGTAATTCTTCCAAACTTGCGTCCGAACTTAACGACACTTCCTCGGTAATGGTAACTGAGTATGTTTTAGTGTTTGTACCATCCGAAACTGTGTACTGAACAGGGGTAGCAACTGAGCTTGTGAAATCCTGAGCTGCGCCCGAAGCAGGGTTGCATGATGTTGCACTTCCTCCTAAAACAATTACAGGGGCGAGGCTTGCTAATCCTGTGCCGTTAGGTACTTCGGCGGTAATAGTTTCAGCTTCATTGTCGATAGTAGCTTCTACTCCGGCTACAGTGAATGATGCTATCGAAGGATCGGGACTTGCTGTGGGTGGTAAAAATTTCACCGCATATAGCATAACGTCATTAGTAGCAGATATTTTCAGAATGTATTTTTTTGATGCATCCAGTCCGCTTGCAGTTAGTAAAGCTCCTTTATTCGCAGCTGTCAAATCAGGAGTTGTAGCTGATTTTAAAATATCAGCTCCTTTTTCGTCGTAAAACTCCATCGAAAGGGTACGGCTGGTTGTACTTCCCATTTTATAGTAGGCATTCACAGTTTCGACTCCTGTAATGTAAAACCATGCACTTCTGTCGCTGACTTTTTTTACAGCAACCATGTCTAATTTTGTAGTTGAGCCGTACGCTTTGTCTGTAGCAGGATTCAAGTCGGAAACGTCTTGTCCTGTTTTTGCCACTACTCCTTTGTTTTCTACCCATGCACTGGCTTCAGCTATATTTGCTGTTGTGGTATAAAAAAGCAATTCGGATTCAATTTTTCTAAAATCTACAGCTTTCGCAGTTCCGGCAAAAAACAGCCCAATGAACGCTAATGTTAGTAAGTAGGTAAAATTTCTTTTCATGTGATTAAATTTTTAATGTTATGAATAATTTATTTTCAGATTTTTTTTCGATTGATACAAAATTAGCTTTGTATTAAAAAGTGTATGTGTAGTTATTGTTAGAAAAAGGGTATTTTTTGACAATAGTCTCGTTGTGTATGTATTACATGTTTGGGTTTAGTGCTATTAGGAGGCTGCAAGCTGCTTGTTTGTTATTTGTTTTAAAAAAATAATTTGCTGTATATATTAAGAGGTTGTTTAAATTTTCCACAAAGAAGCTATTATAGTTTTGAATATATCTTTTTCGCAATAAATTATGTCCTTTTTTGTAAAATTTCACCTCTTATTTTATTCATTTAGCCTGCTAAAATCGTAAAATGAAGTCAAAATTTCCCNTTCCCTAAAAAATTACCAAAATTTATCTTGCGAGTAAAATTTAAACAACCTCTTAAGAGAGAGAGAGAAATATTTATTCTTCTTTATTCTTTTCTTTCTTCTTCTTTGTATCGATGGGTGTTCGACCGCTGTTCGATGGCTGTGCTTTCCGGTGTTTGTTGATGTTGTGTAATCTGTTGTTTGTCAGTGTTATGTGTGCGTTGTTGGGTGTGCTTAAGCTGTGCTCTATGGTGTTCGGCCCCCTGCTCGATTGGTGTTCGATGACAGGTTTTGGTGTGTAGTGTTTTGTGTCTGTAATCGTCTGTTCCTTAATGTGTTGATTCGGTGTTTGGCTGTGCGGGTGCTGTGCGATGCGCTGTTCGGGTGGTGTTTGGTTTGGGCGGATATGATAGGCTCATCTGATTGTTTGTATATCGAAAAAAGGAGGTGTTTTATAACGTATGCCGACTTTTCAAGTCAGCATACTTTGTAAAATGCTTTCTTAATTTGTTCTGAATAAGTTGTATATAATCGTAACTTGCAATTTTGCTTTGGTGCTATATTGCTTTAGCGTTTAATTCTGCCGCTAAATCGTGTTTTTTCTTTTGTATTTTAAACGTATATTTGCAAACTGTTTATAAAGACCCAATCATTTATTTATGAGTCAAAACCTGAAAGAAAGGCTTTTGTCTTTGAGAAACTCCGACATGTTTTCTCATGTTGTATCGTTGAGTTACCTTCCGCGGTGGGTAGTTCTGTGTGCCGATGTGATAATATCCATTGTGGCATGTGTTATTTCTTATTTTGTGACATCGAGGTTGCGTGGAAACGTTTTTAATGAAACGTTTCTTTCGATTAACTGGTGTTTTTTCATTATTATAATATCCCAGATTATTTTTTTCTGGATATTTCATACCTATTCGGGTGTACTCAGGTATTCGAGTTATGTTGATGCGGCAAAATTGCTTTTGGCTGTAGCTGCAGATGTTGTGCTCCTTGCTGTTGTCAATCTGTTTGCATCATTGTTTTATCAGGTATATCTATTTTCTTACGTAGGGTTGCTTATTTATGGGGTTGTAGCGTTTTTGCTGTTATTCTTACTTCGCTTGACTGTAAAGATTGTGTACGATGCTTTTTCTCATAGTTCGGGGCATATTACCCCTGTCATGATTTATGGGACGCAATCGGCGGCGGTGGGTATTGCCAAGATGCTGCGTACCGACCCAAGCTCAAAATATAAACTGGTGGGCTTTATCGAGGACAACAGAAATGCGACCGAACGGCTGATTATGGGGGCTAAGGTGTATCTTTTGGATGAAGAAACAATGAGGGATGTTATTTCCAAAAAAGCTAAGGCAGTGATAGTGTCGCCGTTGAAAATGGAAAGTATAAATCCGAATAAAGACTTGGATTTGTTTTTTAATTATAACCTGCCTATTCTTACTTCGCCTCCGATGAATGTTTGGCAGAGCGATATGCCTTTTTCGAAGCAACTGAAGTCGATACAGATTGAAGATTTGCTGGAGAGGCCGCAGATTGAAATCTCGACCGAGAATATTGCAAAACAATTGAGGTCGAAGGTAGTGCTTATAACAGGTGCGGCCGGCTCTATCGGTAATGAGATAGTGCGTCAGGTGATAAATTATGCTCCGTCGCTGATAGTTCTATTAGATCAGGCCGAATCTCCTATGCACGACTTGAGATTGCAGCTTGAAGATAAGTACCCGAAGCAGAGTTTCAGTGTTTTTTTGGGCGATGTGCGCAATAAAGAACGGATGGAGTATCTGATGAATCTTTACCGCCCCGATGTGATATATCATGCTGCTGCTTATAAGCACGTACCCCTGATGGAAAATAATCCGGTGGAGAGTATTCAGGTGAATGTGCAGGGTACAAAGATAATGGCCGATTTGGCTGTGAAATACAAGGTAGAGCGTTTTGTAATGGTATCGACCGATAAGGCTGTGAACCCTACAAACGTGATGGGAGCTTCCAAGCGCATAGCCGAAGTATATGTACAGTCGCTTTACAAGAAGATTGTAGCCAATAAGTCAGGAAGCACCAAGTTTATCACTACCCGCTTTGGCAATGTGTTAGGTTCCAATGGCTCGGTTATACCTCATTTTAAGAAGCAGATAGAATCGGGAGGGCCTGTAACGGTTACGCATCCTGAGATTATACGTTATTTTATGACTATTCCCGAAGCTTGTATGCTGGTGCTCGAAGCCGGAGCGATGGGTAAAGGCGGCGAGATTTTTATATTTGACATGGGAGAGCCTGTGAAGATTGTGGATTTGGCTAAGAAAATGATACGCCTTGCAGGATACCGCTTGGAGGAGGATATAAAAATAGTGTATAGCGGGCTGCGTCCGGGCGAAAAACTATACGAAGAACTGTTGAATAAAAAAGAGACGACCATACACACCCATCACCCTAAGATAATGATTGCCAAAGTGCAGGAGTATGATTACGATAAGGTGTCGGGAGATATTGATGAACTGATTTACTTTGCATCGCAGTGTAAGGATTATCTGGTTGTGTCTCAAATGAAAAAGATTGTTCCCGAATTTCAGAGTAATAACTCGCCTTACGAAATTTTGGATATCAAGAAAACCTGATTTTTGAAAATAGAAAAATGATTACGACAATTTCACAGTTTTTGTTCAACAATCCGTATTTCTCGGCAATAATGTCTTTCATTGTAGGGCTAATATGTATGCCTGCCGTTGTGCGCATTGCCAAGGAGCGTGATTTTGTTGTAAAGCCCAATAAGCGCACTTCGCACGAGGGGGCTATACCTAATGTGGGAGGGATTAATGTGTTTATCTCGTTTTTCTTGACGGTGGCGTTGTTCTCGTTCCGGTTTATCGACCAGTATCAGTTTCTTTTTGTCGGGGTGTTTTTTATCCTGATAGTAGGCTTTGTAGACGATTTGATTGATATTAAGGCGTATTGGAAGCTGATAGGCGAGTTACTTGCCGGATTCTTCATGATAGTGCTTTCCGATGTCAGGCTTACCAGTTTTCACGGTTTTCTGGGCATTTACGAATTACCCTTGTGGGCGAGCTATGCTGTTTCGTTTTTTGTGTATATCGTTATTGTAAATGCGTTGAACCTGATTGACGGGGTCGATGGTTTGGCTTCGGGGTTGGGAATGTTATACTGTCTGTTTTTTGGTGTATACTTCACATTGGTGGGACACAACAATCTGGCTTTGTGTGCTTATACCATATTGGGGGCTTTGGCGGTATTTTTTATATACAACGTATTTGGCAAAAAAAACAAGATATTCATGGGCGATTGTGGCTCTTTGTTTCTGGGCTACATGATAAATTTGTTTGTTATTCAGTTTTGCGAGTTGAACGCATATCACGTAGTGCCCGAACAATATCAGATGTCGGCAGCTCCGGCTGTGGCTATTTGCGTGTTGATGGTGCCGTTGTTTGATACCGTCCGTGTAATGATAACACGGATGAAAAAAGGGATTTCCCCTTTTTTTCCGGACAAAAATCACATCCATCATTTATTATTGAAAATAGGATTGAAACACCGGCAGGTTTCTTTGGTATTGATAACAGAAAATATACTCTTCATTATATTAGGGCTTATTGGGCGTAATTGGTCAATTATTTTGCTTGCAGCGGTTTCCATCTCTTTAATGACTGTTATTACCTATATTCTCTGGCGCTTGGTCGACAGAAAATCGGGTAAAGCAGAAGCTTAAAAAATACAATGATTTCAGTTGAACATCTTACAGTTGAGTTTGGAGGAAGTCCTCTATTCGATGATATTGGTTTTTTGGTAAATCCGAAAGACAAAATAGCGTTGGTCGGTAAAAATGGCGCCGGCAAAACTACATTATTGAGGATTTTTGCCGGAAAGCAACAACCTACAAAAGGAAACGTAATTATTCCCAAAGATATTTCTATTGGTTATCTGCCCCAGCACATGATTCATAATGAAGGTACTACCGTGCTCGAAGAGGCTGAAAAAGCATTTGAACATATTACCGGCCTGCAAGCCGAAATAGAAAGGATGAATGTGGAGCTGGCCGAGCGTACCGATTATGAAAGTAACGGCTATCAGGCATTGATAGACCGCCTGACACAGGCCAACGAGCATTTGCAGATTATCGGGAACGGGAACTTTCATGCTGATATAGAGAAAACCCTGTTAGGACTGGGTTTTATGCGGACTGACTTCAACCGCCAATGCTCTGAATTTAGCGGAGGATGGCGTATGCGTGTGGAGCTTGCCAAGATACTGCTCCAGCGTCCTAAGGTTTTGTTGCTCGATGAGCCTACCAACCATTTGGATATCGAATCGATACAATGGCTCGAAAACTTTCTGATGACTTCGGACAGTGCAGTCTTGCTGGTGTCGCACGATAAGGCTTTTATCGATGCGGTGACTAACCGTACCATCGAAATCTCGTTGGGCAAAATATACGACTATAGTGTAAATTATTCCCGCTATCTCGAATTGCGCAAAGAGCGTCGCGAGCAGCAGATACGTGCTTACGAGAATCAGCAGAAAATGATTCAGGATACTGAGGATTTTATTGAGCGTTTTCGCTACAAAGCCACCAAAGCCGTACAGGTACAATCGCGCATAAAGCAGCTTGAGAAAGTGGAACGGCTCGAAGTGGATTTAGAGGATAATTCGCGCTTAAGCCTGAAATTTCCCCCTGCCCCCCGTTCCGGCTCTATCCCGTTGGAAGTGGAGCACCTGTCCAAGGCCTATGGCAACCATCTGGTGTTGGATAATATCGGGCTGATTATAAACAGGGGCGAGAAAGTAGCCTTTGTGGGGAAAAACGGAGAAGGAAAAAGTACGCTGGTAAAGTGTATAATGGATGAGATAGATTATTCCGGCACTTTAAAGTTAGGACATAATGTGAAAATAGGGTATTTTGCACAGAATCAGGCGTCTTTGCTTGATGAAGAGCGAACTGTATTTGAGACGATAGATTATGTGGCGGTGGGCGATATACGTACCAAAATACGCGATATTCTGGGTGCATTTATGTTTGGTGGCGAGGCGGTGGATAAAAAGGTAAAAGTGCTTTCGGGAGGCGAAAGGAGCCGCTTGGCAATGATACGCTTGTTGTTGGAGCCTGTCAATCTGTTAATCCTCGACGAGCCTACCAACCACTTGGATATACGCTCGAAAGAGGTGCTGAAAGATGCCTTGAAAGCTTTCGACGGAACGGCTATCATCGTATCGCACGACCGTGAGTTTCTGGATGGGCTGGTAACAAAAGTGTACGAGTTTGGTAATAAGAAAATAAGGGAGCATTTGGGCGGAATTTACGAATTTCTTCAAAACAAGAAAATAGAAAGTTTGAAAGAGCTTGAAATGTCGCAGCCCAAGCAGAGTGCCGATGAAAAACCAAAAGAAAGCTCGGAGAATAAATTGAGCTACGAAGCCCGTAAGGAACTGAATAAGAAAATAAAAAAGGCAGAGAAGGACGTAGAGCAGGCGGAGGCTTCTATCGGACAGATGGAAACGGAACTGAGCGTGTTGGCTAAAGAGCTCGAAAGCCCCGAAAAAGCATCCGACCCTGATTTTATTCTGTCTTACAATAAAAAACAGCGTGAACTTGAACAGAAAATGTATGAGTGGGAGATTCTGAGCGAAGATTTGGAAAGTCTGAAAGCGAATATCGAATAGGAGGAACGTATTTTCAAACACGGAGACGCTAAGACGCGGGGTTAATTGTTAATTATTAATTATTAATTATTAATGTTTAATTATTATTCCCGTTTAGCGGATTTATCCTTTGCTCTCCTTCATTCGCTGGTGCGGACTTGTAGTCCGTACTTTGCTCGTTAGAGCAAGTCTTCTGTCTCGCGGGATTTGTAATCCCATGATTGTTAACTGCGGATTACAAATCCGATGAAACAGGGAAAAGGTTTTGTTGGATATTATTGTAATGTGATAAAAAAGAATTTGCCCCCAATGGGCAAGGTACGGACTACAAGTCCGCACTAGCGGGGTAATTTCTACTGTGTTTTCGTATGTGTTCTATGTGAGCTAAATAATATAAGTTGTGTCAAAAAAATAAATTTTAAAAGCAATTCTGTATGCCGAAACTATATTTGATACCGACTTCTTTGGGCGACTGTGATTTCGACAGGATTCTTCCCCCGTATAATGCGGAGGTAGTAAAGCCTTTGCGCCATTTTATTGTAGAGGATATACGCTCGGCACGCCGTTTTTTAAAGCGGACTGATGCTGCTATCAATATTGACGAACTTACTTTTTACGAATTGAACAAGCATACCAATCCGGATGAGATAGCGGGTTTCTTAAAGCCTCTGTCCGAGGGTTACGATGTGGGGGTATTGTCCGAAGCAGGTTGCCCTGCTGTAGCCGACCCCGGTGCTGATGTGGTAGCTATTGCACAGCAAAAAGGCTATACCGTAGTTCCACTTGTGGGACCTTCGTCTATTTTGTTGGCTCTGATGGGTTCAGGCTTCAACGGGCAGAGCTTTGCTTTTGTGGGCTATCTGCCTGTACAGCCTGCCGACCGTGTCAAAACGCTGAAAAAATTAGAGTCGAGGGTATATTCCGAAAGTCAGACACAAATTTTTATCGAGACTCCCTACCGTAACATGAAAATGCTGGAAGATATACTAACCACTTGCCAGCCTAACACCCGTTTATGTATTGCGGTAGATATAACGTTGGAGACTGAATTTATCAAGACAAAAACGGTAAAAGAGTGGAAAAAGCAACTGCCCGATTTGAATAAACGCCCTTGTATTTTTTTGATATATAAATAATATCTGTAAGGGGCATCGTTAAATATTTGCCGTAAAAAAACAAACCCTTTACTTTTGTTCCCACATTCTTCGAGCAAAAATGAGGAATGATTTAGTTAGCTACAAGTTATCAGCTACA